>JARRJP010000063.1:0-36126 GCA_037389025.1 Reinekea sp. | reverse complement strand
AGAGCTTGATTTCTATTTGTTGTTCAAAAATTGCAGGTGCACCCATAGGTTCACCCCAATTTTGGGGAAGCAAAGAGGAATCAATGGCTTGCGCACTGCACCGCTATGGAGTCACGGATTCAGGTTTAAGTGCCTGATTGAATTGATAGGTGCAAGCACTGGGAGTTGGGATTCAGGTCAAACCCCAAGACTTACGTTATTTCACATTATCGCGGTGGATCAACCCGATCAGCACTTGATGTATTAACACGGAACCAGCCAGCGATAGAGTATCGGTCACGCATGGCAGGCAATACTTCATGCGGAAATTCTTCACTGAGGAAAACAACCACGGTGCCAAACAATGGTGTGACTTTAGTACCTTCGTTATCCGCGTCGTTACGATATAAAACCAGTTCGCCACCATCATCCAGTTGCCAGCCAGGGTTCAGATAAACGACAACCGACAAAACTCGGTTTGCTTCACCACGAAAGGCATCGTAATGCCGTTTGTAAAAGTCGCCAGGCTGATAATGTGCAAAGTGACTCTCAAAAGAAAACAGACCAAGAAACAGTCGCCGATTCAAAAACAGTTGTAGCCGACCACTCCAATCAAGCCATTGTTGACCTGTATTGGACTCGTCGGTAATCCAGCAGATTTCATCAGTGCGAACAAAACGAACTTGGGCATAATCGTGCCCACGGCCGATACCGGCACTGGCGAACTGTTCGTCGTTTATCTGATGGACATGGTCAAATAATTGGTTGGCAAGCTCTGCTGGTAATGCGGCCGGACAGATTGAATGGCCCTGCTGATGAAGATCATCGGCGATGCGGGCAAACAGGCTGTCATCTGCGGTGGTATCACGACCACCTTGTGTTTTGGTTAATGCATTCATAAGTTTTTAATCTCAACAGGCCAGGAATCGCTGCATGCGCAGACCATGTTCTCCTGGTTGATAGTAATCGGGTAAGGTTTTTATGTCGGCAAAACCCTGTTGCTCATACAAGCGACGAGCAATGGTATTTTTCTCACTGACTTCAAGACGAGCGCGCTGGTATCCTCTGGTCATTGCCGTATCAATAAACTGCTGTATCAGCGCCGAACCAATTCCCTGACCTCGACCAACAGGCAGTACCGCTAATGAATACAGCCGCGCCGGACGACTGATATGCGGCAGCAATCCAATGCAATAGCCCACGGCTAATTCTTCACTGAACGCAAGCCAGGTCGCTGCTTGCGCCTGAGTTAACAGGTATCGCAACTGACGGCGGCTGAATTTCTCGCCACTGAAACTCTGCTGTTCTACCTGGTCAATAGCATCCAGATCTGCCGCGCTGGCACGCCGGATTTCAAGGCTCATTAGCGGCCCCGCATTTCCAGACGACGCAGAAATTCCGACATAATCTGCATATACAGCTCATCACCGAGGTAGGCATCTTCAACGTCATGATCCAGGCTCGGGTTGTCATTCACTTCCAACACATAGGCATGATTACCGGACATTTTGATGTCGATTCCGTAAAGACCATTGCCTACCACAGACGCCGCCTTCAATGCCGTGCTCAATACGATGGCCGGTACTTCAAAGGTAGGCAATGAGTCAAAACCGCCGGAGAAAAATCGTTTTGAGCCGTGGTTATAAATCTGCCAGTGATTGCGTGCCATAAAGTAACGGCAGGCATACAGCGCGCGGCCATTCAAGACACCGATACGCCAGTCGTACTCGGTAAACATATACTCCTGTGCCAGAAACAGCGCGGATTCCTCCAGCAGGCTCTGTGCAACGTTGATCAATTCTTCACGGCGGCTGACTTTAAATACGCCTTTGGAAAATGACCCTTCCGGCATTTTCAGAATGATTGGATAATCAAAACTCTGCTCCAGCTTTTCAACGCTCGCCAGGTCAATATCGCTGAGTATCAGCGTACGCAAGCTCGATACATTCTGGTAGTTAAACGCATCGTGCAGGAAGACCTTGTTACAACAACGCAGGATGGAATCCGGATCATCGATAACCACCAGGCCGTGACTTTGTGCCCGGCTCGCCAACTGATAGGTATGGTGGTCGATGGCAGTGGTTTCACGTAGAAACAATCCGTCATACTGATTGATATCGGATATCTGCGATGCCGTGACAGTATGAACCCGAATGCCCAGTTTCCCGCCCGCTTTGACAAAACGACTTAACGCCCCTTTATCACTAGGGGGTACTTTTTCTTCCGGGTTGACCAACATAGCCAATTGCCAGCGATATTTTTTATTGGCACCACCTTTACGCCAGCTCTTGCGCGAGTAGTCTTCTAGGACGGTCAGGCAGAAATCACGTTGCGCTTCCGTCAGTTCAGACAGGTTGCCACGCCGAACCTGCACACGACGGCCACCGGCTTCGCGATGTACATCAAATAACAGGATCGGTGATGGATAGTTCTGGTACAGACTGGTCGCCAGTTTACGGTAACGGCTGTCAGTAACATCCCCCATACAGATCACCTGAGTCTGCTCAGTTTCAAGGGCAGCATCCGAACTCGATTCAAACCAGGGGTTGGCTCGGTCTTCACGCAGTGCATTAATCACTTTAACACGTGGCAGTACCTGATGGTTACGCGCCTCAGCCAATAGTGAACAGTAGTAACCCTGACTCAGGTAACGTTCAGAGTCACACAGATTAATGACTCGAACTTTGGGTTCGTTCAATTTGGGGTAGTCGTTGAGATAGGTTGAGAAGGAAATGGCATTCAGGTGGATATCCACCAGCGCTTCCTGATCATCAAAAACAAACAGGGTTTTCATTGTCGTCAGTCCGGAGTATAGAGTGCTTGGGCACATCAAAGACTGACGGTTTGGGCACCCCGGTTTGGATTAGGGTTGAGGAAAATGACGTTATTTAAGCGAATTTATTTTACATAGCAAGCTATTTTTTCTATCAGGGGAAAGTTTTCGCTGCCCGCTTTCCCGGCCCTGAAAAACACCGCGCTTTACGGCGTTTTAAGTGCCTGAACGTTGCGATACTCAGCAGTGTCATGCCAGTTTTTTTGGCTTACAGGCGTTGTTCGTGTATCTGGCTGAGCAGTTGCATCAATACCTGTCAGCGGTTGTGATTCGCGCAGAAGATCACTGTCCACAAGGCTATCTGGAACGTTACCGTTCGGCATCGACAACGGAAGTTCGCTCAACGGCGGTTCGGACAGGAGTCAGAAAATGATGGCAGTTCCGTACTCAGGTTGCAGGTAGGTGTGGCGACTTTAGAGCGATGCTGTAACTGAGCCCTGAATCCGTGATTGGGGTGAACCTATGGGTGCACCTGCAATTTTTGAAAAACAAATAGAAATCAAGCTCTTACACCCTGCATCCACTGAAGGAGTCACGGATTCAGGTGAGCTAAATAGTCTTACCCTTACAAAGGTGGTTGATTTGCCGTTAATTCGGTCAAATACCTGATCTGCACTTGTCATTTCTCTTTTCCCCCCAATTAATAAGGAAGGCGAAAATTAGTTCGTCAATCCTTAAGGACTATTTATGTCCAACAATAACGAGCCGCCAAGAGACCCCTGGAGTAGAGGTAACAAATCGCCTCCAGATCTAAATGATATATTGAGTGATAATTTCAAGCGTATAAAAAATATTCTTCCAGGTGGCGGTCGAAAGGGCCTTTTTTTAATCATCACCATCTTTCTTTTCGCAAGCACATTATGGTCAGCATTTTACACGGTTCCCAGTGACTCGGTTGCGGTTATTCAACGATTCGGTAAATTCATTAAGGATGTACCACCAGGCCTTCATCTGAAACTTCCACTCGGCATTGACTCGGCGAAAATCGTGCCAGTAAAACGTCAGCTTAAGCAAGAGTTTGGATTTGCTACCCCCGGTGCAAGTGATCCTTATCAAAACCCGCACTACAATCAAGAACGTCGAGAAACGCAAATGGTAACCGGAGACCTAAATGCCGCTCTGGTCGAGTGGGTGGTGCAATATCGGATTTCCGCCCCGGCCAAGTTTTTGTTTGAAGTCAGAGAGCCGAGAGAAACCCTGCGCTATGTCTCAGAGTCTGTGATGCGCGAAGTAGTTGGTGACCGCACTGTTGATGAAGTGATTACCATTGGACGCCAGGAGATTGAGTCTGAAGCGCTCACAAAAATGCAGGCTTTGTCGACCAAGTATGCAATGGGAATCAGTATCGATCAGGTGCAGTTAAAAAATATTAATCCACCAAAACCGGTTCAAGAGTCCTTCAATGAGGTGAACCAGGCACAACAGGAAAAAGAAAAACTGATCAATGAGGCGCGTCGAGACTACAACAAAGTTATTCCTCTTGCCCTGGGTGAAAAAGATCAGCGCATCCGCGAAGCCGATGGTTATCGTTTAAAGCGTATTAATGAAGCCGAAGGTGATGCTGCTCGCTTTAATGCGTTATATGCGCAATATATTAAAGCCCCTGAAGTAACCAAGCGACGAATCTACATCGAAACTCTGCAAACGGTACTTCCCAATATTCGATCAAAAATTATTATCGATGAGCGAACAAATAACGTCTTGCCTTTGCTTAATCTGGATGGAAAAACAGAGAATAAACAGGGAGGCAAGCCATGAAACCCATAAAAACAACGGTTCTGTTAGCACTGGTTGTGGTGACGGCTCTAGTTTTAAACAGCGCGCTTTATACGGTTAGCGAAGTACAGCAGGTGATTATCACACAGTTTGGCAAGCCCGTTGGTCGTCCTGTTGTTGATGCTGGCCTCAATATAAAAATGCCGTTTATTCAGGAGGTTAACACCATCGATAAACGCATATTGGAGTGGGATGGCGAGCCATCTGACATGCCCACTAAAGATAAGTTATATATCTCTGTTGATCTATTTGCGCGTTGGCGCATCACCGATCCGCTGCAATATTTTTTGCGTCTTCGAGACGAGCGAAGCGCTCAATCCCGGCTGGATGATATTTTAGGTAGCGAAACTCGAAATGCCGTTGCCAAGCATGAGCTTATCGAAATTATTCGAACGAGCAAAAACCGAGAGCCTCTACGAGAAGGCGTATTAAGTGATATCGAAGGTGATCTTAAACTTGGAACACTCGTGCCTATTCACAAAGGGCGTAAGTTAGTAGAGCAAGAAATCTATGCTGCTGCCGCAGAGAAAGTGCAGGTTTTTGGTATTGAATTGCTTGATATTCGGTTCAAGCGGATTAACTACAATGAAAGCGTTCGCCCTAAAATTTACGAACGTATGATCAGCGAACGCCGACAAATCGCCGAGAGGTATTTATCTGAAGGTAATGGAGAGGCTGCGAGGATTCGAGGTGACCGAGTAAGAGAACTTAACAAAATCCAATCGGAAGCCTACAGACAGGTGGAGGAAATTAGAGGGCTGGCCGATGCCAAAGCGGCAGAAATTTATGCACTTGCCTACAACCAGAGCCCGGAAGCTGTCAGTCTGTACGAATTCACACGCACAATGCAATCTTATCCGAGTATTGTCGCAAACAATACAACGCTTGTTTTGTCAACAGACAGCGACTTATTTAAGTTCCTCAATGGCATAACTTTAGAACGAGGAAAATAAATAGCGAAGGTCATTAAACCTGAATCCGTGACTCCATCGCGGCTTGCGCACTGCGCCGCGATGGAGTCACGGATTCAGGTTTCATTAACCGCTGGAAAACCTGTTAATTTCGCCAATTCTGTTTACAATACCAACTCAATTCCTGCTTGTACGGCCGAACCCACGATGAATAAGTGACATCTGACAGCTAACGATTTTTTTCTCTGGTTACTCAGGCGTGGTTTGTTCGGTATCATCTTCCTGAATCCGTGACTCCTTCAGTGGATGCAGAGTGTAAGAGCTTGATTTCTATTTGTTTTTCAAAAATTACAGGTGCACCCATAGGTTCACCCCAATTTTTGGGAAGCAAATAGGAATCAATGGCTCGCGTACTGCGCCGCTATGGAGTCACGGATTCAGGATCTTGTTTCGCTTCTTGTTCTATATACCTGATGGCCACCCTGTTTCTGCTGCAGGAGTCACAATGACTATACTTCAAGCACATAATCTTGCCTGTTACTTTGCTAATGGCGATAAGCTTTTCGAAAACATCCATTGTAATCTGACCAGGCGCCGTACCGGTCTGGTCGGCGATAATGGGGTTGGAAAATCAATCCTGGCAGCTACGCTGGCAGGCGAATATACACCATCGGCGGGGCAGGTTCAGCGTACATCACACATAGGATGTTTCTGGCAGTTGCCTTCTGTCTTACTGAGCAGCGATCTCACTATCGCCCAATATCTGCAGTTGGATAATATTCTCAACGCACTGAATGCCATTGAAGCTGGTGCCAGTGAGTCACACTGGTTTGATCAAATAGGTGATCGTTGGTTCATCCGCGAGGAACTGGCCAACCTGCTGAGTGAACTGTCGATAACCGGTAGCCCGGAACAACGCTGCGCAGAGCTCAGCGGCGGTCAGCTTGGGGCATTGCAACTTTGGAAACTGTTTCAAAGCAATGCAGAGCTGTTAATTCTGGATGAGCCGTCAAATCATCTGGATCGTGACACCCGGCAATGGCTGATCAAACAAATGCGTAACTTTAGCGGATATATTCTGCTGATCAGTCACGACCGGCAACTGTTAAACGAGATGACTGAAATTTGGGCGTTAAATCCATCCGGTCTGGAATGCTATGGGGAGTCATTCGAAGACTATCTGATTCGCAAAGAACAGCACCGACAAGCAACGCAGCAGCAACTGAAAACCATTCATCAAGCTCAAACCCGGCTGCAACAACAGGCGCAGCGCAACCGTGAAAAAGCACAGCAGCGGCGCTCACAAGGCAACAAAGAGCGTAATCAGGGCAGTCAACCCAAGGTCTTGCTGGATGCGAAAAAAGATCGCGCTACTGCCAATACCAGTCAGCGACTGAAAAATGAAGACCGGCAGCGGCGGGAACTGAATCAGAAAGCACAAGCACTGCAGCAACACTGGCAAACGATAAAACCTCAGAAGTTATATCTGGATAACGCCAGCCACAATGGAGCACGACTGGTTTCGGTTGAGTCATGCATCCTGCCGTTCGGCTTTGCCAGACCAATCAGCTTTGTTTTGAGCACCGGCAGTAAACTGCATTTACGCGGCAAGAACGGCAGCGGTAAGTCCACCCTGTTAAAAGTATTGCTGGGTGACTTGCAACCGGCGGCAGGCACAGCCAAAGTAAACGGCCCGCTTTATTATCTGGATCAACATTTCAGTCTGCTTGATACCAACAGCACAATGTTGGACAACCTGATACACCACTGTGCTGGCCTCAGCGAAGTCAATGCCCGAACACTGCTGGCCAACATAGGCTTTCGCCGTGACAGCGTATTTCGAACAACCCAGCAACTCAGTGGTGGCGAAAAAATGAAACTGGCAATGCTGATTGTCAGCCATCAACCTGACAGTCCGCTGTTATTACTCGATGAACCAGACAATCATCTGGATATTAGTTCGCAGCAGATGTTGGCGGAAGCATTGAGGCAATACAGTGGTTCTTTTATTTTGATCAGCCATGATGATGCATTTGTGGATGATGCGGGAGTCACTAAAGTGATTGAACTGAGCAGTCATTCTTGAGGAGTTGCAATATATACCTGAATCCGTGACTTCATCGCGGCGCAGTGCGCAAGCCATTGATTCCTCTTTGCTTCCCAAAAATCGGGGTGAACCTATGGGGCATCTGCAATTTTTGATAAACAAATAGAAATCAAGCTCTTACGCCCTGCATCCACTGAAGAGTCACGGATTCAGGTAATTGTCTTTTGAATCAGACAAGCAGTGACATCAAGCCACCGTTTCATCGTATTGTGCTTCCAGTTGTTGGGCTTTCTGGAAACCGGGTAATTGACCTATGTTCTGATAATAGGCTGCAATATAGGGGTAATTAGTCAACTTACCACTTAGTGACAATAGCTCAACGGCGAAGATCATCATAATGTCAGCCCCCGTCAGTTTGTCGCTTACCAAGTAGGTTTTACCAGCCAGTTCCTGTTCGATATGTTCCAGAAGATTAGACTCTTCCTGATCAACATAGCGGGCCAGCGATTCATGTTCCACCTTATGACCATGAGAGTAAACTTTGATCAACGATGGCAATATAGCAGAGCTCTCGGCAAAGTGAATCCAATAAAGATATTTAGCGTAGTCGTCACTGTTTTTCGCAGGCGCTAATGTATCTGGCGCATAACGCTCAATCAGGTATTCCGTAATCGCACCGGATTCTGGCAATACCAGGCCATCAATTTCAACAACTGGGGATTTGCCCAGGCGATGCACTTCCTTTAACGACTCCGGCGCTAAAGAGTTGGATGCATTACGTTGATAAGAGACAACTTCGTAAGGCTGCTTGATTTCTTCCAATAGCCAGATAATGCGTTTGGAACGCGAACGGTTCAGGTGATGTAACTTAATCATGGGGCTCTCTTTTAGTTCATCAGGTCTCAGTGAATTCATGGCAGGATAATGAACTATGTTGACAACAGAAGCATCCTCCATAGCAAACTTTTACCTGAATGCAGGGGCGTATTATTCAGATAGTGGGGTGAACCTATGGGTGCACCTGCAATTTTTGAAAAACAAATAGAAATCAAGCTCTTACACCCTGCATCCACTTTGGAGTCACGGATTCAGGTAAGAAAGAAACCAATTATGTGGGCCTGACTTTATCGGAAGGCCCGTACAGACATCAAAAAATAACGCAGCCCGAAGGCTGCGTTTTTTAACAATCAAAATAAGTCATAATTCGGGTACTGAATGGTCGCATCATGGATATCCACCGCTAATCCCTTCAGGTTAGGTCTTGGCGAACTGGCATTTCCATCAGGTGGCTGGCGCATGTTAATCACCAGCATAATACTGAAGCCGTCATCGTAATTGAGATATTCCGCGAGCGTGCCGGTAATGTTCCCATTGTGATCAAACCGGCTTTGGCTGTTGTTACGAACCAGGCCTTTTGCGTAGTATCCATTGCCGATGTTCCAGGCATCGTTAGCCAGGACAACATCATTACCAGTGAAAATATTGTAAGCATTGGCACTGAACAAATCATGACGATATGTGCCTCCATCCAGGCGGGTCAGAATACGCAGGTAATCAACAGGCGTTACCATCCAACCACCGTGCCCCGCCATTCGGGAAACGTTCCAGATATAGGGGTTGAAAAAATCATAATACTTCACTTCATTTGCAGCTCGGTCAGCCAGTGTATTCCCGGCAATGGCGAGTGAATTTGCGCCAGCAGCATCGGCAAATGTCTGTAGTATGTAGTCTTCGTAATCCACACCACCATTAGACGCTTCAATGACAGCCTCTAATGCCGCATAGCCAAAGTTTGAATAGCAAAAGCGGGAGCCAGGTATCCCGGGAAGTGGAATATGGGTTAATGTGTTGGTGATGATCCAGTCACGAGTCTGGCTGTTGTTGCGAAACATAATCGGCTCATCATTAGTGCCCGCCTGACAGCTTGCACCCCAGCCACCCTCGGCGTGCTCCAGCAGGTCGGCAACGGTGATGCGTTTCATGTCACTATCTGCCAGATTATTATCCAGCGCATAGCTGCTGAGAATACCGTTAGTACCGAATACCTGATCATTCAGACTAAGCGTGGTCTCATCGATCAGTTTACTGACGGCCGCAGCTGTCAGTGCTTTTGAAAGGCTCGCAATACGATATCGATGGCTCGTAGTAGCGCTTTCGTTGGCTTCCCGATCCGCCAGGCCAAAGGCTTTTGCATATCGCAACCGCTCATTCTCAACAATGGCCAATGACAACGATGGAATATTATTGTCGATTCGAAATTGTTCAACCATGTTATTCAGTTTATTGAGCTCTGAAGAAGACCAACTGGTATTTTTCCAACTGGTGGCATATTGCACTTCAGTGCCATCGCCATAACCATCAATGGCAACAGGGCGGTAGCCTTCATAATAAAAATCGTCGGCCACTAACTGGTAGGCTGCTCCGCCTTTCAGTTGATGCCGAGCGATAAATGGCGAATCGGCTTTATGCCAGATGGCCGCAAATCGCTCGACGCCATTTACATAAAAGCCGTCAATGACAACCGGTGCGTATCCTTTTCTGGCAAGGGTTTTAAATTCACGTTGGTATTTCGCCGATGACATGCCGTGGCGTGCAACCCATGAGGGGGAGGGGGATTTATCGAAGATGGCCGCGTATCGGGCTTTGCCTTTGAATTCGTATCCGGTGACATAACGTAATCGATATCCCTGTTTGATTCTCTGGTTGAATTCACTCTGATATTCGTCTGAAGTCATTCCGTGTCGTGCCACCCACCTGCTGGACGCTTTTTCGAAGATGACCGCAAATAGAATCTGATTACCGACATTGAATGCATCGACGACAATCGGTTGATAGTGTTTCTGGCTGGCCTTATTTACTTCACGTTGATATTCTCTGGCGGTCAAACCATGGCGTGCATACCAGCTGGGGCCAGGCTCTTTAACCCAAATCGCATTGTAACGGGCACTTGTTCGTCCCCGGTAAGTTGCCTGATGGCCGGATACATAGGTGAGCCGAAAACCGCGACTTGTCCATTTGTCGAATTCGGCCTGATAAGAGTTGCTGGTCATCCCGTGTCGAGTGACCCAAGGGCTCTGAGGGAAATTATTGGCGAATAAAGTAGTCGAGAGACTCAGCCATAAGAACAGGGCAAGGGTACGCATAGTAATCCTCCGTGTGAATTAATCCTGAATCCGTGATGGGGTGAACCTATGGGTGCACCTGCAATTTTTGAAAAACAAATAGAAATCAAGCTCTTACACCCTGCATCCACTTTGGAGTCACGGATTCAGGTTAATTTTAATTTATCAATGAATCGTGAATAACCTGAGGTATTCAGGCCGAATGAGCTTGTACAGATAAAATCAGAAGAGCAATGGGATGATCGTTGGTGTGTGATGCACTTTCTGTTCTTGATGTGTCGATTTGTATCGCCGCCAGGCGACCGGTGCAGGGTTTTACCGGAGTTGTGTAAAATGCGCGACAATGAATGCCTGTCCTTGTTGGAAACTGCCAGACACACTGTAACTCCCTCGCCTGAACCCTTTGATTAAGAATGCCTTGCAATCTTCTAATGATTGTCTTGTAATATCTTTTACCTGAATCCGTGACTCCTTCAAAAATTGCAGGTGCCCCCATAGGTTCACCCCAATTTTTGGGAAGCAAATAGGAATCAATGGCTTGCGCACTGCGCCGCTATGGAGTCACGGATTCAGGTTATAGATAGTGCCTGTGAGCCCCGCCTAGTAGTATTAACCCTGGTTAAATCTGAGTAGTAATATGGTTAAATCCGGCTATTAATCAACGGATCCTCTCTATTATTTGAAAGGTCTGTGAATAACAAGCCAGCTATCAGAGAGCTATAACTCAGGAAGCGATTAATCGTTCTCCTTCTATTTCAGCGAATGACTAAAGGAAGGTGTTTTTACAATGAAAAATGCCACGAACACTAATACAAAAATCTATTTGGCTGTAGCATTCATTTTATCAATAATCTCATTCATTAATTTTGTAATATTTATTAAAGCAGTTTCCGGCTTGAAACCGTGGAGCGATGTTGAATCTTTTATGCAAACGGTTAATACGCCAGTCTATATGTATTTACAAATGGACTATTTCTTTGGTCTGTTATCTGTAGATTTTTTTGGAATTTTAGCAGTCTGTCTTCATGAGTATGCTGCTGAAAATAAAAAGATTCTCAGCAGAATTAGTATGATGTTCGCAAATTCTTTTCTTGTGACGGCCTGTATTTATTATAGTACGCAACTTTTTTCTATAAATGAAAATATCAGTATTGGACAGACAAATGGGCTTGAGATGTTTATCGCCATTAATCCCACTTCATTTTCTTATACTCTGGCTTTACTTTCATGGAGTATATTATTTCCATTATCTTTAATCAGCGCAGCATTTATTTTCCAGGGTACAATATTGAAACTAGCAACAAAAACCATGTTGCTATTAAGTGGAGCATTGTTGCTTTTTTCGGCTATCTTCCATGCTTTAAATGCTATAAACGTATCTGCATTAACAAATATTTTAGGATTATTTCTGTCAATGCCCGTCAGTATTATTCTAATCACTTTAGTATTTTGGAAGGATAACTCTAACCTGAATCCATGACTCCATAGCGGTGCAGTGTGCAAGCTATTGATTCCTGGTTGTTTCCCGGAAATTGGGGTTAACCTATGGGGTGTCTGCAATTTTTGAAAAAACAGAAATCAAGCTCTTACACCCTGCATCCACTGAATAAGTCACGGATTCAGGTATTGCTCAGTCAACGGGATGGGACGGGATAATTAATTCTTCAATCAATCCTTCACGAATTGCCTTATTGGAAATACGCATTTTTTTGATATCAAACAGATGGAAAATACGATGCATAATGATGTAACCGGCAGCAAATACAGCAATACGGCGTGGGTTCAGACTTTATTGTGCCGGAGGAGCCCATCGCATCATCCCAGGCAACACCCTGAAACCGGTCAATGACGGCCATGATTTCTTTGTCAACAAAGTCCATACATTTGGCCAATTGAGCCTGAGGCAGTTGGTCGTAGTTCAAAAACTGGCTGGTCAGTGTTACGCAGCCAAGGTCAAGGCTGGCAACGATCTTTGAATCGCGACCGATACCGTAAATGAGCTCTGTACTGCCGCCGCCAATATCCAGTACGAATCGGCTTTGTTCGGACTGGCCCTGGGAAACACCCAGATATATATAGTGGGCTTCATCTTCGCCACTGAGGATCCGAATTGGTCGGCCGAGAGTGGCCTCGGCCAGTTTGAGAAAATTCTTATCGCGATAAAGCTTTCGGAAAGCACTGGTGCCAACGGCGGATACCAGAACACCAGGGTAGGATTTGAGCTGATTATGAAAATTAGCCAGGCAGCGTAACGCACGCCCTTTGGCGTCCCTGTTCAGGCGACCGTTGTCAACGCCTGCCGCAAGACGCACCAGCTCCCGCCTGCAATCGACAGACGTTAAACGGTTGTTCTCGTTTTTCATAATCACGAGATGGAAGCTGTTTGAACCTAAATCGACAGCGGCAACAAACTCAGGAGCACTCATGCTGATATAATCATATTCTTTGCTGCGAAATATAGCGTTTATTGATTTATAAAGCCAAAGTTTGTCAAGTTTGCAGCGAGAGTCCGTTTATCAGTTGTCTGATATGCTTTTGGACGCATACCCGCATCCGCTATGGAGTCATGGATTCAGGTTATACTGATTGTAACGATGCCGTTTTTTCATCTGTGCCATAAGGATTCGCTTCATGGAATACTGCCTGATCGTTGATGCCAACCATGCCAATCCGGTCAATATGTCCGATCTTGTCAATACGGAACTGCCAGTGTGTGTGATTCGCTGGCCGGATGATCAGGTGTTTTTGGCTCAGGTGAAAAACTGGGTGGTTTATCTGCCTGATGAAAAGCTTCGAGACTGCCTTCGTTTTACCGAAACCACGAACTGCACTGTGCACTTGCTGGCGCATCCGGAGGCACGGCATAGTCTTAGAGGTTTTTGTTATTCCTCGAAGCGCGAGCCCTTTACTGAAGCACTTTTACAACGCCCCTCCATTGCGATTGATTTACTACGCTGCAACGGCAATCTGGTGTTAAACAAGGTCGTTGCAGGTAAGGCATTCAATTATCAGCCGGGAGGACATGCCAGTAATTTTTGGCAAAGACTTAAAACAGTCTGGCATCAGTTTCGGCATTTGCAGGAATATCGACCGCAGGTTTTTCATCTCAGCACCGATGGCAAGAATCAGATTGAAACCGCAGCCGTCGGTATAGCCAGCACCGGGCATGTCCTTAACTCAAGCCTGTCACGTTCACTACTGACTGAAAATTATGCCAACGATGGGTTGTTTTATTCGCTGGTCGTCGCTCCCAGGAGTCTGGTGCAGATGCTCAGGCATTTTGTATTTGAATCCTTTTCCCGAGGCAGTCGCCAACCTGGGTTTATCGGTGTGCTGCGGGTTCGAAACCTGCAAATTACCAGTCCTGAACCATTTGAATGTCGTCTGGATGAGCAATTATTCACAACGGACTTACTGGAACTTGATATCGTTGAAAATGCACTGCAACTGGCTGTTAGTCCTGACTCTCCGTTTCTGAGTACCGGTGCGCGTCATAAGGAAATTCGTCGTGTTCAGCATTTACCTTCCGCTGCTGAGTCAATCAAAGCACTCAGTGGTGATTCATTACCCTGGGTAACCCATGCTGCGACGGACGATTTTAAAGAGCTGTATTTGACTCTGCGTGAAAACGCCCAGATCAGCACTACCTTTCTGGTTTTTATGGTTCTCTCAGCGTTACTGGCTAGTTTTGGGCTGTACGCGGATTCAACCCCGGTGATTATTGGTGCGATGATTCTCGCGCCGTTGATGGCACCGATTATTTCCCTGTCGATGGCCATGGCCCGGCAGGATATTAACCTTATGCACAGCAGTACCAAGACACTGATGACTGGATTATTTGTTGCGATGGGCTTTGCGATGTTGCTGTCGTTTATGCTGCCAATGCATCTGGAAACGACAGAAATTAGTGCCCGGCTTCGACCAACCTTGCTGGATCTGGGTGTGGCGATCATTTCCGGTATCGCCGGTGCTTACGCCTATGCTCGGGTGGATGCTGCCAAAAGCCTGGCCGGGGTTGCCATTGCTGTCGCGCTGGTTCCTCCGCTTGCAGTGACTGGAATCGGCTTGGGCTGGATGTCCCCCAGAATAGCCTTTGGTGCGCTGCTACTGTTTCTGACTAACCTTGCGGGTATTGTCTTTGCCGCCTCAATCACCTTTTTGCTGCTCGGTTATGCTCCTTTTTCGCGTGCTCGGCGCGGTATTGTGCTGGCACTGATTGCCGTCATGCTGGTCAGCGTACCGCTGGCAATCAGTTTTCGTCAGCTCAGTAAAGAAGCGGCCATTGTTGATGTGGTTGATGAGCTGCGCCCGTCGTCGGTTAATGTGCGCAGCGTCGGCGTTTTGAGCACTGGCTCACCAATTCGGATTCGTATGGAGATAGTGTCGCAGGGTGCTCATGACACCATGCGGATACGTCGTTTGAAGCAACAGCTCAGTGAGGCTCTGTCTACCGAGGTTGAGCTGGAAGTCAGTTGGATCAATCTTTATTGATACCTGAATCCGTGACTCCATAGCGGCGCAGTGCGCGAGCCATTGATTCCTCTTTGCGTCCCAAAAATTGGCGTGAACCTGCAATTTTTGAAAAACAAATAGAAACCAAGCTCTTACACCCTGCATCCACTGAAGGAGTCACGGATTCAAGTGTTAGCCAGCCCTAGTTCATTCATTAGCATCGTAACCTGTTCTTCCAGTGTCTCTACTCGTTGCTGCAGTGCCGCCACTTCATCAGCAGAGGCATTGTGACTGTTGCCACCGCTACTGGAGCGGCTTGCTGGCAGAGAAGATAGATCCGGTTCGCCGCAAAGCAGGTGCATATAGCGATCTTCACGTTGGCCGGACTGGGCCGGAATTTTCATGATCAACGGTTTCAATTTTGCCAGATGACGTTCCATCAAATCTTTCAAATCATGGGTGCCGGCAAAATCAAACATTCGTTTACTGCGGCTGAGTAATTCATTCAATGTCTGTGGGCCGCGCAGCATCAGCAGGCAGAAAACGGCCTGATCAGCTTTATCAAAATGCAGGCTGCGATTGAGTCGCTGGCTGTATTTATCTGCCCGTGAACCGTATTCGATACTGACCAGGTCACGATCTGCCAGCAGGTTCAGGCAGCGTTGTACCTCGCCGTTGGTGAGATTCATCACTGGCTCGCGACTGGTTTTCTGATTACAGGCTGTGACCAGGCTGTTCAATGTCAGCGGGTAGACATCCGGTGTGGTCAACTGCTTTTCCATCAGGCAGCCGAGCACCCGTGTTTCCAGCTCGGTCAGCAGGGCTTCATCATTGGTTTCCGTTGCCGGGGTTTCTGTTGTGTCCGGGCTTTGGCTAAGGTTGTCTTGCATGGGGGTATCCTTTTTTATTATCCAATGAACAGTAAAAGGATATTGCTTTGGGTTCAATTGGTTTGGGCGCGGTAATAGTGTATGGCTTTATTAAAGCCTGAATCCGTGACTCCATAGCGGTGCAGTGCGCAAGCCATTGATTCCTATTTGCTTCCCAAAAATTGAGGTGAACCTATGGGTGCACCTGCAATTTTTAAACAACCAATAGACATCAGGCTCTTACACCCTGCATCCAATCTGAAGTCACGGATGCACCAGCACTATCGGCAGAAGTGGCAAGAGCGGGAACAGCAAGTACATACTGTTTTGGGAACACGGGTCAAGCAGTTGCTGGCAATACTCGGCTCACTCCTGCCGTAAATGCTTTACCAGATAATCCACTGCAACGCGGATTTTTGGCACCTGATATCGCTGTGTCTGATAGAGTAGGAAAACGGATGTACTGCCTTCGGCTATGACTCTCAATGGCGGATCAAAGGACAGTAACCTCATCTGACCAGAGTCAACATAGCGCTGATACGCCCAAGGTGGCAACATGATAATACCTCGGCCAGCCAATGCCTGATCCATCAACCATCCAACATCATTGCTGATAGCGACCGGCTTTGCCGCCACATCCTGCCATTGACCGTTGACATAGCCAAGCCAGGGAGTCGGCTGGCGAGGCGCTCGGTAAAACAACCCCAAATGACTGCGTAACTCGGTAACCTCAGCAGGTATGCCGTGCTTTTCCAGGTAGCTTGGCGCCGCAACAGGGGCAAAGTCGTTGCTCATCAAACGCACCGCGACCAATCGCTCATTTGGTGCAAAACCACCCCGAATGGCAATATCCACACCATCGCGATCCAGTACTGCCAGTTCATCACTAAAATGCAGATCCAGAGTAATGTCTGGGTATTCCCCATTGAACTGATCCAGTACCGGTAACAGTACAGCGCTGCCAAAGGCTGGCATCGAGCTGATGCGCAGTGTGCCCTGTGGTTTTGTCTGGTAGCTGCGCACTGCTTCGTCTGCTCGCTGTAACCGATCCAAAATATCAATGACGCTGTTGTGGTATTGCCGCCCAACTTCAGTCAGTTTCACTAACCGGGTGGTGCGATGCAGAAGCGTTGCTCCGAGATCTTCTTCCAGGTCAGCAATACGGCGGGATAATGATGATGGCGGCACTTTAAATTGACTGGCCGCTGTAGTAAAGCTGCCGGTTTCAGCAACAGCGGCGAAGTAGCGTAGTGCCCGTAACTTATCCATAGCGCGCCCTATTTTTGTTGAAAAGACAATAAAGAAACACATTTTAGACGGTTTTACTGATAAAATCAGTTGGTAATATGTCATGCACTGATAATGAAAATATGAGAGTTACAAAAATGGAAACCAATCTGGCTATCCGCTTGATCGCACGCCCAAAAGGCGGCCCAATCACAGAAGAGTTGTTTGACGTTGTTGAACTGCCCCGTCCGGAGCTGAATGATGGTGAATTTCTGATTCGACAGACTAGCATGTCACTTGATCCTGCCATGTTTGGCTGGATGACGCCGGATACTGAAAGTTATATACCGCCCGTTGCGCTGGGCCATGTCATGCGTGGCAGTGGTGTGGGTGAGGTTATTGAATCACTCCATGCCGACTTTGCGGTTGGCGACAAGGTTCAGGGGATGTTGGGCTGGCAAACATTGATCGCCTCTGATGGTCGCGGTATTAATAAACTGGATCCGTCACTGTCAGATGAAATGGTATTGTCGGTATTCGCCCTTCCAGGACTGACCGCGACTCAGGGGTTTTATAATGTACTGAAACCTGAAGCTGGGCAAACACTGGTGGTTTCCGGTGCAGCTGGTTCAGTGGGCTCTATCGTCGGTCAGTTGGGCAAAGCAGAAGGCTTGCGCGTAATCGGTGTTGCCGGCAGTGACGAAAAGTGCTACTGGCTGATGGATGAGCTCGGTTTTGATGGCGCAGTCAACTACAAGGCTGGAAACCTCGAACAGCAATTAGTTGAGCTGACACCGAACGGCATTGATCTGTATTTTGAAAATACCGGTGGCGCGATTCAGAATCTGGTGTTCAATCGTATGAACGCGCATGGACAAATCGCCGTTTGTGGTCTTATTGCGGATTACAGCTCTGAAATGCCTGCGCCGGGTCCAAGCTGGATTAATATTATTAAAAAGCGTTTGACCATTCAGGGCTACACCATGCCCGATCATTTGCACAATACCGCTGAACTGTTGGCGCAACTGACGCCGCATGTTGCCGCCGGTAAGATCAAATATCGTGCACACGTGCTTGAAGGGTTACGCTCTGCCATCAGCGGTCTGAATATGTTCATGACTGGTGAAAACAAAGGTAAACTGATGGTACGTCTGTAATTATTTTGGTTATAGCCTGGGAAATGATCCTAAGACTTTGATCTTTGCTGAAGTTTCCGGGCCGGTCTCACCGACATAGGTCACAAAATGTCGGTGAGCTCTCGCGCTGATTTCTTACTGAGTTATTATTGGTCTATTGATGGAGCCTGGTTTTGTCATCAATGGAGGTAACCCAGTCATGCAGCCTGATTACGCCCGCTATACTGAAGAACAGCTTCTGGACGTGCAACGTCATATTGATCGTGAACGTTATCCCGAGCGGGCAGAAGAAATTGACTCTTTGCTATCCACACCTGAAACTCTGGCGGAAGCCCGCGCCAATCAGCAAAAGTTGGATCGAGAACGAAAAGCGATCCAACGGCAAAACCGCAAGATTGTCCTCAGTATCTTACCCATTATTATTGGTGCTCTCATTGGCATGGCTGATATCAGCCCCAGTTTTGCTGGTAATGCATTGGTGATCTATCACGTACCGGTACACTATTTCGCTGCCCTGGCTTTGGTTTTTATTGGGACATTGAGTTTGCAGCGATTTATTGCGAAAGGTGATTCTTACCTGAATCCGTGACTCCAAAGTGGATGCAGGGTGTAAGAGCTTGATTTCTATTTGTTTTTCAAGAAGTTGCAGGTGCACCCATAGGTTCATTGAAATTTCCGGGCGAAATAGAAGCCTCCTTTCCGGTCAGGAAAATTGCAGGTGCACCCATAGGTTCACCCCAATTTTTGGGAAGCAAAGAGGAATCAATGGCTTGCGTACTGCGCCGCTATGGAGTCACGGATTCAGGTTAAACAAAAGAACAAACCCAAAAAAGGAGTATCAAGTGAAACTGTTATTGAGTCTGATATGCCTGCTGGCATTCCCCGCTTTATTGCAGGCATCACCTTTCCATTTATCGCCATACAAGTTGGTGGATGTTACCGTTTATTCACAAACACCAGAGTTGCTATCCATTGAAAGCCAGTGGCAGTATGGTGATAATGAATTGAACCACTTTCGTATCAAGCGTATTCTGAATCGCAACAATATTTTCAAACCTTTCAAGCCTTTCAAGCCGATTCTGTTTGTAGCCCCTTTTAACGCTACACTGGAACATTATACGCTCAGTAGTACAGGCGATTATCGCGACAGCATTGAAGCTCAATTGTCACTGGCCGGTTATGACGTTTGGATTGTTGAAGATCGAATGTACACAGGCGCGCCGGAAGACTGCGAACAACGTTACGATTGTAGTGTTATCGGCACCTGGGGGTTGGCGTCACGTAGTCAGGATATCGAGTTGACCCGTCAGTTAATCAAGCATGCGACCGGGGTATCAAATCCAGTCATCGGAGGTATTACCGGTGGCGGCATTGCAGCGATGGCGGCAGTAAACGCTCACCCGGAAAACTTCCGTGCGCTTTTCAGCACCGGCGGCTTTTATTCTCAGGATGAAACCATCCGTGACTATAACCGAACCACCTGTGAGCTTTTCCGTGCGGCTGTAGAAGCAGGCGATTACTACCGGGAATCGCTCGGTGGGTTGGAAATGTTAATTGTTCTTGCACGCAATGATCCGGACGGCATATCACCGTTTGATCCATCCGTGACTAATTATCAACTGGTGGTTAACCTGCTGACCGGAGCCGGAATGCTGGGGTTTCTGTCCTACACACCGGAATATCGATTTGCCGCACCGACTGCAACCCTTGATGATTATAAATACATGAATGCTGAGTTGTTTTATGAAGACTCTCACTACTTTGGCACTTTAGTCAGCCACAGTCACTTCAGTGATATTTATTGTACGATTGCCGGTGACGATTCGTTTATCAATCAACTGAAGTACTTTAAGGGGAATGCTCTATTCCTCGGTGGTGGTCATGGCATGACACCATTGCAGATTGACAATTTACCGCTGTTTGCCCGCGCCAATGTGGTGGTTATTTCTGATCCGGAAGACGGCGGTGAAGCCGATAATTATCTGGTTGATCTCGAATGGCGTCAGCAGGTATTGGATGGGCCATTATTGAAGTGGTTGTCACGACAATATCCGGATTCAGGAAAACCTGATTTTCCCTGGTTTAACTAGTTGAATAAAACCTGTATTAAGAAAGCTCTTCCAGACGTTCACCGCGAGGCTCAGCTCGAAGGCAATGGCCCCTCCCTTGTCAAGAGTTGGAATAAAGCGGAAGCCACCTTTCCGGACAGGCACTAACTCGGGTTGGGCACTAACTTGGGTTTGTCCGGGATAAACACTTGCTAGCAAGAAACTTCATCACAAAAAATGCCCGATCATTACGACCGGGCATTATTTATTCAACAATCTTACCTCTTAATTACCCCATTTCGACTTAATCGCCTGATACTCTTCAGCTGTAACCGACAGTACCGTGCCGTGACGAGGTCGTGATGGCAGTTTATAGTTTGACGATAAGGTCCATTGACCACTGTTGAGGTCCGTGGTTTCAAATGGAATATAACCACGACCACCAAACTCATCGATGAACAGATACCATTTTTCCTCGGTGTTGGATTTGAAAATCAACGGCCCTTCCCCTTGGGACATATCTTCGCTACCAATACAATCCTTCAGGAAATCCCAGTTCAGGTTGGCAAGTGATGTCGAGGTTTCTGCCAAAATAAATTTGCCACAGGTAGACTCAGAGGCTGAACGTTCATCCTTTGTGAACCGATAATAAAGATCGTTGTGTTTAATGATTGTTGAGTCAATAGTGGAATAGCCTGCATCAACCCAGACCTTCGCCTCGGAGAAATGCACAAAATCCCGCGTCATGGCATACATCATCTGGTGATAGGTACTATTGGAATGGCTGGCATCGTCATAGATTTTAGATGCCCAGAACACGACATAGGCCTGACGTTCAGGATCCCAGAACGCTTCAGGTGCCCAGGTATTGCCTGCGGTTTCGGGCGATACCAGAACCAGGCGGGCATCACTCCAGTTCACTAGATCATCCGACT
The DNA here is from genome assembly GCA_037389025.1 of Reinekea sp. GTDB lineage: Bacteria > Pseudomonadota > Gammaproteobacteria > Pseudomonadales > Natronospirillaceae > Reinekea. Next base: position 14,791 of record JARRJP010000063.1, on the reverse strand, counting down.
CCCAAACCAACAGCGAACGTGATCCCCAGGTTTGTGAATTACCCCAACCCCCGCCGCCATAGATTTTCAAGTCGGTTGCGATCATGAAAAAACGGTCGCCTTCAGGCGAGCGAATAATAAACGGATCACGAGCACCCTGTTCGCCTAGCGTTGTCGTCAAAACCGGTGAGTCGTTATTCAACGTTGACCAGTTCAACGGATCATTACCATTGGAAAGCGCAAAATAAACCTGCTCGCCATCGGCATAACGTTCACCAGTGAAGTAGGTGAACATGTAGCCAGTGAAATCCCCGAGAGATTTTAGTGGTGGCACTGTTGCCTGAAAAGCTTTCGTCTCAGACTCATTACCTTTGCTAATCGTCGCCGTCAGCGTGATGTTTTGGGTCGCATCGCAATTTGAAATCTGGCTTTGCTCACAGGAAGGTGCGCGCTGCACAATACCATCCGTTGCAATTACGTTGGCGTCACTGGTCGACCACTGAATTGCCGTGCCATTCTCACCGGTTGTTGGCAGGAAAAGATGGCCGCGAACATCATCGACATTCACGATCGACAGTGCGTTAGTATCGGTCTGCACAGCCTCGGCATCACTCAATACAACATCAGCAAAGGCCTGCTCTGAAGCAGCGGCAATGGCACTGGCACTGAGCGCGCCGTCCCAGATCTGGAAGTCTGCAAATCGACCATGCAGATTATGGTCGCCACTGTAAAGTGAACGGCCAAGATAGTTCGCGACAGTGGCACCATTACCAAGATCAGCGGGGTTGATGGTTACTGAGGCATTGCTCGCGACTTCATCGCCATCCAGATATAAAGTGGCAGTATCGCCTCTCAGCGTGTAGGCCAGGTAATGCCAGTCACCACGCCCGAGATTGGAGCCCGATGTTCCGGTGTTCTGCTCACATGACCAATGACAACTGGAAATCGCAGTACGGTAATTATTACCGGTGGTGAGTATATAACCATTACCGTAGTTATCCTTACTATTGCCCATGCCGTAAATAAAATAGGGCGTGGCTTGATCCTGTTCAATATAGACCATGGCGGTGACAGAAATATCATCAAGACCCGCCATAATATTATCTGGTATTTTAACGTAATCGTCGCTGCCATCGAGCATAACGGATCTGCCATTCAGTGTCGCACCGCCCATCAGAGCACCATTATTGTCATGGCCGGACGCATCAATAACAGTTGTGGCATTAACCTCGTCGTTAAACGGATACCAGAGCACCTGCTGCGGTGACATGGCGGCAATCTCACTGGCACTCAACGCATCATCCCAAATCTGGAAATCGCCTATAGCACCATGGAAATAATGATCTGCGCTATAAAGTGACCGGCCCAGAAAATTAGCGACGCTCTGGCCATCACCCAATTGGCTGGGTATCAGGCTGATTGATTCCTGACGCGCCACTTCAACACCGTCCAGATAAAGCACACCGATGCCATCGGACAGGGTGTAAGCGATGTTGATCCAACTGCCACGCGGCAAGTTAGTACCCGGCGTACCGGTATTCTGCTCACAACTCCAATGGCAAGTGGAAATGGCTGTTCGGTAATGATCACCCGTGGTAAACAGGTAACCGGAACCACGGTTGCCATCGATATTTCCCATACCATAAATAAAATAAGGCGAGGCCTGATCCGGTTCGATATAAATTTCTGCGCTCACGGTAATCGCGTCCAGCGTTGCCATCAAATTATCCGGCATATCAATATAGCCATCGCTGCCATTGAAATTAGCGGCATCACCATCAAGCGTCACGCCACCGACAACAGTGCCGTCACGACCATTGCCTGACGCATCAACAACGGTACTGGCACCGTTAGCATCATTAAACGGATACCAGAGAATCTGTTCAGCAGCATTGGCAGATACCGCTGTCCCCAAAAGTAAGCCGACCGTAAGCAGCCGTTGACTGGTTCGGTTACTCGTACTCGATGGCAACCTTATTTGTTGGAGAATCATATCAATACGCCTTCCTATTATTGTTGTTTTTGTTAATCGGGTACTTCTTTTGAGAGCATAAAGAAGTCAATAGCGTCAAGTTAGCGAAATTCCTGCTGGATATTTAGATTTTTCGCCTTTATTCATCACTCGGACTTAAAAGCCACCGTCCCTGGGATTCCTCTTTGTTTCCCAAAAATTGGGGTGAACCTACGGGTGCACCTGCAATTTTTGAAAAACAAATAGAAATCAAGCTCTTACACCCTGCATCCACTTTGGAGTCACGGATTCAGGAAGTTATTATTTTCAACACGAAGTTTTACCTGAATCCCGGACTCCATAATGGCGCAGTACCAAACCATTGATTCCTACTTTCTTCCCCAAAATTGGGGAAATCCATGGCAACCAAGCGCCGCAGTTGCTGGCAACACACTAACCGCGCCTCGAATGGTGACGAGCACTGGCGAGTTAGCTATTATCCCTTATTCTGACAATTCCAAGGAATGACTAGGTGAACGATTCTGTCCTGAATGCCCTGCTAGCTGCCCTGAAAGCCAATGAAAATGATATCGACCTGCTGTTACATATTGCTGACCACCTCAGCAAGCAATCCGTAGCGGAAGAGGCACTTAGCTACTACCAACGAGTGCTCACACTGAGTCCAGGCCATATAGAAGCCCTTCAGGGCGCGGCCAGCAGTGCCCGGAACTGTGATAAGGCTGAACTTGCTGACGGTTATCAGAATGTGTTGAATTCCCTTCAGGCAAAGACCCCCGCCATGGCGCCACAGGAGGAATCACCCGTCAAGCGAGTGCGCGGTGCCCAATTGAAAGTTGTTGACGGCGGCCTGCGCGATAACGAAACCTGGATTGATGTCGAAGACAGCAGCGTTTATCTGGACGATGTTGGCGGTATGGAAGAGGTGAAGCGGCTGTTGAATCTGTCTTTCCTGGCGCCGTTGAAAAACCCCGAAATCATGAAGGCTTACGGCAAAAGCGTTTCCGGTGGTCTGCTGCTGTACGGCCCACCGGGTTGTGGCAAAACCTTTATTGCCCGTGCACTGGCCGGTGAGCTTGGCGCTAAATTTATTTCTGTAGGCCTGCATGACATTCTGGACATGTACGTTGGCGAAAGTGAGCGCAAGCTTCATGAACTATTTGAGTCGGCCCGTCGTCATACGCCCGCAGTGTTATTTTTTGACGAACTGGACGCCATTGGTCAAAAGCGCAGTCAATTGCGCAACAGCGGCACTCGCAGTCTGGTCAATCAATTGCTATCTGAAATGGATAGTCTGAATAGCGACAATACAGACCTGTTTATCCTGGCAGCAACCAACCACCCATGGGATATTGACTCAGCTCTGCGTCGCCCTGGCCGCTTTGATCGAACGGTTCCGGTTTTTCCACCCGATCATCCAGGTCGTGAAGCCATTTTGAATAATCATTTAAAAAACAAACCGACTGGCAGTATTGATATTCAGACTATTGCCGATAAAACCGAAAAATTCAGTGGTGCCGATCTGTGCTACCTGTGCGATGTTGCTATTGAAAATGCCATCGAAAAGTCCATGAACAGCGGCAATATTGAACCACTGCAAACCGATGATCTGGTTACTGCACTGCCGCAGGTAAAACCCAGCACTTTAAGCTGGTTTGAAACTGCCCGTAATTTCGCCATGTTTGCCAACGAGGGCGGCACATACGATGCCCTTCTGGACTATATTCGCAAGCATAAACTATGAGTGAAAACGAACAGGCAATGGAGCATGCCCGTATTGAACGGGTAGATACGCTGCTTGATCTGAAACGGCCGGAACAGGCCATGCAGGCTGTTATTGAAGGCTTAGCTGCTTTCCCGCAGTCCTATTACCTTCATTTCCTGAAAGCACGGATTCACCTGCAAATGAAAGACTTTGTCGAAGCGGACAAGGCTATATGTGCAACCATCAATATTGATTTAAACAATGGCCATGGTTTTTTTCTGCGCAGCCTTATTCTGCATAACCTGCTGAATTTTACCGGTGAACTGGAAATGGCTTTGCAGGCAGTAAGGCTTGAACCGGAAAATGAGCATTTTCTTGGCCGCCTGGTTGAGGCGCATTTGCAATCAGGAGAATATCGCAAGGCTCGGGAGGTATCTGAACAACTGATTAAACTCGACCCTGGCTCAGCAGAGAGTCACGAGCAGTTGGCACGTATCTGCTTTCTGATGGAGGATTGGGCAAAAGCAGAAAAGTCATTGCGTAACGCACTTGCGATTCGACCCAACTGGCTGCATCTGCACCAATTTCTCGCCAGCACCCTGCGCCGACAAAAACGACTTGATGAAGCGATTGAAGTATTATATATCGCCATTAAACAAGAACCGACCAATACAGCATTACTGGATAGTCTTGATAACGCACTGCAAGGCCTGCTGCCATCGCCATGGCGTGTTAAGGCACACACGAATGCCGTTGAACAGCTTCCCGAGCACTTGAAATATTTTTATCAGGATCGACATTCGCGACGCAGTTGGTATCAGAAAAACGCCATGCTGGTACATATCGGCTTTTGGGTATCAAGCCTGGCCATTATTGCACTGATTTATACTGCGCTGACACCTTGAACCAACCTATTCACAGCGGAGTTTATGTCACTTTTTTTCATCATAGGGGTTTTCTGCATACTATGATGCTTCAACGCCCGCAGTACAATCTGCGTTTACTTTCGGAGGATAAAAACGGTGGCCACGATGGAGTCACGGATTCAGGTTTAAGTGCTTGTGGAGGTGAATCCCATGAAGAAAAAATGGTGGCATAACGCCGTTGTCTATCAAATCTATCCACGCAGCTTTATGGACAGTAATAATGATGGCATGGGTGACCTCCCGGGCATTATCAGCAAACTCGACTATCTGGCGGAACTGGGCATTAATGTTATCTGGTTGTCGCCAGTCTGTCAGTCGCCAATGGATGACAACGGTTATGATATTTCCGATTACGATGATATTGCCGCCGAGTTCGGTACATCTGATGATATGGATCGCCTGATTGCCGAAGCCCAAAAACGCGATATTCATATTCTTCTTGACCTGGTAGTAAACCACAGTTCCGATGAGCATCGCTGGTTTGAGCAGGCGCGCACATCAAAAGATAACCCCTATCGTGATTTCTATATTTGGCGTCAGCCAAACGAGGATGGCTCTGCACCGAGTGAAATGCATTCTTTTTTTGGTGGATCCGTCTGGCAGTGGGATGAAACAACCGAAGAATATTACCTGCACCTGTTCAGTAAAAAACAGCCCGACCTGAATTGGGAAAACACGGCAATGCGAGACGAAGTGTACGCCATGATGAAGCGTTGGTTGGATCGTGGCATCGCTGGTTTTCGTATGGATGTGATTGAGCTTTTGGGCAAAGATATCGATAACAATATTCTCGCAAATGGGCCAAAGCTGCATAATATTATTCAGGAGATGCATCAGAAAGTATTGCTCGGACGTGATGCCCTGACCGTTGGCGAAACCTGGATGGCTACTACCGATATCGCCAAACTTTATTCCAATCCGGAACGGCATGAACTGTCTATGGTATTCGGTTTTGACCACATCAAGCTGATATACCATCCCGAACATGGCAAGTGGCAGCCAAAACCGTTTGATCTGGTTGAACTTAAGCAGGTGTTTAATGCCTGGCAAACCGAATTGCATAGCGAAGGCTGGAATTCACTGTTCTGGAATAATCATGATTTGGCACGCTCGGTTTCAATCTATGGCGATGATGGTCAGTACCGTATCAAGTCGGCAAAAATGCTGGCGACGGTTATTCACGGTATGAAGGGCACACCCTATATTTATCAGGGCGAAGAGATTGGCATGACTAACGTGCACTTCGATTCCATTGATGATTATCAGGATATTGAAACCCGCAACCTTTATCGGGAAAAAGTCGAGCAAGGTCTCCGCCATGAACAGATGATGGCTGCAATTCACACCCACAGCCGCGATAATGCCCGCACCCCAATGCAATGGAATGATTCTGCCAATGCCGGTTTCAGCGGAGCAAAACCGTGGCTGAAATTAAATCCGAATTATTCTGAGATTAATGTACAGAAGGATCGGGCATCCGCCGATTCGATATTTTCGCATTATCAGCAATTGATTTATTTGCGTAAGAAAAATGAAATCCTGGTTTATGGTGAGTTTGAATTGATTCTGCCGGATCATGAGCGGATTTTTGCCTATCTCCGTCATTACCACGGAAAAATACTGTTGGTGGTAAATAACTTTTCAGCGCTCCCACAGTTGATGGAATTACCAACGGACATTGCACTGCGAAACTGCCATAACTGGCTCAGTAATGATAAGCCGCGCCTGCAATTGACTTCTGTAATAACGTTGAATCCTTATGAGTCTTTCATGGTTTTACTGAAGTAGTTGGAATGTTTTTTTGTGCTGCTGGTGGCAGGCGACAGTGGATCCGCACCACCAAAAGAAAGCATTAATCTGAATCCGTGACTCCATAGCGGCGCAGTGTGCAAGCCATTGATTCCTATTTGCTTCCCGAAAATTGGGGTGAACCTATGGGTGCACCTGCAATTTTTGACAAACAAATAGAAATCAAGCTTTTACACTCTGCATCCACTGAAGGAGTCACGGATTCAGGATTAATATTTGCTGAATACGGCGCAAAACTCGACTCGGGTCCAGGTTGATAACATGGATACGAGCCGACTGCAGTAATAAGCGCTTTATGTCGGCCGCTTCAACGTATGAATATCACCCAGTAAGCTATAATCCTCAGCGCCAAGACGCGCAATCGGATTAAGCTGATTCGCATCCGGCATGAACGGATTATCCGCCGCCAGTTCATCGCTGATGTAGGCCGATGCCACTTGCAAGTAAATGACAGCCTGCGGGCCATTACCCAATAGATGAATGTCATGACGCTTACAATTCAATGCCACTGCTGCCGTTCTGATTCTCGGTAACGGAAATGACTGTTGTTCGATAACTTCAGCAGTAATTTCATCCAGCTCAGACTGATCATTCGCCAGCGATTTGGCTGTCTGATTAAGATCCTTCAGTAAATTAAAATCCGCAATATGAATCACGGCATCGGTGCCAGTTTCCAGGTTGGTCCAGGTATCTTTTTTGTTCCCATCGCGTTTATGACCGACTGAAATCATCACAATCGCCGGGTCACTACAAACAATATTAAAATAGGAAAAGGGGGCTATATTGTAATTCCCTGCAGGGCTTTGCGTCAGTACCCAGGCAACTGGTCGCGGGATAACCGTATGGCACAAAAAACGGTACGCCTGTTTTTTATCAAGTTCGGTAAAATCTATGTGCATTTTATAATCCAGTTAAATATTTTTGAAAAAGGATGCCAGTTCAAGCAAGCTGCTCCGGCGCTGTTAAGCCTGACCTGAAACTGTGACTCCATGGCGGCGCAGTGCGCAAGCCATTGATTCCTCTTTGTTTTCCAAAAATTGGGGGAACCTATGGGTGCACCTGCAATTTTTGAAAAACAAATAGAAATCAGGCTCTTACACCCTGCATCCATTTGAAGTCACGGATTCAGGCCTGATTCAGATGAACATCCATTTGTGGATACGGAATGACAATACCTTCCTCATCGAACCTCAGTTTAACGCGTTCCATCATATCCCAGTAAAATGGCCAGTAATCCGCAGAGTTGACCCAAGGTCGTACCAGAATATTAACCGAGCTGTCCGCCAGTTCACCAACAGCGATTATCGGTTCCGGCTCTTTCAGAACGCGTTCATCGGCTTCAATCATTGCTTGTAATATCAGCTTTGCTTTGAGCAAATCACTGTTATAACTGATGCCGAAAACCATATCGACACGACGGGTCGTCCGTGCTGAGAAGTTGGTAATAACGCCACCATAAATATTGCCATTGGGTATGATTACCTCCTTATTGTCGCCGGTACGCATGGTCGTTGAAAAAACAGTGATTTTCTCAATAATACCCATAACGCCACCTGCATCGACAAAGTCACCAGCCTTGAACGGGCGAAACATAATCAGCATGACACCGGAGGCGAAGTTTTGCAGTGAGTCCTTTAAGGCTAGGCCAACTGCGATACCGGCTGCGCCTAATAAAGCAACTAACGAGGTAGTATCAACACCCAACTGACTAAGCGCGGCGATGATTATCAACAACACCATGACCGCATGGGCAATACCAGTTAAAAAATTGACCAGAATCTCATCGACTTTGGCACGAAGCAGAATCTTATGAGTAAGTTTTGACAGCAGGCCAGCAAACCACCGGCCAATAAGAAAAATAGCCAGTGCCAGTAGCAGCGAGATAGCATTCACCTGGAGCCAGGTGATAGCGATGCCCGCCATACCGTTAATCATTTCTTCCATCGGGTGGTCCTTTCTATTTTTACCAGTTGTACAGATCAGTCAGTTTGCGGCAAATACTGGCCTGGTGCAATCAGTGGTCGCTGTTGCCGGGTAAGAGATAAAACGATGACTCGATCACGAAGTAATCAAGCTATAATTGACGTCATGGGTCCTCTGATGAAAGATCACGGTTTCTTCAATGATAAGGATAAGAACAATGAACATTAGGGTGTTAACTATTGCAGCGCTAACGGGCGCCATGTGTGCTTGTTCTCCTGATGATGGCGGTGGCTCATCCCTTAACAAGGAGCTGACTTACAAAATTACCTCCGAAAATTCAGAAAATCTCGTTGTTGCGGTGAATTATGGCATTGCCGCTGATGCCATTAGTTTTATTGACCTGGAAGATATGGCCAGTGCTGGTGCGCGTAGTGTTGACGCTCATGCGGCTCCATCATTTTCTAAAGATTGCTATACCGGCTCAATGTCTGGCGAAGTCTCTTATGACGAAACCTCAGCTTCCTCTGTTTCTGCCAGTGCAAAGGTGGATTTCAACAATTGTAGTGACGGAGAGACTACGGTTGATGGTGGTATCGATTTTGATTTCACCATGAGTGGCGTTGACAGCATTGTAAGCAATTATTCTTTCAATAATCTTTCTGCTGAAGATGGTGAGCATTCGGTCAAAATGGATGGTGATATGTCCGTTAGCATCAATAGCGAAGTCATCACCTCTTCCTGGGATTATTATATTCAATCATCTGAACTGAATAACCAGACTGTACATTCCTACACAACGACGGCCTTTACCTTAAATACCGGCGATACCTATCCAACCGCAGGCACATGGCGTATAGAGGGCTCTGAAGGCACCTATATTGAAGCGACTGTGATTCCGAACGGTGTTGAAGTTTCGGTCAATGGCGCTCAGGGTGAAGTAATCGAATGGTCTCAGATGGGAATGTAGCACCAACATTCCTGAAAGCAGAGGAGGCAATCGCCTCCTTTTTGTTGATCAGGCTTTCTTTTCCGTCAACGACAAGGCCGACAACACCTCGGCAAACTCCGTCTGCTGCATGTGCTGCCCAAGTGCCTGTTTCATCTTGCTACCATCCAATACCACCGTTTCCCGCCAGAGATAGCGCATTTTGAGTACTTCCCTCAGCAGCGGACTGAACGGTGCAATCGTCGAATACAGCCACCAGGGCAGGCGCTTAAACCGTACTCGCTGGTTACTGGAGGCCAGTGCGCGTTTCCAGTCATCAGCCGTCAGTGCAAAACCAGTATCGTGATAAACTTCGAAAGCATTTTCTGACTGTTCAAGCAGCTTTACTGTGTTGGCGCACACGTCCGGTAAATAGCTCCAGAAATGCAGGTGTTCTTCACCATGTGGCAAAGAGAGAGTAAGTGAGTGCCTACTATGCTTGACGATATGGTGCAGCCAGGTGGTGTTAGCATTCGGCCCCATATAATCGCCAGCGCGAATGATGGTCACTTTGGCTCCGTTTTGTGCGGCTGCTTTCAGCCGTTGTTCCATCTGTACTCGAATTGCGCCTTTGTCCGTTGGTGGTGCTTCTGTGCCTGTCTCAGAGATGGGCCTGTCCTGTGGTGCAAAGTTATAAACATTACCGGGAAACAGAATATGTAAGCGCTTTTTTATGGCGATACGAATCGTTGGTTCGAGCATGCTCAACGCCAGTTGAGGCCATTGATGGTAGGGCGGATTCGCGGCATAAACGATCAGGTCGACATCATTGGCTGCGCTTGCAACGAGTTTTTCGTCACTGGCACTACCCTGGAAAACCTGCTTTGGCGCCAACCATTTGGGGGCTTTTGCGGCGTCTCTCAATATAGCTTTAATCTGCCAACCCGCATCTCGTAAAGCGAGTGCCATTTGATATCCAAAATTACCATTAATCGCGATGATCAGTGCTGTTTTCATGATGATTGCCTTGTGCCTGTTTGAATGTTGCTCCATTCTATTATTTGAAATCGAATAGTGAATCGACGTAATTTCAGTATGGGTATTCAAAAATGAATAGTTTTGACTGGCAGTGGTGGCAGTATTTTTTGGCGCTGGCTGAACATGGCAGTCTGAGTCGTGCGGCTGAGCAACTGAGTGTTTCCCAGCCAACCCTGTCTCGACAGCTATTGGCAATGGAAAAAACACTTGGGCAGACCCTATTCGACCGCAGCACCAAAGGTCTGGCCTTGACCGCGTTTGGACAGTCACTGCTGGAGGAATGCCAGCAGATGCAGCATTCCGCGCATCGATTACAGCGCCTGGTACAGGGGCAGGATCAGGAGCTGCATGGCCGGGTTCGGTTATCAGCAAATGAACTGATGGCGCTCTATTACCTGCCTGATGTCTTACCGGACTTTATGGCCCGTTACCCGGCACTGTCGGTTGAGATTGAAGTCAGCAATCGTGCCAGCTCGCTGGATAAACGGGATGCCGACATTGCACTGCGAATGTTTCGGCCAACTCAGTTGGACCTGATCTGTCGTCACCTGTTTGATATTGAACTGGGTTTCTATGCCCACCGTGATTATTTGCAGCGCTATGGCACACCGGACAATCCAGAAGCGTTGTTTCAACATCGGTTACTGGGTTACGACCGGGACACGCAGTTTGAAGAAGGGGCTCGCGCATTGGGTTATCAACTGCAAAACGAAGACTTCCTCTTTCGTACCGATAGTATGCCGATGCATCTGGAAGTGGCCCGGCGTGGTGGCGGTATTGTCGCCGGGCATTGTTTTCTTTGTGAACGTGCTGGCTTGCAGCGACTATCCGTCGGCATTGAATTGCCCTATCTGCCGCTGTATCTGGTTTGCCATCGTGATGTGCAGCATAACCGGCGCATCCGGGTTACGATGGATTATTTGGGTGAGGTATTACAGGCGCAAAGCGACTCATAACCCGTCTTGCTTTGCTGAGTTATACCTGAGTCCGTGACTCCATCGCGGCGCAGTGCGCAAGCCATTGATTCCTATTGGCTTCCCAAAAATTGGGGTGAACCTGCAATTTTTGAAAAACAAATAGAAATCAAGTTCTTACACTCTGCATCCACTTAGGAGTCGCGGATTCAGGTTTAAGCCGTCCCGCTACGACGAGCCTTCTGCAGCGCTTTGATATCATTCCAATTCTTACCCTGCTCAATACCGCTGACGCGTTCATCAAATTTATCGATGCAGCGCGCCAATATTTTATCGATGGAAATCTGTTGTTCCTGATCCAGGCACAGTAGTAGATTCAGATAATCCCACAGTACATCGCCCAGCTCTTCTTCAAGGTACTCGGTCTGTCCGGCAAGCCATTCTTCGCGTACCTCTTCCAGTTCGCTGTACAGTTCATCGAAATAGGTTTTGGCACCCTGTGACCAGGTGCTGGTCTGGTCGACACGGTTTTTGCGTTGGGCAATGGCGATCAGTTGTTCGAATTGCTGGCCGGTCATGGTCAGTCGTCCCTTATTTTTTGCAAAGCTTCATCAAGGTTTTTTACTGGCAGAACAGTAATGCCGTCAATCAGCTTACGTGGTTTATTGCCGATTGGCACGATGGCTTTTTTAAAGCCGTGTTTGGCCGCTTCGGTGATTCGTTCCTGCCCATTAGGCACCGGACGCACCTCACCGTTCAAGCCCAGTTCGCCAAACACGACCCAATCGTTGGCTAATGGTCGGTTGCGCAGGCTCGACAGAATCGCCAGCAAGCTGGCAAGGTCCGCCGCCGTTTCATTAACTCGAACCCCACCGACCACATTGATAAATACATCCTGATCGCCAGTGAATACACCACCATGACGGTTCAGAATCGCCAGCATCATATTCAGTCGGTTGATATCCAGCCCCACTGCAACCCGGCGCGGATGACCCATCGTGGCACCATCGACCAGAGCCTGGAACTCAATCAGCATCGGCCGGGTGCCTTCCCAGACCACCGTGACAATCGAACCGCTGGAAGGCTCATCGGAACGGTTCAGAAAAATCGACGATGGATTTTTCACCTCTTTCAGACCGCTGTCGAGCATGGCAAAAACACCCAATTCATTAACCGCACCAAAGCGGTTTTTGGTGGCGCGCAGGGTACGGAAGCGAGAATCAGCAGAGCTTTCCAGCATGACCGAGGCGTCGATCATATGCTCCAGCACCTTGGGTCCGGCCAGACTGCCATCTTTGGTGACATGACCGACGATCACCAGCACCGTACCGGTCTGCTTGGCAAAACGGGTCAACCAGGCAGCGGATTCGCGTACCTGGGCAACACTGCCTGGCGCACTTTCGATTTCCGGGGCATGCATCACTTGAATGGAATCGATCACCAGAATTCTCGGGTTCAGCGTTCGCGCAACCTCAGTAATGGTCTCGACACTGGTTTCAGAAAGAATCTTCAGCGCATCGCGTGGCAGGTTCAGCCGTTGGGCACGCATTGCCACCTGTTGTACCGATTCCTCACCAGTAACATAGAGCACCGATTGCTCGCGGGCCAGATAACACAGCGTCTGTAACAGCAGAGTGCTTTTACCAGCACCGGGGTGACCACCGATCAGCACTGCGCTGCCCTGTACCAGACCGCCACCCAATACCCGGTCAAACTCGCTGATGCCGGTGGCAATGCGACGCTGTTCATCAAGACTGACTTCGCTGAGCGTCAGTACTTGCGACGTGGCGCCGGAATAGCCCTTGAATCGAGCATCATCATCAGTGAAATTTGGCCGCCCGGCCGGGGTTTTGGCTTCCTTGAATTGCTTCAGCGTATTCCAGGCCTTGCACTCGGTGCACTGGCCCTGCCATTTGGAAAATTCCGCACCGCAATCGGTACAGACGAACTGAATCTTTGCTTTTGCCACTGTAAATGCATCCAGTAAAACTAATAGAGGGCTTTATAACGAATGGAGAAGGGTGGCGCAAGCCTGCACAGTTCGGATATTGTTGGGTTTTACTCTCAGTAGGTCTTCACCATGATGAACTGGCAGCAACTGCTGACAAAAGCACGTCACGGCCATTCCGACCCTGATCCGGCTGATCTGGGCCGCAGCCACTTTCACAAAGATCACGACCGCATCGTCTTTTCCGGTGCCTTCCGCAAGCTTGGTGGCAAGACGCAGGTGCATCCGCTAGCGAAGTACGATCACATTCACAACCGGCTGATTCACTCAATGGAAGTGGGCAGCGTTGGCCGCAGCCTTGGTATTCGTGTTGCTGAGGAAATTCGCGCCGATCTGCCTGCTGGCATTGTGGCGGATGATCTGGGTGTGATCGTCCAGGCGGCCTGCCTTGCGCACGATATTGGTAACCCGCCCTTCGGTCATGCCGGTGAATACGCCATTCAGGATTGGTTCAAACGTAACGACACTCAGATATTTCTGGCTGGCCTGACCGATAAACAAAAGCTCGACCTGCAAATGTTTGAAGGCAATGCTCAAGGCTTCAGAACGTTGGCGCAGACCGAATACCACCTGAATAATGGAGGCTTACGGTTGACCTATCCAACCCTTGGTGCCTCATTAAAGTATCCGTGGAATGCCGAACAGGCGGGTAAGAAAGGCAAATTTAGTTGCTTTCAGAGTGAATACCGCATCTTGCAGGAATTAGCCAACAAGGTCGGCCTGATCCAGAAAAGCGACGGCCGCTTTGCCCGCCACCCGCTCAGTTATCTGATGGAGGTCGCCGATGACATCTGTTACGCGCTGATTGATCTGGAAGACGCCGTTGAATTGAGCATTCTCGAATTCGATGAAGTTGAAGAAATCTTTCTCGATATTCAGGGCGCCAAGATGCTTGATCTTGATAATACTGGCAATATTTCCCCGGCACGGCAGCTTTCAGCACTGCGTAGCCAAACTATCGGTCGTATTATTGATGCCGTTGTCGAAGCCTTTGTTAAAAACCGCGAGACCATTCTCGCTGGTGAATTTGAAGGTGACCTGATCGCCGCCTGCCCGGATGGCGTGCGCAATGGTATTTATCGCGCCAAATCTCTCGCCGTAACTAAAGTCTTTATGGATGTACAGAAAACCGAAACTGAAATCGGTGCCTATACGGTGCTCTCGACACTGCTCGCCACCTTTATTGAAGCAGGCTTTGAGTTACACCAAAAACGCAGCCTCAAGGAACTCAGTTATCGCACCAAGCGGGTATTTGATTTGATGGGTGGCGAAGCGCCGGGTGAACATATCGGCCAGTATGAGATTTATCAGCGGCTGGTCGATTTTATTGCTGGGATGACTGATAACTATGCGTCTTATTTATCACGGCGGTTTTCGAGTCCGGGGTGATGCTTATCTTCTCAAGTATTGGAGTGCGAACCCAATAAATACAACCTGAATCCGCATCAAATACTGGCACCTGAATCCGTGACTCCATAGCGGCGCAGTACGCAAGTCATTGATTCCTCTTTGCTTCCCAAAAATTGGGGTGAACCTATGGGTGCACCTGCAATTTTTGAAAAACAAATAGAAATCAAGCTCTTACACCCTGCATC
>JARRJP010000062.1:0-29872 GCA_037389025.1 Reinekea sp. | reverse complement strand
GTCTTCGGTTAAGGTGCGTTCAATCAGTGCTCTTGCCATGACTGGAATAGGCGCAGCTTCCATGAACCGTTTAAGAATTGCGTTATATGCCATGATTAATCCTTACGTGAATCGAAAATTGAGTGGAAGAGAGGATATACGAACAAACGGGGATATAAAGGCTGGTTATTTTTTCACCTTGAAAGGGCTGGCCTGCGTTCCCTAAGGGAAATCTGGTCCACGGAGCATGAGGTGTATGGCAAAACCAAAAATAATGCCAGCCTGAAAACGCATCCGTAAACGGGGCAAGCGGTTGATCCAAAGATTCGGTTCCAGGGGTTTAGGAAAAAGATGTCTGGATTGCTGATCGTAACTTCTGTGTCCGACATTTTTTAATGACTATCCGACGCCAGAAAGGCTACTTCATGATGGTGGCATTGCCACCGGAGAACTGGGAGATATGTACAGAAATGTCGGAAAAGGCATTTACGGAACTGCTGATCTCGCTAGCGAAGAATATCAAGCAGGAAAGATACAAAAAGCATTGTCGAAGGGAAAAGAAAGCGGCCCCGAAAAAGAAATCATCATCGAAGGTGCCTCACGTATCAACGGCGAGGCTTTTAAAATCGGTTAAATAATCACCTTGAAAGGGCTGAAGTAAAAACCTATAGGTGCACCTACAATTTTTGAAAAACAAAAAGGAATCAAGTGCTAACACCCTGCATCCACTGAAGAAGTCACGGATTCAAGTAGAAATCACCCCACTTCATCTGTAACAGACTTAGGATAACGATTGGTGCTGTTTCCGTTCGTAGAATTCTTGGCCCTAACTGCCAGCTGGCGAAACCGCGTTGGTGGGCAGATTCCACTTCCTGCTCGGTAAGCCCACCTTCTGGCCCGACCAGAAAACTGATCGATTTTGGCGCAAGTTGTGGCCAGGCCGGTTCACTGGCTGTGGTATGAAAAACCAGTTTAATATCAGAATCCTGAATATTGATCCAGTTTTGCAGCGAATCTACTGGATATAAAACAGGTATTGTATCGCGATAGCATTGCTCACAGGCAGAACTGATGACACCTTGCCAGTGGGTCATTTTCTTTTCGGCTCGTTCCGCATTCAGTTTCAGATCGCATCGCTCACTGGTCAGCGGTGTAATTGAAGTAACCCCTAGCTCGGTTGCCTTTTGTAGCGCATAGTCAAAACGATCTCCCTTGCTCATAACCAATCCCATCCGGGTGTGCAAAGGAGACTCAGGTGTAGCCTCTAAACTTTCAGTCAATTTAAGGTTGGCCGTTTTTTTGGCAATATTGCATAGGCTCGCTGCGAAGCGTTCACCACGCCCATTGAAGACTTCGATCTGCGCGCCATCGCTCAAGCGCAATACTTTAATCAGGTGTTGGAAAGTAGAGGCTGGTAGCGGTAGTACCTGATTAACCTTATTGGCGGCATCAATATAGGCGCGGATAATTCTCATGAGTGAGCCTTTTATTCTGGGTTATGTGAATCGACTATGGTAATCGAAACAGGCGGTTCATTTAACATGCTCGGAGTGTTAGAAGCTGCTGCACAGCTACGCTAATCCTCATATGTTTCATGTGACGCCCATCTAATCAACTTATAGCCCGGTAAATTCATCAAAGATCGGCATACCATCGCGGCTGAGTGGGTGGTATTGAGTCTTTCACAAAGCCAGCCTACCGGAATTCTTTGACGTGCCCTACACTGAGAAATAGGTCAGGAAAAGTAAGAAAGGCTCCAGTCATGCGGGCAAAGAATATTAATAAAGCACTTATCGCACTGTTTTTGTTCTTGATCATGACTTTGCAAGGGTGCTCATCAAAAGCAGACGAGCCTTTTCGCGTGGCGTTCAATAATCGGATTGGGCATGGCTCATTGTATCTGCCAATGACGGAAGTGAGAAACCAGGATCCAACTATTCAACGGATGACAACCAGTTCGACAAATGATGTGCTTGCCGTTCTCCAGAACAGAATTGCCGGGTTTAAAAACATACTGCCGGTTTTGATGGAGGATCTTTATCAGGCCTTAGATAGAGTCAATCAGCGGGAAAGAACCGCCCTGTTAGCCCTGAGCGAGTATTTGGGGTTAACTCCGACAGTGGTAAATCGCGTCTATGAGGGCATTAAGCTGCCCGGTGAAGCTGAGTCACGTCGTTTGTTATATGAACAACCGATATTGCTGGAAGAACAAATTCAGTCCATGGAAAAGCAACAGGTCGATGAAGCGCTGCTGAATAATGAGCATCAGATTAAACTGTTTATCTGGAATCAATATTTTCAGGGGTCGCAGTGAAACAGATTCGTACGCTGTCATTGAAGTTCTGGTTTCCGGTTAGCCTGCTTGCCATGTCTTCATGTGCCATCGTTATTGCTGCATTGATTAATATATATCTGGGTGTGAATCAGCAGGTCGAATCCGCGCAGGAGTTTGTTCAATATGATATGGCATCGTTGAGCCGTGACATTGAAGAAAATATTGAAAACGGTACACCCGAGCAGGTTGAGGACAGCCTGCAGGCGCTTAATGTCAACACCAAGTATCGTGGGTTGTTTATTGTTCGTTTGACGGATTTCTCAATCTGGTCACACAGCTCTTATGTTGATATAGCCCAACCAAGTTTTGAATTATCCAAACATGATCGTACAGTCATCGAGCGCTTTAGAACCAATTCAACAGCACTGGTGGAGTACGATCCTTCAGACAAAGTCATTAATGCCTATTTTTCAGTGCCGACGAGAGAGAAGAACCGTATTCTAATTCGGGATGGTGTTTTGATCGCCCGTTACTATGTTGGGTTAGAACTGAAAAATCTGTTCCATAAATCTATTCGTAACAATATCTATTTTATTGCTCTGTTTCTGATTCTGATTGGTATTATTCAAGCCTTTTACTATCGCTTTATCCGTTTTCCTGTTTCCCGATTGATCAGTTCTGTTAAGGAGTTTGCCAAGAGACCGCAACTTATTACACCAAACCTGACAGGGCGTAGCGAATTTACCGATATAGCCAATGCTTTGCATGATATGTCGGCAGTAATTCTTAAGCAGAACCTAGAAACGAATGCTGCACAGCATCAGGCCCAGCAAGGAGCCCAATTATTGGAATCAGTTTTCAAGGCGTTGCCGGATTTGTTTTTTCTGGTTGACGCGCAAATGAAGATTGTCGATTACCGAGCCAGCGAAGAGGAATCTTTATATATGCCGCCAGATGCCTTTATTGGTCAACCGATAAAGGATGTTTTGCCAGAAAATGTTGCCACCGCAACAATTGAGAATATCGAGCTGGTACACAAAACCGGAAATATAGTGACCTATGAGTATGAGATGCCGGCTCATCAGGATTCTTTGTCGGTGCGTCATTTTGAGGCTCGGGTTGCGCAGGTACCAGGAACAGACAAGATAATGGTGATCGTTCGGGACATCACTGAACAGCGTGAAAGTGAGCTTCTGATAGAAAAGCAGGCCTTTTATGATGCCTTGACCGATTTGCCAAATCGCTATCTTGCAATGGATCGCCTGAATCAGTTTATTCTCGACGCCAGACGTTATGATTATCGTATCGCTGTTCTGTTTTTGGATCTCGATGATTTCAAAAAAATCAATGATACGCTGGGTCATATCATGGGTGATCAGGTGCTTATTGAAACGGCGAACCGATTGGTTGGCGCGATACGTAAAACAGATACTATCGCCCGCCTGGGCGGTGATGAGTTTGTTATTCTGTTCAACAAAATTACTGGTGATGATGATTTACAACAGGTTGTGAATAAGGTTGCTCGGGTATTGGATAGTCCTTATCGAATGGAAAGCAGCGATTTGTTGATCTCCGCCAGCATGGGTATCGCAATTTATCCTGATGACAGTGAAGATGCCAATGTCCTGCTGCGTAACGCCGATATGGCGATGTACCACTCCAAAGCACTTGGCAAAAACCAGTATTCATTTTTCACCGCGGAAATGAATAATAAAATTTCGCGTCGGCTGTTACTGGAACAGCATATGCTAGAAGGGTTAAGTAACAATGAGTTTGAAGTGTACTATCAGCCACAGTTTGATCTTTCTGCACAGAAATTGATCGGTGCAGAGGCGCTACTTCGCTGGAATTCAAAGATGCTTGGCGCGGTATCGCCGGGCGAATTTATTCCTATTGCGGAACAGAACGGTCGTATTATCGAACTTGGATATTTTGTTATTGAGCAGGCTATAAAACAGGTCACAAGCTGGCCAATACAGAGGTATCCGAATTTCAGAGTCGCAATTAACCTGTCGCCAAGGCAGATGCGTGACACAGAGGTGTTGACATTTGTTGAGCAGCAGTTAAGACAAAATCAGCTTTCCGGCCACCATCTGGAGTTTGAAATTACCGAAGGAGTACTATTAACAGGTCAGCCTCAGGTGCCTGAAATTCTTAACGGTTTTCATAAACTCGACATTACTCTGTCGATGGATGATTTCGGTACTGGCTATTCATCGCTCAGCTATTTGCAGGAATATCCTTTTGATCTGGTGAAAATTGACCGGTCTTTCGTCAATAAAATTGTAGAGTCTTCCCACTCTAGAAAGCTGATTAATGCAATCATTGGAATGACTCATAATCTCAATCTGAAAGTTATTGCAGAGGGAGTTGAAACGGTTGAACAGGCTTTGTTGCTGAAGCAGTTCGGATGTGATTTTATTCAGGGGTACTTAATGGGTCGACCGTTACCATTCGAAAAATTTTGTCAACGATGGCATGAACCTGATCTTGCGAAGAAAATACTGTCTATGCCAAATCCAGAACAGAAAAAAATTCGGTGACTTATAAACTTGGTTGGCTCACATTTTGACTACAAATCGTTCAAAATCCCCTGCCAACAGCTATAACTCTAAATAACAACGTGGATGATTGAACTGTATGCAGGAAACACTCCACATAGGCCTGCTCCCATCCGGTGC
Source organism: Reinekea sp. (assembly GCA_037389025.1). GTDB lineage: Bacteria > Pseudomonadota > Gammaproteobacteria > Pseudomonadales > Natronospirillaceae > Reinekea. Next base: position 24,937 of record JARRJP010000062.1, on the reverse strand, counting down.
AGCTGAGCTTATGCAACCGTTGCGTATACTGCTTGAGGAATTAGGACATCAGGTAGTATTGATTGACAGGTTTAATGATGGCGACAAATTGAATGTGGTCATGTTTTACCCAGAGGAAGAGTATCTCGAATCATTTCTGATGAATCAGTACGAGGCAGTCTGGATCGCATTGGAACCGATGTTTCTTGAACCTCGTTTCTCTGCACTGCTTGAATTTGGCGTTCATGATGTACTTACGCTGGATGACCTGTCGGTAGCGTCGGTTTCACAGACCTTGTTGCGTGCCTTTTATCGAGGTGAAGGGACGCGACGAATGACAACTCACGATTCTCTGACCGGCTGTTTGAATGCAGAAGGTTTTACTGCGCATGCAGAACAGGCTATGAAACTAATGGTGGATAGCGGCCGACTCCTGGGTATCTGTTCACTTGATTTAGCATCATTTCAGAGCGTTAATGAAGAGCACGGTTATTCCATCGCCAATCAACTGTTATGTATGGTAGCGCAGCGTCTGACGTTGATCATGGGCGGCCGTTTCAGTGTGGGTCGTTTAGGTGGCGACGAGTTCTTACTGCTTGTGGACAACCTGATGGGAAAAGAAGAGTTGATGCAGGCACTGGATCTGGTGCGATCTTCTTTTGTTCATCGCTTTGAAATTTGTGGCAAGCGTTTGCAGACCACCGCATTCATTGGCGCGGTACTTTATCCGCAAACGCTGGGTTCTGCTGAAGAGTTGATCGCTCAGGCGCACGAAGCGATGGAAACCGGTAAACACTACAATCAACAGGTATTCTTTTATGATCGCTCCGCCGCCGCCCCCTGGTTTCGTATGGATATGGCGGTCGAAATCCGCCGTGCACTGCGTGAGAATGAATTCAAACTGTACTACCAACCCAGAGTCCGGCTTGATGATAACCTGGTGCTTGGTATGGAGGCGTTATTAAGGTGGGAGCATCCAAAGTATGGTTACATTCCACCTTCGGACTTTATTTATGCAGCTGAGAATAATGGCATGATTCTTTCGCTGGGGAACTGGGTATTAACCCAGGCCGAACAAGACATAGCTTACATGGAGCAGCATGGTCTGGTCGGATTGAATATTGCAATTAATCTCAGTTTTAAACAGCTAGAGGATGCAGCCTTTTGCGAAGCATTGCCGAATCGAATTAAAAATTGGCGCGGCAAACAGTCACAACTGGAGTTTGAGCTTACAGAAACCGCCGTATTAAGCAATCCTGAGCTGGTCAAGCAAACCTTAGATGATATTCAGGCATTGGGTGTTCGAATTTCTCTCGACGACTTTGGTACCGGGTATTCCGCATTAGTGCATGTACAACAGTTCCCCATTTCCATTGTTAAGATTGATAAAAGTTTTGTTCAGCGTATGGAACTGGATCTTTCGGCAAGGAATATTGTCGAGTCCATCATCCGTTTTGCTCATCAACTGGAACTGGAAGTTGTGGGTGAGGGCATAGAGGGTGCCATGCAACTGGAGCAGTTACGAAAAATGGGGTGTGAGCAGGGGCAGGGGTACTATTTCTCCAAAGCGCTGCCGTTGGAGGGTTTTATCGCCTACACCAGTAAATGCAACGATATCAAGATTCATAACTCGTCCTTAGACACTCGTTCTTAAATAATACCTGAATCCGTGACTCCTTCAGTGGATGCAGGGTGTAAGAGCCTGATTTCTATTTGTTTTTCAAAAATTGCAGGTTCACCCCAATTTTTGGGAAGCAAAGAGAAATCAATGGCTTGCGCACTGCGCCGCTATGGAGTCACGGATTCAGGTAATAGCTCATAGACAAATGCCGTCGACGTCTCTATCTTTTACCATATCAATGCATATTTTTGTGGTTCTGCATGATGCAACGCTATTGCGATAAAATCTGAAATGTAGAACGATCAGGTGAATTGTCTGCCCCCCCATAATGGGTCTGATGTTGTATACAAGTTATTCAAAATCCGGATCACTGTGGGTTTTTCGCAACCATGGCTATGCATGATTACTGTGAAAAAATGCATTCACAAAAAGTACTTTTAAAATTTCTGTTACATTCAGCTTAAAAAGGTTATCGAATGGATCGTTACGCTGTTATTGGCCACCCTATTACTCACAGCCTGTCGCCCCAGATACACACGCTGTTTGCCAAACAAACCCAGCAGGACCTGCAGTATGAAGGTATTGAATTACCGGTCACCAGTTTTGAAACCAGGGTATGGCAATTATTCAAAGATGGATACTGTGGTTTTAATGTGACGGTACCCTTTAAAATGGATGCCTTTGATTTTGTTGATGAAATGACTGAGCGCGCCAAACGCGCCAGAGCCGTCAATACCCTGAAAAAACTGGATGATGGTCGGATCTTCGGCGATACCACGGACGGAGTGGGTCTTCTCAAGGATCTGGTTGAGAACCTGCATTGGGAAATAAAAGACAAAAATATTCTGATTCTGGGCGCCGGTGGTGCTGTGCGTGGCGTACTGGAGCCGTTGCTTGGTTTGGACCCGAAAAGCATTCAGGTAGCCAACCGGACCTTGAAAAAAGCAGAAGAACTGGGTGATGAATTTCCCGAAATTACGCCCTGCACCTTTGATGAATTATCAGGCCAGATCGATATTATCATTAACGGTACATCCGCCAGCTTGTCCGGGCAGGTGCCACCGATTGACGAGGCATTGGTTAATGCCAGCACTCACTGTTACGACATGATGTATGGAAAAGAGTCAACAGCGTTTCTGAAATGGGCTCGGCAGCATGGTGCTCAGCATTGTGCTGACGGGCTTGGAATGCTCGTCGCTCAGGCGGCGGAAAGCTATGAAATATGGCGTAATGTACGTCCACAAACCAAACCGGTTATTGATGCGCTGCGTGCGTCGCTGTCTGAATAGTCTATACCTAAAACCGTAACCTCAGGTTCGTGGCGCGATAGCGATAGCCGTTTTATCAGGAGTGATTTATCGTGCGAATGCTATGCATCACTCTTCCTGTTCTGCTTATCAGCTCTGTCAGTGCCGATAACGAGCAGATTTCGGTCAGTCTGGTTCAGGATGGCATACAGGACTATCGCTGGGGTGGCGGGCTTGGGCTGGCAGCACAGTTTGGTCGAAATATCGTATTGGCAACTGGACTTGACTGGATGCCGCCAACGCAACAACCGCAGGTGGTTCATATACAGAGCCAAGTTCGCCTGCTTTATGGCGCGGGCCTGGAAAGCCAATGGTATCCTGGTGCGGCTGTGCAATGGTCGTCTGCTGACAATCCATTCGGCGGTTCTGACAGTCCATTCAGCGGTTGGCTCGGTGCCGGTATTCAGCACCAAGGTCTGTCGGTTTTTGGCTTGTTTGCTGAAGGCTTCTGGCAACCCTCAACGTCTGATTTTCAATTTCGGGCTGGCATACGCATCTGGCCTGCTCGCTTCAGCCAACTGGATAATCGTATAGGTAGTGCCAAGCCGTTGGGGGCAACCTACCACAGAAGTTTTAATGATGACGCGGCGACTATCCGCACGACTCCAAACCTTAATGAGATGCCGCTCACCGCCGAAGCTCAGCAAAAAACACCCCCGCAAGTGCAGCAAACCATGCCACCGGCAAGCGGAGAGAGTTCGCTTGCAATGCCTGTATCGGGTGCCTGGTATGTGCACCTCGGTGCGTTTGAAATAGCCGAATCAATGACCCCAATCCTTGAGAGTTTACAAGGCAGTGGCTATCAACAGCAGGTCTTACGCTGGTACGATAGTTCGCGTGATGTATATCGGCTCATGATTGGCCCATTTTTTAATGCTTATGAAGTTAATGCAGCGCAACAAGACTTGCATACTCAGGGATACGACAATTTCCTGTATCAGGCACAATAGGAATTCTGGAGAACCTTAATGTCACGTTGGATGAAAATTATCCTGCCGATCTTTGTTATCGCCCTTGTCTTGATGCTTATTGTTTTATTTACCCCTGTCGGTGAAACAAGAGAAGAAATTGCATTAACTGGTGACGTTGAGCATGGCACCAAATTATTGCAGGTCGCAGGCTGCTATGCCTGCCATACCGATACGCAACGCAACGATGCAGAATTGTTTGCCGGCGGCGTGAAGTTCGAGACACCTTTTGGTGATTTTTATTCACCCAACATTACCGCCAGTAAACAATACGGCTTGGGTGATTGGACGCTGCCGCAGTTTGAAGCCGCTGTCCGGCAAGGGCGCTCACCTCAGGGAAAACCCTATTATCCAGCCTTTCCATTCAGCAGTTACCGTGGTTTGACTGATCAGGATGTTGCTGATTTGTTTGTCGCGTTGCAGCAGACTGCCCCGGTGGAAACCAAGTCACACAGTCATAAACTTAACTTCCCGTATAATATTCGTTCTGGATTAAAGCCCTGGCGCTGGCTGTTTGCGACAACACGGCGGATGAGTATTGATCAGTCGACGCTAAAAGGCCGGGGTCGATATCTTGTTGATGTTGTTGCTCATTGCGGCGAATGTCATAACCCCAGAAACAGTCTGGGCGCATTTATTCCTCCGTATCTGGGTGGTAATGATCAGATTCCTGGCGGCGACTGGGCACCGGCTATCCATGGTGAAGCGCTTTCGCAGCATGAGTGGACGCAGGATGATCTGTATTATTTCCTTGCTGATGGTTTGAAGCCGGATGGGGACTATGCTGGCGGTTCAATGGTGGAAGTGATTGATTACAGTACCTCACAAATGTCTGATGAAGATCGTGAAGCCATTGCAGCCTATCTGTTTTCACTGCGGCGGTGAAAGGTAAACATGAAAGAGTGCTAAAGATAAAACCGTAGTGGCTCAGATACAGCCTTCATCGACATGGATTTTTGCAACCTACACAGAAAAAGAACAGGCAATAACAACATGACTTTATCTTCATTGCTGGAAGCTATCTACCAAAATTCATCGGAGCTGAAATTTACCGATGTGCTTGATGTTATCGACAGTGAATTTGAATTTACTCCGACACCCTTTACCAACGGTCCGCTGAATAATTCGGCTGATCAGAATCAGGGGTCCTGCAAAATTCTCAGCTTTGCCAACCAGGCAGGGTTGTCTGAAAGACAGACCTTACAGCTGTTTGCTGAGCACTACCGCGCCGTATTGGCCAACCCCGAAGGTGAAGAACATACCAACATCCGTCAGTTTATGAAAACCGGCTGGCGCGGCGTCAGCTTTGCATCAAAACCATTACAGAAGCTAGTGTAGTGTCTCAAAAAACGCATATTAAGATGACCCATCAATACCCATGCCGCCCGTACAACGGGCGCAAAAACTCACTTTCCGGCAAAGTCTTATGCCCAACAACAACACTTCTATTGTTTCATCAAGCTCGGTTAGTACGATGGGAGTTTGGGCGGTAACAGCTTGCTCTGCGAAACGACTTGCGCTTTGGCAGGGGTATTTCACGTTCTATTCCCGCGCAGGGAAACAACAGAATCAGTAGATCAGCAAATTGACGGCAATAATCTTAAAACTTATTGCTATCTTGATGATGTGATCTGGTTATCATTTTTGTGGTGATTTCAGATACCTTGAGAATGCCGCTGGCTTTTCGCATGACTGGTGGTGAGAAAGCAGACTGCCAACAACCTGAATCCGTGACTCCAAAGTGGATGCAGGGTGTAAGAGCTTGATTTCTATTTGTTTTTCAAAAATTGCAGGTGCACCCATAGGTTCACCCCAAATTTTGGGAAGCAAAGAGGAATCAATGGCTTGCGCACTGCGCCGCTAGGAGTCACGGATTCAGGAACAAGCCATAGGATTGTTGGAACAGTACCGTTATGAGTATGCCTTACTGGACAAAGCATATGACCGTAATGAGATTATCAGGCACATTGAACAGACGGTGCCGTTGCTGTTATTCCGGGCAGATCAAACCGAAAACAGCCTCGGGACTATGATCGCTGTCTCTATGAAGAGAGACATGCAATCGAGTGTACATTTGGCTGGCTCAAGTACTTTCGGCGAATATTTTCAAGATTTGAAAAATTGAAGCAGCGATTTGCAGGTTACTTTGCATTTGCTGCTTCAATATATCGATTGCGTTATCTCAACAGCGCCTGGTTCCTTAAACCACCTCGCCGACTTCATCAACGTCGAGGATTTCATGATCCTCGGCCGCTTCTTTCTGCCATGCCGTTGCCGCAGGATGTTCGAGCAGTTTTTTCATATAGGCATTGGCCTTTTCTGACAGTTCAATACCGTAGGTTTTAAAACGGAATGCAACCGGTGCAAAGAAGCAGTCAGTAATGCTGAAGGTTTCAAACAGCCAGCCGGAAACATGATGAGCACTCCATATTTCATCAACACGGGCAATCTCTGTTGCAAGTGCTGGCGAAATGGAGACCTGACGGCGAGCGCGAATATTCATTGGCAGTTCGCTACGTAATGCGAAAAAACCTGAATGCATTTCACAGGTTAAGACGCGGGCCATGGCTCTGTCTTTTGGCAGTCTGGGCCAACCTTTGCCATCGAGGTGAATCTCATTGATGTATTCGCAGATAGCCAACGAATCCCAGATGGCGGTTTCCCGATCCAATAAAACCGGCACTTTGGCTGACGGTGAATATTTGACCAATGCGCTGTGCAAATTTTCCTGTGCCAATGAGACTTTGATGGATGCAAAATGGATATTGAATGCTTTGAGCAAAAACCACGGACGTAACGACCAGGAAGAATAATTCGGGTTACCAATAATCAGCTTGAGATTCATACGCTACTGTCCTTTCCAGATTTGTTCGATAACAGGCTCTTGTTTTTTATAAAGGCGTAGACAAAATTCAGCACCCATTATGACCTGACCGACACCCTTGGGTGTGCCAGTCATGAGGATATCGTTATCCTGTAACGGCATAAAGCGCTCCAGCTCATTGAAGATCACATCCGGTTTATAAAGCATCAGAGATGGATCGCCCTGCTGAGTAAGTTCACCATCAATATGCAAGGTAAAAGAGTAGTCTGAAATATTACCTTGCAGTGGAATAAATTCACTGAACAGCGCAGATCCTTCAAATGCTTTGGCCCGCTCCCACGGTAAACCTTTGGCTTTAAGCTGGCTTTGCTGTTCACGTTTGGTCAGATCCAGCCCGACAGCAATGCCAACGTAGTGGCCGTCACGTATCAGTAGGCAAAGTTCGGTTTCAAAATGCAACGGCTCTTCATGAAACGCCAATAACGCATTACCAATACTGGAGGCTGGTTTATTGAATACCACCATATCATCCGGTACTTCATTACCCAATTCTTTAATATGCTCTGCGTAGTTGCGGCCGATACAAACGACCTTGCCGGGCGTAAATATATGGCCATCAAATAACAATGAGGTCATGCGTTTTCCTGGTTTAGAAAATCAGTTATTCACGCTATCAACATAGCGGATCTGAATATTTTCTGTTTGTTCACGTGGACACATACGGGCGTTCAACGATAGTAAACCGTTGGCTGCTGGTTTCCGATGATAACATCCTGAATCCGTGACTCCATAGCGGCGCAGTGTGCAAGCCATTGATTCATGGGTGCACCTGCAATTTTTGAAAAACAAATAGAAATCAAGCTCTTACACCCTGCATCCACTCTGGAGTCACGGATTCAGGTAGAAATCAAGCTCTTATCCCTGTACCCACTGAAGAAGTCACGGATTCAGGTTGTATATTACCGCAGTGACATTGCGCTGCCAGCAAAACACCTCCAGTCAGTCAGGTGTTTTTACAGGATAGTCGAAAGGCTGAAGCTGCCAATAGTATCCGTCATTAAGCGGAATTTTCTTCAGGTATTTTCGTTGTTCAACGTGAATGCCCTGTACCAGCCATTGGTGAAGGTCAGCAACAGCGTGCGGCCCCTGATAATAATATTCATGCCCGAGAAGTTCGGCTTCAGCCAAACTGGCATCAATAGTATCCATTCCAGGCAGAACAATGATGAAATCACCAGCTTCGCCGGCGCGTGGGTTTTTATGGATACGCCGGGACAGGCGCAGCGCCAGATCATTTGACGAGGTATAAAGTGTCATTGGCAGACCATATTGTGTCAGCTCTGGTCCAATAAAACGCTCGAAATTCCCGGCATCAATATCGGGGGCAGCCAGAATGACGGCATTGATACGTTGAATCCATTCCGGATGATCATCAAGCAAGCGTATCAATGTGTTGGTCAGCGCACGATTGCCCAGACTGTGTGCCATTAAATTTACTTGCAGGTCAGTCTGTTCAAACAGGTTAATCAGCAGATGTTCAAAATCCGGCTCGCTCCAGGCTAGATTGGCTTCATCGGCGGCGTAGCGAGTGGTTGTTGCCAGTGATGGCCAGCTAAACAGAATAATCGGGCCATTAAAATCCAGATCATAATTGAGTTTGGCGGAAATACGGTTAGCGCGTTCAAAGGGCGTATTAAAGCCATGAATAAAAATAAGCGCGCGGTTTGCGCCGGTTTGATTCAATTGGCGAAAAAAGAGTTGTTCACTGTAGTTATCCATCGCCAATAATGCCAAATTCTTATATGGGTCGCGTTTCAGACTCAGGTTCCAATGCAAAAAAGATGGAACCTGAGCCTTTGGATAGGATGACGGAATCGCAATGGATGAAATACCGTAACTGACTTGGGCGCGTTCTGCGTCGAAGCGCTTATTCAGGTTCGCATCGTGGGTATCTTTGCGGTCGGTGACATAATAAACCGGCATGATTTTGAAGTGTTCCAGGTCCCCTATGGAAACCTGGCGGACATTCTGTGCACAACCGGCCAGCGCCGCCAGGCCGAGCATTAGAAACAACAGTGAACGCATGTGGGTGGTTACTCCGCCATCGTGTTCCTGTTGTGGCGTTCAAATAGCCATTGCCCGACGATAATCAGAAAGGCACCAATCATAATATAGACATCGGCCACATTAAAAATACCGGTTCGAAGGTTGCCAACGCCCACGTTCATAAAGTCAACCACGGCACCGTTATTGAACGCTCGATCAATAAAGTTGCTGAAGCCGCCAACAAAAATAAAGCTTAAAGCCAACTGACTTGTTCGATCCACCTGTTTGGCAACAAACACGTACAGTAACAAACCAAGCAGAAACAGACCGACAGCAACAGTCAGTACCCAGAAACGCGTCTGTGGTGTCAGTGAGTTACCCAACCCCAGAAAAGCGCCATGATTTTCTGCATAGGCAATGCGAATAGTGTCAGACAAAAAAGTATAACGTGGTCCGCCTTTCAGAGTGCTGACTGCCCATACTTTGGTTAGCTGATCAAACAGAACTCCCAGAAACAGCACAGGTAATACGACCCAGAGTCTGGATTTAATTTGCCCCTTCATAGAATTTTCGTTATCCGATTATGTATGAATGGCGGCAGTATAACTGAATTGTTCTGGCGAAATGTCAGTGTTTCGGAAAACTCTGATTCGCAGTTTCGATCAGGTCTCAGATTCAGGCATAGGTCAGCGGTAAAGGTTTGTTGCTGGTGATCTCGCGCAACAGAAAGGCAGACTGTACACCATCTACCCCCTCGATGGTTGTGATCTTCTTTAACAATACATTGTGGTAATGCTCCATATCTGGAACCGCGACTCGTAATTGATAGTCGCCTTCCTGCCCGGCCACCAGGAAGCATTCAATGACTTCTTCAATATTCAGAATCTGTTGTTCAAAGCGTTCAAAGCGATCTGGCGTATGGCGATCCATTCGAATGCTGACAATAGCAAGCAGATTTAGATTCAACGCCTTGCGATTAAGCACGGCAATGCGGCGATCGATAAAACCGCGCTCCTCCAGATGTTTGATGCGCCGGGAGCATGGCGATGCCGAAAGGCCGATAGTTTCGGCAATCTGCTGGTTGGAGAGCGCTGCATCCTTCTGCATCAATGCCAGTATCTGCCGATCAAAACGGTCAAGCTTGGTTGCTTCTGCCATCGGATATCCATTATTTGGTGGTTTATTGCATGAATTATATAATATTTAACTTTAAATTGCTTTAAAAGTTTAAAGTAAGCCGATTACGCAAAGACATTGCGCTAACAACGAGTTAATCTATTCACCAAGTCAGGACATCAGGGCTTTGACGCTTCTTACCCGGAAGCCGTTGTGAAACTTGCTTATCTGCAGGCAACACCTAACCTGAAAACCGCACCGATCCGGTGGTTGAACTTTCTTAACCAGAAAACATGATGTAATTTTTCACGAGGCTGCCCGGGAATAGCATTCGTTCTGAGGAGAAGGCTGACTTCTCCGCTGCCAGAACGGTTTGTTTTGGGGCGGCCTCAGCAGCTGTTAGCTTAATTTAATGATAGGTGATAGCAGCTTAATCTATGAATGGGACAGACACTTAAGGGTAAGACATGGCGACCACACAACGTGACAACAAAACTGTTGCTCAGCAAATGGCTGAAAAAGGTTCTTTTGATTTTCGTAAATACAAGCCGTATACCCCGCTATCCCTAAAAGATCGTACCTGGCCGGATAAGCCGCTAACCAAAGCGCCAATCTGGTGTTCAGTCGATCTGCGTGACGGTAACCAGGCATTGGTTAAACCGATGAGTGTTGAGCAGAAAGTGAAACTGTTCAAACTGTTGGTCAAGCTTGGTTTCAAACAGATTGAGATTGGTTTTCCATCTGCGGCACAGCCGGAATACGATTTTGCCCGCCGCTTGATCGAAGGAAATCTGATTCCAGAAGATGTCACCATCCAGGTGTTAACGCAGGCCCGTGAACATTTGATCGAAAAGACGTTCGAAGCATTGATTGGTGTGAAAAAAGCGATCGTTCATGTCTATAACTCAACATCTACGGTACAGCGAGAGCAAACCTTCTCCATGAGTGAAGCGCAGATCGCCGCTATCGCCGTACAGGGCGCACAATGGGTAAAAGACCATGCCGCCAGATATCCGAAAACCGAGTGGACGTTTCAGTATTCGCCGGAGAGTTTTACCGGCACTGAAATTGATTACGCCATTGATGTTTGCAATCAGGTCATTGACGTGTGGCAACCGCACAATACCCGCCCTGTCATTATCAATCTGCCTGCAACCGTGGAAATGAGTACGCCAAACGTTTTTGCTGACCAGATCGAATATATGTGTCGCGGTCTCAAGCATCGTGAGCACATTATTGTATCGCTTCATACCCATAACGACCGAGGCTGTGCTGTTGCTGCCACGGAACTGGGTCTGATGGCCGGTGGTGACCGGGTAGAGGGGGCATTGATTGGTAATGGTGAACGAACGGGTAATATGGATACCGTCACTCTGGCGATGAATCTGTATTCTCAGGGCATTGATCCAGAGTTGGATTTCAGTGATATTCAGGAAATGATTGATATCTGTACAGATGTCACTGATTTGCCGGTGCATCCGCGTCATCCGTGGGTTGGTGAGTTGGTATATACTGCTTTTTCCGGTTCGCATCAGGACGCTATTCGGAAATCACTACAGTTTCATAATGATAAAGAACTGCCGCATTGGGAGGTGGCCTATCTGCCGATTAATCCAGCCGATCTGGGGCGCAATTACGAGGCGGTGGTACGTATTAACTCGCAATCCGGCAAAGGTGGTGTTGCCCACGTTCTGGAACGGGACTATGGCATTGAATTACCGAAGTGGATCCACGGCCATGTTTCGAAAGTAGTGCAGAAAGCGGCTGAAGAGGCCGGAACCGAACTGCGCTCGAAGGCAATCAGGGATTTGTTTGATGAGCATTTTGCCGACATTCCGACCGGCTGGACATTACGTGGTTATGACCTCAGTTCGCAGGATGCTCAGACCGTAGCGACCTTTCGAATTGAAGCGGCAGAACCTATTGAGTTGAAAGGCTGTGGTCAGGGGGCTCTGGAAGCATTGGCTGACGCATTGAGCCAGCATTACGGCGTTGTTATCAAGGTAATTCACTTTGATGAACATGCGCTACAGCAGCGTATTGATTCTGAGGCATTGGCCAGCGTGGCTGTTGAGGTTGATGGATTGGAAGCGGTGGCGGTCTCGATCCATGAGGATACGACAACCGCTAACTTGCAGGCATTGTTATCCGCTGTTGGTCGAGCTGCCCATCAAGTTGCGTTTCATGCTAAGGAAGCAGCCCAGGCCTGATTATCAAAGCTATTGTCAAAAAAACCTGAGTCCGAAATGCTCGGGTTTTTTGCGTATTGTTGCCGAAGAATAAAAAACGATTAGTACCGTTTCACAGAGGAAATAACGGGTTGAGCCCCCGAAAATCAGTATCCAATGCTCAGCCTGTGGTTCACTATGTACCCTGGATATTACCTGAATCCACTGAAGAGAATAAAACCTTAATACAGGTTTTATTTAGGACACTACACTAGTTAGGTGGAAATAAAGCATTTTATTTGTCTCTTTGGTGGATTTTCGAGCTAAAATATCGACTCTAACTAATTCATAACATATGGTATATCTATGGGTCGAGCTTTCCAGAATCGAAAAGAATCTATCGCCAAGACTTCTGATATGAAGTCCAAGGTTTACAGTAAATACAGTCGCGAAATATATGTTTGTGCCAAATCGGGAGGTGTTGAACCCGATAGTAATCTGGCCCTGGCCTCGCTACTGGAGAGAGCCAAAAAAGATCAGGTTCCCGCCCATGTTATTCAGAAAGCCCTGGAAAAAGCGTCTGGAGGTGGTGATGAAGACTATTCGGTTGCTCGTTACGAAGGTTTCGGTCCAGGCAATACCATGATCATTGTTGAATGCCTGACGGATAACCCAAACCGGACTTATGGTGATGTTCGTACCTGTTTTAACAAGGTTAAAACCAAAATTGCAGCGCAGGGTGCTGTGAGTCACTTGTTTGATCATTGTGCTATTTTATCCTTCAGTGGTGATGATGATGAAGCCGTTTTGGAAACCCTGTTGGAAGCCGATGTGGATGTGATTGATGTTGAATCCGAAGGGGGGGTAATTACCGTCTTCGCCCCGCAGGCCGATTACGCTAAAACCCGTAATGCATTGAAGGAAGCATTCAATGCAGAATTTGATGTTGATGAAATCCAGTTTGTGCCACAAACCACAACCCCCGTCAGTGACGATGATATTGAACAGTTTGAAAAATTTCTCGACCTGTTAAATTTTGTCGATGATGTTCAGCGTGTTTATCACAACGCAGAATATTAGGTACGGGAATTACTCTCAGAGGGATTCTGAATGGATAGCCAGTGCTTTTTTCCTTGGTCGCAGTGGTAATTGCCCGTGACAGGTGCAATTTCCGAATTCAAGTACACCCCTAAGCAAGGGTAATATTATAGAAGGTTTATTCAGTATGAGAATGACTCTACGCTTCTTTATCGTGTTAATGCTCGCATCGGTTGCGCTAGCAGAACCCATCACTATTAAATTCTCGCATGTAACCAGTTCCGATTCGCCGAAAGGCAAAGGTGCCATCCTGTTCAAAAAGCTGGTTGAGGAACGTCTCGCCGGGCGGGTTGAGGTAGAGGTCTATCACAACGCCACACTGTATTCTGATGCGAACGAAATGGAAGCATTGAAAAACAACCAAGTGCAAATGCTGGCCCCATCGCTATCCAAATTTGGTTCTTATACTGATCAGTTTGCTATTTTTGAATTGCCTTTTATGTTCAAGAATGTCGACACGCTGCAGAAATTCTGGAAGAAAAAGGCTGGAACCGATTTGTTAAATGCGGTTTCCAATCAAGGCATAGTAGGTCTTTCATTCTGGAGTAACGGAATGAAGCAGATTATTTCCAATACTCCGATACTGGTACCACAGAACGCACGTGGTGTTTCTTTCCGTATTCAGAACTCAGACTCAATTCAGCGGCAATTTGAAATGATTGGTGCGTTACCTGTGCAGATGGCATTCTCCAAGTCCTTTCAGGCGCTGAAAGATGGCACCGTTCAGGCAACGGAGAATACCTGGTCTAACTTTTACGGCCAGAAATACCATACGGTTCAGAAGTACGTCACAGAAACCAATCATGGCGTTCTTGCTTATATGCTGGTGACCAATCGCAAGTTCTGGAGCTCACTGCCATTTGATATTAAAGTCGAACTGACTGAAATCGTCGATGAAGTCAGTGCCTACGTGAATCATGAGGCAAATAAGATTAATGAGCAGGCTAAAGAGTCGATATTGGCCACCAACCAGATCAAGCTATTGCAGTTGAATGATGATCAGCGGCAACAGTGGCAACATGTGTTTGATCCGTTTTATGCCGATTACGTAAAAACGATTGATTCGGCGATTTATCTGACAGCGAAAAATGTAAATCGTTAACAGGCCAGAAAAGAAAATACTATTTTCCAGAACTAATAAAAAAGCCCGGTATGAAAATGCCGGGCTTTTTTGGTTATACAGGTTTTACATCAGGATACCGCGCTGACAGGTGTTTCAGCTTCCTCAATTAATGCATGGTGTAGTGCAGCAATAGTATTTTCATAATGATCCTCTTCCACCACAATCCTGACATCCACCTGTCGGATGCTTTGGTAGATTGCCATGACATTGATATTGCGTTCCGCCAGGGCAATAGCGAGTTTGGCAAGAATGCCCGGTACATTCATATCAGACCCGATAACGGACACCATAGCCACTTTACGGCTGGTCATTTCAGCATTTGGCAGGTGTCGTTCAAGACGTGCCTGAATGCGTTCCACGACTTTCAAGCCAGTATCAAGATACAGTGTTACCGTGTTGGCGTTATGTTCTTTGGCCAGTAGCGGAACGTTAAAGTCTTGTACCAGTTGCTGGATTTCAATGAATTGATGCGGCTCGCCAACCATGTCCTGATCAAATACATTCAAAGCATAAACATGACGGATACCGGCGATGATTTCCACTCGTGGCATAGCAGACTTGTAATCATTTGTGATTAACGTGCCATCGTGTTCTGGTTCGAAGGTATTTTTTACCCGCAGAGGGATACCTTTTTTACGCAAGCCTTTTGCAGCTTTCGGGTGAATGGCCTCCATACCGATGAGCGATAACTGATCAGCTACATCATAGTTGGTACGCCCGATTGGTTTGACGTTCTGCTCACCAACGACCATCGGATCTGCCGTCGACAGGTGATATTCCTTGTGAATAATGGCTTCGCGAGCATCGGTAAGTTCAGAAATTTTGCTGAAGGTAATTTCAGAATATCCCCGATCAAAGGTATTCATCAACCCTTCTTTGCATTGGGTATAACCGGTTACGATCGGCATTTCATTCGCCATATCGTAACGGGAAAAAACGGTCTGGATTTTTTCATCCAATGGCAGATTATCGCGCTCGCGCCAGCCGGTCAGATCAACAAAGCGGGCATTGACACCCTCTGCCTGTAGTAGCAACGCGGTATTAAACGCACTGTGCGCCTCCCCAACACCCGCCAGCATTTCACGTACGGTGGCCAGGTGCTCATTGATCTGGAAATGGCCATAAGAACAGACTCTCTGCAGATCCAGCAGGCAGGAGCGAATGCCTTCCATCCGTTCGGTAATAAACTGATCGGCCTGCTTCAATAGGTGCGGTTGTTCAAACAGCTTGGCGTTGAACTCACGCATGGCTTTAGCGGTGTCGGTCAGTGCTTCGCTCCACTGCCAGTCTGAATCATTATTTGCGAATAGCGCATAAACGCCCGGCTCGCGGGATTTTTTGTGTTCCAGCAGCAGGTTGGTCATGCCGCCATAAGCGGAAACAACAAACACACGGTTATACATTTCAGGTTGTGGGCGGGAGACTCTAATGATGTTGTCCCGAACTGCCGGGTAATTCATCATTGAAGTGCCGCCGATTTTTTCGACCGTGTGCAAAGCAGCCATAACTGGATTTTCCTTACTGATGCTGAGGGTTTGATCAGACGCGCAGCAGCCTGCAGCCGGATCAAAGACAAGGTATGGAAGTGTACGATTTTTGCCCCTGATCGCAATTGACTGATTGCGCCATTTCAATGGCAATTTAGCAAGGTCGTGTTGAGTATTTCAGAACAGCGATAAATTGTAGCGCCATTTTGACGCCATGAGCTGCTGAGAAAGAGGCTTGGCACGGTATTGAGAATAGATGGAATTCTTGACAGAGCCCAATTTTGATGTGGCAAATTGTAACCGTCGCTGTCAATTTGAAATAAGGCGGCTATCTTTTTAGTGTCAGTCGGGTGAAAACGACTGACACTACCTGTGATGGGGGCTTTCTCCCAAAAAGGGCGCGCGGGCTGGCTGTCAACTCATGTTCGCATGGGTTGGCACCCGGCGCCCTGTACTTTTCCTTATTTATTTCAGACCTGTTGCCGTCAGCTCAAGATCGATTGCTTTCTCGCCTTTGGCTTTAACTTTCACGGTCATTTGTGTACGTAGCGACTGTTTGCCATTCCAATGACTGATGGTCAGATCAATGACAGCATCTTCCTGGCTGCGGTTGCTGAAATCCAGGCGCCAGTGGTTATCTCGCATTGAATGACTGGTCATGCTGATCAACGCACTCTGGCCAAGATTCAGACGGGCTTCTGTGGCCGATTGTGGTTGATAGAACGCATCCTGAGTGGCCAGTTGGTGATCAAATACCCCGACTTTGATAGAGCCTGGAATGTCAGGCAGTGCCTTGCCTTTCAGAACCAGTTGCATCTGGGCATTATGCAAACCAGCCTGTCGACTGTCCCATTGCAGTTGGTATTGCCGTTCAACCGAGCTCAGCTCGGTATCCGAGACTGGCAGCCAGATATTGGAACCGGCCTCCAGCAACAGCGGCTGGGAAGAAGATAGGGTTGGTACACCCTGAGATTCACCGGCTTCCGGCGCTCCCAGCATTATGGCATCACTGCTGGCTTCCAGGCTCGTTGACCGCATGGCTTTTGCCAACACTGGGCGGCTTTCATTTCGAGCGAAGCTGTAACCGTTTGACCGAAGTGTTTCATCAGTCTGGTTGGAAATCGTCAATTCCTGATACAGAGTTGTATCCTGTAGCCGGTAAGAGATATCGGCCGTGAGCATTGGCGTCTGCCAAGCGTAGAAAATGTCGTTCTTTTTCTGCGAAGGCTGACGTACTTGCAGAGTCAGGGCAAAATCCTGAGCGGATGTCCATTCCAGTTGATGCCATTGTGACTGTGGCCAGTAACGCACCGTTTTACCCTGCTGCAAAACCAGATGCGACGGATTGACCGCCTGAACCAGCCAGAGGCCGGGTTCCCCTATAATCTCGACTGAACTACCCTTTTGCGGCAGGTAATCTGTATTGGGCGTTTGCCAGCTCAACTGGGTATTTGGATTCTCGGCATACCAGTAGAACTGGTCACTATTGAGCGAAGTGACCGGCAGCTTAAGTGCTTCCTGTTCTTTCAGCAGAGTCTGAGACCGGCTGACCCAGCTGCCATAGCCAGAGAGGTATAGCCAGTCCACGTCCAGCGTTTGGGCTTGGACGGTCATTGATGAGGTAAGTAAAAAAGCGATCAGCCCCGGTTTTATCATAAGACGCTCCATTCAGTTAAATAGGTGACGCCGACGGCCGTAGTTGGTGCAAAATCATCAGCACCAGAGCCAGAACGGCGGTTGCGATCAGTACCGATGTGCCATACACCAAGCCTTCGCCCATGGTCATTCCAAACAAAAAATTGGGCGTGAAGCCGCACATGGTCCAGACTTCAAACACATTCGGAAACCACTTATCCAAAGCAAACCAGCTTGGGAAGCCGGGATCCATACCACACTGGCCGTCATACAAGCCGCGTTCAACCAGCACTGTGGTCCAGGATTTGTTCAATACCATGCCAAGTGCGCCGACCAATCCTAACTGGGCAGTCAGCCGGATCGCCACCAGATTTGAGCCGATCAGTCCGACCAGCCCAAACAGAACCCCTGCCAATACCCAGACACGGGACTGAATACATAATACACAGGGTGGCTCATCCAGTACGTGTTGATAAAACAGTGCGACACCCTCAACACCCAGTCCCGTGAGTACGACACAAAGCCAGTACCAGCGTGAATTGAAAAAATTAGTAAGACGATGAATAAACATGGTTCTGTTCCACCAGTAATAAAAAGACGAACGTTAGTCTGAAGACCCGGCCCGTTGCGATCGTTGACAAGCATCAACAACCATATCAATGACGAATGTTTCAGACAGCGCAATAAATGGTAAATCTTCGGCAGGATATGAACGTTGTTAAGCATTCGTTTGGCGTGGAAACCAACCTTTGGGGATGATGACCGTTACATGACGTCAACGACTGGAATCCGTCAACCTGGTGTAGTGTCTTGAATAAAACATGCGTTTTATCTGACCTGAATCCGTGACTCCTTCAGTGGATGCAGAGCGTAAGAGCTTGCGCACTGCGCCGCCATGGAGTCACGGATTCAGGTTTGAGACACTACACTAGACCCGCTCAATCTTGGTCACCGCCGACAACGCATGGAGCCGTTTAAACACTCGTCCCAGATGTACACGGCTGGTCACCGATATCGTCAGCTTCATTTGACTGGTGGAAGCGTCCACATCCTTCATCTGAATCGACTCAATATTGGCTTCGGCATGTGATACCGCATTGGCGACACTGGCGAGCACACCGCGCGCGTTACGCAGCGTCAGGCGGATGTCTACCAGAAACTCACCTTTCATGGCTTTGTCCCAATGCATGGGTACGCTACGGTCAACGTCGTTACGGATTTCTGCAATATTGCCGCAGGCCTCCCGATGCACAACCATTCCTTTACCCTTGCTCATGGCACCGATGATCGCATCACCGGGAATAGGTCGACAGCACTTGGCATAGGTAATCAGCAAACCTTCAGTACCTTGCATAGTCATCGATTTTTGTGTCGATTCGGTCGACTCAGTGTTGGAAAGCTGTAACAGACGACGTGCCACAATATAGGCCGCCTTATGGCCAGCGCCGACTTCAGAAAAAAGGTGATCGTGACTGTTCAGTTGAGACTCTTGAATAACTTGATCAATGGCTTCGCCAGCAATTGACTTCAGTGAATGATCAAAGTTTTGCAACTGATTTTCCAACAGTTTCTTCCCCAGATTGATGGACTCCTGCTGTTCCATCCTGGTCAGGAAGTGGCGGATGTTGGAACGTGCCTTGGCAGTGAACACAAAGTTCAGCCAGTTCGGATTGGGCCGAGCCCCTTCTGCGGTAATGATTTTGATCGAATCGCCGCTTTGCAGTGGTTGGCTCAGTGGTGACAGCTTCCGATTCACCATGGTGCCAACACAGGCATTGCCAATATCAGTATGAACCGCATAGGCAAAATCGACCGGTGTCGACCCTTTCGGCAATTCCATGATCTCGCCTTGAGGCGTAAATACATAGATTTCATCGGGGAATAGATCGATCTTCACGTTCTCGATAAATTCCATAGAGTCGCCAGCTCGCTCCTGCATTTCTAGCAGACTTTTTACCCAGCGACGAGCCCTGGCGTGCGTCTGGGTCGATTGACTGTCATCACTCTTATAGAGCCAATGCGCGGCAATACCGTGATTCGCCATGTCTTCCATTTCCTGAGTGCGGATCTGAATTTCAATCGGCACACCATTGGCGCCAATCAAGGTTGTATGCAATGACTGGTAACCGTTGGTTTTTGGGATGGCGATGTAATCTTTAAAACGGTTTGGAATGGGCTTATAAAAGTTGTGCACAATGCCGAGAATGCGATAACAGGAATCGATGGAATCGGTAATGATGCGAAAGGCAAATACATCGAGAATTTCCTTCAGTGATTTCCGCTTGATGCGCATCTTCTGGTAAATCGAATAAAGATGTTTTTGCCGACCAATAACGCTGGCATTAATGCCAGATTCCTGCAGTTGGTTTGCCAGCGCATCGCGAATGTGATTCACCGTCTCACTGCGGTGGCCCAGTTGTTTGTGCATTGCGCTGCGAATCCGGGCAGCGCGCATGGGGTACATGGACTCGAAGGACAGGTTTTCCAGCTCAATGCGCATGTCGTTTATGCCCAGACGTAATGCAATCGGCGCATAAATTTCCAATGTTTCGCGTGATTTGCGGCGTTATTTTTCCGGCGGCATCGCTGCCATGGTGCGCATGTTATGCAACCGGTCAGCCAGTTTGACCAGAATGACCCGAATGTCTTTGGACATGGCCAGAACCATTTTCTGAAAGTTCTCGGCCTGTTCCTCCAGCTTGGATTCAAAATCCAGATGTGTCAGCTTGGAAACGCCATCCACCAGCTCCGCAACACCCTCGCCAAACTGTTCGACAACCGCTGCTTTAGGTACGGCTGTATCTTCAAGAACATCATGCAGCATAGCCGCCATAATGGACTGATGATCCATATGCATTTCAGACAGGATATTGGCGACTGCCAAAGGGTGGGTAATGTAACGTTCACCGCTACGGCGCATTTGCCCCTCGTGTGCTTGTTCCGCATAAAAATAGGCCCGTTTGATTCGAGCAATTTTTTCCTCGGAAAGGTAATCACTCAGACGGTCAGCAAGGTCATGTACGGTCGGCAAGAGGCCCCCAGAGATAAAGAATAGATCCCTGAATTGTAAGCTCTACCTTTTAAACGGCAATAAAAAAACCGGGCATTGCCCGGTTTTTCATTTAAATTTGCAGTCTATTCTTCAGATTCGTTAAGAATGGATGGGGTGATTTTATTTTCAGCAATTTCGCGCAGAGCGATAACCGTCGGTTTATCGTTATCTTCTGGGACCAATGCATCTTCACCACCATTGGCAATCTGACGGGCGCGTTTGCTCGCCACCATAATCAATTCAAAGCGGTTAGCGACTTTATCCAAACAATCTTCAACTGTGACGCGAGCCATCGGGTTCTCCTGTGTGCATAGCATTGCAAGCCGCGCAATTGTACGGAAAATGCACGGCTTAGCAAGGATTTAGGTTACGATCAACCGTCAGTCATCTCTCGATTTACCGGGTATGCCAGACTTCTGAGTATCCTCTGTGCTGAAACAGCCATTAATTGAGCAGTTGGGTGATCAGCTCTTCATAGCGTTGTAGCTGTTGGGTGATTGTGACCCGGTTTGCCGTGAAAATCGTACACATTTCATCCAGCGCCTTGTAAAAATCATCATTGATGATCAGGTAATCGAATTCCGCATAGTGAGCCATATCTGACACCGCATCGCGCATCCGGCGCGCAATCACTTCGGCGCTATCCTGTTGGCGCTTTTCCAGACGTTCCTGCAATGCTTCCTTGGAAGGCGGAAGAATGAAAATACTTTTGCAATCCGGCATTAACCGACGCACCTGTTGTGCGCCCTGCCAGTCGATTTCCAGTATCACATCGTGCCCAGCATCAAGCTGGCGTTGTACAAAGGCTTGTGATGTGCCGTAGTAGTGGTCAAACACTTGCGCGTGTTCGAGAAACTCCCCCTGTTCAACCCGGGCCAGGAAATCTGCATCGGTTGTGAAATGGTAATGTTCACCATCTTCTTCACCGGGGCGCATGGTGCGAGTGGTATGGGAAATGGATAGGTATACAAACGACAATCGCGAAATCAACGCATTAACAAGGCTGCTTTTACCGGCACCTGAAGGTGCTGCGACAATATAAAGCGTGCCTGGAACCAGTTGGGACATGCAATAACCCTTAACAATGACAAAAAACATCGGAGGATGGGGCGCTAATGATAGCAGATTTATCCGTTGTAGGTGATTTGCTGGCGTGCGATCAGCCACAGTTCCAGTTCTTCCTCTGACAAGGGTTTGGAATAATAATAACCCTGCGCATGTAAACAGCCCAATGCCTGCAGCCTTTCCTCCTGCGCCTTTGTTTCCACGCCCTCGGCGACGACTTCTATATTCATGCTGCGCGCCATGGCCAGAACCGCTTCAACTAATTCGTAGCTGTTGGTGTCAGTTGAAATATCCTGGACGAATTCACGATCAATCTTGAGTATCGAAAACGGAAAGTTACGCACATAGCTCAGTGACGAGTAACCGGTGCCGAAGTCGTCCATGGCCAGCCTGACCCCGAGTTGGGTCAGCTCCGCCATTGAGTTTTCGGTTTGCCTGTTGTGATTGATCAGCACGCCTTCGGTCATTTCCAGGATCAGCGCTTCTGGCGGCAGCTGGTTTTGCTCAAGTAGCTGTCTGACCTTAAATGGCAAGCCCGGATTTTTTAATTGTCGAGGTGACACGTTCACTGTGATGCACATATCCGGATCAGCCTGCTTGCGCAGCCGCGCGCAGATTGCCAGCGACTGTTCAAGAATATACTCACCCAGTGCCATGATCGACCCATTGTGTTCAGCCAGTGGAATAAACTCGTCAGGCGTCACCTTTCCCAGCTTGGCATTGTGCCAGCGTGCCAGCACTTCGAACTTTTTGGGTCGATTGGAAACCAGGCAGATGATCGGCTGTAATACCAAAGAAAACTCACCGTTTGTTAAAGCTGTGGTCATCTGCTCTTCGACTTCTATACGGCGTTTGATACGCCGATTCATTCGCTCCGAGAAGAAATGAAAATGATCACCACCCTGGCTTTTCGAGGCATACATAGCGATATCCGCATTACGCAGCAGATCTTCAGGTGACAGGCTGTCATCCGGATAAGTCGCAATACCGATGCTCATCCGCATATTGATGGACAGATTGCCGATCATGTAAGTTGGCTTCATCGCCCGTAACAAATTCAGACAAACGGCCTCTATATCTGCTTTGTCGCTCAGGTTATCGGCAATGACCACAAACTCGTCACCACCAAAGCGACTGATGACATCCATCCGGCGTAACGAGTTTTTCAGCCGCAGCGCGACCGCTAACAGAAGCTGATCGCCTATCGAATGGCCCTGCGTATCGTTCACTTTCTTGAAATCATCCAGATCGACAAACAGTACAGCAAGCAGAGTATGGTTGCGATCCGCCAATGCGATCCGCTGATCCAATTGCATGTTGAGTGAAGCGCGGTTTGGTAACCCCGTCAACGTATCGTGATGGGCATTGTGTTCCAGCATCTGAGTACGCTGCTTTACCTTCTGGTTCAGCACATAGTTCCAGTAAAGCACCCACACAATAGCCAGTAGCAGAATCAGCGTGGCACTGATAATCCAAACCCAGGGAATAGGCTTGGCAACCTCGATATGCACCCACTTGGAGAATATTTCTGCCCGCTCCTGAGACGAAATCGATGCTAATGTCTTATCCAGTATGGAAGCCAGTTCTGGCCAGTCATTACGCACACCCATGGACAGTTCGTAATGGTATGGCGTCTCACCAGACACCCGCAGATTGGAAAATCCCTGATGCCGCATCACATAGCTTACGGCGGCGATATTGCCGATAAAAGCAAAGGCTTTACCACTGGAGACAGCCGCTAAGCCAGCGGCCGTTGTGGGGTAAGTTTTGATGGTCAGTTCCGGGTGATTGCGCAGCAGCAGTTCTTGTATCGCATAACCTTCACCCACTGCCACTGGCTTGCCAATCAATCCATTCAAGCCTGGGATAAACTCAATAGTATCCTGAGTGACAATCATTATGGCGTTGGACACATAAGGTTCGGTGAACAACGCATAGTTCCTTTTCGATGGCATATCCATTGTCATGCTGAAGACATCCAGGTTGCGGTTACGGACATCGTCAACCAGTTCAGGCCAGCTTTTCCGAGGTGACTGGACAAACCGAATCCCCAGTTTCTGTTCAATCAACGCCATAAAATCGGCCGCAATACCTGAATAGACACCGGCTGAATTAAAGTATTCCAGCGGAGGCCAGGAGGGGTCTGAAGCTAATTGGATTACCGGATGATCATTCAACCATTGTTTTTCTGTGTTTGTCAGCAATACATCATTAACCTCGCTTTGCCCTGTCTTATGCTCGATCACATCATTCAACATGGCATGAAACTCATGTCCTGAAATACTGTGCAACGCCACCTGAAGAATATCGCGTAGTTCCGGCCAGTCCTTACGTGTACCAATGGCGAGAATTGAACCGTCTTTATTCGCCCTGCCGTGCACTCGTAGCGAGCTGATCAGCTCGTTGCGGATGATGTAATTCGCCACCGCCCGGTTACCGATGTATGCCTCGGCTTCACCGCGAACGACAGCGCCTAACGCCTCAGAGGTGCTGGAATATTCTTTAATATGGATTTCCGGATAATTCTGCGAATAGAACAGGACATTAACAAAGCCCTCTTCCAGAGCGATGGTCTTTCCGGCTAATAACGATTCCTGAAGATAATAGGGCGGCTCATCACGACCGATAATGACTTGGGGAATGTTCAAATAGGGTTCAGTAAAATTGAAGTAGGCTTCTCTTTCCGGGCGGGGGGTCACGTCCAGCAGGGCATCCAGCTTGCTACTGGTCACACCCTGATACAACTCAAGCCAGTCCCCGCTGACCAGGTGCAGTCGTCCACCCAGCCGCTCATTGATCAGATTCACCAGAGCCAAACCAAAACCATCAGGCTCACCATTCAGGTTTACAAAGCTCAGCGGTGGCCAGTCATTCATCGCACCGATGTTAATGACCGGATGATCGCTTAACCATTTTATCTGCTCATCACTCAGTGTAATCGGTAACTGCTCGACAGCGACAACGGATTGCTCATCATTGGTGGCAAACGTTGTCCCGGAACAAAGCCAAAGTACAGCCCCCAGAAGCTGAAGTGTCAGAGAGCGTCGAAAACTGATCATAAAACGGTTCAGCTCCTCGATTCTGCGCCTCAGCTCTGCGTTCTCGAGCTCGAGACGCCGGTCGGCTGCGGTTGCATCTAGAGCCGCCTTCACCAAGGTAGCAAACTCCGGCGCCGCGTCCTCACTAGCCAGCCGGTCTTCCAAGTCGCGAATCTCGTCAGACCTCGGCGGGCCATGATGATCGCTCAGGTCGCGTGCCATCTGCACCACGCCACGAGAGAGGGCTCCCTTTAGTCGGCCACGTTGTGCCCACGGCATCTGGTACTCTTGGGAAGCGTGGACGACCCGCAGCGCGATGGTCTCGAACAGAAGGTGCGTCAACGGATTTCCGATTATCTTCATGTCGCTGTGAACGTTCTGGGGCGGTTCGACATTTCCTGGCAGGAAGA
>JARRJP010000061.1:0-20275 GCA_037389025.1 Reinekea sp. | reverse complement strand
AAATTGCGGCATTTTTTGTGCAGAGTTTGCAGTTGGATACGTTTACGTTGGAGATGGAGTCCACAGGGTGAAATGAACTCCGAAACTTGAGTAATAAGTTATCAGATTTTATTCTTCTTCTTTCACGAATGTCGGCCAACCCTCATATTCTGCCTTTTTGCCACTACACTTAAATAGATGAAATTTTTCTACTGAATATGCTATTTCAAGAGATCAGATAAAGTGAAAAAGTCTAGCCTACGCAAAAAAATACTCGCTGGCTCATTAAGCCCAATGTTAGTCGTCGCAGCCATGTTGTTGATTCAGTCCATTGTCAGCGCACAACAGGCAGCCGAAGCCAGGATACAAAATACCCGGAAGCTACTTATTGCGGAAAAGGAAGCGCGGCTTAAAGATTACATACAGTTGGTAACCTCTTCCATTATTTCACTCTACGAGGGTGAAGGCGATGAAGCCGCGCGCCAGCAGCAAGCAAAGAAGATTTTGCAAGGGCTTTCTTTCGGATCTGACGGTTACATATTTGCTTATTTGTACGATGGAACCAATATCGTCCATCGCCCTAAGCCTCAGCTTGTGGGGAAAAATCTAATTGATCTCAAGGATGCCGATGGCAAACTGCTGATTCGTGAAATGATCAAAGCCGCCAAATCCGGTGGCGGATTGGTTGAATACCTTTGGGAAAAACCATCTATCAATAAAGTGGTAAGTAAGCTCGGCTACGCCACTGGACTCGACAAATGGCAATGGATGATCGGTACTGGCTTTTATATTGATGATATTGATCATGAGGTTGAGGCCATCGCAGTTGACATTAGAAAAGATATCGCCTCACAAATTATCCAGTCCGTGATTATCGCTGTGCTACTTATCACATTAGCGATAGGCGTTAACCTGTTGATTTCAGGCCGTATAATTGGCCCATTAGTCCGAACCTCGAATGCACTCAAGCAGATTAGTATGGGTAGCGGTGATCTGAGTTTGCGCCTACCACAATCGTCGAATGACGAAATTGGCGAGCTTAGTGCCGACTTTAATCAGTTTGTCGATACCATTCATGACATTGTCGCCGGAGTTATCGAAACCACGGCCAAGCTTACCAGCACTGCGGCTGAGACAGCCAGACTAACGGGACAGAGCAGGGGGATCACCCAGCGACAGCGCGAAAGTACCGAGCAGATTGCCATGGCAGTAAACGACATGACGGTAACAATTCAAGGGGTTGCACATAATGCAGTGGAGGCTGAAACAGAAGCAAAAGTAGCCAGCTCTACGGTTAACGAGGGACTGGGTATCGTCAAAAGTGCCATCGCCACGATACAAGAAATTGCCGTCAACGCCGAAGAGGCGATGCGTGAAATCAAACAACTGGCGAGCGAAAGCCAGAATATCGCTGCTGTTCTGGATGTGATACGTGGGATTTCCGAACAGACCAACCTGCTGGCGCTGAACGCAGCAATCGAAGCGGCACGTGCTGGTGAGCAGGGAAGGGGTTTTGCTGTAGTTGCTGACGAGGTCAGGACGCTGGCCAGCCGTACACAAAACGCCACTGTTGAAATTCAGGAGATGATCGAACTGCTGAGCAAAGGAACGATAGCTACCGTTAATGTTATGGAGCGCAGCGACAAGAAAACGGGTGAAGGGGTATCGGTTACCCAGGAACTGGGCGAAAGCCTGAATCAGATTGCGGAAGTGGTTAGGAAAATGAACGAGATGAACACCCTGATCGCCGTAGCTGCTGAGGAGCAGGGTGCTGCAGCCAAAGAGATTAATCGCAATGTTACCGAAATCGCTGCAACCGCAGAAGAGTCTAGCAAGGTGGTCGATCAATCCGCTGCCATGGCTGACCGTATTAAGGATATGGGTGACGACCTAAACCGGTTGGTAGGGAAGTTTAAGCTTTGAAAATTTATGCTTAATTCCCTTGGATTGCGGCAAAGGGCATTGTCAACTGCTAATCGAACTCTATTTCTCTTTTTTATAGAGTTTTTTTGCAAGCGCTCTAACTTGCTCAGCATCATCTAAGGAATGGTTGTTTTTGAAAAGAAAAGGCCGCCGAAGCAGATTTTTCTTAAATGACTCTGGTGAACCCTATGGCGTTATAACGACTCTAGCTGGCTACAGCTAGGCGAAATACGTCAGCGACCACCTTCGCCGCATGATCAAACGAACAAATCTTTATGGGGCAACACCGGCAAGCTTGAAAGATTCTTACATCAAAATGATGTATTAGGCAGGTTGTGGATGGAACGAACTTAAAAAGATTTCAGGTATTAAGCTTAACCTGAATCCAAAAATTGCAGGTGCACCCATAGGTTCATTGAAATTTTTGGGAAGCAAATAGGAATCAATGGCTTGCGCACTGCGCCGCTATGGAGTTACGGATTCAGGCTTAAAAAACGCTGGAAAATAAAGTTCGTCCTCACGAGCGAGAGCTAGAGGTATTGATCGGGACAATATTTTCAAGAGTGAGAATGCCTGAGGCATTGAAATAATTATTAACAAAAATAAGGAACACTAAATGCAGCTCAATTCATTCAGAGTAAAAAACTTTCGCTCAATTAACGATAGTGGCGAAATCCATGTATCCCGAATAACGTCACTACTTGGCCGTATTGAAAGCGGCAAATCAAAACCTACTCAAAGCATTGCACAGCAAGAAGGACGCCGTATCACCTTGGAGGAGATTTCCAAGGCTACAGATATACACCGTACAACACTCTCCAAAGTATCCAACCAGAAAGGCTATAATACGACTACAGAAGTCCTTGATAAGCTATGTAATTACTTCCAGGTAAATCTTGGGCAGTTGGCGGAACACATGAAAGATGAAGGTTAGGGGCGTGCCCAATGTACAGTAAGCAACAACCCCAATACTTTACTTGGCAGCTTGCTTGTCTTCTTGATGACGCGGATGCGTTCAGAATATTGGACATGAGCTGTGTCGAGAATCAAGATCTGGAAGGAATTGAATACCAATTGCGACTCAGGAATTGGCAAGCTCTTAATGGCGTAGAAAATTTGGTCATCGCGCCTGGGTACGATTTGAAAAAAGGAACTAACTAATGGAAAACGTATTCAATTTTAGGGACGAGTTGATCAAAGAATACAGTTCGTTTTCCAAAAGTTTTGTATCAATTGCAGCCGGTGACATAAAGAACGTCGTTGAACAGCAATATGCTGAAGGCCGTTACTGGCCACAACCACTCATACAGATTAACCCTAACTATCAGCGCAAAGGGACTGTACAGGAACTCGCCACTGATGGAGTCCTGCATCCTCTATGTGGTGACGTTTTCCGTACAGGAAAAACAGAGGGTAAGTCAGATCCTCTTTTTCTGTACAAGCATCAACTTGAAGCACTGGTAAAGGGGCAACAAAAGCAAAGCTATGTAGTTACTACTGGTACGGGCTCAGGGAAATCTCTTTCATTTTTTATTCCCATTGTTGATTCAATTCTCAAAGGTAAGGATGCGGATCCAAAACCAAGAACTAGGGCCATCGTTATTTATCCAATGAATGCGTTGGCAAACAGCCAACTTGAGGAGCTGGATAAGTTCTTGGTTGGCTTTCCTTCTGATGGTAAACCTTTTACGGTTGCGCGTTATACCGGCCAGGAAAACCGCACACAGAGAGATTATATAGCGGATAACCCGCCAGATATTCTATTAACCAATTTCATGATGCTGGAACTTATCCTAACACGTTATGAAGATGTTGATCGACGTGTGGTAGAAAATTGCAGCGGTTTAGAATTCCTGATTCTCGATGAGCTTCACACTTATAGGGGCCGTCAAGGGGCCGATGTGGCTGTACTTGTAAGACGACTCAGAGAACGCTTGTCTGCGGACAACATGACCTGTATCGGTACCTCTGCAACAATGTCCAGCACAGGTAAACAGGTTGATCGAAATCGCGTTGTTGCTGAGGTTGCCACTAAGCTTTTCGGTGCCAAAATAACTGAACACGATGTTATTGGTGAGACTCTTGAAAGGGTTACTACGTCTTCGAAAGATGTTGATGCGATCAAGCCTCTACTAAAAGCCGAGATTCAAAAGGATGGTTTTTCTTGGGAAAATTATGACGATTTTAAAGATTCGCCATTAGCTATCTGGGTGGAGTTAAATCTCGGCATTGAAATACCCGACGACGAGCCACCGAAACGGGCAAAGCCGAAAACCCTTGATTCCGCTTCTGAGCTTTTGGCGAATGATGCTGATGTAACGCAACAGGAAGCCTCTATAGCGCTCCAGAAGTTTTTAGTAGCAGCCCACGACGTGAGAACACCTCAGGGGCGCGCTCCTTTTGCTTTCAAGCTGCATCAGTTCATTAGCGGCCCAGGGAAGGTTTTGGCAACGCTTGAACCCAGTGGTTCCAGAGCTATTACGCTTGACGCACAACGATTTGCACCGGGTAGGCAGGATCAGGCAGTTCAGCTGTATCCTACTCATTTTTGTAGGAATTGCGGCCAGGAGTACCACCCGGTTTGGAAAACTGTGCATGGTCAAATCAGGTTTAACCCAAGAGATATAGGTGAAATCACAACGGCGGACAATGATGAACTAAATTTCGGCTTTCTTTGCCCCGTGCGTCCACAGTTGAGCTTCAAAGGTGGGCTTGAGGACCTGCCTGAAGCGTGGATAGATTTTTCAAAAGCTGAGCCTAAACTTAAGCGCAACTACAAAGATGCTGTCCCCACTGAATTCACTATCGATCCTCAGGGAATGGAGGGGCGAGGCCAGAAATACTGGTTTATTACTGGGAAGTTTCGTTTTTGTTTGAGCTGCAGCCAAGTCCATGAAGCTCACGGTAAAGACATCAACCGTCTCGCTAGCTTGTCTGGTGAAGGCCGCTCGTCCGCAACAACAGTACTAACCCTGTCGGCACTGCGTCAGCTATTTTCGATTCAGGAATTGCCGGAAGGCGTTCCAGACCCAAGGAAGCTTTTGGGCTTCTCTGACAATCGACAAGACGCGGCTCTTCAAGCCGGTCATTTCAATGATTTTATTTACCTGCTGACGCTCCGAGCAGGGTTGATTGGGGCACTTCAAGCCAATCAGGGTTTGTTAGATGAAGAAAAATTGTCAGAAGAGGTGTTCAAATCGCTGGGCTTTAGCGGTGTTGATGAAGCCACCCTGGCCGAGTATCTAAAAACTCCCAAATTGATGGGCCTAGCCAGACAAGAAGCACAGAGAACGTTACGTTACATCATTGGCTACCGATTGATTCGCGACCTTCGCCGGGGTTGGAGATTCAACAATCCAAACCTGGATCAGCTAGCGTTATTAAAGATTGACTATCGTGGCCTAGACGAATTCTGCGCTGAAGACGAGCTATTTAAAAATAGTAAGAATTCTGTATTGGCAAAACTCAATGCATTCAATAGAGCCAACCTGTGTAAAGTCCTATTCGATGAAATGCGTCGAGCCTTATGTCTTGAAACACGCTACCTGGATCCAGTAGAGCAGGATAAAGCTCGAAATGACAGAAACATAAACGAGCGTTGGGCTTTCGCGACTGATGAAAAACTGGAAACGTCCAAATTTTTAATTTTAACCAAGCGCCCTGAATCCAAGAGTAAGCAAAGAAACGATTTGTTAGTCTCTGCTGCGGAAAGATCACGCGTACTGAAAATCATCAAAAAAGCAGATTTCTGGAAGTCTACTTCATTTGCAGGGCAGGTGAGTAGCTGGAAAGATGCTGAATGGGTCGAGATTATTTCCGCGCTGTTAGAAATAGCTGTTCTCTATGGATATGTGCAAAAGCATAGTGTTGAAAAGGGCTTGGTGGGTTTCCGGCTGAACGCATCTGCCTTGGAGTGGCTGCTAACGAATACCTCAGTTGAAGAGGAAAACTCCACCAATCAATACTTTCGGCAGCTCTATTTAAATTTGGCTGAACTGCTCAAGCGACCTAATCATCCCTTGTTTTATTTCGAGGCCCAGGAGCATACCGCACAGGTTGATGCTGGGCGTCGGCAGCTTTTGGAGCAGCGTTTCCGTTATACCGAAAAAGATCAAAAAGAATGGTTGGAAGAGCCAGGGCATGAAACGCCACTGGAGCGCTTGCCGGTGATGTTTTGCTCACCAACAATGGAGCTTGGTGTAGATATTTCTGCATTGAACACGGTGTACTTGCGGAATGTACCTCCGACGCCTGCTAACTATGCACAGCGCAGCGGTCGTGCGGGTCGCTCCGGCCAGCAGGCCTTGGTGATTACCTATTGCGCTTCACTTAGCCCACATGACCAGTGGTTTTTTCACAACGCAAATGAAATGGTTCATGGTGTAGTGAAAGCACCGACTCTGGATTTGGGCAACCGAGAGCTAATCGAAAGCCATTTGCACGCAGTCTGGCTGGCTGCCGCCGAGGTCGAACTTGATAGCAGCATCGCTCCTTTGGTGAATCTTGAAGAACCAAACAAACCACTGCAGACCGCATTAATGCAAAAGCTTTCCGACCGTGAGGTGATTAAAAAAGCACGATCCGCCGCGCAAGGGGTGATTAAACAGCTTGAAAAGGAATTGAATACTAGCCACTGGTTTACGGCCGATTACATTGATTCTGTCATTAACCAGGCACCGCAAAACTTTTCGCGTGCTCTAGACCGCTGGCGAGCCCTGTTTGACGCGACTCGTAAGCAGATGGATATGGCAGAGGCAGTCGCTAAGAGTCATACCGCTACAGATTTGGAAAGAACTAATGCTAAGCGCCGTTGGGGCGACGCCGCCAATCAATACGGCATATTGTTAAAAACCGGCAACACCCAGAATTCTGACTTTTACACATTCCGCTATTTGGCCAGTCAAGGCTTCCTGCCAGGGTACAACTTCCCGCGGCTGCCGCTCATGGCATGGATACCTGCTCGCGGTGGGCAAACTTCCGGTAAAGACGATGAAGGCAGCATGGTCAGCAGACCACGTTTCCTTGCTTTGTCTGAATTCGGGCCGCGCAGCCTTATTTATCATCAAGGCAGAATGTATCGCGTCGTGCGAGCCAAGCTCAATGTTGGCAACAGCGAGCACATCTCTGGCAACAGTACCCTGGCAACCATCACGTCTCGTGTTTGTAGCCAATGTGGTTATGGTCATCTGGGGCAGCCAGGAGGTGAAGAACCTTTGGTAGAGCGCTGTGAAAATTGTGAGGCCCTATTAACAGAAGAAGATTGGGTAAAAGAGCTCTATCGTATAGAAACCGTTGAAACCCTACCGGTCGAACGTATTTCCATTAACGACGAAGATCGTCAGCGCCAGGGCTTCGAGCTGCAAACCACTTATCGATTTCTGCCAGGCCCTGATGGGAAAGTTCAAAAACAAAAAGCCATCGTTCAAGCTGACGAAGATGCTTTGGCGGAGCTGACGTACGCGCCTGCCGCGCGAATCTGGCGAATTAATCGCGGCTGGCGTCGTCGGAAAGATAAAAACCAACTCGGTTTTTACATCAACCCGATTTCAGGCATCTGGAGTAAACAGGACGATCCCAACAGCGAAGATGACAACAGCGCAGATGAAGGCACCATAGATAAAGTTGCGAACCAGCGCATCTAAGACCGCTGTCTATTGAAACCATGGCCACCGTGCAAGCTGCATTAAAACGTGGAATTGAGATGACCTTTCAGATTGAAGAATCCGAACTGGTTGCCGAACCACTACCCAAGTTGGATGACAGAAAATCGCTACTGTTTTATGAAGCCGCTGAAGGTGGGGCAGGCGTATTGACGCGCCTGGCGTCGGAGCCTGAAAGCCTGGCGGTGGTGGCGAGCAAGGCGTTGGAAATCATGCACTTTCAAAAACCTGAAGGCGAGTGGAGTACAAGCCAACTGCCCACATTAGAGAAGAAAGACGATCTCAACAATGCGCTCTGTGAAGCGGGTTGCTATCAGTGTTTGCTCTCTTACTATAACCAACCCGACCATGAAAACATCAATCGCCGCAAGGCCGATGCTTTGGAGTTGTTGGTCGCCTTGGCCAATGCCAACGTCAAGCCAGTAGTACTAACGGAGCAAATCGCACCAGCGATTGGTGGCGATCCTCTGGGGCAAGAGTTGCTCAGCGTTATCAGTCAGCGTGGTCTTAACCAGCCGGATGCCACCTTCGTTACTGTATCCGTCGGAGCAGCCACGGCAGTAGCCCAATATAAAAACGCCAGGGCACTAGTGTTCACGCAATCGCCAGCAGCAGACATTATTCAACAATTGACTGACAAGGGTTGGTCCTGTGTCGATGCCTCCGACCAATCTTCATGGAACACTCTCTTTAATCGTTACGCCAACATCTTTGGCGCAAACGAGGAACAAGCCGAATGACGCAAGAATACAACTACCAGCCGGGCAATTTAGTGCATGCGCGTGGCCGTGAGTGGGTGGTGCAAAATGAATCCGGCCCCGAGTGGCTTCGCCTTCGGCCGCTAGGTGGTACCGACGACGATATTATTGCCCTGATTCCAGATTTGGAGCTTGAACCCGTCAAGTCAGCGACTTTCCCATGGCCCGATGCGGAACAACCTGGCAACCATTCAGGCGCTTTGTTATTACGTGATGCCCTACGGCTGAAGTTGCGCACCGGCGGTGGGCCGTTCCGCTCGTTTGGTAATATCGCCGTTGAGCCACGCGCATATCAGCTCGTGCCCTTGTTGATGGCATTGCGCCTAAGTACGGTACGCCTGTTGATTGCCGATGACGTGGGTATTGGTAAAACCATTGAAGCAGGTCTTATCGTTCGCGAGCTAATGGATCGCGGCGAAATTTCCAAGCTTGCCGTTCTTTGTCCTCCCCACTTGATGGAGCAGTGGCAATCGGAACTTGAGAACCGTTTCAACATACAGGCCGTAGCACTCACCTCTGCTACCGCCAGTCGCGTCGAACGAGAAGTGCCTCATGGCATCAGTTTGATGGATCACTTTCCCATCATCGTGGTGAGTCTCGATTACATCAAAAGCGAACGCCACCGCGAGCACTTCCTCGCGATTGCGCCTGAATGCGTCGTTGTGGACGAAGCACATACCTGTGCTGCTTCTGGACAGGGTAAGCAGCTGCGTTTTGAGTTGCTGCAACGTCTCGCCGCCAATGAAGAGCGTCATCTGATTATGCTCACTGCGACACCACACTCCGGTGACGAAACCGCCTTTTACAACCTTATTTCACTGCTTAATCCTAAATTTGCAGAACTACAAAATCGCACCTCAGCCAATGACCCGTTGCGTCAGGAGTTGGCGCGTCATTTTGTCCAGCGCCGCCGCAAAGACATCACCGAATGGCAAGCTGAAGCCAACGAAGGCACAGGCTTTCCGCGCCGCATGAAAACCGAAGTCACCTACCAGCTTAGCGGAGATTGGGGCGGTTTTTTCGATGCTGTGCAAAACTATTGTCTTGAATTGGCAGAAAGCATTGAACAGCGTGGAGAGCAGGACGCGCGATTAATCTGGTATGCGACCCTTGCCTTGCTGCGCTGTGTCGCTTCTTCGCCAGCCGCCGCCGTGAAGGCGCTTAGTAATCGTCTTGAAGGATTGCAAACGCCAGATGAGTTACTGGTTGATGGACGACTTCATGACGGTGAATCTGATGATTTGTCGGCATCCGATAGTGAGCCGTCGGCACAAATCGGCAATCACGCACTGCAGCAGCTGATCGAAGAAGCCGAGCGTTTAAGCGGCAAACAGGGCGATCCCAAGCTGGCGTCGTTGATAAAACATCTCGAAGGGCTCATCCAGGAGGGCTTTCATCCGGTCGTTTTCTGCCGCTACGTAGCGACAGCGTATTATGTTGCTGAACACCTGCAAAAACACTTCCCGAAACTGAAGGTGGATTCGGTGACGGGCGAGCTTACCCCTGAAGAGCGCCGTTTAAAAGTCGAAGAAATGGAGGAGGGCGCACAGCGTATTCTGGTCGCCACGGACTGTTTGTCCGAAGGTATCAATCTGCAACACCTGTTCACTGCCGTCGTCCATTACGACCTGGCCTGGAACCCCACTCGCCACGAACAGCGCGAAGGCCGGGTCGACCGCTTTGGTCAGCAGGCCAGCGAGGTGCGCTGCACCATGCTCTATGGTCAGGACAACCCCGTCGATGGTTTTGTCCTGAATGTTATTCTGCGCAAAGGCGAAGCGATTCAGAAGGAGCTGGGTGTGTTAGTGCCCATGCCGGAAGATGATACCCGCATCAATCAGGCATTGGTCAAAGCTGCCCTGATGAAGCGCTCTACAATGTCCATGCCCTATACACCCGATCTGTTCGCTGATGCCGTAGAAACACTGGCACCGCTTGAAACAAAATGGCAGGACGCCCTCACCAAAGCCAAAGCCAACCGTACGGTGTTTGCCCAGCGCCGTATCCAGCCGGATGAAGTTATGCCCGAGTGGCAAAAGCAACAAGAGTCATTGGGCACTCACGAAGATGTGCAGCGTTTTATCAAAACCGCAGCTGCCCGCCTCAACGCGCCACTGGAAGCCGCCAAGGGCCATCGCTTCCGATTTTTACCACAATACACACCCGATAACTTGCGCCAGCGCCTGGCGGATGAAGGTATTGATCAACCCTTGCTGATTGATTTCAACGAACTGCACCGCAGTCACCCGCTGGTGAGCACATTGGCAGATCACTTGTTGGAAGAAAGTCTACAGGGTGATAGCAACTTGGCCGCCCGCTGCGCTGCCGCCGAAACCGATAGCGTCGAGGTTGTCACTGCTATTTATTTGCTGCGTCTGCGCCACCAACTGGAATACGTGCGCCGCCGCGAGCCCTTCCAACTGATGGCAGAAGAAACCGTTGCCCTGGCCGTCAAAGGCCGCACCAACCCCGAATGGCTGATGGGGCCGGAAGTAAACCGCCTGCTCGAATGCGTGCCAACGGGTAATCTGCCCCTCGAAGCTATGACGCGGGAGATCAACTACGCCAGCGACTTTCTGATACAGAATCAGCAAAAACTGGAGGTACTGGCCACCGAGCGCGCACAAGCCCTATTGGAAGACCATAAACGTGTGCGCGAAGCTGCCCGCGATGTGGGCCAATACAGCGTGTCGGCCTGCTTGCCAGTGGATGTTATTGGTGTCTATGTGCTGCTGCCCGATGCGTTGTAAGGAACAATAATGAGAAAAGTAAAACGCACCGTCAAAAGCGCATTAAACCTGCCGAGCCTCACCTTAGAGGGCGCGCTGTTTCTGCCCGATCAGCTTGAAAAAGCCGCTCTTGGTCAGGCCAAACTGCAAACTGAAGCCGACTACCAAACCCCCAAGGGCTTGAAATTGAAAGACGATTACAGCCGTGCCTTTCAAATTGCCTGCGCCCAATGGCGACACTTTGCACTTGCGCTGGAGCGCGAGGATGTCGATGCCCTGGCTATCACCCAAACCTTTGTTGAAGAGCTGCTGCGCGATGTTTTCGCCTACAGCACGCTGCAATGCCCAGGGGCTATCCAGATTATGGATCGTGCTTACCCCATTACTTTTCTGGCCGGGCATGTACCAGTAGTGGTCGCGCCTTTTAATACCAAACTGGATGACAGCCTACCAATGTTTGCCATCGAAGACAGTGGCAGTCGTAAGAAATCCGCCTTTCAGTTAGCGCAGGAACTGTTAAACGCCAGCGATGCCCACCTGTGGGCTATCGTTAGCAACGGAAAACAACTGCGGTTACTACGCGATGCGGCAAGTTTAACGCGGCCAAGCTTTCTGGAAATTGATTTACAGGATGTGCTCGAAGGCCAGCGTTTCAGTGAATTTGCCACCATTTGGCGCCTGCTGCACGCTAGCCGCGCAGCGCTCAACCACAAACCCGAACACAGCATCTGGGAAGCCTGGCGTGAAACGGGCAAGACCGAAGGCACACGCGTGCGCGACGGTTTGCGCAATGGTGTCGAGCAAGCCCTGCTGGTATTGGGTGAAGGCTTTATTCAGCACCCGGCTAACCAACAGCTGCGTAACCAACTTGATAGCGGTGAACTCAGTAAAGACGACTACTTCCAGCAGTTACTGCGCCTGGTGTATCGGTTGATCTTTATATTCACCGTGGAAGAACGTGGGGTATTACATCCAGCCCCCAAAGCAGGTGAAAAAGACAGCAAGCAAGCCCAGCTTGCGCGCCGCGCCTACGCCCAGGGCTATGTCCTTGGTCGCCTGCGCGATGCCTGCTTAAAGCGCCGTAACCTCAACCGCTTTGATGACCACTGGCAATCCCTGTGCATTGTGTTTGGCGGCTTGGCCGAAGGCGAACCTCGCCTGGCCCTGCCTGCGTTGGGCGGTTTGTTTAACCCTGCACAATGCCCGGCGCTGGACAGTGCCAGCCTGAGCAATAGTCATCTGCTTACCACTATTCGAAATTTACGCTGGGCCAAGCATGACGGTTCACTGGCCCCGGTGGACTACCGCAATATGGGGCCGGAAGAACTGGGTAGTGTCTATGAAAGCCTGCTGGAGCTAGTACCGGAAATTAACCTACAAGCTAAAACATTTGGTTTTGTCGGTATCACCTCCGAAGGTTCCACTGCTGGTAACGCACGCAAAACCAGTGGCAGCTATTACACGCCGGATTCCCTAGTACAAGAGCTGATTAAATCCGCACTGGAACCGGTTATTCAACAGCAGCTGGAAGAAAACAAGGCCAACCCCACAGAGGCACTGCTCAGCATCCGCGTCATTGACCCGGCTTGTGGCAGTGGCCACTTTCTGTTGGCAGCTGCTCGCCGCCTGGCGCAGGAACTGGCGCTGCTGCGCAGCGAGGATGGCGCGGTAAAACCCGCCGATTACCGCCACGCGCTGCGTGAAGTCGTCAGCCACTGCATCTTCGGGGTTGACCGCAACGCCATGGCGCTGGAACTGGCCCGCACCGCGTTGTGGTTGGAGAGTTTTGAAGAAGGCCAGCCGCTGTCCTTTCTCGATCATCACCTACAGTGCGGCGATGCCTTGCTGGGTTTGACCGACCTGAAATCACTGGAATACGGCATCCCCAAAGCGGCGTTCAAGCCACTTTCGGGTGATGAAAAGCCAGTGTGTACCGCACTCAATAAAACCAATACCTTTGCGCTGAAAGATCTAGAGAAAAAGCGCAACGCCGCACAGTTCAAACAAGTAGATGAATTTCTGACGGGTGATGAAAAGCCAGTGTGTACCGCACTCAATAAAACCAATACCGCTGCGCTGAAAGATCTGGAGAAAAAGCGCAACGCCGCACAGTTCAAACAAGTGGATGAATTTCTGACTACTGATACCGGCCTGAAAGAACTCGCCGCCATCGAGGCCATGTCGCAAGTCACCACCAAACAAATTGCCAAGCAGGAAGCGGCCTACAAAGCCTTTTTGGATAAAGCCCAAAACAGTCACCTGCGTCACGCCGCCGATATGTTGTTGGGGGCATTTCTGTTGCCGAAAACCGAAGCTACGCAAGCTCAGATTCCCACCACCGCCAGTGTTTATCTGGAATTGATCAGCGAAAGCCATAATGCCCAACATAACACCCAGCGCGATGCAGCCACCCAAGCCTGCAGTGAGGCAAGTGTATTCCACTGGCCATTGGCTTTCCCGCAAGTGTTTGCTCAGGGAGGTTTCGATTGTGTGCTCGGAAATCCGCCTTGGGAGCGCATTAAATTGCAGGAAGAAGAATTCTTTGCCACCCGCAATGCAGATGTCGCAAAGGCCAAAAATAAGGCGGAACGTAGTCAGCGTATTCAATGGCTCAGCGAAGGCACGTTAGCCAAACACCTGATGGAGGAGTTACATCATCCGGAATACGAATGCGCCGCCGAAGTGCGCTTGTTTAAAGAATTTGTCACCGCCAAACGAACTGCAGAAGCCGCCAGTGCCTTTATGCATGTCAATGGTGATGAAGGTGGTCGCTATACGCTGACCGGCGTGGGTGATGTAAACACGTACGCGTTATTCAGTGAAAGCATATTGCAAATAACGTCTGCCAAAGGCCGCGCTGGCTTTATCGTGCCCACAGGCATTGCCACTGACGACTCCACCAAGGCATTTTTCGGCCATATTTCGCAGACTGGCCGCTTGGTGAGTTTGTACGATATTGAAAACCGCGAGGCAATATTCCCATCAGTTCATCGAAGTTATAAGTTCTGTCTGCTTACCCTGGGTCAGGCCGGCCAGGCAGAATTCGCTTTTTTCTTAACTCAGGTGCATCAACTGACCGATGCCCGCCGCCGCTTTAAATTAACGCCGGAAGAATTCCGTCTGATTAACCCCAACACGCTCACCTGCCCGGTGTTCAGAAGTGAGCGGGATGCTGAACTCACCAAAAAGCTCTATCGAGCGGCGCCTGTTCTGATTGAAGAAAACAGAGAAGATGGTAATCCTTGGGGGATAGAGTTTATGCGGATGTTGGATATGTCCAATGACAGCCATCTGTTCCACAGCGAATCCAGCGAAGGTTTGTTGCCGCTCTATGAAGCCAAAATGATTCACCAGTTCGACCACCGCTGGGCTACCTATGAAGGTGATGCTGCCCGTGATTGCACGCCCGCCGAAAAAGCCGATCTCAATTTTACAGTGACACCTCGCTATTGGGTCAGCGAAACCGAGGTGAATAAAAAGCTGGCCGATAAAAACTGGGATAAAGGCTGGTTGATGGGATGGCGGGATATTTGCCGTGCTACGGATGAGCGGACGGTGATAGCGAGTGTGGTGCCTAAGAGTGGGGTGGGTAACCAAATGCCGTTATTATTATCTTTGACTGAAGACACAAAACTTCATGCTGTGCTTCTAGCCAATCTTTCAGTTTTAGTGCTGGATTTTGTAGCTCGCCACAAAACTGGTGGCACTCATATGAACTATTTCATATTCAAACAACTGCCAGTGCTGTCACCCGAACGCTATACCGATACTGACCTCGCCTTTATCGTCCCGCGTGTTTTGGAACTCACCTATACCTCCAAAGATTTAAAACCTTGGGCGCAAGATTTGGGGTATGAGGGCGCCCCCTTTGCCTTTAATCCTGAGCGTCGCGCTATTTTGCGCGCCGAACTCGATGCCTACTACGCTAAACTCTATGGCCTGAACCGAGACGAACTTCGTTATATCCTCGACCCAGCCGATATGATGGGTGTTGACTACCCCAGCGAAACTTTCCGAGTACTGAAAAACAAGGAAATCAACGAATTTGGAGAATACCGTACTCGAGACTTGGTGCTGGAAGCGTGGAAAAGATTGGAATCGGGAGAGCTAGATTCCATTCAAGATCCCTATCGCATTGCTGCAGATCAGCAGTACGTGGGGCACACCCAGAAACAGGAAATTGAACGCCGCTCAATGCCCTACATAGAGTATTTGTCAGACACAGTGCCTTGCTGCGCAGATGAGGATTGGCTGGCGGGGCTTGTCTGTGATTTGCTGATTCAAGGCGGTCCTACGTCCGAGCAGGAATTGCGCATTGTATTGTTGACTCAAGTTGAGGCAGGTGAGTACGGCGAGGCATTGGGGCAGTGGTGCTCACAAGAGCGACTGGAACGACTACCTGCGGTTATGCGCTGGTTGGTAGGATTGCTCAAGGTGCCTGTGGGGAGATCCTTGGGCGTAACCAGCAGCAATGAGCTGAGCAATATTCTCGGTGATGGGCGTACGCAAGCTCTGGCCAGTTTGTTGCTGGAAGCGCATAAAAATCAGCAATCGATCCTTGATAATTCTAAAACGGGTGACAAAAAATACGGCGATGTGACCGCTTCTACAAAAGCCAACAAACAGGCATAAAGTAATGGACACAACGATTGGAGAAACCCAAAAATACAGTCGTACACAACCAAGGGTGTGGGTGGAAACTCTGTGGTTGCTCGAATCCCTGGAATCGGAATCCCCGCTGCGGGAAATTCCTCTGCAACTCGGCTTGAACCTGATACTGTCGGAACCCATGGAGGGTAGCCTGGGCCATGGTGTAGGCAAGACAGCTTTCTGCCAGTTACTGCGTTTTGTATTGGAAGATCCTCAGTGGGCTGCTGGCACACCCCTGCATGAGGAGTTGTGTAATGCTATGCCAAGTGGTGCGGTTGCCGCCCGCGTGCACATAGAAGGCGAAGCCTGGACGGTTCTGAAGCCCTGGCAACACCAGAAGCGCTATCGTGCCGTCAGAGGGGCAAGCTGGCAGCAGCTCGCCAGAAATGAAGTGATCAATGAACATGACGCCTACGTGCAGGCGCTCGATGAAAAGCTGGTTAAGATCTTGCCGGTTCAAAATTTGCCTGGATCAGAGCAGCCTATCCAATGGCAACATCTACTGGCCTGGTGTTCCCGCGATCAGGGCCGCCGCTACCAGGGCTATTACCACTGGCGCATTGAAGGAACTGGCTTTACCTTGCCCGCGCAGTCACCCGCATTGGTGGTCAAAATCGTTCTCGGCTTGCTCAAGGATGCGTCTCTTCACAACAAACTAAAGAACAAAGAATCCGATCTTGGCCAGTTGCGTTCGAGCATAACCAACCTTGAGCGTCGCCCGGAGGACCTGCTTGCCCACGTAAAGCACCAATTGGCAACGGCTTTGGGCGTGGATGAATCCTTTCCTTTCCGCGCGGCCTCGTTGTTTGATGAATCCTCATTGCGTGTTTTGGCAGAGCAGCAGATTGAAAAATGTGTTGACGAACTCCAATTGCTTCGAGAGCAACACAATAGCGGTGAGCAGGAAAGGCTGACAGTGCTTGAGCAATTCACACCCCTGCTAACCCAGAAAAAAGCTGTGGCAAACCGTATCGCGCAATTACAAGCGGCTATCAGTGGTAATTATGCGGAAGTTGAGCGTCTGAAAAAGGAGTCGAAGGTCTTGCAGGAAAAATTGCCCCGGTTCTGTGAGTCAGGCAACCGGTTGTTTCGTGACTGCGACTATGTCCGAGAGCGGATTGATGTCGTACAGATCAGCTCCATCCGTGATACCAAGGAACGCCAGCTAAGGAACGAGGAGCACCGATCAGAATTGGCGCAGCAGCAACAATTTCTGAATGAGTTGGAGCAGTCGCTTTTTCCTTTCGATAGCAATATCGCAGCTATCACAGCATCATTATGTGACATCAGCAGCCAGGAAATAGATATCTTAAACAGAAAGAAACAGTTGGAAAATGCGATTGCTGAATACGAACACTATGAAAATATTATTGCCAACCCATTGGGATGGCAGGAATTGACCAACCTGAAGCTCCAGGAGGCTGTGTTGAGTAATGAGATTGGCCAGATCAAACTGGCCATCCATGAACAGCAAGCTTTATATGCCGATCGTAAGCGAACTCTGAGAGATGCGGCAGATTTAATTGCTAGGAGCATCCCCGGTTTTACCTGGGGAGATTTTGACTGTGACAAGACACCTCCTTTTCACATGGGACCAATGCACTCGACCACCTATGGCGTTTTGGAAACGCTAGCCGGTGATCTGGTTTGCCTGTTGGACAGCGGACATCCTGAAAGCTGCCATCCAGGATTTTTGTTGCACGATTCTCCAAGAGAGGCGGAGATGAGTGAAGTATTGTTTTGGGCTCTATTACGGGTGGCGAAGAGCAATTATTCTGCTTCCGGCCAGTATATTGTCACCACGTCAACGAAAGTCTCCTCAGAGTTCGAGGGCTTGGTGAGAGTGCGGCTTCATAGTCGGGAGGAGGATGGCTTTCTGTTCAGGAAGCGAATAGGTATGGAAGCTAGGCCGTTGGACATGTAACCCTTTGACATATTCAATGAGTGCCGAATTTACCTATGACTGACTTTTTCCGCTTTTTTCACACCCCCCTATATATTGAGGCGGGATTTGTCATTTGGCGTGCTCCAGTTCAAAACGGAATTGCCTGAGTTACTCCGAGGCCATACCTGAAGCGAGGGATAAATGAATAGCAGCAAAGGCATACCGATGCAAGACATGGATTTTTCACCACTGGCCGAAGAAACACTCGATACCTTTGCTGAAATTGCAAACACCGCCAGTAGTAAACTCAGCGGCTGCGCCAGCAGTTGCTGGATGGCATCGCGATTGTCTCAGCTGCGGCGCCTGCAGGTAGGCAGGGTGTTTTGCAGTCTCTTCAAGCCCTTTCTGGTACGTTGAAAAACAGTTCATTAATTGAAGTTTATCGCGCCTTGGACGGTTCAGAAACTGTAGTAAAACAAGCGTTGGTTGATACCAAGGCGATTACTGACGATTTATTGAAAAAAGAACGCAATCGCTTGTACAACAATAACAAAGAGGTATTCCAGCAACTGGCGAAGCTCTTGGAGACTCTGCAGCAGGACAATGAACCAGATGACGAAGAACAATTCGATAACGATGTACAGGAAGAGTCAAGTTCACCCAGCCACAGCGCGATAAAGGAAGCGGTGAATGCCTATTTATCGGCAGTTAAAGCGCTGGCGAGGACGTGGTATTTAAAGCGTAGCCTGTCAAAAACGTCACGCTCTGCTACTGTTGTACAGTTTCTGGGGGAAGCGATACCCAGCAATGAGGTATTGATCGAAGTTGGTCAGCATATCAGCTTCCAGAATGGCTTGCGGCGTTTTATCAATAGTCATAGACGCTTGGTATTTGATGTTCCGTCCAGCTACCAGCAATTCCGTAAGGATAAATCAAAGACTGCCATTTTTTATACAGGAGAGGCAGTCAATACCACTCAGCTATCGGGTATCGAGTTGGATCTTATTGAGTTGTTGATGCTGAGAAATGCACGGCAGTTGTTATCGCAGACCTTCGTAGCCAGATCATCTGAGGAAGCCCGGTTCAGCTATCTGATCAATATCGCTGAACTTTTCCGACACCAGATCATGGTCGATGAAGCTACTGATTTCTCAATGTTGGAACTCGCTTGTATGACGAATCTGACAAGTATGGAAAGTAAGTCGTTTTTTGCTTGTGGTGATTTTAATCAGCGCATTACGACTACGGGTATTCGACAATGGGATTAGCTGAAATGGATTTTGCCTT
This sequence comes from Reinekea sp., assembly GCA_037389025.1. Taxonomy (GTDB): domain Bacteria; phylum Pseudomonadota; class Gammaproteobacteria; order Pseudomonadales; family Natronospirillaceae; genus Reinekea. Next base: position 1,404 of record JARRJP010000061.1, on the reverse strand, counting down.
CGATTTCCGTCGTGCCGCCTTGGTGCAATTGCAGCGTGCGGTTACAACCCTTAGAGCCGTTCGACCTAAAAGAGTATGGACTGGAGCCCGATGAGAGGGAGGCCATAGAGGAGGGCGAATTTCACCAGGATGAACTTTCCTGTAACCCTGCTGTCGTCGAAATTTTTGAAGACCTTGTCCACAGCGCTGCTGAGTACCATGCGATTACCGGCCGATATCTGCAGATTTGGGGTGAGTTGGGCGAGCTGTTTGGCGAAATCACTTACGGGATTCAAAGATATAAACCTGGTACCCAAGGGTCAGATGGAAAACTCGGTAATGATTTTGTGGAAATGTTCAAGAAGAGGAAAAGCGCTCAACCATGAAATCCACAAATTTACGGATTTTAATCGGAATAAATCTTGACTGTGCGTATTGTAATATTATTTGACCTTGATAGTTTCCCGTCACGTGCCAGTCGGGTAAAACGGCAATCAATGTACCTGCGCGTAATTCTGATTCGACGGTAAAGTCCGGAAAAAGACTGATTCCCATATTACGAAGAACCGCGGCTTTCCTGATTTCGGTGTGATTAACCGAAAATCGACTTTGGGTTTTGACTTTAGTTTTTTGCTCACCATTGGTGAATTTCCATTCATCATCACCGGTCTGCTCGCCGAGCGTAATGCATTGATGGTCGAGCAGATCATCCGGGTGCGCAGGGATACCGGAACTTTTCAAATAAGTTGGGGTGGCACACACCACCAGTTCGGTCCGACTTAGAGTTTTAGAAATTAAGCTCTCTAACGGCTGGTCGGTCAGTCGAAAGATGACGTCCACATCCTCACTGACTGGATCGATAAAGTAATCAGCCACTCGAAACTTCACAGTCACCCCTGGGTAGGCCTGCAAGAAATCCAACACCATTGGGGATAAAATTTGATCCGCAAACGCTTTTGGTGCGGCAATACACAGGATACCACGGGCTTCTTCTGAGGTGCTCTGAACGACTTGCACAGCTGTTTTGGCGGCCTCCAACATTAGTTTGCATTGCTCGTATACTTCACTTCCCGCAGTACTGAGCCTCACCTGCCTGGTCGTGCGTTCTAATAACTTAGTCTGCAGACTGTTTTCTAAACGATGTATTGAACGGCTGACAGATGACGCCGCCAAACCCAACTTACGACCTGCTTGGGAAAAGCTTTCTTCTTCAGCCACCGTGACGAACACGGCCATTTCGGGCAGAAGCGGTAATAGTGATTTATTGTTCAAGGCGCAATAATCCTTTGCGTATTATCTATATTGTCCCGTAGAAATTACCAATTAAGATAACTCAAGTTTCGGAGTTCATTTCACCCTGTGGACTCCATCTCCAACGTAAACGTATCCAACTGCAAACTCTGCACAAAAAATGCCGCAATTTTT
>JARRJP010000060.1:0-15478 GCA_037389025.1 Reinekea sp. | reverse complement strand
CCATGCCGGAAGGTCTGCCTTTTAAGCTGGAAGACTATCTGGAATTACTGGACTGGACAGGGCGAACTTTGCGTGAAGATAAACGAGGCACCATTCACGGACAAACGCCACCAATCCTGCAGCACCTGAATATCACCCCGAAAAACTGGATATATAGTACTCAGCACTTCGAATCCTCATTCAAAACTTTTGCAGGCAAATGGGAATCCGTGAAACGCGCCTGCGCCCAATTCGGATACCGACGACGACCTTCAATGGACTTTTGCCTGACTTAACGTCCCTCCAGTAACAAAAACGGTTGAATTCAACGGGATTGAAGAATTCCTCGTGCGCGAAATTCGGTAATCTCAGAGATTCGATTGAAATACACGCCAGAATTTTGGTTTTGGAAGAAAATGGCCTGATAAATATCGGGTTATGGTTTAATTTTTTGTTTCCTTTTTTGGTATGCCTGTCTGTTTTTGGTATGCCTGTCTGGGTTATTTGGTATGCGGTTATTTGGTATGCCTGTCTGGGTGTCTGGGTTATTCTGTCTGGGTTATTCTGTCTGGGTTATTCTGTCTGGGTTATTCTGTCTGGGTTATTCTGTCTGGGTTATTCTGTCTGGGTTATTCTTGTCTGGGTTATTCTTGTCTGGGTTATTTCTGTTTGGTATGCCTGTCTGGGTTATTTCTGTCTGGGTTATTTCTGTTTGGTATGCCTGTCTGGGTTGCCTGCTTGGTATGCCTGTCTGGGTTATTTTGTGCTTGGTATGCCTGTCTGGGTTATTTCCGTCTGGGTTATTTCCGTCTGGGTTATTTTTGTCTGGGTTATTTATTTGTCGTCTGAGTTATTTTGATTCGCTTCCGACGAATTTGTCATCCATCGCCAGGGCCTTGCTCTGTAATACATTGCGCAATTGTGCTTCAACAATCAGGCGCTGTAATTCAATCCCTCGTTTAGTTCAGTATGTCAGGCTCGAACGTGCCACGTTCATACCCGTCGACGGTTTCTTTGGGGGGGCGCTTCAACTTCCGTCTCGAATTGTAGGTGCACCCATAGGTTCATTGAAATTTTTGGGAAGCAAAGAGGAATCAATGGCTTGCGCACTGCGCCGCTATGGAGTCACGGATTCAGGTACGAGCCAAAAATCTGTTTTTCAAACCAAACAATGCGATGCTTCAAGAATTGAATTTCATCTTTCAACTGCGTCCAGTCCAGTTCTGGACAATTTAGGAGTCCAGCCAATCCTATCCTTTGGCTCTGGTATGTCTCGTCGTTACCCAAAACCAGAAACCTCAGTAATCCAAAGACCAATTAAGCTCCAGCCCATTCTCATCAAATACGCCACTCTGACCCTGAGTATAAAGCTCCAGCGTCGTATTCGGTGTTAACTGATATTGCAAGCTGCCACGCGCTTCGCGATCACTACCTACCTGACTTTCCACTTCCAGATACAGGTAATCGTTCAAGTATTTACCAACGCTGATGTTCAAACCGAGATTGCCTTCTTCATCGGTCTCAGTATCAACCACCAGACTGTCGAGGCCGATTTCCTCCCGTGTTGCTCCGACCGGGTCAAAACCACTGTTACCAGTACGTAGTTTATTAATGGTATTGGCAAGTTGAATCGCCTGTAATACATCCAGATCTTCGATTATTTTGCCAAACAGAATCTGCGCCAGCAGTTCATCCTGCTCCAGGTCAGAATCCGACGTCAATGACAGCGCCAATGAATCCTGATTACCTATAATACGCACCGTCACCACGACACTTTGCAGCGTATTATTATCAAGGCGCAGGTTCATTGTGTTGGTGCCGCTGATGTCGAGCACCATCTGATCATTTTCAATCTGGATGGAACCTTCGGTTAGCTGAAAAACTCGCCCCAGGGCCGAATAGGTGCCGCGCACCAAATCAAACTGCCCTGATATTTCCGGCGCATAGAGGTCTTTGGTCAGGCGCAGGTTTCCTTCCAGTTCGGCGTTAATACCCTGGCCGTAGAGATTTACCCGCTGATTGGCAATAAGGTTGGCGTTCCAGTTACCCTTGGGCCAATAGAATGGTCGTTCAGTTTCAAAGGCATTGAGTAAGTCATCCTGGGTAACGATATTCAATTGCGGTGCGCCATCTGCCAGGAAGGTATCAGTCTGCATATTCAGCGATACGATATTGATATCACCACTGAGCATGACGTCCTGGTACGGACCTCGGATGGCCAGGTTGCCACTCAGTGCCGCTTCCATCTGCGCCTGGTTGAGCAAATGTGCATTACTGAATTGCGCACCAATATTCATAGTGTGGCTGAGAATATGATCCGCTTGTGGTGCGAAAGTAACATCACCAGAAAGATTCAATGTCCCGCGCCGACCATCCGTTGCATCAGCCTTGATATGCCAACGATCCGCATCCGCATCCAGAGTCATATTGATTGCTCTGAGCAACACCCCGTATTGGGTATGCTCAAACTGACCGTTCAACCAACTCAACTGCCCTTGCCAGGTCGGTTTCACCAGCGACCCTTCTACATCAATAGCACCTGCAATATCGCCCGCCAGAAGAATATCGGGTTGGCTGATAAAAAACGGATCCAACAATGATAAGGGTGTATTCACCATCAGGCTGGCATTCATTGGCACCTGTTGCCATTGCCCCAGAAAATCCGGTAGAGATAGTCTTTTCCAGCGGACGCTGCCCTTAACAGCAGTGCTCTCTTCGCTGTACAGAGCGGTACTAAACATGTAGTGCTCATCATCGGTTGACAGATCAGCGCTCAGGCTGATTGGCCAGTTACTGGCACGCCAGTTCAGTTTACCGGTGACTTCCGGCTCCAGCAGGTCACCCTTGGCCGATAGTTGAAATCCGGCTTCACCTTCACCTATTTCTTCGTTGGTAATCCAGTAATGGGTATTGGGTAGCACCCCTTCCAGTAGCAAACTGCCGTTACGGCCAGTGCCTGCACCAGAGAGCGAGGCTGACATGGCCCCGGGAATTTCCACTATGGTTTGGGAGATATTCCAATCGGCCCCCTGGCCAGTCACTGCCAGATCAGCCTTGAAACGATGCGCATACTTGGCCTGAAACTGACCGATACTGTCCAGTTTGGCTTCATAGCGAGGATTCGACTGACTGCCATCCAGTTGAATGTTTGCATTCACATAACCCATCAGGTTGTCAGGTACACGAGTCCACAAATGGTGCAGCTGCTGATAGTTCAGCCAACTTACGTTGACATCACCCTTAATATCCGTTGCATTACTGACCAAGGATGCTGATCCTTCCGCCACTCCCCAGCTTGCGGTCAGATGGTGTGTCAATGCTTCGTTAAGTTGACCCTCGCCTTGCCAATGCAATTGGTAATCTTCATCGTAAAGTACGCCACTGCTATTGATATCACCGCTGATTTGCCAGTCATCGGAGCGATTATCAATGTCAAGCTGCCCCTGTAACGATCCTTGCCATCCATTCAACCACTGCATATAGGTCTGATCAGCAAAAATAAGGCTTAACCAGGGGATCAGATAATGAGCATCCGGGGAGTTGGTGGAGATGTTCAGTGCGATATCGGTTTCACTCCAGTCAAACAGACCGGAAACCTGCCATTGCCCCTCGCTCCATTGACCGGAGGCATTTTCAATGTCGATGCGATGGCTATCCAGGTGCTTGATATCCAATGCCATTGACAAGGCTTCGTCATCCAGCGTTCCGGCTAACCTGGCTTTGCCCTGAAGTACTGGAGCTGTCAGCTTACCGTTGATACTGGTTTCAGCATTAAGTTGCAGATCAAACCCTTCCGGCAAGGTGCGCTTGGCACCAGTAAAACTCTGTGACAACAGCGGAATCCAGTCAGTGTGCAGATCGCTAATTCGAACCGAACCGTCCAGCAGTAACTGACCGGGATTGAAGTCGCCTTGGTAATGCCACTGCGCACCAAGCCATTGCGCATCCAGAGTTGGCACAACCCACTGAGTGGCTGATGTTGGATCTGTTTGCATGTGGGCAGTTATAGGTTCATCAAACCAGGAACCTCTCACTTGCGTGTCAGTCTGAATCGCAGGTTGGTTCCAACTCCCGCTAATGTTGGTATCACCAGTTAGATTGACCTGCATGGTGTCCAATACATCTGGCCAGAATGGCAACCAAACGGCCACGGTATCAAGTGGCCAACTCTGATGATTCAGATCTAAATCCAGCCTTTGCTGAGACCAGTCAATCGTGCCGGAAGCATTCAATTCGGAATCCGCCAGATGCAAGGTGGTCTTACCCAAAGTCAGCCCCTCTGGTGACAACCGATTTATGCGGACATTGGCCTGCAGGTCTTTTTCCTGCCACTGGCCATTGAATTCGGTATCACCACTGAGATCAAACCCGGAAAGATCACCCGACGCTTTGATTTCGCCACTGATCATACCGCTAAAAGGCACTGGAAAATGAATATTGAGCCGCGACAACAGATCGGTATGCAAGCGATTGACTGTCAGCTCGGTCTGCCAGTCATTAGTGGTCTGATCGTGCTCACCAGTGCCGGTCACTTGCAGTAGATCAGAGTTCATCGCCAGTTGATCAAGTGTCACGACACCCCGTTTCCATTTTCCGGCGGCTGTGGCGGTAAAGGCATCGTTGCGCCATTGGCCTTTCGTGTGGGAATCAAAACTGATAGCCGGGTTTCGGATGTCACCGGCAATAGTACCTGTGACATTGGCAGAACCGTTAAAATCTGCCAGCGGGCCATTCAGCCAGGGGCGAAATACTGGGTCGGAGGCAAATTGTCCCTGCACGGAAATATCGACCTGATCAGATACCCAATCCAGGGTTCCGGTCAGGGCTAATGAGTTATTCGCCAGCGTCAGTTCTCCGTTACGAATGGCCAGTACTGCACGTTCACTTTGCGTTTCACTACTGAAAGTAAACTCATGCTGCTGCCAAAGCCCCGACGCTTTCGCCGTTCCAGCAAACTGAGGTTGAGACCAACCGCCATGCAGAATGCCCTGAACTGAAGTCTCACCCTGAATGGAATCCAGCGAGATCAACTGTGCCAGAGGTTCGAGTGGCCACTGTTCAATATCAACAGAAAGCTCAGACACTTTGGGCGCCAGGCTACCGGTCAACTTCGCCGCCTGACCATCCAGATCAATCAGCAGCGACTTGAAACGGAATTCATAGTCATCGACCAGATAAGAAAACTGACCGCTGGCCTGCAAAAGGTGTGACTGCCAAGGCATCGACCACTGATCTAGCTGAATATCAAGCTGACCTGTCTGACCATAATCAACCAGTACATCCCACTGCGCTTCTGCAGGTTCGGGCAATTGCCATTTGATCCACTCTGCCCAGGCGGTATCCGGATTGGTCACCAGGGAGCCGCGCAAACGGATCTGATCAATGGCATCGGCCGATAGCCGAACGGCATAGCTGTTATTGTCTTCGGCGTTTTGCATGGCAATGAGAAAACGAGCAGGCAAATCCCCCCAATTTATTTCCAACTGAGCATTCAGATCGGCCTGTAGAGCCGGATAATGCGGGCGCTTAATATCGACCTTGTTCACATGCAGTCGATCGACTCGAATCGCGGGAATAACAGACCAGATATAATAAAGATTGGACAGATTCTGGTTACCACTTGTCTGCGGCTCCGGCTCCGGCATTGTCACTCGAACCTGATCAAGGTTGAGCCGCTCGACCCACCAGCGGTTCTGCAAGGCATAACGCCAGCGCCAATCAAGCGCCAGATTGTCCAGTTCGAGTAACAGATCGTTATTACCCTTTATGTGAACCTGACTGGCCTCCCAATGAGAGAGCGACGGAATCCGCAATCCAACCAGTTCAACCTGATATCCTGACCAAAGCTGCCAAGCGTGCAACCCCTGTTTAACCAGAACAATGCGGCCACCTTCGGTGCCGATCAGCCAGGCAATGCACATCGCAATAAACAGCAGCGTGACCAACAGCGCTCGCAACGTAATAATCCAGGTCTTCTTTGCCACTGCACGAATATGAATAGCCATCAGAACGCCTGCCCTAAGCTGAAGTAGACGTGAAAAAGCTGGTCTTCAACGGACTGATCAAGTGGAAAGGCCACATCCAGCCGGATCGGTGCAAAACGGGTGTAATAGCGCGCACCGGCGCCAATACCGCTGTACCATTTCTGCTGTGTAAACGGATTACCATCATCACTGATCGTACCGACATCCAGAAAACCCACCACACCCCAGGCATCGTTGAATTGCATGCGGACTTCATTAACCAGTAACCAGCGATTGGTGCCGCCCACCGCGTCCTCGCCTTGAGTGGCCTTTATCGACTGGTAGCCATAACCCCGAATCGAAGTACTGCCACCGGCACTGTATAGCTCACTGGTTGGAATATTGTCGCGGGTTGACCCGAGCGCGGTACCGTACCAAATGCTGTCCCATTGTACCCGGCTGGCCAGGGTCACATTGGCATCATCTTTAACAAACAACTGCCCTCCAAGCGAGGTCTTGGCAAAGGGTGTCATGGCATCTTCAATGTCCAGTACCGGTTCAAGCCCCACAGAGTAACGCATACCGCCATTGGGGTTAAATGCATTAGAGACCGTATCGTGCTTGTACAGCAAGGGCAGCCTGGCCTGATGATAAACATCCCATTGGTTATCCACTTTCTCGTTAATGCGCTGGTAACCGATACCGTATTCGAAGTAGTTATGTCGCGAGGCGGTGCGCTCAAGGACAATGGTACTGGAGAGCTGATAGGACTCGACATCAACATCTTCATGCACCACTTCATTCTCCAGATTTAACCGATTACGACGGTCAAAAAAACTGGGGATTTCCAGATTGACCCCGAAACTCTGCTCATTTTTCTTGATGGCGGTATCCAGCGTCAGCGTTTGTGCCATACCCAACAAGTCGCGATGCTGCCAACCGGCAGTGACTGCAGGCCCCTGTTCCGAGATCAGACCGATACCGGCGGACAGGGTACGCTTCTCACGTTTTCGGGTGGAAAAGGTGACATCCACCTGACTGTCATCGTTTAACTGATAGGATGGCCGCACCTGACGGAACAGGCCGGTGTCAAAAAGACTGAACACAGCATTATCAATCGCCGCTCGCTGATAGCATCGTCCAGAGGAAATCCCGGTAGTTCGGCTCAGAAACGACTCATTGATTTCGCCAATCCCAGTAAAACTGATCTTACCAAAGGTGGCCGGTTGGGAAACATTCGCCATGAATGTCACCTGCGCGGTTGCATCGTCATCATTTAACTGGACCTCGTGGCTGACTGACTGCTGATAAAAACAGGCATGCTTTTCCACATGGCTTTTCAGCGCTGCCTGCTGAGCCAGCACTGCCGTAGCAACCAATGGCTTACCCTCTCTCAGGGTGCGCCAATCTTCATCGGCGGGTTCATAGTTCCCCTGCAGAATAATCCGGGAAATGCGGTAACGCGGACCAAGAGAGATGGAATAGGAAGGTTTATCCTGACCTTCAGGATATGAGGAATCAATCGATGCCTGATAGTAACCACGACTTTTCAGCAACTGCAGCATACGTTCGGTTTCTGCGCGGACCTGACGATCATGACCAACATCAATGGCCGCCTGATTCACCGCCTTACGATACTCTGCCAGGGTACGACGCAGATCCCCCTGCAAACCGAGATGATATGGTTTTAATGATATATCCCAGCGTGAGGCCGACTTCAATGACTCTGCATGCACAACGCACAGCAAAACCAGACAGATAATAAGACACCAACGCATTAACTGACTTTAACCCTCTACTGATTAACCTGAGCCGAAACTGTCACTTTTTTATAGCCCTTTGTCTGAAGACTATACCGAATGTTCACTTCAACATAACGCTCTTGCCGACTAGAATGCAGCATCCGCAATTCAAGATAAACAGGATTAATATGAAGGCCGACAAGAAACGCGTTGAAGGTGTTGACTGGAGCGAAGAACAACTGCGCTCCTATCTCGATTTTAACACATACGATGGTACGGACAGAGACTTTCACTGCCTTTACCGCGCCTATACGCGCATGGACGAGGCAGCATTTGCCGATTTTGTGGCGCTATTCACCAAAGAGGGGCGCAACCTAAATGCGACCAACCTTGAAGGCCAGACACTGGCTGACATTATCCGGACCCACAAACAGGGGGAGGGTTATCTGGAAGCACTGGTCTGAAAAGCCTTCAGTCGAAAAGTCATCACTAAAATGTGAAACAAGTGGCGGTCTGCACGAACTGAGCAGCCCGCTTTTAAAAAGTTAACATTAACCTGAATCCGTGACTCTATCGCGGCGCAGTGCGCAAGCCATTGATTCCTATTTGCTTCCCAAAAATTGGGGTGAACCTATGGCTGCACCTGCAATTTTTGAAAACCAAATAGAAATCAAGCTCCTACACTCTGCATCCACTGAAGAGTCACGGATTCAGGATTAACCCGCCCCAACAAGCATTCCATGACTGAATACAACCGTATTTCCAGCAATGCGAACCGCCGTCAGAATGCCGTTGTGCTTTTCCACTGAAGCCAGCAACTCACTGGGCCGCCCCATCTCAACTCCCTGTGCAATACGATATTTATACTGACCATCATTCTCAGCATCAAGATCTGCCAGTAACGCGGCCAGCGCACAGTTGGCACTGCCTGTCGCAGGGTCTTCCGGTATACCATCGGTAGGCGCAAACATACGGGTGCGGATATCAACGTTATCGTCGCTGCGAACATAGACGTGCAGAAAAGGATCATTCGTCAACTCAGAAAGTTGCTCAAGATGCTGAGGGTTTACCACCACCTGCTGCAAAGCATCCAGAGAAGCCAGTTCGACCAAAACAAAGGGTAAGCCGACTGAGCATTGTTGCGGCAGATGGGCATCGGTACATATTGCCGAAACCGGCACCGACAATATATCTGCGATCAAGGCGGGGTCAAAAGTCTGTCCACGCATCAACGGCTCTGGTGCTGTTAACTCAGCGCTCCAGCCCTGCTCATTCGAACCGGTTACCGCCACAGGAACATTACCGGCCTGCTCTTCAAACACGAAACGTCCAGTTTCCGGCAGCAGCCCCTGTGCAGCCAAAACCACCGCTGTTCCAATATTCGGATGCCCGGCAAAAGGCACTTCGGCTGACGGTGTGAAAATTCGCACCTTGTAATCACCGCCATTTTCCGCTGGCAACACAAAGGTAGACTCAGAGTAATTAAACTCACGGGCAATACTTTGCATCTGTTCGGAGGTGAGTTCTTCAGCATCCAGGACAACCGCCAGTGGATTACCACCAAAGCAGCGCTGGGTGAAGACATCAGCAGTAACAAAACGACGAGCCCTGCTCATGGTCGTAACTCCTTACGCAGCCCAGTAAGGAAATTTCTTAGGATCTGATCTTTGCATTCACGATAATGCTTATGAGTTTCCCGCCGAAAGAAGGCACTCAACTCAGCTTTACCAAGCCGAAAGTCAGCCAGCTTTAAGAGTCGAAGAATATCTTCAGAGCGCAGGTCAAAAGCGATCTTCAACTTACGCAGAATCAGATTGTTATTCAGTTCCACTTCCGCATCCAGTGGGCTGCTTTCATTCTGACCGCGACGATCAATAACCAAGCCATTGAGAAAATGAGCCAACGAGGCATTCGGACAAGGCTCAAAACCCTCATCGTCCTCGCGCTTCATCCAGGTCATCAGTTGGCTTTCGGAAATCACCAGGCCACCAGCATCAAACAATTGCAGCATCTTCTGATTGTTGGTATTAAGGATATAGCGAAGGCGGCGCAAAATGTCGTTGTTAATCATTGAGAGTTCCTCATTTATCCATGGCTTCTTTTAACTGCTTCAGCAGGGTTGCAGGTAATTGGCTGATGGTCAGGGTTTCTTTCTCTGGATCAAAACTGACGGCTGAGCCCAGGCTGTCATTGGTAAAACTGATGGACACTTCTTTACTCTTACCGGTGTAGCGCTGATATTTCTTCAAACTCTTCCGATCTGGAATAAATTCACGCTTCGCCTCCGGCTGGGTGGTATCCATATAATGGATCAAGGATTCACTGTTATCGGTACCAACATCATCGGACAGAACAACGGATATTTCATTCGCCACAACCGTCTCACCGAGTTTGTCCTGCTCGGTACAATACTCAATTGCCTTTTTGCGATAGTTAGCGCCTTTTTCCTGCGGCAAGGTGTCGCTGTAAGCTTTAACGATTTCCATAAAGCGCTCAGTATCAACCGCAGTATTGATGGTATCGACAAAATTCACGCAATCGAGCAATAACGCCTGTAACTGGCGGTCACCAAACCCAAAGCTGACCGTGAGATACTTCTGCGCCTGTTCACTCAGCGCTACCAGGTCGACATAGCCACCAAAGCCCATCTTACTGAAATCGATCAGCCTGGAATCGCTGAGCTGCTGGTCATGCGTCAGACTGACCCCGTAACGATGTTTCAAATGAAAGAACCAGAAAAACTCTCCTTGCTCCAGCTCCTCGACAATAAACAGCCAGTGACCATCAAAGTCGAGTTCAGCCTGCTCTATCTCCAGTTGAAACTGTTTCATAATCTGTTGCGTCATGGTGGCAAAACCAACACTCTGTGCCGCCCACTGGCCAGTCAACGCCTTGAAATGACCACTCTCTTCGCTGAACTGCCCATATTGCTTGCTGGTGCGATTATAAAAGGCCGTTTTCATTCCAGTGAACAGATCCGTTAATAAACTGCTGGAATCCAGTTCCTGATCACTGAGCTTCATTTCTGATGTCGTTGAATTGCGAAATAATTGATGCACTATGGCGTGTTTGATAGACATATAAACCTGATTGATACCTGATTGATAAAAGTGCAGAGACGGCATTCTACCAATGCAGCAGAAAAAATACCTTGCTCTTCTGCCTTGCTTGATAAATACTTGATAACTCAAACACTAAACAAGCAAAGCTCATGTATCAGAAAGTCGTCCTGCAGCTTCTGCAGTTAAACAGTAAATACGCAAAGCAACTGGATCGAAAACTCAGCCTGCACGGTATCAGCCTGACTGAATTCCAGATCATGAAGACGTTACAAAGCGCACCAAACAAAGTAATGCGCCGTATCGATCTTGCCAATGCGGTTGGACTGACCGCGTCCGGTGTCACCCGGTTACTGGCACCGATGGAAAAAATCGGACTGGTGGTCAAAAAAGCCAATCCGCGTGACGCACGGGTCAGTCTGATTGAACTGACCGAAGCGGGCGCAACCACCCTTGAAGACGCCAAAGTCACCTTCGATATGGTTTGTGAAGAAGTCAATTATCGGCTGACTGAAAACCAGCAGGAAAAGCTGTCACAGTTCCTTGAAACTCTGCTTTGATGAAGAGGCAAGCTGATATGGCTGGTTGGTCGTTACCGTGCTGAGCAACTGCCATATCTTACGTCTCCCCTCAAACCGGCCGACCCAAAATGAGTATGTCCTGAATCCGTGACTCCTTCAGTGGATGCAGGGTGTAAGAGCTTGATTCCTATTTGTTTTTCAAAAATTGCAGGTGCAGCCATAGGTTCACCCCAATTTTTGGCAAGCAAAGAGGAGTTAATGGCTTGCGCACTGCGCCGCTATGGAGTCACGGATTCAGGACTGAGTAAAACCGGCAGACGCGACAGCTAAAGCAGCCCGACTGCGCAAAGAACTTCATTCAGACCAGAAAGCCATCTGAAAGTCATGGACAGTCAGTCATCTCGTACCCATACCCAGCAGCGATCAGCTCACTGACCGGTGAAAAACCGATCTGCTCAGCATCTGAAAGATCAGTGCCCGCGATTTCATGAAGACGGATACCGGTCGTACCTGCACCACACATTGCCATAATAGCCAGTCCGGTTTGAACGCCGCAATAAGAAGAAAAAATCTCAATATTCTTGTCAGTCAAACTACCGGCTGACTTTTCCAGACTGATGCCCGGTGTCTCACACTGGATGGCGTTAGCACTTCGATAGATCAAAACATGATCGTCAGCAATATTGAACTTTTGCTCCAAAACTGACTTCTGCCTTGTTCGGTCATCGTGGCGAATGACTATCTCTGATGCGTAGAGTTGCCCACAGCCATCAAATATCAGAAGTGAGGTAAAGAACAGGATAATTTTATTCATGTACAAACTCCTCTGGTCTGGTTGCTGATCCTACCTGATTAATGTTTGTGAATCCTGATACAAGTGCGCAGTTTGGAAAACAGAACCCGCAACTAACAATTGTACAATATTTATTGCACTGAAAAATTTCAGTAATTCGGTTAAACCTGAATTCGTGACTCCTTCAGTGGATGCAAGGTGTAAGAGCCTGATTTCTATTGGTTTTTCAAAAATTGCAGGTACCCCCATAGGTTCACCCCAATTTTTGGGAAGCAAAGAGGAATCAGCTAGGTATCAGGAAAAAATTGCCTGACTGATATTGCGTTCAAGCTAAGATCCCAAAGCAATTGTTCAGCTATCGGGGCGCGTTCAGGTGGTAATAACACCGCTGGGCCGGGCTGACCTCGACCAACCGGACCATAAAAGTCACCACTATTAATACCGGGTTCGCAACAACAACGCGCAATACCAGAGGTTCCATCGTCAACAGAATGTGCCCGTTTAGTAATTCGGCCAACAATCAATCGATCCAGTAGGCTTGTTGCACCGGCATTATGTGTTTTTACTTGCAACTCGGTCCGGGTAGGCCCTGGGTGAGCAGTCACAACTTTTATTTTTTGCCCTGAACCTTGCGGGCGCCGATCATGCAGCGCATAAGAGAATAATAGATTGGCCAGCTTGCTCTGCTGATAGCGCTGCCACTTTTGCATTCCGAGCCATCCCTCTCCCAGCTTACCGCCATGTCTTTCGAAATACTTTGCCATAATAGGCTTATATGGCGCATTTCTGGCACCTGAAGAATGGTTAACCACTCTGGCCTCGCCTCTTAGTTCAGCGCCACGCTTCAGCAGCGACCAGACTTCATGCGTCAGCAGAAAATGACCAAGATAATTGGTTTGAATCTGAATATCGTAACCATCAACCGTAGCGGTATCAGGAAACCCCATAATACCGGCATTGTTACATAGCACATCACAACCAGACTCCCGATACCGTTCACGCAATTCTGCGCCAGCTTGGCGAATACTGGAAAATTCCTGCAAGTCACAACGGATTAACACCGCATCAGACCTGTCTTCCTCTCTTAACAGCGCCAGTGCTGCTTCAGCGCGAGGCGACATGCGATTCAACATAATGACTTTGGCTCCGAGCTTACCGCAGGTTCTGGCTAAGGTTAGTCCGGTGCCGGAAGTACAGCCGGTTATCAGGACACTTTTACCGTGCATGGATGGGAAGGTACTGATCAGTTGGGAGTAAGCTGTTGTTGGCATAGGGTTTGGTTCAGGGTTGTTTTCTGATTCGGATACAGGCATGGTCGCCATTATTCACCAGCTAATCACCCCACTTTACACCGGGTCCTGCTCTTAACCAAACACAGGAATCCTTTTTATGTCCCAATCTTCTTCCTGAATCCGTGACTCCTTCAGTGGATGCTGGGTGTAAGAGTTTGATTCCTATTTGTTGTTCAAAAATTACAGGTGCACCCATAGGTTCACCCCAATTTCTGGGAAGCAAAGAGGAATCAATGGCTTGCGCACTGCGCCGCTATGGAGTCACGGATTCAGGTAATATACCGCCCACAATGCGGAGGTTTTGCCATACACCTCATGCTCCGTGGACCAGATTTCCCGCCCGGTCTCGTGGTCATACAGCGCTTTCGGGGTGCCGAGGTGGTCGGTTTCGATATCGAGTATGCCAAGGGCCTGGTCGATGATGGCTAGGGGTTTGTGTGTGCCGGGTTGGTAGATGGTGATCTCGTCGTTGATGAGCCAGTGCTGGTCGTTGAAGAGCCAAGTCTGGATGCGTTTATTGCCTTACCAGAGGTATTCTTCGGCGTGGTGGTAGTCTTCGGTTTTTGCGTTTTCCTGTGTGTAGACTTTTTTCCTGATGCGGCATCCGAGGAAGCTGCGCGCTTAAGGATCGCAAGCGTGACTGAGCCGGAGAAGATTGTCCGAGGGTGGCGGCTAAAAGAAAAGCCCCGGTTAGGGGGGCTTTTGTGGTGGGTGTCTAGATAGTGTCATTTGAGATAATCAATCAGCTTCTTTTCTAGTTCCTGACTATCTATCGCCAAATCGAACTCCCTTCCATCTTCAAGCGTATAGCCTACAGATTCTCCGAATGGACTGCTTTCAACAAACAGTCTATCGAAGGGTACTTCAAGCGATTCGATGAATTTCAGGATATCATCTTCAGAAATTAAATTATTCGTAGACGTATCTCACTCCTTTGGGAGCCTCTACAATCGAGTACTCTTTACCAACGCCGGGGTAGACTATTGTGTTTTGGTTATTGTTATTTCCACTCCCCCATATTATTCGGTGAGGTGGTGCTTTGAATGATGGATTCGACTGACTTTGCCTAAAGCAACAGGATCGTAAAATCCATCCAGTTCCTGCTTCAATAAATTGTTGTCTGGAACAATAAATTAAGAGACTAATTTCAACTCCGAATGAGCTTCTAAAAATAATTTATGTTCAGTTTCATCTACCAAAGCAACCGCTTCTTCCGGCAATTTGACTCTAGACACTTTAATCCCCGATTTACACGTCTCACACCAAATCAGTTTCCAACCGTATTCATCGCTGCCAAAACAAAAGTATTGATATTTAAGCCCTGTGCTCTGACATTCTGGGCATGAACATTTTGCATACTCATTATCGCGTGAAGGGAGATGCTTGATCCACGATAGATACATGTTTGTTTCTGTCATTATCTAAAGTCCTCCAATCGACCTGATTTATTTTTAAGGTAATATTTCCAGAAGCTATCTTCAATGCCGTGTGCAGCTTTCTCGTTTAGACTGAGTTCAAGCATTGAGTTGACTCCGTGGGAGTCTGGATGACCATGAAGGTCAATTTGCATTGTGTGTGTACGTTCATGTCCCAAGGTTTTGACTAACTGCTCAGTATCCATAAATGCATCGGGATATAAATCAATCGACCCGTTAGGATGCGTATAACCAAAGACGTTTTTACCGATTAGGTCTTCATCTCTAATTATTCGCACTTTGACACCATTAAGTCCAACTCCTCCTTCTTGAGCAGCAAGTTCAACATAGCGTTTCTGCATTGGCACTTTTAGCCCAGAAAATTCACCAATATTGTGATCTTTTCTAAACAAATCTACCGAAGGCGTGCTGTCTGGTACTTCCTTACAACTCAACCCCAACGGATCAACCCACCCAACCGGATTCGGACAATACTGATACTGATTCAGCCCACCCATGAGTCCTATGGGATCGTGATTAATGTATCTGCCCGAGTGCGGATCATAAAACCGATGCAGATTCTGATAAAGCCCCGTCTCCAAATCCTCCCACTGTCCCTGGAACCGAATCTTCGGATCAACCGCCTGCCCCGTTTTCGGATGCGTTTTCAGGCTGGCATTATTTTTGGTTTTGCCATACACCTCATGCTCCGTG
>JARRJP010000059.1:0-37636 GCA_037389025.1 Reinekea sp. | reverse complement strand
GATGGGGCTGTCCCATTTTTTGTCCTTTCTTTGAATGCTTGCTGCCAAACGACTTGCGCTTTGGCGGGTTATTTCACGTTCTATTCCCGTGCGGGGAAACAACAGAATTAGTAGGTTAGCAAATTGACGTCAATAATTTTAAAGCTTATTGCTATTTTGATAAAGTGATCTGGTTATCATTTTTGTAGTGTCGAGTAACAAAAAAGACTCGTCTGACGATAGCTGTTGCGATTTTGGTTCAGCGAATGCGCATTCTGTTTGTTTTTTGCCCGGTCTCTGTTGTTTTCATGGATGCCTTCCTTTCCTATTTCATAGCGGCGCAGTGCGGCAAGCCATTGATTCCTTTTTGCTTCCCCAAAATCGGGGTGAACCTATGGGGGCACCTGCAATTTTTGAAAAACAAATAAAAATCAAGCTCTTGCACCCTGCATCCACTGAAGAAGTCACGGATTCAGGACTTATCCAACCTGATATTAGGTAACAAAACGAGGAATATCGTCTTAACGAAACCCGGGTCGTACAAACAGAATCGGTGCGGTTCCCTGATAACTGCCGAACAGCAGAAACGTGGAATCGGGTGTCATGTCGTCCATGTCGTAAGCGTCGATAATTCCATCTGTGTTGGTGTCAATAAAGGTGACGCCATCGTTGTCACTGTCATTCCATAACCAGTAAAGCCAGTTTGGAATATTGGCGCTGACCTGCAGTATGCCGCTGTCCTGTGGCGATAATCGATAGTCCCAGTAACCTTCGCCCTGTTGCAGGGTGTTCCCTGTGCTGATATTGGTCAGCGTGGTGGTCAGTGCGCCAGTGGCTGGACAGTTGGTCAGTGTGCAGGTTTGAGTGGTGCTATTATGGGTCAGGCCTTGCAGAGTAGTATCATCCATCGTGTTTTCGGCGATCTGAGTTCCCCAGACGGCTTCTCCGGTGCCCGAATCAAAGTGATCGAGATATTGAAGAGTTAACGGTACATAGGCGTCTTCACCGTTAACACCGGGAACCGTTGCGCCATCGACCTGATCAGGTAACGATATTCTTGCATAGAAAAGTGATCGACTCTGAATATCTGGGCTTACCGGTTGGCAGCTACCTGAGTCGTTCAGTTTGATACAGACGCCATCATCATCAGTAAAGGCGGCAGCATCTATGGTGACCTTGGTAATTATTTGTGGCACATCCGAGCTGGTCGGCCCTGTGCTGTTGCGTGGCCAGATTACATTGAGCATGGCGGCTTGCTGGGTGAGTCGCACAGTGCCATTGAAGTCTGTCTGATCAGAAACCTGAAAGGCCAGATTATCGCTGCTGATGGTTCCGCCCGTCGCGGCGTAATCACTGGGTTTGCTCAGGGGGTTGAGCACCGAGCCATTGAAACTGACAAATTCATTAACAAAGTTCGTCAGCGCGTTACCATTGATGTCTCTTGGTGTGATTTCAAAGGTAAGTCCTGTCAGATTATTTGGCTGTCCCTGATATATGACGCCGCTGGTGCCCCATGCTGCGTTGACGGTCGAGGTTGCGGTAAAAAAAGCCGGATAAAAGCGGCCAACAGTCAGGTTGTTGCCACTGATCGCGAATGGGCTGTTGGTATCGTCCCGATAACCCAAAAAATCGTTGATTTTGGCGTTCAGGTTGATTTTGCCAACTTCATCGTAAGAGATGCCTGTTGTTGTCATCACCAGGCGTTGTTGATTGCCATCGCCGTCCGGGTCAGATCCCTGCCAAGCAGAAGCGGTTGTCGTACCACTTATACCGGGATAGACCGTCCCCACACCTGAAGGGGCATTCAGGGTAGTGCCGCTGAAGTCAATATCGTAGAGACTGTCAATGCGTCCGAAGCTGGCGACACTAGTGCCATTGGCATCCAGAGCTTCCAGTTCGACGGTAAAGCTTTCTCCAGCCTTCTTAAAGGTTGTATTAGTGTCCAGGCTGCCAGCGGTTGTGCCATCAACCGTCACAATGTTCAGGGCGGAGGGGCGAACCTGTAAAGTTAACCTGGCGCTTAACACTTCGCCGGTTGTGTTGCCGTCGACATCAGTCAGTTCATGAGTCAGTGTCAGAGGCTGAGTACCGATATCCGCCGGATTAACGATGAAATCGGCGGTGGAGTTAGTGCCAAACCGTAGGTTCCCGGTTCTGGTGGCGCTACCGGCCAGCCTATTCTCGGGGTTTGGCAATGGAAAACTATTGCCGTTATTGCTCAGTGTCACTCTTTGGTTAACGGCGCAGGTGTTTGCTGTATTACTGGTGCAGGTTGTACCCATTTTGATGGCATGGTTGGTGCCATCGGCAAACAGGCCTGTGCAGACGCCAGTTGCTGGATCTGTGGTAACAGCACGCAGCTTAAGGGCGCCACTGGTTGCGGCAATTTGGTTATACCGGCTGATTGGCATATCCGGTGCCGTAGCGGTGCTGATCTGAAAGCCAGACTCAGAGAAGGCCAGGTCCAGATCATCGCTTGCCGTTGCATTACCAGAGGTTTCGGTTATGCCGTTGAAGTCGGCATTCAATGATAGGGTTTCGACATGGCTATCGCTGAAACTCAGGTTAATGACTCCCCGATCGGCAGCGGTAAATTCAACCGTTGCAGAGCCATCATCAGCAGCGCCGTTACTGAACGCATTGCTACCGGCATAGCTCCAATCACCATTGGCGCTGTTGACGGATAGATTGACGGTTCCGGTGAAGCCGTCGAAAACGGAGCCATCGCTGAGATATGCTGTTAACGTTACCGGTTCGGGAGAGCAATTGATGCCATTACCGTCGTGACTGAAGCTGAAGTGATCGATCGTCAGTGCACTGGTGCAGTCTCTTGGGGTGCCATCCAGATTGTAGCCATTGGATTGGAGATCGTAGATTTTGGTGATAGCACCATCAGAGAGGATGGAGTCGAATACCACAAATTCGTCAATCTCCGCATCAATGAAAACCAGGCTATTGCCGGAGTCTTCGACCAGTCCTATCCTTCTGAAAACAGTGGTAACATCGCCAGTATCAGTAAAGAAAATGTGATCGAAGCTGCCATCAACGAAAACTTTCGCCAACCCGGAGGCTGAATTCCAACTCATGACGACATGGTGGTAATTTCCGTCATTGATCTGGGCATGCTGATTCGTGGTCCTGATGTTGCCTTTCTGTACGGAAATGTGCCCGCTGCTATCAATGAAGCCCCAGAAAATATCATCAATACCGCCAGATTGTTCATAGCCTGTCACTACCGGAGCTTCCCAGGCTTTGAAGACACCGACATAACCGTTATCCACTTTGATCCAGAAGCTTAGCGTGGATGATGTTCGCAACGGCGACAGACCCGGTGAATCAATAAACTGATCGATACCATTGAGTGAGGCCGCTCGGCAGATCTGGGCATCCGCAGTTGTGGTTGTGCCGGAGGCAGCATCGGCGGTGCCATGCAGGTTATTAGCGGAGCTATCGACGACTTCATTGGCAGTGCCATTCCATTCCAGTTCATCGAAGCGGTACTCAAGTACCGGTGCAGGGATGGTCAATGGGTTAGGTGTCAGGCAGATATCGTCTATGTGCCAGTAGCCCATGCCAAATGTCCAAAGTGGTAGTGAAAAGCGCAATGCGAAGTTGCTGTGCAGTTGAGTGCTATCATTAAGGGCGAAAGTATCCAGAAACAGATCGCCGGCTGAACCATCGCCAGGATAAGTTTTCAACGTGATCCAGTTGTCAGTATTGGTGTTATCCAGATATTCAATACTAAGAATTTGCTTGGCATTTGGTGGGGCGCTATTAACTCCGTTGAACCCTCGACTGATCCAAACTGAAAGTTGAACCTCTGACAGGTCGCTAAGATCGAAGGATTGTGTTGTAACTCTGGCATCCCCTTGGGTGAAAAGGCTGTAGTTGGGCGATTGAAATATTGCGGTGCTGGTACCAGCAGTGCCTATAATTGTGTCGGATGTCCAACCATTGGGAAGACCTGCCGCATCAAAAGGTTGGCAATAGTCACTCCCGACAATTTTAATTGCTGAACAGTGAGGACTGTAATCGTTCGGATTAGCACCGGCACAACTGCCACTGATTGTAGCCTGATAGCCGAAGTGAAGATCACCCGCTGAGGAGACATCGCCATCAATGAAGACATTGCCTGCAGTACTGATATCTCCCTGAGCGGTGACATTACCGTTGATGCCAGAAGTGTAGTCCAGATAGATGGTACTATTGGATGTAAGGTTACCGTTGATTGTTGCCGAGTCACCGACATTGATTGCACCATCTGCCGAAACGGCACCCGTCACCGTCGCCTGAAAATCAATATTAACCGCACCACTGGAATTGATATTGCCAACGACAACCACGGAATTGCCAATATTAACCACCGTTCCTGCACTGAGGTTGCCGGTAACATCAGCCTGAAAGTTCAGAGATAGCCCTCCGGTTGCAGTCAGGTCGGCTTTTACGGTGATATCAGTACCATTGCTGATATCGCCATCGACGTTGATGATGAGGCTGTGCATGGGTGGTGTATTGATTGTGCCCTGATAATCAATATACAGGTCACCATGGATGGTCAATGTTAGATCTTCAGTCAGGATCACCTGATCGCTGTTGCCTATGGAGACGTTGCCTGTGCAATCCACAACTGACGCATTATAGCTGCAGTTGGCAAAGACGCCGCTGCCGACATCTGCCGGAAGGGTGTAGGTGGTGGCATAGGCCGATCCGATCATCCCAGAAAGCAAGAATAAAAAGCGCAGGGGACCATTGAATATCAAACGATACAGATTCAGCATGGGCAACCTCGTCATTTACAACTCTGCTGAGGCGTTTAATTCAGTCCAGACATAATCGGCCTGATCTGGAGCTCCGTACTCAGCGACGGCAGTCATGTTGTATACCCTGACTTCTTGTGAGGGCCGGTTATAGCGCTGGAAACTGCAGCGCACGGTAACATTGAAGTCATTATAGGCCTGAATAGTCATGGCTGTGCTTATCGGACTGCCTTCATTACAGCCTGAAGAGTCCTCTTCAATCAGTTTTTGCACCTGTGCGTCAATGGCGGCACTGGCGGCAAATTGCGCGCGCATTTTAAGCAGACTCTGATTAGTCTGCTGCTGTGTTCGAATGCTCAGGCTCGCCAGAATAGCTAGCGCCGATCCAATAACGACGACCAGAAAAATGGCGGCAATCAATGCGATACCCCGTTGATTTTTCATAATGCATTACTCAATGGAATGGTATCGATTAACTGAACGCTTGAGTTGCTGTCGCCGATCTCCAGCCTGACCCTCAGCATTGGTGGATTATGATTTGCACCGGTGATCAGTTCGAATGAGCAGCGTTGAATATTTGATATGACACGGTTCTTGGTTGCAGCGGAGGTGCGACTGGCAAAACTGGTGTTAGACAGTGAGGTATAGCCGGTGATGCGATAAAGAAATCCAGTGCCAGTATCACATTGATAGGCGAGTGGACCACGAAAAAAGTAGACTCGGAAATGCGGCGAATGTCGCCGAAAGGTATTGCTGGCGGCCAGTTCTATGTTTGTCAGCGGGCTGGCATTTTCACCTGTTGCAAGTGGTGTAGCATTGTTAATCCGTGCTATGGAACCATTGCCGGACGCGAGTCCGGTTTCCCAGTCTGTTCTGATTTCATTGATGCTGTCTGCACCAACACTCAGGAAGTTAACGTAACTGGTCAGGTCAGTGGTGAACGCAAAAATATCAAATGAAGTCTCATTATTCAGCTGAAGTCGATCATAAGGGTTGAATTGTTTGTTCCGATAGCGAGCTGCCTGCAGCGGTGCATTGGCTGGCGCTGCCAGAAATTCCACTACTTGATTGTCCAGGCCGCAAACACTGTTGTTATCTGTGCAGATTGAATTGGGTACGCTGTTACCGAGATCCTGGCGCAGTAATGTCATCGCATATTCGGCTTGTTGTACCCAGCGGGATCGGTCAGTGGATTGGCTGACGGCAGAAAATTTATTGGCAATCAATGGCGTTACAACCGCCGCAATAATACCCATAAGTACGATCACCACAATCATTTCAACCAATGTGAAACCTTGGTTTCGTCTGGCCATTATCAACACCCCCAAACCGAAGCGTTGAAGTAACTGGTACGGTAACCATTTAAGGAAACCTGTTGCCCTCTGGGATCGGTTACCGTCACCGTCACCAGCAAGACTTTAGCCGGGCAGGAGGTGGCATTGGCTAGAGAGTCGAGGCTCAGTCCTACCGAATTATCGACACTGATGTTAATGGTGAATTCCTGTAATTCGGGAATTGCGGCGCCTGTTATTGTTCGAGGGATGTCTGACAATCCGTTATATTCCCAGATATTGTTCCAGATGAGTCGGTTCGTCGGGTTTGCCGCACGTTCGGTACTGTCGATAATTGCAGCCGTAGCATTGGCTTGTGATTCGTTAGGGATCACGCGAGGGTCGCCGCCCGGGTCATAAAATGGTCGGCTCAACACTTCTTCCAGATATTGTCTGGCCAGCATTTGCGACTGGCTTTGTATCATTGGGTCAACATTACGCTCGGTTTGGAAACCCAGCCCCTGTAGTAAAGCAGTTGCAGCAATTGAGATAATTACAATCGCAATAACCAGTTCGACCAGTGTTACACCTCGTTGGTGTTGAACAAAACGAAAGTGATTACTGGACTGCCACATAGGAAGTTTCTCCGTCGGCCGTCAGCCCGATCTGGTCGAGCGTGATCGTTGCGTTATTTGAAATTGGTGTTTGCCCGGAGAGATCGGTGCATCCTGTTGTTAAATCGATTGGCAAAGTGCTTAGGTCATAAAGCTGTCCATGTGCGGTGAAAATTAACCGGTGCGTGCTGCTTGATGTAATATGGGAACCACTGAGAGCGGTCTGGCTGCTGTCGGTTACGATATCGTTATCGTTCCGATATACAAAGCTCAGGAACGCGGATCCGCTACAACCGTCACCGGGATTTGAATTCGAACTGCAATCATTATCGGTTGAATTGCCATCACGGTCGTCATCACGTAAGACCATCCAGCCGTTGGAACTAATTCTTATTTCGTGGGCGCATTGTGAAGTCAGGGTTTTGTTGCGGGTCCAGGTTAAAGCGTTTTCGAATTCGACTTTTTGGTAGAAGGAACTGAAGGTGGATTGGTTGAAAAAGCGAGGTAAGGTGACGGCTGACAGAATTCCAAGTAAAAGGATTACTGTTATAAGTTCAACAAGAGTGAAACCGAAACGATTCGTGTGCTTCATAATAGACAAGTGAGCATCGCCAGGATGCTCACTTTTAAACCTGCTAGCTACAAGTATTTGGAGTACCAGTGGTGATTTTCCCTTGTATTATGGTTGGAGTATTACCAGCAACAGTTGGTTCAGTATAAGAAACGCATCCGTCATCAGTTGCAGGCGTTGCGCTTGAAGTAAATATTATTGCTGATCCTGATGGTGCGGCAGTATATCCGTCCAGGTTCGCCGCAAGTACGATACCTGCTGTTGCGTCGTTAGAGCGTGGATAACCATAGGCCATGGCCACGCTGCTGGCTCCCTCAAAATCGGTGGCGGAAGTTGCTGCAGTGGCATTGCAACCGGAATCGGCCAAACAGGCTGCATGACCAATTGCTGAGGCTGAACGAATGGCTGCAAATGCGCCCTCTATCTTAGCGGCTTCAGCACTATCGGTTATGTCTACAAACCGTGGTAACGCAAAAGCAGATAAAATACCCAAAATAACAATTACCATGATCAGTTCGATTAAGGTAAAACCGGATTGTTTTTTCATATGCCAAACCTTCTGTCAATTACAACACGTGGTTTCAGTTTAATGCGTATCCAAAAATTGGGGTGAACCTATGGGTGCACCTGCAATTTTTGAAAAACAAATAGAAATCAAGCTCTTACACTCTGCATCCACTTTGGAGTCACGGATTCAGGAAATTATTAAGTTCTTCATCCAAGTGGTTATGAGCAAATATCCGTTTCATTATCGAAGTTCAATACACCGTGACTGTATGTTGGTAAATGACCAACCACTTGAGGTGGCTGGTAATAAACGCAACGATCATCTAATGCTAGTATTAATCTGACGTTAGTCGCGCTGGCGGCATCGATAATCGGTGAATTATTGCTGTAAAGAACTTTCAGCTGACCATCCACCTCCATTAATCCCAGAATCCCCTTAAATGCGCCTGGCCCTGAACTGCTGATATTGTTGTCACGAGCGGCAGGAAACCGGTTCACCAACAGCACGGTTTCGTTACCGATAGTCACAAGCCCGTTATCAATGTTCTCACCGGTGCTTACTGCGAATGATTCCGCAATGCGTGCCGTTGATCGCAAAGAACCCAGAGCACCGAGCAGCACGGCATCTTTGGCCTGACCTTCAACATCAATAAGATGTGGCAATATCACCGATACCAATATTGAAATGATGCTGATGACAATGATCAGTTCAACCAACGTAAAGCCTTGTACAGGGTTGTATTTGCCTTTCAAAATTGCTCTCAATATTTTCCTTACACCTAAGTAAAGCAAAAAATAAGACAAATTCCATTGAACCTGAATCCGTGACTCCATAGCAGCGCAGTGCGCAAGCCATTGATTCCTCTTTGCTTCGCAAGCAAAAATTGGGGTGCGCCTGCAATTTTTGGAAAACAAATAGAAATCAAGCTCTTACACTCTGCATCCACTCTGGAGTCACGGATTCAGGTTTATGTCAAAAGTTTGACAAAGCTGGTCGAAAATATTATGTAGCCGATTCAAACAGGTGGTGATGTCAGATTATTGTCACCACCTGGCTGATTAGAGGAAATCAGGCTTGATTGGCGTTGCGGAAGGCTGCAACCTGCGCCGCAGTAGAGCTGTCGTAACTGGTTGTGTCACCACTCTCAATGGCTGCATAAACTGCATTACCCAGTACTTTGCCCAGTTCCACCCCCCATTGGTCAAAGCTGTTGACTCCCCAGATAACGCCCTGTACGTAGATTTTGTGTTCATACATGGCGATCAGTGCACCCACCACTTCAGGAGTGCCGAGGTCAAACGTAATGCTGTTACATGGGCGATTCCCCGGAATAACTTTATGCGGAGCAAGCCACTTTGCCTGTACTTCATCCATACCTTTGGCTTGCAGCTCGGCCAATACTTCAGATTCGGTTTTGCCGTCCAACATAGCCTGTTGCTGGCCCAGGTAGTTGGCGAATAGCCATTCATGGTGATCGGCAATCTTGTTATGAGAGCGCAATGGCATAATGTAGTCCGCCGGTATCAGGCGTGTACCCTGGTGGATTAATTGATGGTAGGCATGTTGGCCATTGGTGCCTGTGCCTCCCCAGATGACTGAGCCGGTTTGCCAGTCGACTGGTGTTCCGTCAGTGGTTACCCGCTTACCGTTAGACTCCATATCCACTTGTTGCAGATGATTTGGTAGATCCTGTAGATATTCGTCGTAAGTCAGTACTGCCTGTGATTCGGCACCGAAAAAGTTTTGATACCAGACACCAAGCAGGCCAAGGATGACCGGCAGGTTTTGCTCCAGTGGGGCGGTACGGAAATGCTCATCCATGTCATGAGCGCCTTGCAGTAAGGCCTCGAATGTATCCGGGCCAAGAACGATCATCTGTGCCAGGCCAATGGCAGACCACAGTGAGTACCGTCCTCCGACCCAATCCCACATCGGGAACATGTTTTCCTCTTCAATGCCAAACTGGGTTGCTGCTGGTATGTTGGTGGAAACGGCAACAAAGTGATGTTTGACCTGCTCAGGTGTGCCACCTTGAGCAAGAAACCACGCACGTGCAGCTTCAGCATTTTTAAGGGTTTCCAGTGTACTGAAGGACTTGGAGGCAACAACGAACAATGTGGTTTCTGCATCCAGATCCTTGACTGTTTCCGCAAAGTCAGTTCCATCGATATTGGCAATGTATTTCAGGTCATAGCCTTCACGCCAGTAGGGCTTCAGTGCATCGGAAACCACCTTTGGCCCCAAAAACGAACCGCCGATACCAATGTTAACGATGGTACGCAGCTTTTTACCGGTGTAGCCGACGAATTCACCATCATGCACCTTGGCCGTAAAGGTTTTCATCTTTGCCAAAGTGCTGTTGACGGTTTCAGTGATATTGTCATCACCAAGCTGAATTTTACGATTACTGCGGTTGCGCAGGGCAATATGCAGTGCCGGGCGATTCTCTGTCTGGTTGATAATCTCGCCATCGAACATGGCGGCGATCGCTTCTGGCAACTTGGCTTCCTTGGCGAGTGCCATCAGTTGATTGACGGTTTCTTCATTGATTCTGTTCTTGGAGTAGTCCAGCGCAATGCCTGCTGCAGAAAGGTTGTATTTTTCAAAGCGCTTTGGGTCGGCGCGGAACATATCGCGCATCTGTTCTGGAGCAATGATTTTCTGATGTTCAACCAGTGCCTGCCATGCGGGCAGTTGGGTCGGGTTATAAGACATAGCTACATTCCCTGAATCCGTGACTCCATCGCGGCGCAGTGCGCAAGCCATTGATTCCTCTTTGCTTCCCAAAAATTGGGGTGAACCTATGGGTGCACCTGCAATTTTTGAAAAGCAAACAGAAATCAAGCTCTTACACTCTGCATCCACTTTGAAGTCACGGATTCAGGTATTAGTCAGGCCAACTGAACCGGGATTGCGTTGGCTGTATGGCTGACGCTGTTGTCAGGGTTCATGTAAACCATGCTGGGTTTGAAGTTTTCCAACTCACTCTCGCTGAAGTTTGCGTAAGCGCAGATAATGATGCAATCGCCAACGCTGGCTTTTAATGCTGCTGCGCCATTCACCGAAATAATGCCTTCATGATCTTCGCCACGGATGACATAGGTTGTGAATCGCTCACCATTGGTCAGGTTATAGATCTGGATTTGTTCATATTCACGCATACCGGCAAGATCAAGCAGGTCACCGCTAATCGCGCAGGAGCCCTCATATTCCGGTACGGCATGTGTCACCCTGGCCTGGTGAAGCTTGGCTTTTAACATGATGAGATCCATAACGTTCTCCTAGTGTAGTGTCTTGAATAAAATCTTAATGTAGGTTTTATTTAGGACATTACACCAGATATACCACAGGCCAAATAACATTCCATTATCGGGTCTGTGGTTCACCAGCCATTTGTCTTGAACCTGAATCCGTGACTCCATAGCGGCTTACACCCTGCATCCACTGAAGAAGTCACGGATTCATCTTGAACTAAAAAAAGGTGGTGCAGTTCACGGGTATTTTACGTAACGGATCATATTTTGAAACTGAATTACCGCGTTTATGTCCAAATCCGTTCGAATGTTAACCTCAGTTGTTGATTTCAAAGGCGATGTTGTCGATTAGCCGGGCTTTCCCTAAAAAAGCGGCGGCCAGGATGACAATCTTTTTATCAGATGCAACGGCAGGCTCAAGGTCGACCTGTCGACTGATGTTGAAATAGTCTGGAGTCATGCCTGCTTCGTGTAAATGCTGTTTGGCTTCTTTGGTTAGGGTTGCAAAGCTTTTCTGACCAGCTTTAACGGCGGCAGCGGTGTCTTGCAGAACCTGATACAGCATTGGTGCAATTTCCCGCTCATTTGCTGTCAGGTAGTTGTTACGTGAGCTGTGTGCCAGGCCGTCATCGGCTCGACCAGTATCTACACCGATAATCCTGATTGGTAGAAACAGATCATTGACCATTGTACGAATGACTGTGAATTGCTGATAATCTTTCAAACCAAAGACGGCAACATCAGGTTGAACTTGATTAAACAGCTTCAGAACTATGGTGGCGACACCCACAAAATGGCCGGGCCGACTTGCACCACAATGCAGAGTCGTAATCTTGTTGACGCTGACTCTGGTTAGATCAGGCTTTGGGTACATTATGGCGTTATCGGGTAAATAAAGCAGACTGCAGCCATCGGCAATCAGATGTTTTTTATCCTCTTCCAATGTTCGGGGATAGCCGGATAAATCCTCGTTTTCGCCAAACTGAGTTGGATTGATAAAAATGGAAGCGACCACAAAATCTGCCTCTTCGGAGGCCTTTTTAATCAGTTTCAGGTGACCTTCGTGCAAATTACCCATTGTAGGTGCAAAACCAATGCTTTTACCCTGGGCTCGCGCAGCAGCTAATTCATGGCGGAGGTCGTTCAGGTTGGTGACTACTTTCATGGTATATTACTCAAAACAATGTTCAGGCGCAGGGAATATGCCGGATTTCACTTCATCTTTATAGGTGATCACCGCTTTTTCCCAGGTGGTGTCGTCGGCCATATAGTTTTTCACAAAACGCGGCAGACGTTTCGGCGTCAAGCCAAGCATGTCATAGCAGACAAGAACCTGACCATCAGTATCCGGGCCAGCACCAATACCTATGACCGGAATCGGTACGGTTTCGGTCAGTGCTTTGGCCAATTCGGTGGGAACGCATTCCAATAGAATAAAATCGGCACCTGAGTCGGCCAGCGCGATGGCATCCCTGATCATCTGCTGCGCTGAACCATCTTCGCGACCTTGAACCTTATAACCCCCGAATTTGTTGACTGACTGAGGCGTTAATCCCAGATGGAGGCAGGTTGGAATGCCAACCCGGCTCATGGCCTGTACCGATTCGCATAACCAGGCACCGCCTTCAAGTTTGACCATCTGGGCACCAGCCTGCATCAGCTTACCGGCACTTGCCAATGCTTGCGGTACATTGCCGTAGCTGTTGAACGGCAAATCGGCAATCAGCAGAGCCCCCTGATTGCCGCGAGCGACGGCACTGGTGTGATAAACCATGTCGTCAATGGTAACGGGTAACGTCGAGCTTTGCCCCTGGTAAACCATACCCAGTGAATCACCAATGAGCAGGGTTTCAATTCCGAGTGATGAGAACAGGTGGGCGAAGGTAGCGTCGTAGGCAGTCAGCATGGTGAATTTTTCGCCGTTACTGACCAAGTCTTTAATAGTGGAAACTGTAATTGCGTTAGGCATGTTTGCGCCTGATTGTTATTAAATCAGAGGCGAATGGTTGCGATTGTGTGCACTTAAGTCAAGTTTTGGTGCGTCTTTGCATCCTGTCGATGGTGTTTATTTATTGCAGGTGCACCCATAGGTTCACCCCAATTTTTGGGAAGCAAAGAGGAATCAATGGCTTGCGCACTGCGCCGCTATGGAGTCACGGATTCAGGTATTTAATATGGCAGTTGTTGAAGAGCTTGATCCGAGACGGTTTCCGCTAAGTCCGTCAGCGTGCGATTCTGCAGCAGAAAATCAGCCTTGAGATCGAGTAACGGCAGAAGCACGAAGGCGCGTTGATGCGCTCTCGGATGTGGGATGGTTAAATGAGGTTTGGTACTGGTGAAGCCGTCAATCCAGATGATATCAAGATCCAGCGTTCGAGGTCCCCAGCGAACTTCTCTGATGCGACCATAGCTGTTTTCCAGAGCTTGCAACCTTATCAGTAAGTCATCCGGGCTATAGCTGGTGAGGAAACGGCAAACTGCATTCAAATAATCTGGTTGATCAATAGGGCCGCCAATGGCTTTGGAGCGATACCAGTGGGAAATCCGGAAATCAATGACTTCCGGTTGTTCCTGAAGTTCAGTCAATGCTGATTGCGTGGTGATCTCGCTAGGCCCAAGATTACTGCCGACTGCAACGTAAACCAGCTTCATACACTTGGTTTACGTTTTCGTGGCGCGCGGCGCCGACGCCGTTTCTGATCATTAGCGCTTTTCAAATTGTCGATCATTGAGCGACGCTGTTCAGGGTTTTTAATCTGGTAATCGGTCCACCACTGTCCGAGCTCGTTGAGCTGCTCACCGGCTTCTTCACGCAGCAGCAGGAAATCGTATGAGGCGCGAAAACGAGGGTGCCCCAAGATCTGTTCTGCACGATTTGCATTGCGCTTTGGTAGGCGTAGTTGCATTTCCCAGATCTCTTTCATCGGTATTGAGAATCGTTTTGGAATTGCAATGGTTTTAACCTGGCGATCCAGTACCTGAGCCATGGCTTTGTGCCATGCGGGCATTTCCGGCGAACCCATATCAATATTGTGTTTTGCCTGTTCACGCACTGCTGGCCAGAGTAGCGCTGCATAAAGAAACGCCGGTGTGACGGGTTTGTCGGCATTAATCCGCTTGTCTGTATTGCGCAAACCAAATTCGATAAACCTTGAGTAGTAAGGATCTTCTACTGAAGTCGAAGCGGCATGGGTCTGCGGAAATAGTGGCTCAATCAGTTCATATTCCCGCAGGAGCTTCCAGGTATCGACACCTTTCCCGCTCATCAGTAGCTTCAGTATTTCATCGAATAGTCGGGCGGGCGCAATATGAGTCAGTAACGGTGCCATTTCCCGTATTGGGTTGGCAGTCGTTTGTTCGATATTAAAGTTCAGCTTTGCGGCGAAACGCACGGCTCGCAGCATCCTTACCGGATCTTCGCGGTATCTGGTTTCAGCATCACCAATAATGCGAATCATTTTTTCGTCAAGATCCTGCATTCCGGCTGGATAAGCACGAACTGTAAAGTCTTCAACGGTGTAATACATTGCATTGATTGTGAAGTCGCGACGCTTGGCATCATCTTCCAGAGAGCCGTAGACATTATCGCGTAGCAGCATGCCTTCGGCGGACTGTTTCTGGTCGGAATGTGTGTCATCTGCCTTACCGCGAAAAGTGGTTACTTCAATTATTTCACGGCCAAAGGTGACATGCACAATTCGGAATCTGCGACCAATGATACGGGAGTTACCGAATAGCTTGCGGATCTGCTCAGGGGTCGCATCTGTTGCAACATCAAAATCCTTGGGAGCCAGATCAAGCTGCAAATCACGAACGCAGCCACCAACAAGATAGGCTTCGTGACCGGCTTTATTCAGACGGTAAAGTACTTTTAAGGCGTTTGGACTGATACTTCGCCGGGAGATCGCGTGATTATCCCGACTTATTTTAACGAGTTCAAACGGATGGTCTGCTGCTTTGAACAGACGCTTAATCCAATTCACAACCATGTATGAAGTTCTGTGTATTGATAAGTGTGCAAAATTAAGAGATCGCGGAGTGTATAGAAAATCTGCGGTATTGAACCTATGGGTGCACCTGCAATTTTTGAAAAACAAATAGAAATCAAGCTCTTACACCCTGCATCCACTCTGGAGTCACGGATTCAGGTAGAAATCAAGTTCTTACGCCCTGCATCCACGTTGGAGTCACGGATTCAGGAGTTTGTAACACAAAAGAGGGAAGTTAGAATGATTTCGAAAGGGTTAAGAGACGAGCCAGCCGGCATGTAGCCGGCCGCAACAGCACCATCCGCTGGAGGTATAGAGCTTATTCTTCTTGTTTGGTTTTTATTTTTGTTTTGCTCAGTTTAATCAGCTACCCCTTATTCTTGTTTTTAGACGGGGCATGCATTCCTTAGATGACTCGGTTTTTGTTTTTGTTGGTGAGCCTATCTTCGTATGGTTTATATATAGCAGATGCTGTGCCATAAGTTTAAAAGTCCTTATAAAACAATAGCTTATGGTTTGTCTGTTTGATATGTGAACAATCTGCTTGATATGCTTTGTTACGTTTAGTGGCGTACAGGTAACAAATTCCTTACTGAAATGTTACGTAATAGGGTTGTTTCATCGGATGAGTGACAACCTGTTACTGCATGTGGCCTGGATACGAGCAAAAGGTGTGAATTTTGACACTTGGTGCGTTGATCGGGTTATTGTTCGGAAGGTTTGGCGAAGATGACTGATGCTCTAGTGTAGTGTCTTGCACCTGAATCCGTGACCTCATAGCGGCGCAGTGCGCCACTATATGAGGTCACGGATTCAGGTGGCTGTTACTGTTGTGTTGAGTGGCGCTGGCAGCGCTAGCCCCTTTTTTTGGTCGCGGAATACCCAGGCGTTGACGTCGTTCCCATAAGCATTTACGGCTGATCCCCAGTTTCTGTGCCAGTTCTGTTTCAGACATGGATTCCTGATGCTCAATAACAAAATGCTGAAAATAATCCTCCAGGGAGAGATCTTCGCTTTCTGCTTCTTTTTGGTTGTCTTTCTGATCATCAATGTCGTCTACTTCGGTTGCAAAGGTTTCCGGTACTTCCCATTCTTCCTGATGTAATCCAAGATCTGCTGCAGAAACTTCCTTTTCATCGGCAAGGATCAATGCCCGCTGAATAGCATTTTCCAACTCCCGAACATTTCCTGGCCAGTCATATTTCTCTAGTATGGCACGGGCATCTTTGGCGAGAGTTAACGGATGCGGCATTTTCAGGCGCTGGCAGTGTTTGTTGATCAGATGTTCGGCAATTTCCAGGACATCTTTGCCGCGGTCGCGTAATGGTGGCAGAGCAATTTCGATCACTTGTAACCGATAGTACAGGTCTTCGCGGAACAGACCTTCTTTAACCAGTTTTTTCAGGTTTCTGTGGGTTGCAGCGATCAGTCTCACATCAACTTTACGGGCATGTACTGACCCAACCCGGCGAACTTCGCTTTCTTGAAGCACTCTGAGAAGTCGAGCCTGGGCTTCCATGGGTAACTCACCGATTTCGTCCAGAAACAGTGTCCCGCCTTCTGCGGCTTCCACCAATCCCTGACGAGCAGAGGTTGCACCAGTGAAGGAGCCTTTTTCATGGCCGAACAGTTCTGACTCAATCAGGCTCTCTGGAATAGCTGCGCAGTTTACACTGATCAGTGAATTGTCTTTTCGCGGGCTGTGTTGATGAATGGCTCGTGCGGCCAGCTCTTTACCGGTGCCGGACTCGCCCTGGATCAGGACAGTGATATCTGCCGGAGCAACCCGTAGCATACGTCGATACAGTGATTGCATGGGTTGACAGCTGCCGACCAGATCACCAAGGGCTGAACGGTTGCCGGACTCCTGAACGGTGCTGTTATTCAATGGCAGCGAGTTTATATTAGAGGTTTGATGACCTTTGGTGTGAGATTCGTCAATGACACGCCGAACCGTGCGAATCATATCATCGTGATCAAAGGGTTTTGCGATGTAGTCCACCGCCCCCATTTTCATGGCATCGACCGCTGAGCGCATACTGGCGTATGAAGTCATAATAAGAACGGGCGTGTCTTTTGCGGCGGTAATCAGGTCGGTGCCAGGAGTGCCAGGGAGGCGAAGATCAGAAATAATCAGGTCAAATGCATTGAGATCGTTTTGGCTGGCTTCAGTTACCGATTCGGCTTCAGTAACGCTAAAGTCGTTTCGCTCCAGTAACCGTTTCAGGGCTGAGCGAATAATACTTTCGTCTTCAACAATTAAAATGTTGCCCATTCAAAAGTCTCCGATTGTCTGCTGCGATGAATGTCCGCTCAGTGATGGTTGCCCGCATTACCGAACCAGCGTCGCTATAGTCTCCAAAAAAGCACCATAGTTTATGAGCATTGCTCGATAAAATAGTGCTAGGTGTTACCCGAGGTAACATTGACGTGTAAGGGTAACCGAATCGTGAATCGAGTTCCAATATCTTCCAGGATGTAAGCGGGCGACTGTACGCTTATATGTCCAAAATGTTCCTCAACGATTGAATAAGACAAGAATAAGCCGAGTCCAGTGCCTTTGCCGACCTCTTTGGTCGTAAAAAACGGTTCAAAGATGTGATCCAGGTGTTCACTGTCTATACCTCTGCCTCGGTCAGTTACGGTGATGTCTACCGTCTCCTGGCCATAATCTGCGCTGGCGGCAACCACGACTTTCTCTTTGTCCGGGCTGGCATCACGTGCATTACCTAGCAGGTTGATGAAGACCTGAGACAGTCGCTGAGGTTCGCAAAACAACTCAATTGTTGGGGCGATGTCGTTAACGAAAACAATTTTTATTTCGTTACGTGACAGTGCCAGCAGGTCAATAGCATCCTGCACTACCATTGCCAGCGAATGTGCCTGATGATCGGCTTGCGGGGTATCTGAATGAGAGAAGTTAACCAATGAGCGGACAATTTTGGTAACCCGATCTGTCTGATGGCGGATCTGCTGGGCAATGTTAGCAACTTCTTCTGAACTTTCGGCATATTTTAAATCCTGTGCCAGGCAATCAATACCGGTGATCGGGTTGCCTATTTCATGAGCTACGCCGGCGGCAAGCTGGCCGATTGAGGCGAGGCGTTCGGAATGTACCAGTTCTGATTCAAGCATTTTATGCTCGGTTTCGTCCTCAAGCAGAATAATGATGCCTTCGTTGAGATCATTACGAGACTGACCGAACTGGCGCCGGTGCATGCTGAACCAACGTTTCTTACGCAGATCGGCCGGATCATCCTGTTCAATGGTAATTCGCTCTTCCGGGCCTTTGATAAATCCGTCAAACAAGTCATACCATTGGCCTGGCAATGATTCAATATTAGCACCAATGGCTTGTTCTTCACTAATGCCGGTTAGTTTGGCGATCAGTTCATTCCAGAGCAGAATTTCGCCATCAGTGGTCAGGGAGCAAACCCCGATGGGTAATCGGTACAGGGTGTCGCGATGATGGCGACGCAGGCGGTCAAGCTCCGCTGCCATGCCGCTAAGCTGATAGTGATAGTTGTCCAGGTTTTGTTCAAGGAAGTGAATGTCTTCGTTTTGCGCTGTACCGACCTGCTCATAAGGCAGATAGCGACTGACTATTGCTTGTGCAACCGAAGGACCCATGATACCTGACAGATTTGCCTCTACAGTATCCCTTAAGCGTCGAAGCGCATAAGGCCGATATTCGCTAGTACCAAACTTTAATTGCGTCAGAGCTCGTCGAATTTCCTGCTTGGCCATGACCTGGCCCAGCGGTTTACTCAGTGAGTCGATAAATTCGCGAACATTCTTTGCCTTGAGAGGAATTCGTTGACGACGATCAACAGAGCTTACCAGACAGATTTCGGCCGAGTTACGTTCTTCTGGACTGCTTTGCGTCACGAATGAAATAAGCACAAAGGTTGCTGTATTGACGATGAAGGACAAAAATACCGAGATCCACCACTCACCCCGATAGTGCACATAGTGCGGCGGTAGCTGGTTTGGCAACTTCAGGCTGTCACTGAGCATTGGGAAAAACAACGTAAACAGCCAGACCAATAACCCAGCCAAAGCGCCGGCCAGGAAGGCTTTGCGATTGGCTCGCCCCCAGAACAGCAGGCCGACCATACCAGGCGCCAATTGCAACAATCCAGTGTAGGAGGCAATCAGTAACGTCGATTGGTCATGAACCTGATTTAACAGCGAGTAAAAAGCATAAATCAGCACAAAGACCAGGCCGATAAGGAACCGCCTTACCCAGAGCAACCAATGATAGATATCGATATTCCGGCCTGGGCTGTAAAAAGGTAATACCGCATGGTTCAGTAACATACTGGCCAGGGAAAGCACAGCAAACACCGTCATACCACAGGCGGCTGAAAGCCCACCAAGATAGGTCAGCCAAACCAGCCCGGGGGAATTCATAATTATTCCAATCCCCAGGCTGTAGTATTCCGGCATCAGTGGCACCCTCGAACCTAACCCGGCCCACATGATTGGTAACACTGGTAGCGCCATCAGTAGTAGATACATCGGTGCGGCCCAGGTAATAAAACCTAATCTTCCAGGCTGGGTATTTTCGCGAAACAGAATTTGAAACAGGTGTGGCAGAACCAGTGGAGCGGTAAAAAAGATCAGTAGCAGCGCAAACCAGTGAACCGGTGTCAGTGGCGAACTGAGTGGGTTCGGGTTTTCCGGCGATAGCTCAATCCACTGCTGCATATTCAGTCCACCATTAACTGACGTTAATGCGATGTAACCCAGAAGCAGAAAAACCACCAGTTTGAACAAGGACTCTACAGCTAAAGCAAAGATTAACCCAGGATGGGTTTCGCTGGGTTTGATATCTCTGGTGCCAAATAACATGGTGATGGCGAGCAACAGTACACTGATAATGGCGCCGACGACGTAGGTCTTCGCTTTTGAATCCAGTAACACAATGACATCGGTAATGGCCTGAATCTGTAAGGCCAGTAACGGCAGAATGGAAATCAGGGCGCCAAGGGCGGTTACCAGGCCAACCCAGCGAGAGCGATAACGAAATGCAAACAAATCGGCCAGAGACGACAGTTGATAGTTTTTCGCAAGCTCGAACAGTGGCCTGATGATAATGGCTGAGAACAGCAGCAGTATGGATATGCCGACATAAAACGCCAGATATCCATGCTGCAGATTGAAAGCCATCCCCACACTGCCGTAAAAGGCCCATGAGCCACAACTGACACCAAAAGCCAAAACATAAACCAGCGGATGCTTAAGAATTCGATTGGGGATCTTGCCCTTCTCTGCAAAAAACGCCATCAGAAACAGGGTAAGCAGATAACCTACCGCGCCAAGAACCAGCTGTGTCCATGAAAAACTCATGAACCCACCTTTCGGGTTCTGGACCATTCAACGGCGGCATTAGCAAGAATGCACAAGGCCCATAGCGAAAATGGCAACCACCAATAAGCCGGTGACCTAAACCAGAAGTAGGTAAAAGGCAGTGATAGATATAGAGGAAAAATGAACAGTTTGATAAACATGTGAACTTGTGCACCGTGCAAGAATGCACAAGTTTACATTGTGAAGCGCTGGAGCGGAATTATTCCGGGTCTTTGTATTTCTTTTGGATGGACACCAGCTCATCAAGGTTTTCGAACATGGTGTCTACAATGCCGGGATCAAAATGCAGGCCTCGCTGCAGTTGGAAATATTCCTCAACCTGTTTTATGTCCCATGGTGCCTTATAAACCCGACGTGAACACAAGGCATCAAAAACGTCAGCGACTGCTGTAATGCGACCGGCAATACTGATTTCATCTCCCTTTTTGCCACAAGGATAGCCAGTGCCATCCCATCGCTCATGGTGATCATAGGCAATTTCTGCCCCCATTCGTAACAGCGGCTTGTCTGAATTATGCAGCATTTCGTAGCCAATCTCAGAGTGTGTTTTCATGATCTTCCATTCATTTGGATCAAGCTTGCCTGGCTTGTTCAAAATGGAATCGGGGATGGCGATTTTCCCCAGGTCATGCAGGGGGGCGGCCTCCGCAATGAATTGACATTGTTCTATAGGCAGGCCCATTTTCTGTGCCAGTAAGAAGCTGATCTCCGAAACCCGTTTCAGGTGATGACCGGTTTCCTTGGAGCGATGCTCAACAGCATCCCCCAGTAGATAAACAATCTCGCGCTGACTTTCTTCAAGCAATGCACGAAGGGATATATTATCAAAAGCGGTCAATGCATTGCGGCAAAACATCTGCAGCAAATGATTTTCAAGCTCATTGCGAGTTTTCAGATCCCGAATAAACAGCAGTCCCATGTGATTTTCTGAAGAGCGATACACGCAGATGAAGCCGGATTTGCCTATTTTGCTTTGAAATCCCAACTCCTGATTGTTGACAATGTCCAGGCATTCCTTAGGGAGAACGTTCACTGAGTATTCGTTTTCATAGGCTTCATATTCACCGGTGCCGGCGATAATGCGTAGGCCGTCGCTGTGCTCAAACGCTGCCACGCCATTTTTCTTGGCGTAGAAGGCGTCTTCTTCTGGTGCCAGTACCGCAGAAATCTGTTCCAGAATGCCTTTAGCAAAGTCTTTTAGGTAGGTGCGTTGCTGTAACTGAGTTGAACATTCCAGTATGCGTTCCAGCCCCTGACGCGAAAGATCCAGGGATATAATGTCCCGGTAACTTCGTAGGCAGGAATACAATAATGTATGCAGCTTGCCGCGAGTCAGCTCGGTTTTTTCCTTGTAATCATTGATGTCGTATTCTGCAATAATGGTTTCTTCCGGTGCCTGACCAGGTTGACCGGTACGCAATACGATACGGACAAAGGTGTTTTTCAGCTCTGAGCGAATGGCACTGGCTGTTTCAAGGCCGGCATGTTCGGTTTCCATGACGACATCCAGCAAACAGACCGCAATGTCTGGATGTTCTGCCAGAACTTCAATGCCTTCATGTCCAGAATAGGCATGCATAAATGCCAGTGGTCGCCCATCAAAGGTAAAGTTGCGCAGAGCCAGTTTGGTGATGCTGTGAACTTCTTCATCATCGTCGACAATCAATATTTTCCACGGGCGCTGAGGTTTTTTGTCTTCCTGCTCTACGGGGTTTTCTGTAGCAAATATCAGTTCGTCACTCATTTAATACGTCCTGTTTTACTTCTTCAGTTATCTTGATTGTCATGATTACTTTCAACCCGTTTCCGGGTGAACTGAAAGATTCAATAGTACCTTTCAGTTTAGACGTAACCAGGTTATATACAATATTCATCCCCAAGCCGCTGCCGCCTTCCGAGCGCTTTGTGGTAAAAAAAGGATCATAAATATTTCTCAGGGTCTGTTCATCCATCCCAGCGCCATTATCGTAATAACTGAGAATTATTTCAGAACCACTGGGCTGTGCATCAATAGTAATATCGCCTGACTCTTTACCATTACGGAATCCATGAATTATGGAGTTGGTAATTAAATTGGTCATGATCTGCGCCAGAACTCCAGGATACAGACGGAGCGAAATATTATCCGGCGTTTCATTGTGCACAGTGATTTTTGTGTGCTTCAGTTTGGGTCTTAATGATAAGACTATTTCATCCAGATAACTTTTCAGATTGATAAAGCGAACTTCTTCAGAGGTCTGATCCACCGAGATTTTTTTGAATGACTTGATCAACTGTGCCGCGCGATTCAGGTTATTCAGCAACAGTGATTCTGTTTCATCGCATTCTTCCATAAACGTTTCAAAGCTGCTTTTTGTGAGCTTGTTGTTATTAAGTGCTTTTTGCGTCTGGTGCAGCTCTTCCAGCAGATGACTTGCCGCTGTGATAGAAACGCCCAAAGGCGTGTTGACTTCATGGGCGATACCCGAAACCAGGGCTCCTAATGAGGCCATTTTTTCGTTCTGAATCAATTCCTGCTGGGCCTGTTTCAACTGAGTCAGAGACTCAACCAGTGACTCATTGACCTGTTGTAACTCATTGGTTCGTTCTTCGACCATCTGTTCCAGGTGCTGATGCTGCTGTGCCAGCACCTGGTCTCGCTGAATCAGCTCATCCCTCTGCTGACTGAAAACCTGGGTCAGACGACCGAATTCATCTGGTCGATTGGCAAACTCGGGTGTTTCCGGCTGGCTTCGCATATCTGTGGAGAGATGTTGGACCAGACGGTCAAAACCTTCCAGGGGGAGAGCGATGGTCTTTTTTACCAAAAAATAGATCAGAATCTGCAGGGAAACGATTGCCAGCAGAACCGATGCTAATGTAATTCTCAATAGTTCGTTGACTTGCTGTTCAATCAGCGCATTGTCACCTCTCACCCGTATTGAGCCGATATTGGACTGACGTTTACTGTTACTAGTGGACTCAATAATCAGAGGCGCTTCAATGACATAAGCTTTTTTTGGGTAGGAAAAACGTTTCTTGTCAAATTTTGGCACCTGTTCAGATGTGCTTTCGAAGTCTCCAACAGCAAAACTGAAGCGGCCGGTGCTATCGCTTACCTGTACACCAGAAACAAACGGGTTTTGATAAATTGCGTTGACTGTGTTGATTGCATGATCTTCATGAAAGGTCCACAACGACTGAGAAACCAGCGGCAACAGAGCGTCAATGGTATCGTGTAAACTCCGATCGCGCGTACGTTCCAGCATGGACCATAAAGCGAGATATTGAACTGTGGAAATAAACAGCAGGGCGCCAAACAGGCTCCCTGCGATATATACCATTAACCGCCTGGCCAAATGTGTTTTAAGTCCGAACATAAGATGGAGGGGATCGTGTGCCTGATTTTGAGTCTAGCCGAGATTTGTATGTCTGCTTCGTTGATTGTTGACAA
This sequence comes from Reinekea sp., assembly GCA_037389025.1. GTDB lineage: Bacteria > Pseudomonadota > Gammaproteobacteria > Pseudomonadales > Natronospirillaceae > Reinekea. The sequence continues at coordinate 13,887 of JARRJP010000059.1, read as the reverse complement.
TACTCAGGTAAGTCAAACCCTGTTGTGACAATGGTCATGGCAGGGTAGGATATCTTGCGATATGGCTGACTGAAGTGTTGCGCACTGCGCCGCGATGGAGTCACGAACTCAGGTCAAATATCAACCAGGATCTTGTCTTTACCCGTCAGCTTGTCAGGTTGCCAGAGCTGTATCGCCTGACTCAGCATCAGATCAATGCGGTCTGTGTCGATTTCAAGGCCCAATAGAGTAAAAACCGTTTTCAGATTATCAATTGCTTGCGTGTCATCAACCGCCGGGGCCAGATTCTGTTTGCTGAGTTTCTGATCAGCATGATTTGAATGCAGAACAGGGAAGTGACCATAGTTCACGTAGGGCGTATCAAATGCACGGTAAAGCTCTCGTTGCCAGTAAGTGGATCCCAAGAGATCAATACCTCGAACGACATTGGTGATGTTACTGGCGATATCATCACTGACGACAGCTAACTGATACGAAAACAGTTGATCCCGTCTTTGCAATACAACATCACCGTACTGTGAAGACAGGTTTGCAGTCTGCAGGCCCTGAAACTTATCAACAAAGCTATCACTCCCTGTGATTATCCGCAGGCGCGCAGCACTATCATGCCGTGGCGTTTTGTTCTGCCTGCAAAAGCCTGGGTACACGCTGAAACCGGCCAGTTGCTTGCGACTGCAATGGCACCAGAATAATCTGTCCTGGCTGGCCAGTGCGGCTAAATTCTCCAGATAGCGTTCGGTATTTTGGGATTGATAATTGACTTCTTCGTCCCAGTACAAGCCGTGACTTTCCAATGTTTTCAGAATGGCACTGGCTGCACCAGGTTGCTCTCTGGGCGGATCAATATCTTCAATTCGTACCAACCACTGACCGTTAACGGATCTGGCATCCAGATAGCTGACAACGGCGGCGAATAACGAACCGAAATGCAATAGGCCTGTGGGTGTGGGCGCAAAGCGGCCTCGATAGCAAGTCAAGTTATTTCATGTCCTGTTCCTGAATCTGTGACTGCACTCCGGCGCAGTGCGCAAGCCATTGATTCCTCTTTGCTTCCCAAAAATTGGGGTGAACCTATGGGTGCACCTGCAATGTTTGAAAAACAAATAGAAATCAAGTTCTTACCCCCTGCATCCACTGAAGGAGTCACGGATTCAGGATGGATTTAGGTTTAAAGCAAGAAAATCCACCCGGAAACCTCAACACGCACTGTGACAATTGTGTTAGCTTACGCGCCGTATTTTATGCAGCGATACCCGATAAGGAAACCTTATGACACTGGCCAACCGCACCGAGGCAATAACGCCTTTTTATGTTGTTCAGGTATTGAAAGAGGCCACTGAACTGCAACGACAGGGGCGCGATGTGATTTCCCTGTTTGTTGGTGAGCCTGATTTTGCCACACCGGAAGCTATTATCCAGCAGGGCCTGAAAAGTCTTGCGACGGAACCGCAGGTTTATATTTCGAGTACTGGATTGCCGGAGCTAAAAGAGCTTATTGCCCAACGCTATCAGCGTTGGCATGGCCTGAATATACCACCAGAGCGAATTCTAGTGACACCCGGAGGGTCGGCCGCTCTGCAGGTTGCCTTTCTCGCTACCCTGAATCCTGGTGATGACGTGTTGCTACCGGAACCCGGTTATCCATGCAATGCCAATCTGCTGGCCATGGTCAATGCCAGAACGGTATCGGTTCATCTGGATGCCGACTGCGGTATGGCCTTGACTGTCGAGCAACTGCAGGCTCATAAGACCGGCTCAAGCCGAGGTTTACTGATCGCATCCCCCAGCAACCCATTAGGCTCAGTGATGTCACGCGAGAAGTGGCGTGAGGTCAGCCATTTTTGCCAGGCAAATGGCATGCACCTGTTTGCCGATGAAATCTACCATGGACTGAGCTTTGACGGATTAGCCCCAACTGCTCTGGAGGTTAATAATGATGCCTGGGTTATTCAATCGTTCTCCAAGTTTTATGGTATGACGGGTTGGCGTTTGGGCTGGTTAGTGGTGCCCGAATATGCCATTGATGCCTGTGAACGTATCGCACAGAATCTCTACCTCTCTTCTTCCGCTATTGCCCAGCAAGCTGCATTGGCCTGTTTCAAACCAGAGGTCGAAGCTGAGTGTTTTGCTCGTTGCGATGAATTGAAAGCTCGCCGCGATTATCTGGTTCAAGCGTTGCCAGCGCTCGGTTTACCGGTGATGGCCAATCCCGATGGCGCTTTTTATCTGTATGTCGATGTCTCTCGCTATAGCAGTGACGCTCAAGCGTTTTGTGCTGATTTGCTGTACAAAACCGGTGTTGCGATCACACCCGGTGTGGATTTTTCCGGCCCGGTGGCGGCAACCAGTGTTCGTATTGCCTACACGGTCAATATTGAACGTCTGCGCGAGGCTGTGGCGCGGCTTAAATCGTATCTGGACGATGCATTAGCATGTTAAGGCATGAACACGCGCGAATTCTGAGCATGATCGCCATCCTGTTGACGACGGTCGGTGTTGCCTTGTTTACTCTGTTAAACCCTTATGTCACGGGATTTGACTACGTTAGTCGGCTGAATGAAATGGAGATGGCATATCAGTCTTTCGGTCATGGACTCTTCCTGCTCATTGGTATTTTCTGGATGGGGGCGCTGGATAATATAAGGCGCAGTCTGGAGCCCAAAACTATGGACCCTGTGCTGCGTTTTTCAGTATTGGCTTATGCCGCCAGCTATATTCTCAGCATGGTCTTCCCCTGTGATACCGGTTGCCCACCCAGTGGCAGTTTGAATCAGTTGATGCACAGCTCTCTGGTATGGGGTTTATATTGCGGGCCAGCAGTGTTTGCTGTTCGCTACCTGTTTGAAAAAAGTCTGGCTCGCCAGATGAAAGTCTTCTCTGCAGTCATTTTGTTGAACTTTATTTTGTTTCAGATCGATGTCTTTATTCTTCATCGGTTGGCAGGTATTTTTCAGCGCTTGTATGAAACCGCTTTTTGCTGTTTGTGGTGGCAGGTATTGCATAAACCGAAGGCTCTGCTTTCGCTCAATGCAAGTCGGTCTCATAAAAATGATTTAGGATAAGTTACTGCGTTTTAGGAGTACTTAGGTTGTTGATCAAAATTTTTGGTGTTGTCGCACCGATCCTGTTTGTTGTTCTCGTCGGCTATTTTTATGCACGACGTAAACATACCATTATGGATTCTGCCAATGCTGCCAATATTGATGTCTTTGTTCCCTTCCTTATTCTGGGTGTCTTTTCAGGCCAATCAATTCATATCGCAGAATATATATATCTGATTCTGGTCACTGCATTGATAACATTACTGCCAGGCATTCTGACTTTGGTTTTTTGTAAACTGTTTCATGTGCAATGGAAGACACTGGCCCCACCGATGATGTTTAAGAATAGCGGTAATCTGGGTATTCCTCTGCTACTGTTGGCTTTTGGCGATGAATACCTGCCGGCAATTTTAATGATGTTTATTGTTGAAAATACCCTGCATTTTACGGTGGGGTATTGGATTTTAAGCCCTAAAGCGCATCTGCTTTCTTTTTTGAAACAGCCGATGATCATTGCCACCATAGCTGGTTTAAGCATCTCCGTTTGCGACTTGGAATTGCCCGTTTGGATGGTGACCGCGTTTCAATTACTGGGGGATATTGCGATTCCATTAATGCTGTTTGCGCTTGGTGTTCGCCTGGTGGATCTGGATTGGCATGGTTGGCGCGTTGGCCTGGTTGGCACGATCCTATCGCCTGTTACCGGTCTTTTGGTGGCAGCTCCGTTTATTTATTTGCTGGACCTGACGGATAAGCAAAAAGCAATGGCCTGGCTGTTTGCTGCACTGCCGCCTGCCGTATTGAATTACCTATTGGCAGAGCGTTACCAGCAGGAACCAGACAAGGTTGCCTCCATCGTTATGTTTGCAAATGCGGGAAGCATCTTTATTATCCCGATCATGCTGTTTTTTGTACTGTGAGAACGAATTTATGTTTCAAGAATGGGAAAAACTTTCCACTGCAGCCACGATAGAGGCAGACCTCTTTATTGATCATCTTAAGTTCAATGAGTATGGATTGATTCCAGCCATTGCCCAGCAGTATGACAGCGGTGAAGTACTAATGATGGCATGGATGAACAGGGATTCACTTCGTGAGACGCTGGTCGAAGGGCAGGTTTGTTACTGGTCTCGCTCGCGCAAAACCTATTGGCGTAAAGGAGAAAGCTCCGGGCATCGCCAAATACTTAAATCTCTGCGGGCGGATTGTGATGGTGACACCTTGCTATTGTTGGTTGATCAGACCGGCCCCGCTTGTCATACCAATCGCCGCAGTTGTTTTTTCTTTGAAACCGACGCCAGTCAGGTGACGGTTATTAACGATGTTGACTCTGGCCTTTAGCAGCAGATCATGGCTGGGTATTTCACTGTAAGGCTGTCACCTGAATTCGTAACTCCATAGCGGCGCAGTGCGCAAGCCATTGATTCCTCTTTACTTCCCAAAAATTGGGGTGAGCCTGCAACTTTTGAAAAACAAATAGAAATCAAGCTCTTACACCTTGCCTCACTTTGACGTCACGGATTCAGGTGTCAATAAACATGGAGATTGTGGGCCGAAATAAAACTTGCCAGGTTTGCAATTCAATGCTAACCAGGCTTGGATGATAAATTCTTGTTCATCTGTTCAAGTTTTAACTCTAAGCTGGTGTAACGATAAATAACACCTTAGTCCGTAAATTTTTCTCAGGTTCGATAAGCGAAGGTTGGTAGCAAGGTGTCAGTGGAGGCAATTTAACTGAAGATCATGCCAGATCTGGAATGCAGCGATATTTTGAGTGGTCTGGTGAATTTTTCGGGGTTAGAGCACCTGGATGGCTAACTACTCCTGAATACTGCAGCAGATGTTACCGCCTGACTGTTTGGCGTTAAGCAATGAAAGGTGAGCCCGTTGAATAACAGAAGTGTGGTCATCAGTTTCATTAAGAGTCGCTGTACCAAGGCTGACAGTAATATGCAAAGATCTATCGTCAATTCTGAACAGTTCCCGCTCTACCTGAGCCCGCATCTTTTCCGCCGACCACTGTGCAGCAACGTGGCCGACATCTTTCAGTAGTATAATGAATTCGTCTCCGCTCCAGCGGCAGGGAATGTTTGCATGAGGTTGCGCCTCTCTGAGTTGGTGTGCGATTCGTTCCAATAACGCATCGCCAATATCAAAGCCGTAGTCCTGATTGACGTTCGAAAAAGAGTCAAGATTCAGCAGCAGCATCGACAGGGGTTGATTGGAGCGACGAGCTTCCCGGATAGCTTTTTGTATCAAAAGCTCGAACCCTCTGCGATTGGGCAGAGAGGTCAGGCTATCCATTAACGTGAGAGTCTTTAATCTACGGTTCTCGCGTTGCAGGCCGATATTCCAAAGTACGAGTGGAACGATCCCCAGCAGTATTACACCGGTGATAATTGCCGGGTTTGGTTGCAGGTTAAATGGCAAATTGATACCTCATTGACAATTCAACAAGCCGTGTTGGTAGACACTAACATTGCTACCTAGGGACATCAAGCTTGTAACCAATCTGTACATTAATCTAGTTATCGTCTTTGTGATTAATAGCTAGTGTATCTTACTGGATACAAACTATGCGCATTGATAACAAGAGAAATGACCTGTTTTCGAAAAAATGAACCTTTAAACAATCATGAAATAACTCAATTCCGAACAACAATGGCTCAGCTCACGGTAATAGTAATGCCATAAAAAACTACCGTTAACATGGAGTCATTTGTATTTTTCAGATATCAACTCAATCATTTCCCCGAAAATATTCAGTCGCTTATTCATTGTAAATCAGAACCATCGCTTTCCGGACTAACTCTTTGCCGGGTTGACTAATGAGTCATATCCTATGCCGATGAGTTCCGTTTGGGTTTGCCGAAAGAAGGCTGTTTTTTCCTTAAAATACTTTCCAATAATGGTTTTAAACAAGCATGGCAATGATGCTTCACCCACTTATTTACCGGGATGCATCCTTGGTTGATAACCTTGACGCTGATCATAAAAACTACAGGCAGAGAGTTGCCCGAGGTTTGGTAATGTAATGGACTAATACCACGGAAAATTCTAAATCGTTTGCTTTCCATTGTCCTTGATCGGTCTCTCAGTTTTTCTGACTCCAGTACTGGGTCATCGCTACGCTCAGACTTAACCGAGTGTCGATCCGTTATCGGGTTCCCTATAGGTGAGATGACCTTTCATGGGTAAGTTGTTGTGTCGTTGCGACAGTCAGTCAAAGTGCTTGCAGCGTGGGGTTCTACCCTACCAGTACCGATCGATAAGTGATGTGTTCTGCATAAACGTGCTAATCCCTGGAATTTGAGACAAATAATTGCAACTCAAGCTTTGAATGCCCCACTCAGTGATCAGATAAAGATTGATTGAATGGGTAGATGAACAATGGTCACGGCGCTGGCAGGCCTGGTTTCAAAGTTTGTAGATAAATACCAACTAAAAGAACTGGCTGAAGATGAAAATGGGGTTGTTACTCTCTATATAGACGAGCACCCAGTCCGGGTATTTGAATCGTTGAACAAAGTATATCTGGAAACCCAAATTAAGCTCATACCATCTGAGAGCTATCACCGCGTAGAGTTTTTAAAAGCTGCGCTGCGGGCTTCATTGACCAATGCGTCTGACTATCAAGTATCACTCTATTTAGATAAAGAATCTGAGGCCTTGTGCATGTATCAGCGAGTTGATGCCGATGGAATGGATCTTGGAACATTTGAGCATCTTCTTGAACGTTTTATGTACGCAGTCGATGGCTTTAGCTCATGCACGAATACACAAAGAAACTCGGATAGACCGAGACTGATTGTCGTCTGAGGCAAGCAGGAAATCCTTAAACCAGAACTGAATGGACGAAGGCATGAAATATTTTAAACCGATAGCACTCTCTCTCTGGCTATTCTGTGCTGTAGCTGGCGCGGCTGAGCCAAAGTGGGATAAATCACCCTATGAACTCTATGCTAACAGTGAAGCGCTAGCAGGCGTATTGCGTAATTTCTCCGCCAGTTACGGAATTCCTGTGACGGTCAGTGCTGGAATCAACGGTTCAGTTAATGGGCGCTTTAAAGGCGAAACCCCAAAGGACTTTCTTGAAGTCTTAGGTGAGTCATTTGACTTTGAATGGTACTACGATGGCACTACACTGCACTTTTTCCGCGGTGATGAAATTGTCAACCGAATTATTACCCTGACTAATGTTAAGCCGTCCCAATTACGAGCTTCAATTAAAGAAGTCGGTATTTGGGATGATCGCTTCAGTTGGAAAGAAGTTCCGGATAAAGGGTTGGTTTATGTCTCAGGCCCGACATCAATGGTGAATCTGATCCAGGAAACGGCACTGGTACTGGAAAGTCAGGTGGTTACGATGCCTAAACAGGAACAGTATTCTTTGCGCATGTTTCCGCTCCGGTACGCGACAGCAACGGATCAAACTCAGACCTTTCGTGGTAAGAACATAGTCATTCCTGGTATGGCGTCAATACTGCGTAACACCTTAGGGCGCGGTCAAGGTGGCGGCAACGCCGCAAGTGGCGGGCCGACTGGGGTTCTGGAGGCTAAGGTCAGCGATGGTCTTGTCAGACAGGCGCCAGTGGCTGGTGAAAAAGCCTGGATTCAGGCCGATAGTCGAACAAATTCTATTATCATTTATGACCGTGTTGATCGTATGGTCGTGTATCAGACATTGATCCATAATCTTGATCAGCCATCCGAACAGATCGAAGTTAATGTTTCTGTTATTACCGTAAGTACAAATGAGCTCAGTCAATTGGGCATCAGTTGGCAGGGGCGCGACAGTAACTACGGTGAGGTTGGTTATAACGGCCTGAATGGACAAAATGCAACGCCAGGTATTGGCCAGATTTCACTACTCAGTAGTGCGGGAAATACTTTTTCAACAGTGCTGGATTCCGGTGCAGACTATTTTCTGACTAAGGTTGATGCCTTAGCGCAGGATGGCAATGCTCAATTTATATCCCGACCGTCAATCGTGACCAGTGAACATATGGAAGCAGTGCTTGATGACACGACTACTTTTCATGTTCGGGTCGCAGGTAATCAACAGGTAGATCTGTTTCCTGTCAATGTCGGTTCCGTGCTTCGCGTAACACCTCATATTCAGCGTGGTGACCTGCATCAGGCAATTAGCCTGGAAGTTACTATTGAAGATGGTCAGCAGACGGGTGATCAGGTTGATGGTATTCCGGTCATTAAAACCAGCACTATCAACACACAGACGTCTGTAGAGATGGGGCAGAGTTTGCTGATTGGTGGTTTCTATCAGAATTTTGAAAGCAGCGATTCAATCGGTATTCCTGTTCTTAAGGACATTCCGGTTTTCGGCGCCTTGTTTCGTTCAAAAAGCCATGGTCACCATAATGTTGTCAAACTTTTTCTGCTGACACCCAAAGTCATTACCGGTCAAAGAACGGAAGACGGTAAGAAGATAGTAGCTTATTCGTTTCAGGTTGGTACTAAAAATAAAGATACCGTGCGAGCGATTCGGGAGTACTACGATCAGCGTGGTTTTGAAACCCGTGCCAGCGTTGACAAAAAAGAAGGCAAGACAATTTATTCCGTCTATATCGGGAACTATGCCCGATGTGAGGATACCGAAAAGGTTGCCAGATTATTTCCTGCAGCTTTTAGCAAGAAAGCCAATATGATTAACAGTTGCAGTCCAATATCTGATTAATCCTGTTAAAAAGCAGGGTGCAATGAGATTCAAAAAATGAGCAATGGAAAAAAATATGTCTGACTGGAAGCTTAAAATACTGTCCGGGCATTACTTTGGCAGTGAATTGGAGCTCGCATCCGGGCGCTATCGCTGCGGGTGTGATGACAATGATGACCTGGTATTCCAGGAACCCGGGCTATTGCCGGGGCACTTTGAACTCGATGTTACTGATGACATGGTGCGTCTGATTCGATTGCGTAAAGATAACAAGCAGCGTGGCTTGCCCGACGACGAAGTACTTGAGCAGGGCGCGCTGGTTGTAATCGGCGACCTGCAGTTCTCTGTTGCAAATGGGCCTGTTACTTGGCCGGAACCATTAGGCGACGTGGAATCGTTAAGTGACCCGGAACCGGTGGAGCCTGCTGAGCCCGTCCCTGAAGTGAATGACTCAGCGAAAAAAACTGAACCTGAGAGTCCTACAAAGACTCAGGAGTCGAGATCCTCACGGCAGTATTGGGTGGAAGTGTTCAGGGAGTTTCGAATCAGGATCAGCGTTATTGGCGCTTGTGTCGGCTTGTTGATGCTGGTTGCTGCAGGTGCGATGACAAACGCTCAACCCGAGTCGAGTCTGATTGATCGGGGCTTCGTTAAAACGCTTGCCCAGATGGAAACTCTGGTGGCAGAAATTGGCTTTCCGGACGTGCATGTCACATCAATGGGTCATGGCGTCTGGGTATTTGAAGGTTATGTTAATTCTTCCACAGATATGAACAAATTGAAGCAATGGATTGAAACTAATGGTCTTGATGTTTCACTTAATGTGAAGATAACCGATGAATTGGTTAAGGGGACTGAAATCGCACTTGAAGCCTTGGGTTATTCCAATGTGTCGGTTAAAAAAACCGACCTCGCGGGGCATTTTATATTGACTGGTAATGTGAGCGATGAGGAGAAGTGGAAGCTAAATCGCGGTCGGTTACAGGTTGATGTCCCAGGTATTCTGGCTTTTGAAGATAAGGTTGTTGCAAATACCCAGTTAGCAAGAACTCCATTTCCAAATCTGGTTGTGCGAGGCATCTACATGGGAAAAACACCTTTCTTTGTGCTGAGTAACGGTGAAAAATATTTTGTTGGTAGCCAGCTTGAATATGGTTATCGGGTAGAAGATATCGCGTCCGACATGCTGCAATTGCGCAGAGGGGACAAGCTTATTCAATATCGACTGGGAGTGGATTAAATATGTTTAATCGAGTATCAAAAGAAGTGCTTGAAACTGAAGTAACTGTAGCGACACTGACCAAAGATGTTAATGGGGTATTGAGTCGTAGCGTGAAAGATCAGTTGACACAAGCATCATCTATGTTACAGAGAAAAATTAATTCCGGACTAACTCAGAAAGATTATGAACGTTATAAAGCTTTCAAAGCTAGCGTTGATTGTTCGATATTGATCCTGGAGAAAGCAGGAAAAAAGATTCAGTAAGTGGCCTTATGTGAAAGGCCAACTGAAAAATACCTGGATAAGCAGGTATTCGTAAACCACCAATGTGAGCACAGTGCTCCGAAAGAGGAAATGTACAATGGCAAACTCATCCGTACCTGATATTTCAAACATGAGCCTTGATGATGTTAAAGGCATGCAGATACCTGATAGCCCAGAGGCTGCTCTTGGTATATTGCAAGAAATGTATAAAAAAGCACAGAAGCTGACACTTCAACGTGAAGTTATGTCTTTGTTGCAAAAACTGATACAGGACACAATCAAGAAGATTGGACAGGCAGCATAAAAGCTCTTATGGATGCGGGATTCGGCTTTTGCTGAATCCGCTCCATCTTAATTGGTTGTTAATAATAATTAAGGAGATTTAAATGTTAGAATCTGAAAGTATTATTAGACGAGTTGCAGAAATTGGAGCTCTGGCCTGTGAGCTGGGTCAATTCAATGATGCTGAGATCGTTTTTAATGGGATTTCAGCTTTTGCCGAAAGTCCCGAAGCAAAAACGGCAGCCCAGCTGGGTATGGCTTCAGTTAAAATTTCTCTGGGCGATTTTGAACCAGGTATTCAACTGCTCTCCAAAGAGTTGGAGGCCATGGGAGATGATAACATGGAAGCTTTAGCCATTCTTATTTTCGCCCTGTATAGTAACGGTCAGTACAAAGAAGCTGAGTCGTTAATGCTCAAGATTAAGGAGAATCCAGCTTTTAAGGGATCTATTGCAGAAGAAGCTCTTCTTTCCATGAGGAATTAAACAATGGATGCGAGCGTATTAGCCATTAATCCGGAAACGATTAGTCAATCCCAGGCAGATATACACAAAAGACTTGAACCAAGTGAAAATGAAATCGCCCGCTTTGCAGAGGTTATGGACAATGCCAAGGCTAATCCACATCAGAACGGGGATACGAAATCGGTTGAAGTGGTTCATCAGAATTATTTGGCCACTGAAAGCTCAAAACCACTTGTCAGTCTGGGGGATACGATTCTCAGTCGCCTTCAGTCATTAGGCAGTGGATACCAGGAGCGTATCAAAGGTCTGGAAGAGCGCATTAATCAGCCGATAACGACACCGGCAGAAGCTAACAAATTGTATTTTGAGATAAACCAGATTGCTGTTCAGCAACAGATGGCTTTGGCGGTTACTGGAAAAGTAAACAAAAATGCGGAAAGCCTGCTTAAGGCGCAGTAAACAATACAGGTGTGCCATGAAAAATCGACAAAAGTGTTGGCTCGGTCTTATTCTGCTGGTCTTACTCAGCGGTTGTAAAACTGAACTTTACAGTGGGTTGAGCCAGCAAGAAGGCAACGAAATGTACGCCATTCTTCGCTCCAACGGGTTTACTGTGAATATGGAAGTGCTCGGTGCCGGTAAAGATCAGAGTGTTCGTTTGAAAGTGCCCTCACAGCAGATTGCTCAGGCAATCAGTTTACTGCAAAGACAGGGTTATCCTAAACAGCACTATGCAACTATGGGTGATATTTTTTCAAAGGATGGGTTAATTTCATCACCGACTGAGGAGAAGGCTCGTTTTATCTACGCCATTTCCCAGGAGTTATCGCATACCTTGTCTAGCATTGATGGTGTCTTGGTGGCGCGTGTTCATGTTGTCATGCAGGAAGAAGATAAATTTAACAAGAATCCGGAGCCGAGTACCGCTTCAGTCTTTATCAAGTATGCTGAAGATGCACAGGTCGAAACATTAACACCAAAAATTAAGTCGTTGGTGGCCAACAGTATTTTAGGGCTGAATTACGATCAGGTTTCTGTCGCTTTATTTCCTTCTTCACTAAAGAAAATTAGTGGTCCAATTCCATCAGTATATGAACAGCAAAAGTATTTGATAATCGGGTTGGGTTTACTTCTTATAATTATTGTTGGTAGCGGCCTTTATCTGTTTCGTAGCAAGAACGATCTGCTGAAGCGCTTTACCGGTAAACAAAAGGCGCAAGCATCGGTATGACACATTTTCCGCTCTTGACAGAAGGGTATCGCCAGAGCGTGTTGCCGCTGGTTCATGATTTCTTTCGATATCCGGTTGATTATCTTGATCAAAGTTGGGTGTCAGATAATTCCCTGCTTGAACAGGTTAATCGTTTAATGGAAAAAAACGGTTATCGTGAACCATTATCGGACTGGATACTGAGCCATTTTCAACTGACCAGGAAAGTGGACTGTGACTTTAGTGAGCCCTATTCCAGACTGGCTCTGCTTCATACTCCGTCACTGTATCGTCTCTTGGAGCTCGCCGGTGTCTTGGTATACTCTGCCAGGGTTCCGCATGACATGGATGATATAGGTATGGATAAAGAACTGTACCAATTTGCAATTTCCAAAGCGCCGTTCCTGTCCCGGAAAGCACCAGAGTATTGTATGAGCAAGCTGATTAATGATTGGTCAAATCAAAAGCTGGTTCGGTCAGCCCTGTTGTGTGGCGGTCTTAATTTGATGGCAATTGCGTTGACTGATGTACCAGAATCGGTGACTGGTCGGATTGCGCTGAAACTCCCGAAGGACCTCGGAATACGATGGCAGACAGCCTTGGGAAAAAGAAATAAACCGGACGAGCGGATTGAGGATGCCCGCAGACTGGTTTTGAAATTGTACCGAGAGGTAGACCCGTTATGTTCCCTATTATAAAACTGAAAGAGACCGATTTTGATATCACGGCTCAACCCATTATTAAAGCTGCTGACTATCAGCAACTGGTTGAGGCAGAACTGAAGGCAGACGCAATTTTACAGAATGCCGAACAGGTATTCGAAGAAGAAAAGGCAAGAGGCTATCAGGAAGGCCTGGCCCAAGCCAGAGCTAAAGAAGTTGAATTGGCCTTGGCAAACACGGCGCGAATTATACGTTCCTATGAAGAAGCCGAGCAGAGTCTGACCGACCTGGTTATTTCCTCTGTCAGAAAAATTCTCCATGAGTTTAGTAAGGAAGAGCTGGCGTATCAGGTTGTCCGAAAAGCACTGTATAAACTTGGCCAGGGTGCACAGGTTACGGTCAGAATACCGCAGGATGTTGCAGAACCCGTTCGGACTAAGATCAAGGATTCCCTTATGTTTTATCCCGGTCTTGAGAAATTTGAGGTTGTGGAAGATCCCGTCTTGGAGGAGGGGGATTGCCGTATCGAAAGTAATTTTGGTGTCATCAGTGCAAGCGTTGAAGAACAGATCACTGCGCTGACTGCCGCTATGAATGGCCAGTTAACCTCGGAGCGTTCATCGCGGTCCAAAGCGTAACATCAAGTTTTTTGTGGCCACTGGCGAAGACGTGGCCAGTAGGCAGACGGGCAACTGTTGGTACGACTGTCTGGAGTGAATGGGCAGTCTCCTAGCTCTGAAATTTCATCATACCGCTCAAAATATCCCTGTATTCTAGATCTAGTGTCTCAAGCAAAACGCCTATTAAGGTGACCCGCTGGTTTAAACCTGAATCCCTGACTCCAAAGTGGCACAGAGCGCAAGCCATTGACTCCTCACTGCTTCCCAAAAATTGGGGTGAACCTATGGGTGCACCTGCAATTTTTGAAGAATAAATAGAAATCACGCTCTTACACCCTGCATCCACTGAAGGATTCAGGATTATGTTATAGCTGCTACCTTTTTTGGTGCTTTTCCTCAATGGCATACCGTTGCAAATACAGCCTCAAAGGCTGGTTTCTATCGTGATA
>JARRJP010000058.1:0-20071 GCA_037389025.1 Reinekea sp. | reverse complement strand
GAACTCACAATTCCCGCCCTACATTGTCGGAGACAGCGGGCGACTGCGGCAGATTATAGTCAACCTGGTGGGTAACGCCGTGAAATTCACCGACCAGGGCGGTATCACCATCCGCCTGTACACAAAGCAGGATAACAGCGATACACCGCTAATCATTGAAGTTGAGGACACCGGCAGTGGTATCTCGCAGGAGGATCAATCAAAGGTCTTCGCCCCCTTTAAGCAAGTAGGCAAGTTAGCCGGTAAACAGGGGACTGGCCTTGGACTTTCCATCACTCGCCAATTCGTGCAGTTGATGGGCGGAGACATCAGCCTGGAAAGTACACCCGGCAAAGGTTCCATTTTCAGGATATCGCTGCCGATTCAGGAAGTCAGCGAAAACGATATTCATGAGGCCGTCGGATTTGAGGTCAAAATCGCCAACAATGGCAAAGAGGGAGTAGAGCTATTCCAAAGCTGGAAACCGGATTTAATCTGGATGGACAGGCTCATGCCGGTGATGGATGGCCTGGAGGCGACACAACGCATCCGTGAACTCCCACAGGGCAAAGACGTTAAAATCATTGCGCTGACCGCCTCGGCATTCCAGGAGGAACGCAATGAAATGCTCAAAGGCGGTGCGGACGACTGCTTGAGCAAGCCCTACCGCGCTACTGAAATCTACGCCAGTGTGGCGAAATACCTGGGTGTCGAATATCTCTATGAAGACTTGTCAAAACCGAGTGAACAAACGAACGAAAAGAGGAAATAACCTGAATCCGTGACTTCTTCCTGAATCCACTCTGGAGTCACGGATTCAGGAAATATTCAACCACCCCGCATGTGAGGCACCAGCATGAAGCTCTGGCCATACGGGTTTTCATTCGAGGGAGCCACTCCCCCTGCCAGAGACTGAACTCTGTAGGTCTCGCCCAGGATATTGATCAGCCTGTGCTGCCAGATTCCCAGGCTGATGAGGCGGTCCGGTGCTCTCTGTGGCAGTAGTCCGTTCGGGCCATACCGGTGCCGAAAATCCGCCCCGACGGCATCAATGCCAAAAGAATCTATGTGAGGTTCGACTGGCTCTGAAGCTATCTCCCACGCTCCCTGTACGGGCTGGCCGGTTAACTGCCAGACTGTAGCCCACATGGCATCCGTCTGCGTGGGGTCGGCCATCGCGGTCTGGTTTATCCCTGGCATCTCCGGCATTGATGAGGGCATTTCAAGCCCTTGCCACAATGATTCGAGCACTAAGGGATTCGATTCCATGCATCGCTGCCTTTCCCCGATCGCATTCCATACCTCATTGAGTTGATCTGGCTGCAGGTTTTCGATTAGGCGGTTGCCCTTGGGGGTGAGCCCCCCCTCCGAAGTGAGGTACATGCTTGCCTTACTCTTCAAACCGGACCATTTTCCGCAGGCCTGAAGGGTCAGGCCGTTGGCGTATGGTTTAAGTGCAGCCATGAATTTGTCCACGTCCTTAGCGGCACCTTGAGTGAATATCCTTGCTCGGGCGGTCAAGGCCTGATCAACCCGTTTCTGCTCTTCCGGTGGCAGACTGAGGTACAACTGATGCCCCCGTTGACTCAGAGCGCCCTCGGTGGTGACATAGTTTTTAATTGCGATGGTTGCAGAACAATCTATCAACTTAACTCCCTCCGCATAACTATTAAGCCCTGCCAGGAAACGCTCCTTAACCGTGTCATCGTCGGCCAATCGGATAAGTTTGGCTCCCTGACGGGCGATAATCGCTTGATTGAACCGCGCCTTTTCCTCTGGCGTAAACTGGCGATACAGAGTCCGCCCTTTTTTAGTCAGGCTGCCATCTTTATAAATGTAATCCCTGAATTGGAGGAATGGGGAACATTTTTTTAGCGAAACGCCCTGCTCAAAGGCTTCCAATCCTTCCATAAACCGCTCCTTGACAGGCTGCCTCTGGCGCGGCGCTGAGGCTGCCGGTTGGGGGTTGGGCTGCGCATCATTTTGGATAACCTCCTCTAATGTGGTTGATTGAGGGGATCCCAGTATGTATTCCCAGTCGGCCCCGGGCGAGAACGATATCGATGCTGGTTCGTTGAGATCCAGGTACGGTTGAGAGTACGGTTGAGGCTGTCCCGACGCTCTATTCGCTGGTACTCCAGCGGATGTTTGCCCAGCCTCGGGTTGAGGCAGGATCATCTCATCCAATGCGGTTGGCTGGAGGGTTCGCAGTAAGTATTCCAAGTCCGCCCCGGGTGAGGACGGTATCGGTGCTGGCGTGTTGGGATTCAGGTACGACTGCCCCAACAACGCCCCACTCGTCGTCGCCCCAGAAGATGTTTGCCCGATTTCGGGCTGAGAGGTGTGTTGATCGTCCTCCTGATGTATCTGGTTGTAGTAGTTAATGTTGTAAGGGGGCCAATTAGACCTATCCATGTTCGATTCTCCAAATGAACAAATATTCACTTGAATCCGTGACTCCTTCAGTGGATGCAGAGTGTAGGAGCTTGATTTCTATTTGTTTTTCAAAAATTGCAGGTGCACCCACAGGTTCACCCCAATTTTAGGGAAGCAAAGAGGAATCAATGGCTTGCGCGCTGCGCCGCTATGGAGTCACGGATTCAGGATTCAACCACCCCGCATGTGAGGCACCAGCATGAAGCTCTGGCCATACGGGTTCTCATTCGAGGGAGCCACTCCCCCTGCCAGAGACTGAACTCTGTAGGTCTCGCCCAGGATATTGATCAGCCTGTGGTGCCAGATTCCCAGGCTGATGAGGCGGTCCGGTGCTCTCTGTGGCAGTAGTCCATTCGGGCCATACCGATGCCGAAAATCCGCCCCGACGGCATCAATTCCAAAAGAATCTATGTGAGGTTCGACTGGCTCTGAAGCTATCTCCCACCCTCCCTGTACGGGCTGGCCGGTTAACTGCCAGACTGTAGCCCACATGGCATCCGTCTGCATGGGGTCGGCCATCGCGGTCTGGTTTATCCCTGGCATCTCCGGCATTGATGAGGGCATTTCAAGCCCTTGCCACGATGATTCGGACACTGAGGGATTCGATTCCGTGCGTCGCTGCCTTTCCCTGATCGCATTCCATACCTCATTGCATTGATCTGGCTGCAGATTTTCGATTAGTCGGTTGCCCTTGGAGGTGAGTCCCCCCTCCGAAGTGAGGTACATGCTTGCCTTACGCTTCAAACCGGACTGTATTCCGCACGCCTCAAGGGTCTGGCCGTTGGCGTAAGGTTTAAGTGCAGCCATGAATTTGTCCACGTCCTTAGCGGCACCTTGAGTGAATATCCTTGCTCGGGCGGTCAAGGCCTGATCAACCCGCTCTTTGTCATCCGGACCGAGTTTGCGGTATAGAGATAGCCCCCGTTTCGGCTGCAACTGACCATCGTCGGTGACATAGAGGTTAAAATTGATATCCGAGCACCTTATCATCGGTACGCCTCTTGCGTAGTCATTAAGCGCTTCCAGGAAACGTTTTTGAACCGTGTTGTTAGTCGGTAACTGTTCACAATAAATCTGACGGCGGGAGATTAACGCTCGATCGACCCGCTCCTGGTCCTCCGGTGACAGACTTTCATACAAAGCTCGCCCCGGTTGTTGTAGTTGACCATTATCGGTGGCAAAAAGTCTAAAGTGGAGGGTTGCAGAACATCCTTTCAACGGAGCGCCCTCCGCATACTTATCAAGGCCTGCCAGAAAGCGTGCTGCACTCGTCAACTGTTTACGATACGCCCTTTTGCGGGA
Organism: Reinekea sp.; assembly: GCA_037389025.1. Lineage (GTDB taxonomy): Bacteria > Pseudomonadota > Gammaproteobacteria > Pseudomonadales > Natronospirillaceae > Reinekea. The sequence continues at coordinate 16,354 of JARRJP010000058.1, read as the reverse complement.
GTCCAGCGCTTGATTGACCCGCTCCTGGTCCTCCGGTGACAGACTTTTGTACACACCTCTCCCCGGTTTTTGTAGATATCCGTCATTGGATACATAGTATCTGTATTGGAGGGTTGTAGAACAATCTTTCAACGGAAGGCCCTGCGCGTAATTATCAAGGCCTGCCAGGAAACGTTCTGTAGCCGTGTCTTTATCCGCCAACCGTTCATAAATAATCTGACAGCGGGAGAGTATCGCTTTATTGACCCGTTCCTGGTCATTCGGTGACAGGCCATCGTACAACTCTTGCCCCCTCTTATGCAGATGGCCATCGTCGGCAATATAGCTTCTAAATTCGAAGGTTGAAGCACAATTTACCAACGGAACGCCCTGTGCGTAATTATCAAGGGCTGCCAGAAATCGTTCCTTGAGCGGAAGCAGCTGATTGACTCGGGCCTTGCGGTGCGGTGCGGCAGTCGGCTGGGGATTGGCTTGTTCCGGTGACACATCGTTCTGGATGGCCTCCTCCACTGCGGTAGGCTGAGGGGTGCGCAGTAAGTATTCCAATTCCAGCCCGGGTGAGGACGGTATCGGCGCTGGCAAGTTGGGATTCAGGTACGGCAGCCCCGATGCCCCCCCAGCGGATGTTTGCCCGGTTTCGGGCTGAGAGGCATATTGAGCGCCCTCCTGGTGTATCTGGCCATAGTAGTAGTCAGTATTGTAGATTGGCTGGGGCGTGCGCAGTAAGTATTCCAAGTCCAGCCCGGATGAGGAAGGTATCGACGCTGGCAAGCCGGGATTCAGGTACGGCTGCCCTGACGCCCCACTCGTCCCGCCTCCAGCGGACGTTTGCCCGGTTTCCTGCTGAGAGGCATATCGAGTCTCCTCCTGGTGTATCTGGTTGTAGTAGTTGTAGTTAATGTTGTTGTAAGGGGGCCAGTTAGACCTATCCATGTTCGATTCTCCTAATGCACCAATATTCAACCACCCCGCATGTGAGGCACCAGCATGAAGTCTTGGCCATACGGGCTTTCACTCGTGAGGCCACTCCCCTGCCATAAACCGCACTCTGTACGTCTCGCCAGGATATTGATCGCGCTCCGGCCGATGAGGCGCTCTGGTGCTCTCTGTGACCCACATGGCACCCGTCTGCGTGGGGTCGGCCATCGCGGCCTAGTGTAGTGTCTTGAACCTGAGTCCGTGACTCCATCGCAGCATAGTGCGCAAGCCATTGATTCCTCTTTACTTCCCCAAAATTGGAGTGAACCTATGGGTGCCACCTGCGATTTTTGAAAAACAAATAGAAATCAGGCTGTTACACTCTGCATCCAGTGAACCTGAATCCGTGACTCCATAGCGGCGCAGTGCGCAAGCCATTGATTCCTCTTTGCTTCCCAAAAATTGGGATGAACCTATGGGTGCACACCTGCAATTTTTGAAAAACAAATAGAAATCAAGCTCTTACACCCTGCATCCACTGAAGGAGTCACGGATTCAGGGTGAAGAAATCACGGATTCAGGTTGAATAACTCAAGTGTCGGTCCGCTGAATTACTACGAACGCTGAAACATGAGTTTAAAAAATACGTACCTCAGTTCCAATTCGAGTAAATCAAAATGGTGATCTCTCTCGTTACACCATCAGCATAAGCGCTCATTCTCTAGAGTGGTTTACCGACGCATCAAGATCTGACCGCAACGGATTGGTAGCCTGGTGCGTATTCCCGGAGCCTCAACCGTATGCGGACCATCGCAGCATCCCTGCTGTGAATGCCCCCGAAAAAATGAGTCAGTATCCAATGCTCGGCCTGTGGCTCACTATGCAACCTGCCTGAAGGAGTCACGGATTCAGGTATTAGGCAGGACTAGGGGATAATAGGTAGGACTGGCTTCACAGAACAAAAAAACAGATCAGATCAATCTGTGGTTCCAGAGTCCCCAGTCAATGAAGCGAGTCGGTGCTCTCTATGGCAGTAGTCCGTCCGGGCCATACTGGTGTTGAAAATCCTCCTCGACGGCATCGCTGCCAGCATAATCTATGCGAGGCTCTGCTAACTCCGATGGTATCCCCAACCTTCCCTGCATAGTCTGACCGGTTAACTGCCAAACGGTGGCCCACATGTTTTCCGTCTGTGTAGGGCCGGCCATCGCGGCCGGGTTCACCGCTTCCATGTCCATCATTGATGGGAGCGTGTCGGGCCATTGCCACGGTGATTCGGGCACTGGGAGATTCGATTCCGTGCGTAGCTGCCTTTCCCCGATCGCATTCCATACCTCATTGCGTTGATCTGGCTGCAGGTTTTCGATTAGTCGGTTGCCCTTGGACGTAAGTCCCCCCTCTGCAGTGAGGTAGGTGTTTGCCTTCCTCTTCAAACCGGACTGTGTTCCGCACTCCTGAAGGGTCAGGCCGCTGGCGTAGGGTTTAAGTGCGGCCATGAATGTGGCCACGTCCTTGGCGGCACCTTGAGTGAACCTCTTTCCTCGGGCGGTTAACGCCTGATCAACCCGCACTTTGTCATCCAGACTAAGTCTGTTGTATAGAGACTGCCCCGATTCTTGTAGATAGCCATCGGTGGATAAATATTTTCCAAGTCGAAGGGTTGCACTACAACTTACCAACGGAACGCCCTGCGCATAATTATCAAGGCCCGCCAGAAAACGTTGCTCAGTCGCCACCCGTTCACGATAAAACCTATTACGGGAGTCCAGTGCTTTATCGACCTGAGCCTGGTCTTCCGGTCGCAGGCTGGCGTACACATATTGCCCCGCTTTTTGCAGACGGCCATCGTCGGATACATAGAGTCTAAATCCGAGGGTTGCAGAACAATCTCTCAACGGAATGCCCTGCGCATACTTATCAAGGCCTGCCAGGAAACGTTCTGCAGTGGTGTCCTTGTCGGCCAATTGGAAAACTTTGGCTCCCTTACGGGCGATTATCGCTTGATCGAGCCGCGTCTTTTCCTCTGCCGTAAGCTGGCGATATAGAGCCCCTCCCCTCTTAACCATTCGACCATTGGTCGTAATGTAATCTCTGAATTGGAAGGATGAGGCACAATCTTTCAGCGAAGCGCCCTGCTCAAAGGCTTTCAGGCCTGCCAGAAATCGCTCCTTGATCGGGGGCTGCTTCTTTCGGGGCTTGCGGCCCTGCTTCTTGACAGTCGGTTGGGGATCGGGCAACTCATTGTTGTGACTGATATCCTCCACTACGTTTTGCTGAGGGAAGGGCAGAATGGCTTCCTCCAATGTAGTTGGTTGAGGGGTTCGCAGTAAGTATTCCAAGTCCGTCCCGGGCGAGGACGGTATCGGCGCTGAGTGACTCCCCAACGCCCAATTCGTCGGCACCCCAGCGGAGGTTTGCCCGGCCTCGGGCTGAGCGGTGTGTTGAGCATCCTCCTGGTACATCTGGCTGTAGTAGTGGTTATTGTTGTAAGGGGTCCAATTAGACCTATCCATGTTTAATTCTCCTAATGAATAAATATTCAACCGCCCCCATGCGAGGAATCAGCATGAAGTTCTTGCCATACTGGCGCTAAAAATCCGCCTCGTCGGCATCCCTACCATAATAAGAGATGGGAGGTTCCGCTGACGTCGAAGGTCCCGGCACGGCCTGACCGGTCAACTGCCAAGTCGTGGCCCACATCGCGTCCGTCTGCATGGCTTCCGTCTGCACAGAATCGGCCACTGCAGTTGGATTCATCCCTCCCATCTCCGCCATTGGTGGGAGCATTTCGGGCCATTGCCACGAGGGCTCGGGCACTTGGGGATTCAATTCCGTGTGTCGCTGCCTTTTCGCGATCGCATCCCATACCTCGTTGCATTGATCTGGCTGCAGGTTTTCGATCAGTCGTTTGCCCTTGAAGGTGAGTCCCCCTTCCGGGGTGAGGTAGGTGTTTGCCTTACTCTTCAAACCGGACTGTTTTCCGCACGCCTGAAGGGTCAGGCCGCTGGCGTACGGTTTAAGTGCGGCCATGAATGTGGCCACGTCCTTGGCGGCACCTTGAGTGAACCTCCTTCCTCGGGCGGTCAACGCCTGATCAATCCGCTTTTTGTCCTCCGAACCAAGCCCTTCATATATAAGTTTCCCTCGATGCTGCAAATAACCACTGTTGGTGACATGGTATCCAAATGAGAGGGTTGCAGAACAATCTTTCAACGGAAGGCCCTGCGCATAATTATCAAGGCCTGCCAGGAAGCGTTCTGCAACCGTGTCTTTATCCGCCAACCGGTCACATATAATCTGACAGCGGGAGAGTATCGCTCGATTGACCCGTTCCTGGTCCTCCGATGACAGACCGTCGTACAACTCTCGACCCACCTTATGCAGATGGCCATCGTCGGTGATATAGCTTTTAAATGTGAGGGTTGCAGAACAATTTGCCAGCGGAAGGCCCTGCGCATAATTATCAAGGTCTGCCAGAAAGCGTTTTGCAGCCGTGGACCGTTCACTATAAGCCCTTTTACGGGAGGCCAACGCTTGATTGACCCGATCCCGGTCCTCTTGTGACAAGCCAGCGCACAGCTTTATCCCCTCTTTAACCAGATGACCACTGTCGGATACATAGAATCTAAATCCGAGGGTTGCAGAACAATCTACCAACTTAGCTCCCCGAGCATAGTTATCAAGGCCTGCCAGGAAACGTTCTGCAACCGTTTCGGTTTCGGCCAACTTGTTGAGCATGGCTCCCTGACGACGGATAATCGCTTGATCGAGCCGCATCTTTTCCGCTGGCGTAAGCTTTTTATACAGAGAGATCCCTCTGTCAATCATTTTGCCATTGTTGTTAATGTAATTATCGAATCGGAGGGATGGGGAGCAACCTTTCAGTGGAGCGCCCCGTTCAAAGGCTTCCAGGCCTGCCAGAAATCGCTCCTTGGTGGAGGCTCGGGTCTGGTGCGGCGTAACAGCCGGTTGAGGATTGGACGATTCCGGCAGCGCATCGTTCTGGATGATCTCCTCCAATGTGGTTGGCTGAGGGGTTCGCAGTAAATATTCCAAGTCCTCCCCGGGCGAAGCCGGTATCGGCGCTGGCATGTTGGGGCTCAGCCCCGGCGCGGGGTAACTCCCCGACGTCCCACTCGCCGATACCCCCTGGGACGTTTGCCCAGCCTCGGGCTGGACGGTGTGTTGACCGTCCTCCTGCTGCACTTGGCTGTAGTAGTTGTAGTAGTTATTGTTGTAAGGGGGCCAATTAGACCTATCCATGTTTGATTCTCCTAATGAACAAATATTCAACCACCCTGCATGCGAGCAATCAGCATGAAGTTCTTGCCATACTGGTGCTAAAAATCCGCCTCGTCGGCATCCCTACCATAATAAGATGTGGGAGGTTCCGCTGACGCCGAAGGTCCCGGCACGGCCTGACCGGTCAACTGCCAAATCGTGGCCCACATCGCTTCCGTCTGCATGGTTTCCGTCTGCATGGTTTCCGTCTGCATGGTTTCCGTCTGCATGGTTTCCGTCTGCATGGTTTCCGTCCGTATGGGGTCGGCCATCGCGGTCGGGTTCATCCCTCCCATCTCGGTCATTGGTGAGAGCATTTCGGGCCATTGCAACTGTGGCTCGGGCACTTGGGGATTCAATTCCATGTGCCGCTGCCTTTTCGCGATCGCATCCCATACTTCATTGCATTGATCTGGCTGCAGGTTTTCGATCAGTCGTTCGCCCTTGGAGGTGAGTCCCCCCTCCGGGGTGAGGTAGGCGTTGGCCTTACCCATCAAACCGGACAGATTTCCGCACGTCTTAAGAGTCAGGCCGTTGGCGTACGGTTTAAGTGCGGCCATAAATGTGTCCACGTCCCTGGCGGCATTTTGAGTGAATATCCTTCCGCGGTCGGTTAACGCCTGATCGAGCCGCCTCTGGTCCTCCTGTGACAGGGTGGCGCGTAAGTTTTTCCCCGCTTTATTCAGATAACCGTCGCTGGTGACATAATTACCAAATTGGAGGGTTTCAGAGCAATCTACCAACCGAAGGCCCTGCGCATACTTATCAAGGCCTGCCAGGAAGCGTTCTGCAACCGTGTCTTTATCCGCCAACCGGTCATAAACAATCTGACAGCGGGAGACTATCGCTCGCTTGACCCGATCCTGGTCCACCGGTAACAGACGGTCGTACAACTCTTGCCCCGCCTTATGCAGATGACCATCGTCGGCTATATAACTTCTAAATGAGAGGGTTGCAGAACAATTTGCTAACGGAAGGCCCTGTGCATAATTATCAAGGCCTGCCAGAAATTTGGTAGGCGCGGACCGTGCAATATATTCCCTTTTTCGGGAGGCCAACGCTTGATCGACCCGATCCCGGTCCTTCGGTAACAAGCCGGCGTACAGATTTACCCCATCTTTAATCAGATCGCCACTGTCAGATACATAGAATCTATATCCCAGGGTTGCAGAACAGTCTTTCAACTGAAAGCCCTGCTCATACTTATCAAGGCCTGCCAGGAAACGTTCTGCAACCGTTTCGGTTTCGGCCAACTTGTTAAGCATGGCTCCCTTACGGGCGATAATCGCTTGATCGAGCCGCGTCTTTTCCGCTGGCGTAAACTTTTTATACAGAGAGACCCCTCTGCCAATCATTTTGCCATTGTTGTTAATGTAATTATTGAATCGGAAGGTTGAGGAGCAACCACTCATTGGAGTGCCCCGCTCAAAGGCTTCCAGGGCTGCCAGAAATCGCTCCTTGGTGGAGGAGCGCTTGGCTCGGGTCTTGTGCTTGTGCGGCTTGACAGCCGGTTGAGGATTGGACGATTCAGGCAGCGCATCGTCCTGGATGATCTCAGCCAATGTGGCTGGCTGAGGGGTTCGCAGTAAATACTCCAACTCCATCCCGGGCGAGAACGGTATCGGCACTGGCATGTTGGGGGACGGGGACGACTGCCCCGGCGCAAGGTGACTCCCCGACGCCCCACTCGCCGGTACTTCCTGGGATGTTTGCCCCACCTCGGGCTGAGAGGAATGTTGACCGACCTCCTGGTGCTCCTGGCTGTAGCAGTAGAGGTTAAGGTTGTAAGGGGGCCAATTCGACCTATCCATATCTAATTCTCCTAATAAACAAATATTCAACCGCCCTGCATGCGGGGAATCAGCATGACAGACTCCGATGGGCCAGGCACGGCCTGACCTGTCAACTGCCATGTCGTGGCCCACATCGCTTCCGTCCTCATGGCTTCCGCCTGTGTGGGGTCGGCCATCGCGGTCGGGTCCATCCCTCCCGTCTCCGGCATTGGTGGAAGCATTCCGGGCCATTGCCGCCATGGCTCGGACACTTGGGGGTTTAATTCCATGTGTCGCTGCCTTCTCGCGATCGCTTCCAACACCTCATTGCGTTGGCCCGGCGGCAGGTTTTCGATCAATCGTTCGCCCTTGGATGTGAGTCCCCCCTTCGAGGTGAGATAGGTGTTTGCCCTACTCTTCAAACCGGACTGATTTCCGCGCACCTGAAGGGTCGGGCCGTTGGCGTAGGGTTCAAGTATGTCAATGAGTTGTTGAGCGATTACCCTTCTCCGGGCGGCCAATGATCGATTGACCCGCCTCTGGTTCTCTGGTGACAGACGGTCGTACAAAGTTTGCCCTGCTTTTTGCAAAGAGCAATTATCGGATAGGTAATATCTAAATTTGAGGGTTGCAGAACACTCTTCCAACTCAAGCCCCTGCGCATACTTATCAAGGCCTGCCAAGAAGCGTTCTTGAACCTTAACCTTGTCGTTATCCCGCAAATGTTCAGGCTGAGTCCTATTACGGGAGAGCAGCGCTTGATCGACCCGATTCTGGTCGTCCGGTGACAGACTGGCGCGCAAAACCTGCCCCCGAAAATTCAGAGTGCCTTTGTCGGATACATAATCTTTAAATGCGAGGGTTGTAGAACAGTTTACCAACTGAACACCCCGCGCATAATTATCAAGGCCTGCCAGGAAACGCTCCTGAACCGTGTCGTTTTCGGCCAATCGATGAAGTTTGGCTCCCTGACGGGCGATAATTGCCTGATCGAGCAGCGTCTTTTCCGCTGACGTAAGCTGGTCTTTCAGAAGTAACCCCCGTCCAACCAGAGTGCCATCGGTGGTAATGTAATCACCGAACCGGAGGGATGAGGAACAATCTTTCAGTGCAGCGCCCCGCGCAAAGGCTTCCAGACCGGCCAGAAATCGCTCCTTGATCGGGGGCAGCCCTCTGGCTCGGGCCTTGCGGCGGCCCGCCTCGACAGCCGGTTGGGGATTGGGCAGTTCCTCCGTAGAGGGTTCACCATACATCTCTCTCCGGCGATGCAACGCTTGATCGACCCGAACCTGGTCCGCCGGTTGCAGACCGACGCGCAAGTCTTTCCCCGCTTTTCGCAGATAACCATCGTCGGTGACATAGTTTCTAAATGGGAGGGTTGTGGAACAATCTTTCAGTAAAGCGCCCCGCGCATAGGCTTCCAGGCCTGCCAGAAATCGTTCTTTGGCTGTCGGCTGCCCCTTTCGGGCCTTGCGGCAGCGCTTCTCGACAGCCGGTTGGGAATTGGGCGGCACCTCGTTCTGGATGACCTCCGCCAATGTGATTGCCTGGGGGGAGCGCAGTAGGTATTCCAAGCCCGGCTCGGGTGAGGACGGTATTGGCACTGGGTAACTCCCCAATGCCCCGCTCGCCGCTACCCCAGCGGACGTTTGCCCAGTCTCGGGCTGGGAGGTGTGCTGACCATCCTCTTGAGGTATTTGGCTGTAGTAGTTGTTGTAGTAGTTGTTGTAGTAGTGGTCAGTGCTGCAGGGATTACCATTAACCCAATCCATGTTTTATTTTCCCAATGAACAAATTTTCAACCGCCCCGCATGCGAGGCACCAGCATGAATTTCTTGCCCTGCGGGTTCTCATGCGTGGGATTCACAGAACTTCCCATATCGTGAACTCTGTATACCTCACCCTGGATATTGACCAGCATATCGCGCACGATTCCCTGGCCGATAAGGCGCTCCGGTGCTCTCTGTGGTAGCAGTCCGTTCGAACCGTACTCGTGCTGAAAATCCGCCCCGACAGCATCACTGTCATAATAGGGTATAGGAGGTTCCGGTGACTCTAAAGGTCCCGGCACGGCCTGACTGGTCAACTGCCAGGTCGTGGCCCGCATTGCTTCCATTTGCATGCGGTGGGCCGGGTCCATCTCTGGCATTGGTGAGAGCATTTCGGGCCATTGCCACGAGGGCTCGGGCATTTGGGGATTCAATTCTATGTGCCGCTGCCTTTTCGTGATCGCATCCAAGATCTCATTGCGTTGGTCTGGCCGCAGGTTTTCGATCTGTCGTTTGCCCTTGCGTGTATGTCCACCCTCCGAGGTGAGGTAGGAAGTTTCCTTCCTCTTCAAACCGGACCAATTTCCGCACTTCTGAAGGGACAGGCCGTTGCCATACGGTTCAAGCGTGTCCATGAATTTGGGCACATCTTTGGCAGTACGTTGAGTGACTACCCTGCCTCGGTCGGTTAACGCCCGATCAACCCGATCTTTGTCATTCGGACAAAACCTGTTGTATGGGGGGGCACCCAAAGTATTCCCAGTCCGTCCCGGGCGAGGGCGGTATCTGCGTTGGCGTGCTGAAATCATGATACGGCTGAGGCTGCCCCGGCGCTGGATGATTCCCCAACGCTCCACTTGCCGGTCCCCCTGCGAATCTTTGCCCAGCCTCAGGCCGAGAGGCATGTTGACCATCCTCCTGATGTATTTGGTTGTAGTAGTCAGCACTGTTAGGATTACCATTAACCCTATCCATGTTTTATTCTCCGAATGAACAATTATTCAACCGCCTCGCATGCGAGACACCTTCATGAAGCTCTTGCCATACGGGTTTTCATTCGTGGATCCCACAGAAGAACTTCCCATATCCTGAACTCTATACACCTCGCCCTGGATATTGATCAGCATACGGTTCACGATTCCGCGACCGACAAAGCGGTCCGGCGCGCTCTGTGCTATCAATCCGTGCGGGCTATAGCCATAAGGTATGAGTGGTTCCACTGACGCCAAAGGTCCCGGCACGGCCTGACCGATCAACTGCCAAGTCGTGGACATGAATTGATTCACACCCCCGTAGAGACATTGGGCAAAGTCCTGAGCGAGAAGTTGTCGGGCGGTCAACGTTTTATTAACCTCATTTTTTCGGGAGCATTCACTGAAGGAGTCACGGATTCAGGCCAGGGATATCGGAACCAGATTGGCAATCAGCCTGCAAAGGTGGCTTCAGTTCGCCGACTCAACCAGTCTCCTTTTACTGTGCCGTTCAAGTATGTCCGTATATCACTCGACTGCGAGGCCCCTCTTGCGGACGCTCAGTAAAAGGAGGCTGGTCGAACCGGCTGGGATGTGGCGGTACCTTTGAAACTGGAGATGCAGAGCAGCGTCGGCTTGATGTTTGGAGTTCAACCCGTCACTTCCTCTGTGAAACGGTACTGGTGTAGTGTCTCAAATGGAACGCATATTAAGATGACCCATCTGAACTCCGGCGAGATACTGACTGTTGAAATCGAAGAAGCCGATGAGTACGACATGTGGGCACACCCGGTTTAATTGCCTGCTGAAATGGCAGAAGCCATGATATTCACCGTTGATTTTCTGTCGGGAACAAACAGTGAACTTTCGAAACCTGTGTTTGGCAACCCACTGTCATAGTGATGATCAACCTGTTCCCGTTAACAGCCAGTAAGCACAATCTTCTCCGAGTTTTTCCCGAGCAATCGCTTCGTATTTCTCACTTAATTCTGCTGGAAGCGTTTCTTTCCATCCGCCACTTTCTCCGCGATTAAAAAATGCCCGCCCACCATCTTTCCAGATGCTGACTGTCTCAGGCACGTATCTGTGGGCGTGCTCTTTCATATAATCAAAATTGCAATGCTCAAGAATCTGTTGCTGATGGGAATCAGATAACGGAATGTCAAGGAAGTCTGCTATTTCGCGAATCTGTCCGGGCATATCGCCGGTAAGATTATTGAAGTGGAGTAACTTCAGGTTGGACTGATCTCTATGCTGCCACCAGGAGCGAACATTTTCCCAGAACGGCCAGAACGGATAACCGTCCTGTTCAAGCCACTCACTGAAGTATTCCACTACAGACATCGTTGGGGCTTCAATCACACGAAGTTTTTTCGATTGCTCTGAATCAGACTTGATGGCCTGTTGTGCATTTTCACTGATAGCACACTGATGTCGATAAAGACTCCAAGCGATATCCCGGCCATCGCGCATGATGTAAAGGTATTTGGCAGTAGGACGATAAGGCAGGTAATCGTGAGGCAGGTGTGTCTTGATAAAACGCCGGTGATTCTGCGCTTCAAATAATTTCAGCTTTACACTGGCTTCCGGATACACTGAATCCAACCAGGGGGACAGTTGAGCAAGATTAACGTCTTCTTTCCCCGCAAAAATCATCTGTGCCAACATTTGCTGAACTAAGGTGGTACCGGCTTTTGCATAACTGGCGACAATAATATCATCATCACGAAACGCAAATTCGTTCCAAACTGTCGAGTTAAAAAAACGATTTTCGTATTTTTTCATTACTGACTCTTTCTTAATTTTTATTTATCACGCCAGCTATTACAGAAATAGCCAGTTGGACATAGATTGCTGCCAGTGATCCCGCTTACGTCGCAGAAGTATTCAATTGTGTACGCAACCGTGAAATATGATTTTTCATACGCTGCTCCAGATCAACGGCATCAACAGCCGGCTGTTTATCCTCATTCTTTTCACGTTGTGCTCTGGCGTGAACTTTAGGATAAGGGGAATCGGGTACAGGCTTACCAAGAAACTGGCAAAGCGGCTCCCAACCTTCACCCGGCGACAGAACTAGCAAGCGATCATTCGGCACTGTATCAATAACCGATTGATTCCAAGTATTGAAATAATCGATCATGAAAGCCCGATCCCGAATCTTGTCACCGAATGGATTTCTTATGAAGTCAGAAAATTCCTTACCGGAGTCGCCGAATATTCCGCTGTCGCGACGAGATGCAAATATTGTCTCACTGACAGAGTCAAACCAACTGTCGGCATCGCGAACAGTGAGAATGACTTTCGCCTCACTGTAGTACTCCATCAGAGTTTTATAGAAATAACAGGCAGGATAATCGGTCGTCGCGCCATAACCTTTAAAAATCCTGTCCCATTGTGGTTTGCCATTGATTGCATCAAGCCACAGCGGCAGGTTTGCACGTCCATTGGCATACAATTCAACCATGTGGTAACAAGAACCAATACCCAATTGCTCCAGGGCAAATTTCAATGAAAGCGTTCCGGTTCTGCCTAAACCTGCGCCAATAACTTCTAGGGACATGCTTAAAACCTTCTTACGAATATCAGAAACACCATGTTTTTATTAAACCTGAATCCGTGACTCCATAGCGGCGCAGTGCACAAGCCATTGATTCCTCTTTGCTTCCCCAAAATTGCAGGTAAACCTATGGGTGCACCTGCAATTTTTGAAAAACAAATAGAAATCAGGCTCTTACACCCTGCATCCACTTTGGAGTCACGGATTCAGGTTAAACTTAGAATGCAGTGTTATTGAATATTTATCTGTAGTTGTCTGATCGTTTAAAACATAAAAGGCCGGAGCGGCCCTGTTATCATAAATAACAAGGCACCCCGGCTATTTCGCGATTATTGAGTATAGATATATGACATGGTAATGCCTCCTGTTTAACAGTTTGTTGAAATTGAACAACGCCTATATATTTGTTTTCAGCTTTCCAAAGGTTCAGCGAGTTGCTGAGCCTTCAGTGAAATCAATACTTCGACAGAATCAAAAGATTCCTCATATTGATTCCAGCTTGCCTCGACGACGTATATCAAGCGTTGTGCAGTGAAAACTACCACCAAAATAAGTTGGGGCTGTATAGGGTATGGGAATCGGTTCAAACCCCCACCCCTTGAGCTGGCGGATCAAATCGGTTGCAGACGCCTCGACACAAAGATGTTTTTCATCGAGAGATAATACATTGAGCGATATCCATGGTGAGACACTGGGCATGAGCCCCAGCATGTTCGGTTTCGGATCAATTGCCGGAATATCAGGAACCAGTAGCTCCCAATCAGAGAATGCTTTGGGAATATTCTCTAACCAAATCGGGTGAACCAGTGCCCGCCCGGGTGCCAGGGGAACAAATGTATTATCGATATGGATAGGGTTATTGTGTTTATTCTCAATAACATGAATATTAAATTCTTTACCAAGATGACGTCGCAACCATTCTATTCCAGCCATGTTGGTACACTGGTCCCGCTGGGCAATAATATCTCTTCCGCAACGGATAAAACTCGCCGCATCAAAAACAGGTTCGTCTTCTCGTGTCAGGTAGGTTCTAGGCTCAGCGTCGGGTTCGGAGCGTATACCATTAGGGTCGTATAATTCATCCCGCAACATAGGCCGGGGTGCTGCTGTCCAGCGTGCGCCGCGCTGGTAGTATTCCTGAATCAGAGGCCGAAAGGCGAAAGTTTCAAAATACCGATGTCGCCAGGCACTTGGAGCCTCAATGATCTGATCACCGATAACGAATAACAAATCACGTGGATTCATCACATTGTAGCCAGACTTTTCAGACCAGTAAGGTGTGGAGAAAGGGGCAAGCGAATCGGCAGGCGATGGCCGACGTACGGTAACACCTTCACGCTCAAGAATTCGGACAAAACCATCAATTTCATCTTCTGCTTTTGAGACCAGTTCGACCGGTGCGGCCTGGGCGTGATAAAAGCGTCGATACAATTGCTTGTTGCCAGGCACATGCGTGGCATAGTCCCAGAAATGATCCAGCATTCGGCTTGAAGCACCGAGCGCAGTGCCAACAATGACTTCTTCGAGTGGATCCCATTCGTTCCATACATTTACCGGACCCGACTCTGAAACCGCTACACTGTGTTGATTTTGTTCCTGTTCAAAAATATTTTCTGAATCATTCAATGTCATCATTACTTTTTATTCCACGATAATACTCAACACAAATGGTTCTGCATTGATAATTAATCTTACTTACTGAATGTATAGACTTAAGTGATCGGTCAATACTTGTTGTTATTTGATTTACTTAAATTTTATTTTATTAAATCTTACTTTCTTCAGTGAATTAGATATTAGGAAAACAATAAAATTCTTGGAGGCACTTTCGATTATTTGCATTTTCTTATTGAAGCAATATTCAACCATCAAATTATACCTGAATCCATGATTCCAGAGTGGATGCAGGGTGTAAGAGTTTGATTCCTATTTGTTTTCCAAAAATTGCAGGTACACCCATAGGTTCATTGAAATTTTTGGGAAGCAAAGAGGAATCAATGGCTTGCGCACTGCGCCGCTCTGGAGTCACGGATTCAGGTTATAGTAAACAGGGAAATCAAATAAAGTCAAAGGCTGTAACCTGAATCCGTGACTTAGGGCAAACAGCAGTACCAGAAAAATACTCCGGCATTATTAATAACCTGTGTGCAGGAACCCATGTAAGGTCACGGACCAGCCCTTACTGAACTGCCTCAATGGGAATATCCACGCCCCAGAACACGAGTTACCGTTGAAACACAACCGACACGAGGTGCTATTGAGAGTCATAAAAATTCGATTCTTTAACAATTATTATTTCTTGGAAGCGAATAATATTTCATTGAAAAATGTAGACTGAATCTAAAAAAATGGAGAATGCCTTAAGCCTGAATCCGTGACTCTAAAGTGGATGCAGGGTGGAAGAGCTTGATTTCTATTTGCTTTTCAAAAATTGCAGGTGCACCCATAGGTTCACCCCAATTTTTGGCAAGCAAAGAGGAATCAATGGCTTGCGCACTGCGCCGCTATGGCGTCACGGATTCAGGTTAAGCAAAGCAACAAGCTAGTTAACACTGGAATTTTAAAATATCCCCTGCCTATTAGATGTATACAATTTTCAGCTATTCAGAGACTAATTAAAGACCTGAATCCGTGACTCCTTCAGTGAATACAGAGTGTAAAAGCTTGATTTCTATTTGTTTTTCAAAAATTGCAGGTGCACCCATAGGTTCACCCCAATTTTTGGCAAGCAAAGAGGAATCAATGGCTTGCGCACTGTGCCGCTATGGCGTCGCGGATTCAGGTCCAATACTAAATGTCACTTGATTTAAATTCTCCATCCCAGTAATTTAAACTGACCTGTATCGAGCCCAATAATTGAGAATATTTGGTTTTAATAAAACAAACCATTATTATTGCCTGAGATTTCATTTTTTCAGTTGATTTCATAGTTGGTTTTGGATCCTGACGCAAATAAATAACGAGAAAAAAATGATAACCACCAATCAAAATCTAGTGTCTAGCGTAATGTATGTCAGCCCGGAAATGAGAGCTGAATCACTACACCAGAAACCACTTTGCATTTGGCTTACTGGTTTATCCGGATCAGGTAAATCGACCATTGCAAACCACTTGGACCTGGCTTTGCACCAAGCTGACGCTCATAGTTTTATTCTAGATGGCGACAATGTAAGGCAAGGACTTAACTCTGACCTGAGTATGTCAAGCAAAGACAGATCAGAAAACATAAGACGCGTTGGTGAAGTTTCCCGGCTCTTTTACGATTCCGGCTTAATCGTAATTTGCGCATTTATCTCACCTTATGAAGCGGATCGTCAAATTGTCAGGTCACTGTACCCTCGTGGCGGCTTTGTTGAAGTCCATCTGAATGCGTCGCTGGAAGCCTGTGAAGAGCGAGATCCGAAAGGGCTCTACCAAAAAGCACGCGAAGGATTGATTGAAGGCTTTACAGGCATTGACTCGCCTTATGAATGCCCGACTCACCCGGAAATTCAATTGGATACCGTTTTATTGAACAGACAACAGTGTGTCGATGCGATCCTTGAATTCATCATGCCCGGCAAGCCAATCTGACACCAGGGCAATTGCACTACATTTTAGCGAAAACCATGCAAAATAACGCTTAACAAAAACAATCCTGCATGGAAAACCTGAATAATTCACCTACCTGTATCACTTGCTATTTCAGACAAATAGAAGATTATCGGCACGACGTCGCCAATAAACGACAAGAACTCATTGATACCCTGATTATTGCCTGAATCCCTGACGCCATAGCGGCGTAGTATGCCGCTATAGAGTCACGGATTCAGGTCTTTGTTTAATAGGCTCAGAAAAGCCAGCTTCATCCATATTTCCTTTAACCTGAATCCAGCGAACTAATGGAAGTTCGATTTGGTCTGCCAACCTGTTTGGTCAGGTTGATCGTTGCATTAAATCCGGCTGAATTAATGACCCCACCAAGGCGGTATAGTACAGACTTTTTCAGCTACGCAGTCATCAAATTCGATAAAGACCTTCTCTTTTAACGCAGAGATATGCTCAGGTAACGTTTTTGAAAAATAGTAGTCTTCGGCTGGAAAG
>JARRJP010000057.1:0-38510 GCA_037389025.1 Reinekea sp. | reverse complement strand
TCAACACTCGGTTGGGTGGTGGTGCCTCTGAATCTGATTTTATTGGTTTTATGGCTAATCTGAAGCTGCCCCATCCGAAATTGATTGATCACGCTGTCCCGGCGAATCTGAAAAGTGGCGAGCCGGAGGATGGATTGCTGCCACCAAAACCTGACTGGGCACCAGTACATTATACCTTTTCCGGTATTCCTGAAATTGATGTTGAATGGGTATTGCAGCATCGTGACCAGGTTCAGGTCCTGGATGTACGTGAAAGTAATGAATTGGAGTCACCGGTTGATCGCTTGCCGCAGACCCTGGTTATTCCATTGGGGCAATTGCGTGGCAAAACAGCGGAGGTCTCTCGCGATAAGCCGATTGTTTGCCTCTGTCGCTCTGGGCGACGCTCTGCAATGGCTGTTTCAATATTACAGTCTGCCGGTTTTGATCAGGTCGCCAATATCAGCGGAGGTATGTTACGTTGGCGGGAATTATCAAACACATAGGAACTGAATTGTGAATCAGGATGCATTGTTATTGGCTGAAGCTGAATTCCTCCATCGCTACCCCGAAGGTTTTGATTCTCCTGAGTTAATCAAGGTCGGCAAGAAACACAAGATGGAAAAAATGACCGAGCTGACTCATGAGGCTTTCGCATCGACCTCGTTCGTCAATATGGATGACATTATTGAAAACTGGATTAAAACAGTGTCGCGTTCCTCAATGGTTTCGCTATTTGAAAAGCCAAGATTCAAAGAAGGGATGAACAGCCTGCCACCAGATGCAAAGAAAAAAATCACTGATGGTTTGTATAACCAATTGCATGGCGATGAAGAGCAGGGCTTTAACGCCATCCTGGATGTTTTGACCACACTGAAGTTGGCCAAGTGGTCGTTGATTACTATCGTGCCCGCCTACTATTCGCCGAACGATGCGGTATTTGTAAAGCCGACAACAGCCAAAGGAGTGGTAGCCAAATACGATCTGAACCTGGTCTATAAACCACGACCAAGCTGGGAGTTTTATCAGGGATATCGGCAGGCAATTTTGCAGATGAAAGAGTTGGTACATAAAAGCTTTTCACCAAGCAATGCAGCATTTTCGGGGTTTTTAATGATGACAATGGGGCAGTAATGCGGGTATTGCCGTGATTGTTGAAAATCTGGCAATGGATCCCGTCTGTAATCGTTCTCTGGGTTACCCAAGTCTCACTGGTTTTAGTACGAAGTCACAGAACCGTAAAAACACCTGTTTATATAATTCCAATTGTGCAGCGGCTCTCACAGAAATAGATATAAACAGGTCATGATCGGGAAAAGCTGTTTTCCACACACCCATTTTTCGAGTTTTTTATCATGAATTTTAAAGAGCTGCTGCGTCATCCTTTGACCTATAGTGTGTTAATGAGCGTGACGTTAAGCGCCTGTAATGATGTCGGTATTACGGTGAGTCAACCAGGTTCGGTCGATCAGGCTGATTCATCTGGTACCGATAGTTCATCATCAGGTGATACAGACTCATCGAATACACCGTCACAACCCATAGATGGCGATTCCGCTACTGACACAACTGTGCCACCAGATAATACATCGCAACCGGGCAATAATTCTGATAGCACCAATACGGATAATTCTACCCCTCCGCCTTCACCGGAGCCGCCAGCAGCAGACGGCAGTTCAGGCAATAGTTCCGACAACGCAGGCAATCAGAATGGTGATCCGGCAACGCCAGATCCAGATCAGGGAGCTGACAGCGCAGTTGTTGAAAGGGTGATTCAGGAAAACAATAGTGGCTTCTGTCGAGTAGACGGCACGATTGATAACAACAACAGCGGCTTTACTGGCGATGGTTTTATCAATACTGACAATGCCAAAGGCAAGGCTGCTTATTGGAAAGTAAAAGCAGCAGCAACCAATTATCTGCTGAGCTGGCGCTATGCCAATGGCGGCGGCGCTGAGCGCAGTGCTGCGGTTTATGTTAATGATCAACCGGTTGCTACGGTCCAGTTTCCATCAACGGGTGCATGGAACCAGTGGTCTGAAGGCATCGTCAATATACCATTGGTTGCTGGCGAAAATGTTATTCGTCTGCAAGCGCAAACGGATGCGGGGCTTGCCAATATTGATGCCTTAACTCTGACCGGAGACGCTCTGGAAACGGTGAATTGTGAAGATCAGGCATTAACCCGGATTCTGGATGATGGCCGTTATGTGATTTACGCGCGCCACAGTGGTATGGCATTGGATGTTGCCGGTGGCAGCCAGGACGACAGCGCCAATATTCAGCAATGGGGTTATGGCGGCGGTGAATGGCAGCAGTTTGATGTTGCTTATCAGGGGGGTGGTTATTACTCACTTCGCGCTGCGCACAGTGGTAAGGCAATTACTCTGTATAGCGACAATGTGGAGTCTGGTGGGGAAGTTGTGCAGTGGGCATGGACTGGTAGCGATGCTCAGTTATGGCGCCTTGAACAGGCAGGAAGCAATTATTTTACCGTCACCTCCAGGTTGAGTGGTCTGAACTTTGATATCTGGCAGAAAAGCCAGGATGCCGGTGGTGATTTGCGCCAGTATGCCCCGGGGAACTCTACCAATCAGCAGTTTCAATTTGCCACAGTGGCCGATAATGGCGGTGGTTCAGATAAAAACCCTCCAACGAACAATGGCCCTGTCTTGGCGTTCCCTGGCGCACAAGGGTTTGGTCGATTTGCAACAGGCGGTCGCGGTGGCGAAGTTGTCCACGTGACCAATCTTAATGACAGTGGTGCGGGTTCACTGCGTGATGCAATCAGCAAGTCAAACCGTATTGTTGTATTTGACGTCGGCGGTGTCATCAAACTGAATTCCCGTCTGGTCTTTAAAAACAACCAGACCATTGCCGGGCAAACGGCTCCGGGTGGTGGTATTACCATTTATGGTGACGGCACTTCCTTCTCCGGCGCATCCAATACCATTGTGCGTTACCTGCGTTTTCGCATGGGGCGTTATGGTGCTTATGGCAAGGACACCGTAACGGCGGCCAACGGTCACGACATTATCTGGGATCATTGTTCGTTGAGCTGGGGCCGGGATGCCAACTTCGACCTGAACGTCTCCAGTGGTCGTGATTTGTATAACCTGACCCTGCAAGACTCAATCGTGGCTCAAGGGCTGCAATCTCACTCAACCGGCGGTATTGCGCAAACCACCGGCACCTCGATTATTCGCTCACTCTATATCGATAATAACTCGCGTAACCCCAAAGCGCGGGGCACACTGCAGTTTGTCAATAATGTGGTTTATAACTGGGTGGTATCCGGGTACATCCTGGGTGATACCTCCGGCCGATCCGATGGCGCCATGATTGGTAACTACTTCATCGCCGGACCGGAAAGCAAGGGTGGAACCCTGAAAAGCCCAACGCCTTCCTATCACATTTACGCTCAGGACAACTGGTATGACAGTAATAAAGACGGTTCATTGAATGGGCGTTTGCTTGGCGAAGGCGACTTCGGCTCGGTTACCTGGCACACCACGCCCAGTGCAGAGTTTCCAGATGTACCAACGCTGAGTGCCGAGCAGGCCCTGCAGCATGTGATTGATCATGCCGGTGCTTCGTACTGGCGTGATGATGCGGACAATTATGTCATCGATGAGCTGAAATCCTGGGGCCGCCAGGGCAAGACCATCAGCGATGAAAGAAGCCTTGGTCTGCCGAATGTGGTTGGTAATATCCCGGGTGGATCGGCGCCAACGGACAGTGACCGTGATGGCATGCCGGATAGCTGGGAAGCTGCAAATGGTTTGAATCCGAATGATGCCTCCGATGCCATGGCTGATCAGGATAGTGATGGCTGGGTTAATATCGAAGAGTACGTCAACGGTCTGGTTCAGTAGTTCTTCTGTTTCTTTTTAATTTGGCCGGGCCTGTGCCTGGCCATGCTAATCTGCAAGGAGCTGAGATAGCTCCTTTCATATCTGTAACGCTGCACTATTATTAGACGATGCTCAGGCTGATCTATAGGTAGGGTGTGCCGCTTATCTTAAGATTGTCTCTGGCGGCATAAATCCCTTATGCGCTTCAATCACTGTTTGCAAATAGGGATATTTTTCGTCGAGTACGAAAACACTTCCTTTCCCCGTCATACTGATTAAACGTTGGATGTATATTATGCTTAATCGTTTTCATATCTTCTGGATGGCTGCTCTGATTTTGTTGCTGGGAGGTGCCGTTTCGGCTGCCAGTGCATCGGGATGGTCCGAAATCCTACTCGAACACAGTGTTCGTATGCAATCACGCAGTCAGCCGGTTCGTATTCGTTTTCAGCAGGATGTAGTGCCGTCGGCACAGGTCAGTCAGAGCGCGAAAAAACTAGTGTCGCTCGATACCGACACCTCTTGGAAGGCCGAATTTGTCAGCCCGCGTGAGATTCTGATCACGCCGGACAATGCCTGGCGTAGCGGCGAAAATTTTACCGTCACACTGAACGCCCGTGCTTTGCCGAAAGAATATCGAGGGCTTGAGGATTACCACTTCACGGTCAATATTATTCAGCAAACTTACGACATTCGCTTTGACGGCATGACGCTGTCGCCGAGCAATACCAATGAGGTGCGCTTCAGCGGTACTCTGACCACCGCCGACCGCGAAGATGATGCCACCATCGAATCCGTATTGAAGGCGACATTGAAAAATCAACCGCTGGCGATGAACTGGCAACACAGTGGTAATGGTCGAATCCATCATTTCAGCCTTGACAGACTGGCTAAAGAAGACCGCGAACAGACAGTACTGTTGCAATGGAATACCCAGCCAATTGGCCTGGCTGATAAAGGGAAGCGAGACATACGCATTCCACCTGCAAACGAGTTTGGTATCGTGTCTATTCATCAGCTACGTGATGGCTTTCCTCAGATAGTCGTCACCTTCACCACCAAACTTGCCGCTGATCAGAATCTGAATGGCCTGGTACAGTTGAATGGTCAGCCGGTGAAGTCAAAGCGTGATGATAATCGGCTGATTATTAGCCTGTCGTCAAAGTTCAGTGGTCGTGCTGAAATCACTGTCGCTGCCGGAATCAAAGACGAGACCGGTCAGGTGCTGGGTGATCCGTTGACCAAGGTACTGACAGTGGCTCATGGCAAACCACAGGTTCGATTTAAAGATAACGGTGTGATCCTGCCCGATAACGAGTTCCTCAGTATTCCGTTCGAGGCGATGAATGTTCACTCAGTGCAAGTGACCGCCTTCGAAGTCTTTGATCACAATATTGGCCAGTTCCTGCAGCAAAACGAGCTGTCTGGAACCGAAAACCTGCATCGTGTCGGTCGTTATCTCTGGCGTAAAACCATCCAATTACCCGACGCTACGCCGGACAAATGGCAGAGTTACAGCCTGGATGCCACCGAACTGTTTGAACAGGCACCCGGTGCACTGTTTCGACTTACCCTGTCAATTAACCGCAGCAATGCAACAGTGCTCTGTACCGCCGAGCAAGCCGCAAAGCCAGTGGTGCCTGAGTTGGCATTCAAAAACTTTGACGATGACAATCATGTTGATAACAGCAGTTGGGATTATGCGGAAGACTATTTCAACGTCAGAGGTAACCGGGGCGATACCAATAATCCATGTCTGGACAGTTATTACCGTTGGAATTCCAGAGCGATGGTCAGCCGCAATTTTATGGCTTCCAATATTGGTCTGATTGCCAAGGCCGACAGTCGCAACCGATACCATGTTATCGCCACCGACATTGCTTCAGCGAAACCGCTGAACAACGCTCAGGTGTCGTTTTATAACTTCCAGAACCAGCAGGTAGCGACTGCGGTAACTGACAGTGACGGTTTTGCCGAAGTTGAACTGGGCAGTAAGCCGTTTTATCTGCTGGCTCACTATGGCAACGAACAGGGGGTTTTGCGTCTGGAAGCAAACGCCAGTCTGCCGGTCAGCCATTTTGATGTTGGCGGGCAACAGGTGCGTGCGGGTCTGAAAGGCAATATCTTTGCCGAACGCGGCGTCTGGCGACCCGGTGATGCGATTCATCTGACCTTTGTGTTGAACGATGAGGCCAGAACGCTGCCAGAGAATCACCCAGTTACCATGCGACTGTTCGATCCGCGTAACCGATTGGTGGAGACCCAAACCAATACCTCACCGGTCGGTAGTTTCTACCGGTTTGATTTCACAACGGAAGATGAGGCTTTGACAGGAAACTGGTCAGTGAAAGCCCAGATCGGTGGGGCGGTCTTTGATAAAACGCTGAAGATCGAAACCGTACAGCCGAACCGCTTGAAAGTCGAACTGACGTTTGATGGTGAAGATCCGATTCTGTATGCGAATCAGAGTTTTACCGGCCATCTGTTTTCGCAATGGCTGCATGGCGCCACTGCATCCGGTCTGAAGACCGAAGTCTCGGTGGCGCTGTCAACACGGGCTTATAACTTTAATCGTGGTGCTGACTTTATCTTCAATGACCCTACTCGCGTCTATCACGGTCGTAAGCAATACCTGACGGAAGGCAAGCTGGATGATGATGGTTATCTCGATTTTGATGCCGAAATTGCACGTCCAAGCCGGGCCGCTGGCATGATGCGTGCGAATTTTACCACCAAGGTGTTTGAAAGCTCCGGTCAATTCAGCATCGCTACTCAGAGTGAACAGTTTTCACCATTTGAGCATTACGTCGGTATCAAACTACCGAAAGGCGATGTTGCCCGCGGCATGCTGCTGACCGACACTGATCATACTGTGGATATTGTGTCGGTGGATGCAAAGGGCAATCCCGTTGCGCTTGATAAAATTTCCGTCAGTCTCTACAAAATTCACTGGCGCTGGTGGTGGGAAAAGGGCGCGGACGATCTTGGTCAGTACAATTACAAAAAGTACAACCATGGCATGGCTTACGATGTCGTTGAGACTGATGAAAACGGCATTGGTTCCTGGAAGTTCCGTGTGTCTTATCCGACTTGGGGGCGTTTTCTGGTACGCGCCTGTGACTTAGGTGGCGGTCACTGCGCATCCAAAGTTGTTTATATCGATTGGCCCGGCTGGGCAGGCCGTGCTCAGGAATCCAAAGGTGTCGGTGCCTCAGCCCTGACTCTGACGACGGATAAAACCGACTATCAGGTCGGTGATGTTGCCCATGTTTCTCTGCCTAATGCGCAAGCTGGTCGAGCTCTGGTATCAATAGAAAATGGCAGTGGTGTTTTGCGTCAATACTGGTATGAACTGACCGATAACGAAGCGCCGATTGAGGTGCCGGTCCGTGCAGACATGGCACCGAATGCTTACCTTCATGTCACCATGATTCAACCACATCAAGGCAAGGATAATGACCGCCCGATCCGCATGTACGGCATTGTTCCATTGCTGGTAAATGATCCGGATACACACCTTAACCCGGTAATTGATGTGCCGGAAGTCTGGGGCTCTGAAAAACAGGCTGAAATCACAGTCAGCGAACAAGACGGTAAAGCGATGACCTACAGTCTGATGGTTGTCGATGAAGGTTTACTTGGTTTGACCCGTTACCGCACGCCGGATTTGCATAAAGTCTTCTATGCCAAAGAGGCACTTGGCATAACCACCTGGGATCTGTTTGATGATGTCGTTGGTGCTTATGGCGGTGAACTGGAACGGTTACTGGCGCTGGGAGGTGGCGATTCTAAAGAGGATGATGACAGTGAATCCAGGAAGAAGCGATTTCCACCAGTCGTCAAGGTATTGGGGCCGTTTCAACTAGCTGCCGGTGATTCAGCAACCCATAGCTTTTTGATGCCGCAGTATCTCGGTCAGGTGCGGGTCATGGTGGTTGCCAATGATGGCGGCGCCTATGGTTCAGCGGATCAGGATGTGTTTGTCCGTGAAGCAATTAACCTGCTGCCGACCTTACCGCGCTCGATTAGTCCTGGAGAATCGGTTGCCATCCCAACCATGCTGTTTCGGAATGATCCGAGTCTGTCCGATGTCACCATAGAGGCGAAAGTGCTAGCCGGTGATGTCACGTTTACAGGCGAGCGTCAGCTAAGCATTCACTTCGATGAATCCAACGAGCAGATTGCTATGTTTGAAATGACTGTTGGTCAGCAGTTGCGCGATGCTCAATTGCAGTTCACCGCCCGTGCCGGTGAAGCGGAAGTAATACAGACAGTGAACCTGCCAGTGGTCTCAGCAACCACACCGACAACACAGGTGCATAACTACAAGATTGACGGCGGCGAGCAGCACCAGTTCCACCTGAATCCGCATGGTATTGCCGGTTCAAATGTGACTACATTGAGTTTGTCTGGTGCGATCCCGTTTAACCTCGAAGACCGGCTGAAATACCTGATTCGCTATCCTCATGGTTGCATTGAACAGACAACCTCATCGGTTTTCCCACAATTGTATCTGCATGATCTGATGCCGCTGTCAGAGGATGAAACGAATAAGACTGAGGAAAATATTCGCGTAGCGATTAACCGTCTGGCTCAATTCCAGACCAACGGTGGCGGTTTTGCCTACTGGCCGGGCGGGGCCAATGCAAGTGAATGGGGCACCAACTATGCAGGTCATTTTCTGGTAGAAGCCCGGGCAGCGGGTTACTCCGTACCGGATGAACTGTATGACCACTGGCTTGAGTATCAGCAAACCCACGCGGCCAGTTGGACGGCGTCTAACCAGAACCAATCGATCATGAGCCAGGCTTACCGTCTGTACACACTGGTGCTGGCGAACGAGGCCGATCTGGGGGCGATGAATCGACTGCGGGTGATGCCGAAACTTGGCAAAACCGCAGGGCTGATGCTGTCAGAAAGCTATTATCGTTATGGTCTGCCGAAAGCCGCCGAGTCAATTGATACCTCATGGTCGGCTGATTTTAGCGAAGCTGATGACCACTACACCTATGGTTCTGCCATGCGCAATCAGGCCATTGCCTTACGCAGCGCGGTTGCCCGTGATGATAACCGGCAAGCCGATAAACTGGCCACAATACTTGGTGAAAAATTGGCTCGTGAGCAATGGTACAGCACTCAGGCGATAGCTTACACGCTGCTGGCTTTCAGTGAGTATTTGCAAGGTAATGGTATTGGCGTGGATGCATTGGTTGATGTCAATGAGTTAGATGTTATCACTGTTCAAGCCGAGAAACCGGTGACCAGTACGGCTCTGACGCAGATTCAGGATCAAGCCGCGACATTGCTGGTGACGAACAAGTTGAGTCGTCCGCTTTATGCCTCTGTGATGATCGAAGGCCTGCCGAAACCAGGTCAGGAAGTGGCAGTAGCGAATAAACTGTCGCTGTTGGTGAGATGGCAGGACGATCAGGGCGCAGTGCTGGACAGCGTACAGTCACTGAAGCAGGGCAGTAATGTGAGCTTGAAAGTGACCGTTAATAACGATACCAAACGGCCGGTAGATAACCTGGCATTAACTCAGATATTCCCATCTGGTTGGGAGATTGAAAATCAACGGCTGCAAGGTATCGAAAATTCCGCAGTATTTGATTATCAGGACATCCGTGATGATCGCGTCATGACTTACTTCGACCTGGGTGCTGGTGAAAGTCGCAGTTTTGAACTGACACTTCATGCCACTTATGCTGGTCTGTTCTTCCTGCCAGGCATTCATGCCGAGGCCATGTACGACAATACCTATCAGGCGGCAACCGTTGGCCAATGGGTAGAAGTTACCCGCTGACCATGACCCTTGCGCAGTACCTGAAAACAATGTTTAACCCGCGCCGACTGAGCTGTCGGCGCGGGTTATTTTGGGGCCTTCTATCGGCGTTACTATTGATAGCCACCGCGTTCTGGTTCTCGTTACCTGAACCGCTGTTCAGCACACCCTATTCCACTATCCTGGTGGATCGGCATGGGCAACTGCTCGGCGCGAAAATATCCGCTGATGAGCAGTGGCGTTTCCCCGAGGGCAATGCGGTGCCGGAGAAATTCAAAATTGCCATCATTGCTTATGAAGATAAGCGTTTCTTGCATCATTTGGGGATTGATCCGCTGGCAATGGTACGGGCACTGACCAGTAATATACGACAAAACCGAATTGTCAGCGGTGCCAGCACACTGACCATGCAGGTCATTCGTTTGTCTCGTGATCACCCGGATCGAACCTACGCTAATAAGATCATAGAGGCGTTGCTGGCATTACGCCTGGAGTTGTCTTACAGCAAGGATGACATCCTCACGTTATACGCCAATCACGCGCCCTTTGGCGGTAATGTTGTGGGTATTGAAGCTGCTGCGTGGCGCTACTTCGGTCGCCCGGCCAATGAATTAAGCTGGGCTGAAGCCGCCACGTTGGCGGTATTGCCTAACCAGCCCAGCTTGGTTCATCTAAACCGCAACCGCGAGCGTCTAAAGGCTAAGCGCAATGCGTTGCTGGCTGATCTATATGAGGCTGGTGAATTCACCGAAATTGACTATCGCCTGGCATTGCTTGAGCCTCTTCCAGAGTCACCAAAACCATTGCCGCAACTGGCGCCGCACTTATTTGAAACCCTGATCCGCGAGCAACCGCACCAGTATCGCATTAAAACCACGCTGGATGCCGGGTTGCAATCGTCACTGCAGAGCGTGATGACTGCTCATGCTGATCGGCTGTTGAATCAGGGCATTCACAACGCAGCGCTGCTGGTCATTGACCGGAGTAACATGGACGTGGTTGCCTATTTTGGCAACAGTTTCTGGAAAACGACTGGCGATCAGGGTTATGCGATTGATCTGATCCAGGCTGAGCGTAGTACTGGCAGCATCCTGAAACCGTTTTTATTTACCCAGATGATCCAGCACGGTCTGATTCTTCCGCATACACTGATTCAGGATCGACCAACGCTGTTTAAAGGTTACCGACCTGAAAATTTTGACCGTCAGTACCGTGGGGCGGTACCGGCCAGCGAGGCACTGACTCGATCATTGAATATACCTTCAGTGCGCATGTTGTCCCAGTACGGTGTCGAAGCCTTTTACTCAGACTTGAAAACCCTGGGTATGACAACCCTGTTCCGCACGCCCGACGGCTATGGTCTGCCATTGATCCTGGGCGGTGCTGAAGGCACGTTATGGGACATCAGTCAGATGTATGCGAATCTGGCACAGGCTACTCAGTCAGCACAACGCCGGCCTGTTCAGCGGCTCATTCATGTACTGCCGATGGCGAATGAAAAATCGGCAGAATCGTCACTGCCATTTGGCCCCGGAGCCGCATGGATCACACTGAACACCTTGCTTGATGTCACGCGACCAGGATTGGACAGCCACTGGCGCAGTTTCAGTTCCAGCCAGAAAATCAGTTGGAAGACCGGCACCAGTCATGGCCTGCGTGATGGCTGGGCGGTTGGCAACAATGGTCACTACACCGTCGGTGTCTGGACTGGTAACGCAACCGGTGTCGGTAATGCCCGGTTGACTGGGTTGCACGCCGCCGCCCCATTAATGTTTGACACCTTCAACCGTCTTGGTCGTTCGCCCTGGCTGGATAAACCCTTGCGTTTTCTGAAAACGGTCAGAGCCTGCGATGACGATGGCTATCTGAGCAATGGTTATTGCCAGGCAAGCAATATCGAAGTGCCTGATGACAGCTTCTTTGAACAGGCTTCGCCGTATCATCAACGGGTACATCTGGATGCCGACAAACTGTTACGTGTACACAATCAGTGTGAGCAGGTGAGCCGCATGCGTACTGTTAGCTGGTTCGTTCTGCCACCCGCGCTGGAGTATTTTTACCAGCAAAGTCATGATGATTATCGTGCCTTGCCACCGTATCGATCAGATTGCGCGCACAATGCGCCAATGGCGGCCAATCCGATTGGTATGATCTACCCGAATGAAGGCACGGAAGTCTACATCCCGACGGATCTGGATGGACAAAAAGGGGCGGTAGTATTTGAAGCGGTTCACCGCAACCCGCAGGCCACACTCTACTGGCATCTGGACGAGACCTTTTTAACTCAAACCCGTGAGTTTCACCAGGTGGAACTGACTCTGGCACCCGGATGGCACCGGCTGACGCTGGTGGATGACACCGGTGCGAGCTTGCAGCGGCGTTTTCTGGTATTGGGGGAGTAACTCAGTCTTCTCAGTGTCCAAGCCCTGGAGCAGGGCTTAGGAATATCAGGTTCAGCACATATTGAGCCCAAAAGGTTTAATATGCTCCTGAATCCGTGACTCCAAAGTGGATGCAGGGTGTAAGAGCTTGATTTCTATTTGTTTTTCAAAAATTGCAGGTGTACCCATAGGTTCACCCCAATTTTTGGGAAGCAAAGAGGAATCAATGGCTTGCGCACTGCGCCGCTATGGAGTCACGGATTCAGGATGCTCTTAAGGGGAGTAATGCAGTTCCCCTTTTTTTGTTTTCGTTGATTGATGTTTAAATCGTCATCTATCGTTTATTCGGCTTTGGCGAGAATTCGATCCAAGGCGTTAGCAAACTTCATTTTGTCGCGCTGGTTAAGCGCTGGCGGGCCTCCGGTTTGTACGCCTGAGGCACGCATGGTTTCCATAAAATCCCGAATATTCAGACGCGCTCGAATATTTTCCTTTGTCCAATGTTCGCCGCGTGGATTGATGGCATAGCAGCCCTTTTCGATGACTTCTGCCGCCAAGGGGATATCCTGTGTCATCACCAGATCGCCGGCTTCTACGCGTTTGACAATTTCATTGTCCGCTATATCGAAACCTGCTTCGACCTGCACTCGATGCAGGTTGGGAAGGTTTGGAATCGGAATAGGGTGATTGGCGACAAAGGTGGTGGTTAGGCCGGTGCGGGTGGCTGCTCGGCAGATGATGTCTCGTATGGCGGTAGGGCAGGCATCGGCATCGACCCAGATTTTCATGATGTGGTTCCGTGTAATATCTGGTGACGGATCATAAAAGGAAGTGGTCAGCCTGTATATGGATCAGGGCTAAAGAAAACGTTGACCCTGGCAAAGGTGTCCGTTAACGTTCGCTCATTACAATTATTGTTACTGTTATGCATCTATCTCTTGCCCTTCGATTTCGCGGTTATTGGCTCGGCCTGCTTGGTTGGCTGATGCTGAGTTTTGCCTCGCCGTTATCTTCGGCATTGGCACAGGGCGATAAAGGATGGATGCAACTCTGTTCAACCTACGGTGTGCACTGGGTGCAGTTGTCGGATCAGGACGACAGCTCTGCCAATCAGTCAAACTGTCAATGTCTGCTGCAGGCATTGACGGCAGACAGCCCCAAACCTAAATCTGTTGAACCCATCTTTTTCTTTTCCGCCGCGTCAGACTATTCTGCACCGCGGATGATCACTCACTATGTCATACCCTTCAGTCGTGCCCCTCCGCTTACTTATGGGGGATGATTGAACTGATATGGTATTCGTGACAGCACCTTTCTACAGGCGCTGATTCTTTAATATACGATTTCTAAAAAAGCAAACTTACGCTGCTGCGTTGTATTGGTAATTCACGAAACTACTCGGCTCACAGACCTCTCATATTGCTTTAGGGCCTCTAAACTCAATCCTAGCGTCAGAATGCCGCACCACTAGCCCTAACGAAATTGGTTCTCAGCAGGCCTGCATAATTAGTGTTACCAGGCCCTGACCCCATAACAAAAACAGAGATGACTGGAGATAAAAATGAAAAAACTATTTGCTGCTGCGTGGATTATTGCGCTGTCCTTATTCAATGCTGCTTACGCAACAGCCGGAAATGATATAATGATCATGAACGCCTGGGCCAGAGTCAGTGCGCCAGGAGCGCCATCGGCAGGCTTTATGACTGTGACCAATCATGGTTCCGAAGATGATGTCTTGCTTGATGTCAGCGGTGACTTTGCCAAGAAGCTGGAGTTGCACCGAACTCAGCAAGTGGATGGTGTTATGAAGATGATTCATCAGAAAGATGGTGTTGTCATCCCGGCTGGCGGCTCAGTGATCTTTAAACCAGGTGATTACCACCTGATGTTTATGGGCTTGTACAAGAATTTTGAATTGGGTGAAACCTATAACGTGACGCTGACATTCAAGAATGCCGGTGATATGAAGGTTGAACTGCCTGTTCAGTCAGGTGATATAAAAATGGATATGAACCACCAGCACAAAAATTAGAGTTGGGCTCCAGGTATATCCAATAGTTTGTAGCTGGTATGCCGGAGCCGTTTCGAAACGGTTTCGGCAATTTTCCACAGAATCTTGAAGGCCAGCTTTGGTTCTTCCTCGGACATTTCCATCATCTGCCGCTTGTTTGTCACAACAAACTTGGTTGTCGTCAGTGCCTCTGCCAAGCCAGAGCGCGGTGAGCCATCGATCAGGGATAGCTCACCAAAGGTCTGCGATTCACGTAGAACCACGAGGGGCTTGACCTGGTTATCGCTGCCAGTTTTACTGATGCGAATCGCTCCAGTGACGATCAATCCCATATAGTCGGCCTTAGCACCCTCATAGAAGATAACCTGACCACGAGCGGCCTCATAGGCGGTGAAATACCGGCCCATCTTCAAGATATCATCCCATGAAAAGTTATTGGCCCAGTTTGTTTTGTCAATCAATTCTGCAACCGAACGAGATGAGAAATTGATTGGCTTGAGTTTTTGCATGGTGACCTACTGAATACCCTGTCGGCTATAGGGCAAGTTAAGCACTCTAGTGAACGGACAGCAATCGGAATAGAGTTGTTGGTACTGATTGTAGTGTCTTGATAGCAGGCGTCTACTGGCTATGTTTTGCCGCAAACAGTGCCTTAGTCGCCTTTAAGCGACGCAATTAACGTATCAAATTCGATTTTGGTAACTGGAGAAACGCTCAGCCGACTGCTGTTAACCAGCTTCATATCGGTAAGTGCCGGTATTTGCTTGATTTCTTTCAGGCTGAGTGATTTGGCGAACTTCTCAACAAATCTGACATCAACACACGACCAGCGAATATTGTCTGACGTGCTTTTGCTATCAAAGTATTTTGACTCAGGTTGAAGTGCCTCCTCATCCGGGTAAGCGCTACGGATAACCTCACTCAAGCCAACAATGGCAGGAACTTCGCAAGCCGAATGATAAATAAAAGCCAAGTCTCCTTCGCGCATATCCCGTAGAAAATTTCTGGCCTGATAATTTCTGATACCATTCCACGGCTCACCTTGTTTACCCTGTTTTTTCAGATCATCAATGGAAAACTCTTCCGGCTCGGTTTTTAATAGCCAAAATTGCCTTTTCATTTCAATTCTCCTGCGCTGAATCAATAATTAATGGTGCAAAGGCTCTTAGGTTGTTACAAGTCATAGAATATGGGTTCCGTGACACAGTTCCACAACAAAATTTGAATGGTTCCGCGAGTTTGATGTATAAAGTCTCAGGGTATGTATGAACTAATACCTGAATCCGTGACTTTAGAGTGGATGTAGGGCGTAAGAGCTTGATTTCTATTTGTTTTTCAAAATTGCAGGTGCACCCATAGGTTCACCCCAATTTTTGGGAAGCAAAGAGGAATCAATGGCTTGCGCACTGCGCTGTTATGGAGTCACGGATTCATGTATTACTTATTTGAGTCTATGGCTTATCCGAATGCTTTTAGAATTCGGCGTTTCCGGTCACCAAACAATGCTACTAATTACGATATTTAAAAAATGATTAAAAAAAGAAGTAAGCCAGACATCATAGTCATGCTGGTATTGATCTTGGGTTTAGGAGTGACATTGTCAGGAATGACGAAAAGCGAAAGCCGCCAGCCGTTGTCTAAGGCGGAATTGCAGGCCTCTGGTGTTTTGTACGGCCAGACGGAGTAAGCATTCGCAAAAGCGTGTTGTTTCACAGCACGCATTAACCTGAATCCGTAACTCCATCGCGGCGTAGTGCGTACGCCATTGATTCCTCTTTATTTCCCAAAAGTCGGGATGAACCTATGGGGTCCTGCAATATATGAAAAACCAATAGCAACCAGGCTCCTACACTCTTAACACCTACATCCGCTGAAGAAGTCACGGATTCAGGTTAACCAGATTTCGGGTAAATCCGGCGGTCACTAAAAATACCATCCAGTGGTATATCCCACGGCTCACGTGGAATTTGGTCTACTTTTTGGCATTCATGAGCAATGCCGAACATTCCCGGTTGCCTCGGCCATAAATGTCGATTGGCAAACACCCGATCATAAAATCCGCCCCCCATTCCCAAACGCCCTCCGTCAGTGTCGAAGCCAACTAATGGCAACAGCACCAGATTTAACTGCCATAATCGAACCAGATCTCCATCCAATGGCTCAGGGATGCCGAAACGGTTTGGCGTCAGCGTGCTTTCAGGTGTGTAGTGAGCAAACCACATTTTGCTACTGAGTGGATTCAAAACCGGTAAAAACACTTTTATCTGGTGTGCCCAGCAGTAATCAATCAGCGGCGCCGCAGAGAGCTCACCATCTTCAGCCAGGTACAGTGCAATACGTGGCGTTCGCCTCGGTGACAACCAGGGTGAGACTAATTGGCATAAACGTACAGCCGCTCGTTGTTGCGCAGGGCGGGGGATCGAACGACGTGCCTGACGCAAGGTCTTGCGCAATGAGGCTTTGGATTGAGCAGTGGTCATACAGGATGTCAGCTTCATTGAGGTTGAAGCCTTATGTTGCCGCAGATTGGCAACTGATGAAAAGGTATTTATGCCCCAGACTACCGCTGTCACGGAAGACCTTGAACCAAGCTAGTTCAAGGCGGTGACTCCTGCAATGCATTAGGCTTTCTGCGTGGCAGACATGCTCACAACACCGTAAGGAGCCCCCTAAATTCGGAAATTAGGCTCGAGGACTTTTCGCAACTGGCAAATAGTCCAGGGACAAGAGAAAGTATAAGGAAAAATACTGAAAAGACAGTCTTGACTTTCAGCATTTGCAAAATGAATTGAGGAGTTTTACCAAAAAACACACATTGCAAAGGCGAACTGAAAGGGAATCGAATAACGGGGGGATTTTTTCAATGAACCTATGGGTGCACCTGCAATTTTTGAAAAACAAATAGAAATCAAGCTCTTACACCCTGCATCCACTGAAGGAGTCACGGATTCAGGTAATGTAGTTAAACGATTAATCATTGAGATTGAGGCAGATACGCCGTGGTTCCGTTAGTCAGCCCAGTGCTCCAGACCATAAGTCGTGTAGTAGCCTTGGTTCAAATACAGATGAATTCCGTTATTAGTATGCTCTGCTCTGATCACATTACCGGAGAGATCCCTGTAGCTGACCACACCATCAGCCATCAGGCTCTGGGTATCTATACCAACCGGCTTTTGAGTATTGACTGAGACCGTGCCCTTATAGTGTCGCGAGCGAATATTGTAGTCACCGCTCTGCGAAATAAAGAAAGAACCGTTGTCCAGATTAAATTCCAGACTTAATTCCAGCCCATGCATATCGACGGCAACATCCCCCTGATTTGTCGTCAGGCTGCCGGATGCGTTTGTACTGTAAGAATTGCCTTCAGAGGCAAAGTGACCGTTGAGAGTGCCATCGACGACACCGCCGTCAGTACCTTCACACTGCTCAAAAGCCAGGCTGAACTGACCGCTTTCGTCTGATTTGCTGAACAGGTAACTGCCATGCTCGTTTTTACAGCTACCGGTCAGAGTATTTGCGCTGCCAGTCGTGAGAAACGGCTGTAGGGTTGGGTTGTTGATCCGGGTATTGGTAAAACCCTTGGCCGTCAGGCGGGCAACCTGATTGATACGGCTATTAACAGATAGAACCGTCTCAGCACTTTTGATGCCGATATTTGCTTCCGGTGCGCAGCCGGCCACGATTGCAGACGCCAAAATAAGAGGCATCAGCCGGTTGTGGTTCATAAAGGGTCTCCAAGATCAAAGCTAAGCGGCGTGTCCATGTCAGTATTAGGTAAAACAACGTTCAGTTTATCGACAAGGCGAACAATTACTGAGCGGTCGTTCTCAT
Source organism: Reinekea sp. (assembly GCA_037389025.1). Taxonomy (GTDB): domain Bacteria; phylum Pseudomonadota; class Gammaproteobacteria; order Pseudomonadales; family Natronospirillaceae; genus Reinekea. The sequence continues at coordinate 20,672 of JARRJP010000057.1, read as the reverse complement.
TTTCCGGTTTTGACTTCAGCAATTCATGCGTCAAGTTTAACGCTGCCATGACAGCAATACGCTCAATGCCAAAAACTTTGCCGGTATCACGGATCTCTTGCATTTTATTATTCAGAGTATGAGCCGCTTCGCGCAGCTTAACCTCTTGCCCCGGAGGGCAGGCAACCAGATATTCGCGATCCAGAATCTGTACCGTTAGTGTTTTCGGCTCAGTCATTCTTCTTCTCCATTGATTTCAAACGCTCGATCATGGCTTCCACGCGCGAACGGGCCAGCTCATTCTGTTTTATGAGTTTGCCGCGTTCGGCCTTCCAGGCTTCCCGCTCAGCTTGTAACAGGCGAATTTCCTGCTGCAGCCGTTTGTATTCTTTAATGAGCTCGTCAACCTTGCCTTCCAGCACGAGCAAATCCTGATTGGACATGATTACCAAACCCAGCTTGAAAAATAGTCGGTAGAGTCCTCATTCTGGGAGAACTCAGGTCGTTTGTCACTATTGCCGTAGAACATGTTGATTTTAGGCTATGCCATGAACGATGTAGTGAATTAGCCAACAAATATCAAAATGATTGAAAATGTAGCGGCGGCCAACACAATTCTGTCGTGTTAGCATGGCGGATATATCTCTCGTGAATGAGCACGAGCAAATCATAACTGGAGACCCAATGTCGAAAACCGATCAGGCAGGCATTCAACTGCAATTTGATGATTTAGCTGAACTTTTTGTGAAAATAGGTTCGAAGCTGTCCCCAACCTACCTGCATGGCTCTATCAGTGGTGTTCTGGCCGCAGGTCGACGTATGACCCAGGAAGACTGGATTGACTGGGCACTGGATTTGATCGCCCCTGCCGAGGAAGTGCACGAAACCCATATCACTATTCTGCAGGGTTTGTATTTTAAAACCCTGAATGAGCTTGAAGATGACGGCTTGGCTTATTCGCTGGTACTGCCATCTGAAGAGGCTCCCATGGAGGATCGTCTGATGGCCTTAAGTGAATGGTCAGGCAGTTTTCTTGGGGCTTTCGGTGCCTCCGGTGTGGTTCAGGAAACCAGCGATATGCCTGCAACACTTCAGGAAATTCTTGAAGATCTGGCTGAAATTGCTCAAGTCGATGCCGACAGTGCGGGCGGCCTTAGCGCTGAAGAAGATTATATGGCGGTTGCCGAGCATGTGCGGGTCAGCGCACTGACCGTATTTTTGGAATACAACGAACCGCCTGCGGCAAGCGACAACACCGTTCATTGAAGAGGTAAGCATGAAAAAAATCAGTGTGAATGAATTCAACGAACGCCGCACGCGGCTCATGGAGCAAATGAAGCCGGGCAGTATCGCTATTATCCCGTCTGCAACTGAAACCATCCGAAACAATGATGTCCACTACCCGTTTCGTCAGAACAGTGACTTTCAATACCTGACCGGTTTTGAAGAGCCGGATGCTCTGGCGGTTTTGATGCCCGGCCGCGCGCAAGGCGAATACATTCTGTTTGTGCGTGATAAAGACAAAGAACGAGAAATCTGGGACGGTTATCGTGCCGGTCCTGACGTCGTGGTAAAAGACTTTGCCGCTGACGACGCTTTTCCAGTGGATGATATAGACGACATTCTGCCTGGCCTGATGGAAGGCAAGAGTCGGGTTTATGCCCACATGGGCGTCGATCCCGGTTTTGACCATCAGTTGATGAACTGGCTGAACCAGATTCGCAGCAAGGTTCGCCAGGGAGCCGTACCGCCGGATGATTTTTCCGATATCGCTCACCTGTTGCACGATATGCGATTAATCAAATCCAAGCAGGAAATCGCCATCATGGCCGACGCCGCGAAACTGAGTGCGGCCGCCCATACCCGAGCCATGAGTGTCTGCAAACCGGGCATGTTTGAATATCAATTGCAGGCGGAGATTGAACACCTGTGTATGATGGGTGGCAGTCGCTTGCCAGCCTACAGTGCCATTGTCGGTAGCGGTAAAAACAGCTGTATTCTGCATTATGTCGAGAACAACCAGAAAATGCGCAACGGTGACCTGGTGCTTATCGATGCGGGTGCTGAATTGCAATGTTATGCCTCGGACATCACCCGTACTTTCCCGGTTAATGGTCGCTTCAGCGAAGAGCAGCGTATCATTTACGAACTGGTGCTGAAATCGAATTATGCCGCGATTGATGCCGTCAAACCTGGCGCGCATTGGAACGAACCTCATGAAATCGTTGTTCGCGTCCTGACTGAAGGTCTGGTGGAACTGGGTCTGATGCAAGGCGATATCGACGAATTGATTGAAGAGGAAGCTTACAAGGAATTCTTCATGCACAAAACCGGCCACTGGCTGGGCATGGATGTTCATGATGTTGGCGATTACAAAATAGGTGGTGAATGGCGCGTACTGGAACCGGGTATGGTATTAACGATCGAACCGGGAATATACATCTCGCCGGACAATGACAGGGTGGAAGAGCGCTGGCGCGGTATTGGTGTGCGTATCGAAGATGATGTCGTGGTGACACGAGATGGCTGTGAGGTTCTGACCAAAGACGTGGTGAAAGATATTGGTGCCATTGAAGCCCTGATGGCTGATGGGCAACAGAATCTGTTTTAACGGATATGATCTGTCAGGAATAAAGCTCCAGCGTTGGAGCTTTTTTATTTTGACCGTCGTTTTTTATGATTTGAACCTGAAGGAGTCACGGATTCAGGTTGAATATCAACTTCGTTGGGGTTATAAGCTGCTAGTGTAGTGTCTCAAATAAAACGCCTATTAAGATGACCCGCAGGTTTAAAGTTGCGGCATAGGTATTATTCGGAAGAACGGCGGCCCACTCTTCGAGAAGCCCTCCAGAAGTCCACCGCTTCGTTCCAGCTCTTGATAAGGGAGGGGCATTGCCTTCGAGCTGCGCCTCGCGGTGAACATCTGGAGGGGCTTTCTGAATACAGGTTTTACACTAGGCGAAATCTGTGGTGGTCTTGAGGTGTCTCGTATTTGCGACGACTTAAGTCATTGATTTTATTTGATATTTTATAATATCGCTCGATAATGTCTTCAAGTTGCGACATATTAACCGCCCAAAATGGCATTCGACCCGGCATCTGTACTGAAGAGTCTCTCTAACCTACTGAAAATAAAGAGTTTTTAATATCTGGCACGAAGCTTGATATAGCCTCAGTGCGTGGCTGATATCTCAAGGTATCAAGCCTGAATGTACACCCACTGGAGGAATCACTATGAAAAAAGCACTGTTACTAGCTACTGTTTCTATCGCCCTATGCACGTCTGGTTCTTATGCGTTTGAGCAACTTGCTGAAGCCGAACTGACTTTTCAGGCCATTGACCTGAATACTGACGGTTTTATCAGCGCTGAAGAAGCTGTATCAAACGAAACGTTGATGAATCAGTTCAGTACTCTGGATACTGATAAAGACGGCATGTTGAACGAAACTGAATTCAGTTTTCTGGCTGAAACAGCAAACTGATCAGGGTGTGTAAGAAGATTGGGCGCCGGGGCTATCTTTAGTTAATCTTTCCGTCGTCTGAGCGGCTCAGGCCAACCTGATCTTCTGCACCCGATACCCGAGGGCCAGTCCTGCCCCTGACACCAGGCTGGTTCTCCATTGTTTTACCTTAGAAACAATGCAGGAGTGATATGAAAACCCAACTCAGGGCTATATGAATTTGCGCATTAATCCCTATTCGCTTCGTCGTCTGATCTTAATCAGCTTCTTTATATCGCTTATCCCACTGGCTGTATTACTTTGGCAAAGTACCAAAGTTTTAAGGCAAGTTAGTCGCGCCTCCATTTCGTACTCGCAACAGTCAATCGACCTGGTTCGTCACGCAGAAGAGATGGACAACCTGCTGACGGATATCGAACGTTCAGTAAAACAGTATTCTGTTGTTAAAACCGAGGCTTTGGAGGATGTTGCTCAGAAGCGACTGCAGAATTATCAGGTTCATCTGAACCAACTATGCCAACAGCCTGACATTGACATACCCGAGAGTTGTGATCAATTGCAGGAAAAAATCTCTTTTATTCGGGCACAGTTCCCTGTCACAACCCTGCAAGCGTTAGACAGTGTGTTTACTGAAGCTCATCAGCAACAGAGCAGCCTGCTGAAGGCTGTATGGTCGTACCTGGACACCCGGGTGGTGGAACAGCGAGAATATGTTGAGCGCCAGCAGCGTCATATCAACATTCTTCTGGTCTCTCTGGTTATGGCTACCTTTATTCTAATCGTTTTTATCAGTGACCGTCTGGCTGCACCGGTAAGGTTGTTAGAAGAAAAAATCAAGCGTATTGGCTCAGGATCAGATACGCCGCAACGACAGAAAAAAGAGGCGTTTGTCGGCCCCGAAGAATTTCATCGTATCAATGAACATCTGGATTGGCTGGCTGCCCGACTGATACAGCTTGAATCGCTGCGACAGGCATTTTTGCGTCACTCGGCCCATGAACTGAAAACGCCACTTTCCAGTATTAAAGAAGGTTGTTCGATTCTGTCAGAGCAACTGGCAGGCCCGCTGACCATGCAGCAGGTTGAAGTAATAAAACTGCTGGATGATGGTGTCGAACGTCTGCAAAAACTGACCGAACAATTGCTGGATTACAACTATCTGCTACAGCAGTCACCTCCCGACCTGGTAAAACAAAAAGCCCCCGAATTAATTAACCAATGCCTTTCGATATATGACCTGGCATTTCGCCAGCGCCAGCAATCCGTCACCATCGACTGTGAGCTTCAGGAGTTTTGGTCTGATAATAAACTTTTTACCCGTATAGTTGATAATTTACTGAGTAACGCACAGGCCTATGGTGAACAGGGTGGTAAGGTATTGGTGCGGCTTACCTGTCAACAGGATAATGCCGTATTGGTCGTTGCCAACACCGGGCCTGAAGTGCACGCTGAGCAAAAATCATTATTGTTCAAGCCCTTTCACCGAGGTGGTGCTGTTCGGCAAGACTCAATCAAAGGCAGTGGTCTTGGTTTATCCATCGTTCGCGATTGCGCTCAGTTGCTTGGCGGAACCGCCGAGTTGTTGGAATCCAATCAATATCAGTTCGGCATTGTTGTTACTCTGCCACAACCTGCAGTTGCCCGAACGCAAAACCTGAAACAGACGGAAATATAGACCGTGAGAAATTTGGGATATCTCCTAACTATGAGTTTATTGTGCTCGTGCCAGGTACTGGCCCCGAAAACGGATGTGCCAGCAGCAAATGACACCGATGCCGACAATGCCTTGCCAACGAATCAGCCTGAGCAGCAGACATATCCGCAATGCGCCGATGAGCCGGTTCCAACAGGGATTTCTTCTAATCCCTGCCAGATTTTGAACTGGCAGCATTATCTGACTGCTTTGTTGACTGCCAGTGAGCAGGAACGAGCCGAACAGCGCAATAGCCTGACAGCTTCCGAGACCGATCATTTGAGGCGTTTGCTGCTCAACAGTTTGCCGGGGCAATCACTACAGCAACGAATGGAAAACCAGATTATGTTGTTTGATTATGCTGCAAAAAAGAATGGCCTGTTAAAAGGATTTATTTTTAATTATGCACAACAGAATCAGACATTACTGGAGCAGGAGCTCAGTTTGATCCAAATTGTCGAACAAAGTAAAAAACAGCAGCAACAGATTCAACAATTGCAGCAATCGTTGCAGCAGACTCAAGACAAAATTGAAGCATTGACTAAAATCGAGCAGCAACTCGATGACAATATCCCCGAGACATTGGAGACTGAATCGAATGAGTAACTTGGCTGAAAATATTGAAGCTATTGAACCACAACCTGGTAAAAAAATCCTGCTGGTGGATGATGACTTCAGCTTGCTTCGCTTGTTGACCATCAGGTTACAAAGTGAAGGCTATGACATTGTCACGGCCGAAGGTGTGGATGCAGCGATCAAGGCGGTCAGCAAAGAACCATTTGCCCTTGTATTGACAGATTTGCGAATGCCAGGCAAAGACGGCCTTTATCTGCTGGATTATCTGACCCGGAAAAAACCGTCACTACCAATCATCATCATGACCGCACATGGCACCATCAATGATGCAGTAAAGGCAACAGAAAAGGGTGCGCTCAGCTTTATTACCAAGCCAATTGATCACCATCAACTACGCGAGGCACTGAAAAAAGCGCTGATGCAAAGTGATGATGGCAGCCGCAAAGATCATTGGCGCAGTGATATTATATCCAACAGTCCGCAAATGAACGAAGTGCTCGACCAGGCGTATCGTGTCGCGCAGAAAGATGTCAGTGTATTGATTACCGGCGCCAGCGGCACTGGTAAGGAAATGTTGGCCAGGGCCATCCATCAAGCGGGGCCGCGAGCGGATAAACCCTTTGTTGCCATTAACTGTGGCGCATTACCTGAGCATCTTCTTGAGTCTGAACTTTTTGGTCACACTAAAGGTGCCTTTACCGGTGCGACCAATGAAAACAAAGGCCTGTTTCGTACCGCCCATGGCGGGACGATTTTTCTCGATGAAATCGGTGACATGCCGATGCCTTTGCAGGTGAAGCTATTGAGGGTCTTACAGGAAAGAATAGTGCGACCAGTGGGTAGCAGCCAGGAATACCCGATTGATGTGAAAGTGCTTTCCGCGACGCATCGCAATTTACTTTATGCCATGCGGAGCCGGGAATTTCGCGAAGATCTTTATTATCGATTGAATGTCGTCAACCTGCATTTGCCGAGCTTACAGGAGCGGCCTGAAGACATCCCACTGCTGGTACGGCATATCCTGTCAAAAACCGCAGCAAAACATGATGCCAGAGTGACACGGTTTGCGGACGATGCCATGTTGAAGCTGTGCAGCGCTCAATGGACCGGTAACATCCGGCAATTGGTTAATGTCGTTGAGCAATGCGTGGCGCTGACACATACTCCTGTTATCAGCGTGTCGCTGGTGGAGCAGGCCTTGCTGGACAATACCAGTTATTGGCCATCGCTAACCGATGCCCGAGAAGAATTTGAACGACATTATCTGATTCGGGTTCTTAAAATGACTGATGGCGTGGTGGCGAAAGCGGCAGAGCTTGCCGGGCGTAACCGGACTGATTTCTACAAAATAATGAAGAAGCATGAGTTGACCAGTGAAGAGTTCAGAAAGTAAAAAAGCCCCGTTTACCGGGGCAACTACTGAGCCTGCAAGCTCCAATTTCAATGAACCTATGGGTGCACCTGCAATTTTTGAAAAACAAATAGAAATCAAGCTCTTACACCCTGCATCCACTCTGGAGTCACGGATTCAGGTAATATCTAAAACCAACAATAATGAATTCACTATGCCGATGGCACTCGCTTTACAAGGTAGCGCGGTAATTTGCAAAAGTTTGTTATAGGTAAAGAAAGTGCTGAATTTGAGTATTCAGGGGTCGTGGAGAGAATCTGAATCTGGATGTGGTCCAATCGCCCGACAGAATGTGCTGGTGGTTTGATTGGGCGGAAAGCGTTAGGCTCAGTGCTTGCTCATCAGGGCGATGTCCTTTGATCGCATCGCTCTGCGCCGCTATGGAGTCACGAATTTGGGTCTAAATAAAACGTTTGCCTCATTTGTCGCTTGGAATTCCAGCGTGTTATGGATACAGCCCAGGCTTTCATCTTGCCGATGCGAAACGAACAGCAACGTCGTCGGGCCATTAGCGAGGATTTTTTCCACTATTGACAGCACGTAAAACCGGTTGAAATCATCAAGGCCTTGAGTGGGTTCATCGAGAATCAATAGCGGTGGCTGTTTTATTAATGCTCGCGCAATTAAGACCAAGCGTTGTTCACCCATCGATAAGGATTTGAATGCGGTATTGGCTTTTTCTGACAGGCCAACCAACGCCAACCAGTCTCTGGCAAGATTTTGTTCGGTTTCCCCCAGAGCCTGATAAACACCGATTGAGTCCGTCAAGCCTGAAGCCACAACCGTCAACGCATTACCAGAAGCGCGGTAGTCACGATGCAAGGCACCGGAAACATAGCCGAGATGTTTTTTTATCTGCCAGATGCTTTCACCCTGTCCGCGTTGGAAACCGACAACTGATAACCGGTTACGGTAGCACTGCGGATGGTCACCTGTTATCAAACCCAACAGTGTCGATTTGCCACAACCATTCTGTCCGATGATCTGAGTATGTTCACCCGGCCTAAGCTGCCAGTTAACATCACGAAACTGAAAGGTTTCATCATACTGGACGAAGCCGTCAAGCAGATGAACTAACGGCTTGCCATCCGGCCAATCCGGCAATTGGAATTCGGACTGACGTTGCGGCAGCGTTACCTCATGTCGGCGTAATTCAACCAGATGCTGCCATTGTTCAGCGAGGTTATCCGGCATGGTTCCGGTATAGATGAACTCGCCACGATCCATCAACACCAGGTGTGAGCATCTTGCGGGAATGTCATCGCGTTGGTTCACCAGGAAAAGTAACTGGTGTCCGGCGTCCATTAAATCGCAAAAGGCTTGTTTCAGCGTATCGCGAGACTGTCTGTCCAAGCCCTCGAATGGCTCATCAAGAATTAACCAATCCGGCTCTGCCAGTAGAGCGCGTGCCAGCATGACACGTCGACCTTCGCCACTGCTGAGCAGGCGATAGCCTCGCTCCAATAATGGCGTCAACATTAGCTGGTCACATAGCTGATCTGTCAGTTCAGACCAGGGGGCGATTTCTGCCAGCAGTTGCCTGACTGGCGTGCCGGTATCAAACTGATCCATAAAGTCGGTATCGTCGCGATACAGCTCGCGTTCATACAACACCTGCTGAGATTCCAGAGACACCCATTCAACGCTTTTGCCTTCTGTATTAAGTTCACCGCCGTTGAATGCCAGTTCACCGGTCAGCACCCGGGCAAGAGAGCTTTTGCCACAGGCATTAGTCCCTAATACCGCCCATTGCTCATCGGCATCAATCTGCCAATCAATATTCTTAAGGATGCTCTGATGATTCAGTTGAAGATGTAGTTGTTGTAACCGCATGGCTCGATTCACAATGGTACTCGTCAGAGCTAGCCTACAGGTGCTCAGAACGAAAGAAAACCGAGCCTTTTACATCTTTATGTTGCGTAACGGACAATAATTAATCGGGAAGTTTTTAACCTGAATCCGTGACTTCTTCAGTAGATGCAGGATGTATGAGTTTGATTTCCATTTGTTTTTTCAAAAATCGCAGGTGCCCCATAGGTTCACCCCGATTTCAGGGAAGCAAAGGGGAATCAATGGCTTGCGCACTACGCCGCGATGAAGTGACAGATTCAGGCTTAACATTTGGCAGGCGCTAAATAAAAGATCTCTTTCGTGTAAAGAGATCTTTGCAGTTTTATTATTGAGAGAAAATCTTAAAAGTTGGTTTTTATTTTCTTATTTCGTCGCGAAAACCGGGCAATATCCTTACCCCATTGTTCGCGCGCTTTTTTTCGATCCTGTTTACTGAGACTGGCTTGTTCAGCTTCCTTATGCAGTTTCTGATAACTTTGCCAGCGGCGAATATCAAGCTCGCCGGACTCAATGGCTGAGTCAATTGCACAACCTTTATCACCGGTGTGGTGACAATTATTGAATCGGCACTGGTTGCTTAACGCCTCAATGTCGCTGAATAATTCCGCAATTCCCTGGCTGTCATCGTTCAAACGCAGCTCGCGCATTCCGGGGGTATCCATCACCCAACCGCCATCTGGCAAACGATGGATACTTCGATCAGTTGTTGTATGACGCCCCTTGGCATCCTGCTCCCGGATTCCACTGGTATTCTGAATGGTTTGCCCAAGCAGAACATTGGTTAGTGTTGACTTGCCCACACCGGAGGAACCAATAAAAGCAATGGTCTGCCCTTTACCAAGCCAGGAAACAAAGTAATCCTGTAACTTTTCATCCAACGCATTGACCGTAATGACTGGTACATCACGATGCAGTTTTTGCGCTTGTTCAATGTAATTATCGATATCTACTTCACTGGCAAGATCTGCTTTGGTCAGCACAATAACAGCCGGAATATGGGCTGCCATGACCAGGCTGAGATAACGTTCCAGGCGCGACAGGTTAAAGTCCAGATTGCATGAAGAGACGATAAAGATCGTATCGATATTGGCGGCAATCAATTGGGTATAACTATCCGAACCCGCTGCCGTTCGGCTCAATACATTTATTCGTTCGAGCAACTGCAGCGGCTGTTTGGTTTCATTTTCCAGCCAGAGCCAATCGCCTGTTGTGGCACGCATTTCACTGTCGTCCTTTGCCAGAATACCGGTCACTGGCAGTGACAGTTCGCCCTGTTCCGTGATGACATGAATGCGATCACGAAATACGGCGCTCACCCGCGCTGCGAAACCGGTGCGCAGATCATCAATACTGATCTGTTGCTGCAGTGCAGGACGCCAGCCCAGTTCCGATAAAGAATAGGTTTTAGTAGTCAATGTTATTTACCCGTCATCAAGAAAGTAATGAGGGTTATGTCGGCATAACCCAGTAATCAATGTGGTTGAGTTACCGGGGAAAGAAGGGAGGAAGTGCCTTGAGATTTTAAAGCGGCGTAATTAACCTTACCGTTCTTTCACCGGTTGCAGTGCTATATCAAAGGTTGTCATAGTCGTTCTCCTGTACCGAATTAATGGGTCAAAGAAGTCTGGCTTGCTTAAATAAAATTGCAAGCTTTGAATTGTAATGAAATATCACGTTATTGATATGCAGGTGAATGCAGGCATGTTAAAAGCGCCCTGATCGAGCCTTAGCCCGGAAACTTCACCAAAGATCGTAAATCGGCGACAAATTGTCTCCGGTATCGAGAAATTAAAGTGCTCTACATAGGTGAGTTACAGCAGATTTCCGAGCGCTTTGGTGAATTTTCCGGGTTAGGTACTGTCACTATTGTTCTTCAGCGATAGGCAGTAATTTCACCCTGATAGCCTCCAGCTATCACATTGAGGAATCCAACATGAGCTATTCAACTCTCGAAAAAACCACCTATCGCCTGGAACAGCTGGAACATGCGCTGGCCATACTGGGTTGGGACCAGCAGGTTATGATGCCAGCAAAATCCAACGACGCTCGTGGCCGGGCGATGGCAGAGCTTCAGGTATTGGCTACAGAGATCATCCAGGCTCCAGAGCTCGAAGAACAGTTTATCAACGCTGAGCAGGAATCTTTGGCGCCATGGCAGCAGGCTAATTTGCGTGAAATGAAAGAAAACTGGAAGAAGGCGACTGCGATTCCCAAGTCACTGGTCGAAGCCAAAGCCATGGCAACCAATGAATGCGAACATGCCTGGCGTTCACTGCGACAAGAAAATAACTGGCAGGACTTTGAGCCCCAACTGCAAAAAGTCTTTGATCTGGCCAAAGAAGAAGCCCAGGCGTTGAATGATGCATTAAAGGCGGAGAAACAATACGTTAATGCCTATGAAGCGCTGCTGGATATTTATGATCCCGGTACGCGCTTATCGCGAGTCGATACAGTATTTGCTGAATTAAAAACCAAGCTGCCCTCTTTACTGCACCAGATATTGGAAAAACAGAAAGCACAGCCAACACCGTTAAAGCAATCGCAACCAGTGAGCATCGAACAGCAGCGCCTGTTGGCAAAAGAAATCATGTCGATTCTAAAGTTTGATTTTGATGCTGGCCGCCTTGATGAAGCGGCGCATCCGTTCAGTGGTGGCGTCAGTGATGACAGCCGAATTACAACCCGCTATGACGAAAATAATGTTGTTGAAGGCTTGATGGGAATCATCCATGAAACCGGCCATTCCCGTTACGAAACCGGCCTTCCCAAAGACTGGCGCTTCAAAGCGATCGGACACACTATGGGAATGGGAGTTCACGAAAGCCAGAGTTTGTTTTTTGAAATGCAGATGGGCCGTTCCAAGCCTTTTATCAATGCCATTGCACCCGTGATTCAACAGCATCTGGGCAACGACCCTGCCTTTGCATCGGAAAATCTGCAGAAACTCTATACCCATGTTGAGCCTGGACTTATTCGGGTAAATGCCGATGAAGTGACTTACCCGCTACACGTAATTCTGCGTTATGAAATTGAGCGTGACATAATTCTGGGTAAGGCCGAGGTTAAGGATATTCCCGAGCTTTGGAACAGCGCGATGAAGAATTATCTGGGCCTTGATACGACGGGAGACTACCGGAATGGTCCGATGCAGGATGTTCACTGGCCCGCTGGTGCCATCGGCTACTTCCCATCCTATACCCTTGGTGCCATGACCGCGGCTCAATTGCATGCCGCCATGGTCAAGAGCATACCCAATGCAGCGGAATTGGTCGCGTCCCTGGAATTACAGCCAATATTTGATTGGCTTTCGACTAATATCTGGCAGAAAGGAAGGCTGCACAGCTATGATAATCTGATGATTGACGCAACAGGCGAAACACTGATCTCAGAGTATTTTCTTGAGCACTTGCGAAATCGATATCTGCCAGATTAGGGCCTGTTGCACACGCCGGGAGTCATCTCTATGGCTCTGCGTAGCGCAATCGTAATGACATCAGCAATGGCAACTTTTCTTTTGCCTGCGGGCAATGAAACGCAACGTCGGTTGCTGATGGCCAGTGACTGTAAATGTGGCGGGAACGCGCTGGCCTGCTCGGCATTGAGCACTGATCAGATGGCATGGCTTGAGTAAAACCTGAATCCGTGACTCCATAGCGGCGCAGTGCGCAAGCCATTGCTTCCTATTTTCTTCCTATTTTTCTTCCCAAAAAATGGGGTGAACCTATGGGTGCACCGGCAATTTTTGAACAACAAATAGAAATCAAGCTCTTACACTCTGCATCCACTGAAGGAGTCACGGATTCAGGTAAAAAAAGGAACTAATAGTGCCGGCAAGCTATTCATTAGTACAACCATTAGTGCTGGCAGCCTACGCAAGGTGCCTGGAATGCCCAATAATCGAGTGTTCCATTCGCTGGTTGAGCGACTGCTCAAGCAATATTCCGCATCACCTCCTGCCATCGTTGAGAATGAGCGGAATATAAAACCACAAAGGCCTGCTTAAAGGTTTATTCATTAAGAGAATCGCACATGGATAGGGTTAATTCGAATCTTGACACCACTGAGCATTACTACAGCCAACAGGCCTCCCAGCCTGAAACTGGGCAAACGTCCGCTGGGGTCCCGGCAAATGGGGCACCAGGGCAGCCTCAGTCGTACCTGAATCCCAATTTGCCAGTCTTCACCCGGGGCGAACATGGAATACTTACTGCGCCCCCCCAGCCAACCCCATTGGAGGATATCAGACAGAACGATGCGCTGGTGGAACTGTTCAATTCCCAACCGGCTAAGAAGCGGAAACGCAGGTGCCGAGCCGAGCTCAAAGAGCAGTTTCTGGCAGGCCTGGAAGCCTTTGAGCGGGGCGCCTTATTGAAAAATTGTTCTGCAACCGTCCCATTCTATGAATACATTAAAACCGATGGCAGCCTGATTAAAAAAGGGGTTTCTCTGTATAAAACGCTTACCGCAGCGGAAAAGATGCGACTCGACCAAGCGATAGCCGCCCGGCAAGGAGCCAAATATAAATGGGTGCCCGACTCGCTACTGCAGATACCATCCTCGCCCAGGCCGGACTTGGAATACTTGCTGCACCCCCAGCCAATCGCGGCGGAGGATTTTATCTACAGCCAGATACACCAGGAGGGCGGTCAACACACCTCCCTGCCCGAGACTGGGCACGCTTCTGCTGGGGTTCTGGCAAATGGGGCGTTGGAGAGTCCCCCTGCGCCCGGTCAGCTATACCTGAATCCCAACATGCCAGCGCTGATACCGTCCTCACCCGAGGCTGACATGGAATATTTACTGCGAACCTCCCAGCCAACCCCATTGGAGAATATCGTTCAGAAAGATGTGCCGCAGAAACTGCCCAATCCCCAACCGGCTAAGAAGCGCCAACGCAGGAGCTCTGCCGAGGTCAAGAAGCAATTTCTGGCAGGCCTGGAAGCCTTTGGGCAGGGCGCTTTGCTGAAAGATTGTTCTGCAACCCTCCCATTCTATGATTACATTACCAACGATGGCAGCCTGATTAGGAGGGGGATTCCTCTGTATAAAAAGTTGACGGAAGCAGAAAAGACGCGGCTCGATCAAGCGATTGCCGCCCGTCGGGGAGCCAAACCTAAATGGGTGGCCGACTCGCTACCGCAGACAACGCCCCCGCCCAGGACGGACCGGGAGTGCTTTCTGAGCCGCAGCGCCCAGCCAATCGAAGAGGAGGGTAACATTCAGAACGATGCACCGCCGGAACTACCCAACCCCCAATCGACTGTCAAGGCGCGGCGCCGCAGGAGCTCTGCCGAGGTCAAGGAGCAATTTCTGGCAAGCCTGGAAGCCTTTGGGCAGGGCGCTTTGCTAAGAGATTGTTCCTCATCCCTCCCATTCAGAGAATACATTAAAACCGATGGCAGTCTGATTAAAAAGGGGTTTTCTCTGTATGACACGCTTACGGCAGCGGAAAAGACTCAACTCAACCAAGCGATAGCCGCCCGTCAGGGAGCTAGACCTATACGGATGGGCGAAGACCTGGTTAAAGAAAGTTTCCTGGCAGGCCTTGATAATTATGCGCAGGGCGTTCAGTTAAAAGATTGTTCTGCAACCCTCCAGTTTAGCGCCTATGTCTCCGACGATGGCCATCTAAAACAAACGGGGCAAAATTTGCGCGACAGTCTTCCACCGGAGGACCGGGAGCGGGTCAATCAAGCGTTGCTCTCTCGTAGAGTTTTTTATTTGGCACGACTGGTGTCTAACGACACGGTTGAAGGACGCTTCCTGGCAGGTCTTGATAAGTATGCGCAGGGAGCTCTGATTAAAGATTGTTCTGCAACCCTCGATTTTGGCAGGTATGCATCCCACAAGGGTATTTTGACAGACTTGGGGCGCAGCTTGTGCGACAGTCTGTCACAGGAAGGCCAGGTGCGAGTCAATCAGGCGTTGATCTCCCGTAGAAGGATTTATTTTGACCGATTGGCGACTAACGAGACGCTTGAGGAACGCTTCCTGGCAAGTCTTGATAACTATGCAGGAGGTGCCTTGTTGAGTGAATGTTCCCGGGATATCGCTCTTTACAAATATGTCACCACCGATGGTGATTTGACGCCGCTAGGGGAATCTCTATGCGACAGGCTTGATATGGAAGGCAAAATGCGGGTTAATCAGGCGTTGGCCGCCCGAATCACTCAACGTACCTCCGGGGACGTAGACCAATTCATGGCCACACTTGAACCATACGGCAACGGCCAGGCCCTTCTGGAGTGCGGAAATCAGTCCGGTTTAAAGATGAAGGCAATCACCTACCTTACCCCTGAGGGAGGGCTTACGCCCAGGGGCAAACTACTGATCAAAAACCTGCAGCCAGACCAACTGAATAAGGTGTTGGAAGCGATCGAAAAAAGGCAGCAGTGTACGGAATTGAATCGATGACCCGCCGGTTTAAAGTTGTGGCATAGGTGTTATTCGCAAAAACGGCGGCCCACTCTTCGAGAAGTCCTCCAGAAGTCCACCGCTTCGTTCCAGCTCTTGACGAGGGAGGGGCTTTCTTAATTCAGATTCAAGACACTACACTAGTGGTTGAATCTGCAGGACGATTTCAACACAACTCTGCACACTAACGACGGGAAAGATTATGACGACTGACGCAAAGTACGTTCCACCAAAAGTCGGGATAGGGGAAGTCGAACAAAAAGCAGGTGAGTTTGCCAGCATCAACCGTCCTGTTTCAGGTCCAACATTTGAAAAAGAACTGCCAGTTGGCGAGCATCCGTTTCAGCTTTATTCGATGGGAACACCCAACGGGGTAAAAGTCACCATCATGCTTGAAGAATTGTTAGAACTGGGTATTAGTGAAGCGGAATACGATGCGTTCCTTATTAAGATTATTGAAGGGGATCAATTCAGTTCCGGTTTTGTTGAAATTAACCCTAACTCAAAAATCCCGGCTCTGGTTGATCGCACTGGTGAAGAACCGTTAAGAGTTTTCGAATCCGGTGCTATTCTTATGCATTTGGCAGAAAAGTTCGGCCACTTCATTCCGACAGGAAAGTTGCGCACTGAATGTCTTTCCTGGCTATTCTGGCAAATTGGTAGTGCACCCTTTCTTGGCGGTGGCTTCGGACATTTTTACGCCTATGCACCTGAAAAAATGGAGTACCCAATCAACCGCTTTGCCATGGAAACAAAACGGCAGCTTGATGTCCTTGATAAACACCTGGCAGAGAATACCTATATTTGCGGTGACGAATATAGCATCGCCGACGTAGCAATCTGGCCTTGGTACGGACTTCTCGTCCAAGGTGATTTGTATGATGCCGGGGAGTTTCTGGACGTAGCCTCATATAAAAACGTTATTCGCTGGGCAGATAAAATTGCCGCACGACCTGCAGTCAAACGAGGAAGAATGGTAAATCGTTTCTGGGGCGATGAATCTGAACAGTTAGCTGAACGGCATAGCGCTGAAGATTTCAGTATCCTGAACCCGTGACTCCATCGTGGATGCAGGAGCTTGATTTCTTTTTGTTTTTCAATAATTGCAGGTGCACCCACAGGTTCATTGAAATTTTTTGGGAAGCAAAGAGGAATCAATGGCTTGTGCACTGCGCCGCTATGGAGTCACGGCTTCAGGAGTATCTGATTTCATTCCATTTGCGATGTTTAATCGGTTATTCTTTAATCACCTGAGCATCGCAGCATCAAAACAGTCCAACAAAAACCACATGAAAAATTGAACTGCTTTTAAAATACTTGCCAACTTGTTTACTTTTTTTCGCCAACATCTTCACACTAAAAATGGAATTATTTCCGTCTACTACCCGTCTATTGGTAGTTTCACTAATGATGTCGTTTCATATTTCTTCGATATTTTATCAAGAATAGTGATTCACTTATCATTTCACACCTATTGGTTAGTGAACCATGTACCGAAATGAACAATTCCCGCTTTTAACAATTTCTATCGCGGTTACATTTGCCTTTGATTGTGAGACATAAAACTCTGAAGTTTTTATGAAGTACTCAAGAAATAAGTTTTAAATTTAAAATCGGATCATGTAAAGAAGTTGAAATAAAAAATAATTCTAGATTTTTTACAATTTCATCACGGCAACCGCTCTGAGCCCTTAACAGTTGTGCGATAAATTGAAATTTTGACTTCCTGGTATGTTAATGGTTCAGGGAAACTAAGAGAGGATAATGTGGAATTTTCATTTAAAAAAATCGGTTTAAGCGCTTCGATCGCAATGATTACATTAGGATTGAGCGCCTGTAATATCTCCGTTGGCAACGGTGGCGGTTCACAGGGTGGCAGCAATACACCCGACTCGAGCGACACATCTTCTGATGATCAGGCCAGCGAACGTGAAGACGAGTATCCGGTTGTTGATCCAATCACTATCGGTGACTCAATTCCGGGTCGCTTCCGTGTAAATCAGAACGGTCAGATCACTGAAAACGGCAAAAAATTTGCACCACAATGCGGTAACTGGTTTGGCCTTGAAGGCCAGCAGGAGCCCAAAGGTGCACCAAACAATGCCGACGGCGCACCAATGGAATTGTACATGGGTAACATGTGGTGGAATAACACCGGCCGCACCATCGATTCTGACATGAAGATGTTGAAAGCCAAAGGCATCAACATGGTTCGTCTGCCAATCGCACCGCAAACGCTTGATCCAATGAACGATCAGGGTACTGGTGATGCATCGCAGAAACAGGGCGGCGCGCTGAAGAACCATCCAAGCGTGCAGCAGAGCAATGCCCTTGAAGGCTTGAAAGATTTCTTAAGGACTGCCGATGCCAACGATATCAAAGTCCTGATTGATATCCACTCCTGTTCCAACTACGTTGGTTGGCGTTCCGGGCGTCTGGATGCTGCGCCACCATGGGAAGATGCAGAACGCGACGACTATCACTTCAAGCGTGAAGAGTGGTCTTGTAATGCAGGTGATGCTGGCAAAACCGTTACTTTAGATAACGGCCAGGTAGTTGCCATGAATGTTCAAGCCTATGACAAAAACAAATGGCTGACTGACCTGAAAACCATCGCTCAATTACCGAAAGACCTGGGAATAGACAACGTAATCGGTATCGACATCTTCAACGAACCATGGGATTACTCTTGGTCAGAATGGAGCACCCTGGCTGAAGAAGCCTATCAGAACATTGCTTCTGTCAACGATGACCTGCTGATTTTTGTTGAAGGTATCGGCAGCAAAACGGCTGATGGCACCAAAGTTGAATATGGCCCATCTAAAGAGCTGAATCCAAACTGGGGTGAAAACCTGTATGGCTTTGCACAAGATCCATTGGATATCCCAAAAGATAGACTGGTACTGGCTCCTCACACCTACGGACCATCTGTTTCATTGCAGCCACAGTTCTTCGACCAATCTCGTGCAGAATGTGTCGTTGAAGCGGGAGATGAAGATGTAGCAGCAGAAAATGACTGTAATATCGTGATTGACTCCGCCCAACTGCGAAAAGGCTGGCACGAACACTTCGGTTACCTGAAAGACAACGGTTACGCAGTATTGGTCGGTGAGTTCGGCGGCAATATGGATTGGCCAAGGCAGAAAGTTAATCAAAGCGTGAAAAACAAATGGTCTCACATTACTGGCAATGTTGATGAGCAATGGCAGAACAAACTGGTGAATTATCTGGTTGATAATGAAATCCCAGCCTGTTACTGGTCAATCAACCCTGAGTCAGCAGATACAATGGGATGGATCAGCACTCCTTGGGATCCGATCACTGCTGACGATAAGTGGGGAAGCTGGGGTTCAACTAACGACACCAGTACCAATATATTTGATGAGCGTAAGACACAGCTATTAAATAAACTTTGGAATAACTAATCGCCAGTTCCATCTGGTAAATACGATCAGGCCAGCTTAGTCGCTGGCCTTTCTTTGTTTCAGGAACCTTGATTTCCTTTCTTACTGGGTATGTAAACACTCACATACTGTCGAGTTTAATGAATCTTTCATACTCCCGCACAGCACCGAACTCAGCCGTTAAATCTGCAACGGCAATTGCCAGTCAATCGGCTCACGGCCACTGTGCTGTATATATTGATTCGCCTGAGAGAAATGGCCGCAACCCAGAAAACCGCGATAGGCAGAAAGCGGAGAAGGGTGACTGGTTTTCAACACCAGATGTTTTTGCTGATCAATAAACTGCCCTTTACGCTGGGCATAACTGCCCCACAACATATAAACAACACCTTCAAGCTGCTCATTAATGACGCTAATGACCCGATCAGTAAACTGCTCCCAGCCACGGCCTTGATGTGCTGCGGCTCGACCTGCCTCCACAGTTAATACGGAATTTAACAGCAGAACACCTTGCCTCGCCCAATGCTCCAGAAAACCATGATTGGGAACCTGAAAACCAAGGTCACGCTCAAGCTCTTTATAGATATTCGCCAGACTCGGTGGCACCTGAACTCCTGGCTGCACGGAAAAACACAGGCCGTGCGCCTGATGCTCACCATGATAAGGATCCTGTCCCAGAATAACGACCTTGGTCTGCTCAAAGGGGGTCAATTCAAAGGCGCGGAAATATTCACCACCCTTCGGAAAAATCCGCTTACCGGCTGATTTCTCCTGTTTCAGAAATTGTTTGAGCGCCTGCATATAGTCCATGTCGAACTGATCCTGCAGGCGGTTAAGCCAACTAGCTTCCATCTGAATGGTTGAAGTATTCAAGAGAGACTCACTGAACATGATAATTTTGCTAAGTGTATCGACTCTGTTAGGCTAAATCGAGAATGCTACCGTTTCACAGCGGAAATGACAGCTTGAACTCCAAACATCAAACCTACTCTGCCCGGCATCTCCATTTTCAACGGTGCCGCCATCCCAGCCGAGTGATATACGGACATACCTGAACGACACAGTCAAAGGAGACTGGTTGAGCCAGCGATAAAACCAAACCAGTTGTTTATGCTCACTCAGACTGTGAAAGTCCATGACCGCAAAAGGTCTATGAGGCTGTCTGAGAAAACAGAGACCGGGCAAAAAACAAACAGAATGCGCATTCGCTGAGCCAAAATCGCAACAGCTATCGCCAGACGAGTCTTTTTTATTACTCGACACTACAAAAATGATAACCAGATCACTTTATCAAAATAGCAATAAGCTTTAAAATTATTGACGTCAATTTGCTGACCTACTGATTCTGTTGTTTCCCCGCACGGGAATAGAACTTGAAATAACCCGCCAAAGCGCAAGTCGTTTGGCAGCAAGCAATTCAAAGAAAGGACAAAAAATGGGACAGCCCCATCTGGAACGAACCCGTTTCAACGATACGGATCATCCATCACCCGGAAAAAGTCTGCCCGCCATCGGTCATGGCTAGCAAGCGGATATCCCGCATCTGTAAACAACAACCTTCGACGATGAAAAATTCTATCGGGATGCCGAGACCACCTCGGAGGTAACCACGTACACCGTTGATAACAACAACGGCAACCAACAATCCACATCAGTCACACCTGTGCAAAAAGGAAAGAGATTTATTCAATGACACTTTGTTTTACACACACCCGAAAAAAATCGTTAGCGTTGGCGATGTCGTTCCTGGCAGGTCTGACCACCACCGCACTGGCCGACAACAACAGCCGCCAAACCCATTACGATCATAATAAATTCGGTCAAATCACCTCAGTCGATGGCCCACGCACCGATGTGCAGGACATCACCACTTACGATTACG
>JARRJP010000056.1:0-39221 GCA_037389025.1 Reinekea sp. | reverse complement strand
GGCGATGGGCAAGATACTGTCACTCAGTACGACCCCTACAATGCGACGACCTATAACGACACCATTGTCTTTGGTGATGACATTACCCTGTCGGATCTGTGGTTCAGCCGCAGTGGCAATAACCTTCAAATCACCGTGGCAGGGACAGACGACCGAGTGACCGTCAGCAATTGGTACAGCAACGCTAACTACCAACTAGATCAGATAGAAGTCGATTCTTCGGTGTTACTGAACAGCCAGGTGGAACAACTGGTATCCGCGATGGCTTCGTACAGTGTACCTAGCGGTGCGGGTAACGTGATTCATCAGGAGGTGAAAGACGAGTTGCAGCCAGTACTGGCCGAAACTTGGCAAACCACCTGATAGGAATTTTATCCAACCAAGCACAAAGGGTCGCTATGCGGCCCTTTTTTGCATCCGCGATCTTTGCTCCGACCATAGTCTTGGCGGATCCACGGCTAGGTCAAGCAGGGTGATATTAGGCGGTGAGCAGTCCTTTTTGAAAAACAAATAGAAATACCCTACATCAACTGAAGAAATCACGGATTCAGGTTGTATGCCTCATTTATTTAACGGCTATTTTCAGGGTTAGCACCTGTTGACGCTAATTTCGTTGACTTGTTAACAGGCCCTAGATTGATCGTCTAGACTGATACAAAGCTTCGACGTTATAAGCCACGACTATGAAAAACCCTTTGGAAAACTTGTTGCCGGTACCGCCGGCACTGGTTTATCTGTTACATCAACTTCGTGAAAATGGCATTGGCTATCGACTTTTTGGGGAAGTACCGGATGCCGAGATGGTGTTTGTTGATCTGGACCGCAATATTGCCACTAATCTCAAGCCAGAGGCCATGCCGGAGCGTTGGTCGATGATCAGCCCCCATTTTCTGGCCCATCGGGCTTTGGAAAGTGATGGTAAAGATTTTATTACCGATAAAAGTGTTGTTCCCGAAGCGGTGGTCATTAGTTTTGGTGGAAGAGAAGCTGAGGATATTCAAAATTTTCAGGCGCTGTGTGAGCAGGTTCGTTATCTGCGCAGCCCCTTCTTCCTATCATCAAAACAGCAACACAGGCCGCTTAACTACCCTACTCATTCCTCCTGAAACTTTATCAACTCAATCAATGAATTAATTTTCTTGTCGGGCACCTTGGATGCGTCTACAGAGTGACCCTGATTATCGCTGACTGTATCGTAAGAAGCCTTATTCGCAGTGTAACGAAGGAAACTTGCCAGTGTTATAGGAGAATTGGGTACGGGAGTAAATTCATACCGACCTTCGATGTTATATCCAAGGGAGTTGTTCAGTTTTACGGTAACTTTATAGCCATCATTGTTTTGGACTGCCTTTGGTACTAGCAGATAGGAAAGCCCACCAGAGGCAGAGATTTGGGGCGTAATGTTGTATCTGGCATTTGCAAACAGAGGGAAATAGGTGAAATGAGTACTGATCGAATAGTTGGTGTCAGAGATAGACCCCCATTTAAAACCCGCTTTAAGATTCAGGTCTATCTGTTTGTAAGTGTAGACATCTTTGCCGATAAAAAAGCCCAACCCTTGGCCTGCTGTCAGGGTCTTTGTTGTTCCATCGGTGTATTCGTACTCATCTATCGGCTCGTCCGACAAGCCTGCCCCCACACTCATATCGAATTCCCAGTCTTGTGCAAATAGGGTGTTGGATAAAAAACCAACGGTTAAGACAGTCACTGCTCTCGCTTTCATGTACATTCCTTCTTGATTTCATTCTCATTTATACCTGAATCCGTGACTCCATAGCGGCGCAGTGCGCAAGCCATTGATTCCTATTTGCTTGCCAAAAATTGGGGTGAACCTATGGGGGCACCTGCAATTTTTGAAAAACAAATAGACATCAAGCTCTTACACTCTGCATCCACTGAAGGAGTCACGGATTCAGGTTATAACCAAGGCCATATTTCGACTATTGTCAGCTATGTGTATG
Source organism: Reinekea sp. (assembly GCA_037389025.1). Classification (GTDB taxonomy): domain Bacteria; phylum Pseudomonadota; class Gammaproteobacteria; order Pseudomonadales; family Natronospirillaceae; genus Reinekea. The sequence goes on along the minus strand of JARRJP010000056.1, from coordinate 37,260 downwards.
AGAAAGGAAATATGTGGCTTACGCATTTTTCACTTTGTGGAAAATCAAGCGACGTGTGCTGGTGTCGCAACTAGATAGATTCAGCTCGGATAATGGTATTTTGGAGCAATTATTTTTTTGGAAGTGGTACAGATCTTAACCACGCCGCGCGGACAGCAAACAGCAATAAGCACAAGCGTGGAAACCGCTTAATTAAGCCCCAGACCCATCACCAAACCAACCGCAATGCCAACGCCAATAATCATTGCTGCAACAACGGAACCCACCGCTTGATTACCTTTAGCCAGCTCATCATGGGTATTAAATGGCGTGATTTTGTCAAACAACCAAAAACCCGCCGCCATAAAAAATAAAGTGACGGCGCAACCACCGATCGCATACAGAAAGTTAAGGGCGACAATTGTCCAGTCCATTACTTGATATCCTCTTTAATGGTAAAAATTTTCTCAACATAGTCGATGGTTTCCTGCGAGCGCTGACCAGTGACCTTTGACAAAACCTGCGCAATGGAAACCCAGTGGCGTGGACTCAGTCCTGCGTTAATTGCCTGCCGTTGTGCTTTCAGCAGGTTGCCTCGCCCAGCGTTGTAGGAGCCATACATAAATTTAAGCCGTTCTTCGAGGGTGCGGCCCTTCTGCCAGAAATCGAATTGCTGTTTGTTGTACCAAATTCCGGCAGCGATGTTCCAGCGTGGTTCCGTTGCGCTCCCCCCAATCAGCTTGCTTTTGTTTTTAATCTCATCAAAGGTTCTCGGCATAATCTGCATAACACCCTGAGCACCAACATGGGATTGCGCCTCTGGGTTCAGGTTACTTTCCGCCACGGCCTGCGCTTTAAAGTAATGCCAGTCAAAGGCGGCACCGAAGAACCGTTTGGAATATTTGCGGAAATGATTGTCGTAACGAGTGTGCTGTTTGTATTTGCTGAAATCAGCGGCTTCGCTCGTACTGAAAGCCAGGGTAGTGAGCAGGATTACCAGGATAATTAGGTGTTTCATGGAAAAAGACAGATTATTTGATCTGCTCCAGTGTAGTGTGCCAGAGCCTTTTAGAGTAGTTCTTTTGATGTAGTAATTTATGCAGTGATTGACTAATGTGACTGCTGGTTCCATAGGCTTCAATTAACAAGTATTCCCATACCTCGATTCCCATTTGCCCTCTGGATAATACGGTCTGGCTACGGTCTGGGTCCACTGTCTGCCGGTTTTCTGATTGGCGCAGAAACTGGCACACTGCTATGGTTTGTCGCCGCCGCTGTTTGCCTGGTGTCTTTATTCGCTTATGCTCGCAGCGCTTATCTGGATCGAATTCGAGGTACTTAATGAAGAAAGTTGTTTTGTTAATACTGGTAGGCTTTTCCTGCTCCTGGGTTTCCGCTGGAGAAACCGGTTTCGGCAAGGTGTTTATGGGGACGGTAGACACATTCCGGGAAAATCAGGACACCCAGTATGGCGTTGAGTATCAGTTTGCTCATGGCTACAGCCGTTATGACTTCAAACCCTTTGTCGGGTTATTGCGTACACGAGATGCTTCTCATTATCTGTACACCGGCTTTTCCCGGACATCGAAATTTTCGGCATCTGCAACTGGCCTGGCTTTGACACTAAGCTTTGGCCCGGGTCTTTATGTGCATGGGGATGGTGCAGATACCGATCTGGGACATCCGTTTGAACTGCGTACCAGTGCCGGTTTGTTGTGGATTTTTGCTGATTCGACTCGTATTGGCGCCCATTTCTCTCACCTTTCCAATGCCAGCATTACTGATACAAACCCTGGCACCGAAATGATTACGGTCAGTTATGAGTTACCGTTTTAGCTGAATCCGTGACTTCTTCAGTGGATGCAGGGTGTAAGAGCTTGATTTCTATTTGTTTTTTTCAAAAATTGCAGGTGCACCCATAGTTTCATTGAAATTTTTGGGAAGCAAAGAGGAATCAATGGATTGCGTACTGCATCCACTCTGGAGTCACGGATTCAGGAAAATTGCAGGTGCACCCATAGGTTCATTGAAATTTTTGGGAAGCAAAGAGGAATCAATGGCTTGCGCACTGCGCCGCTCTGGAGTCACGGATTCAGGTATTAGACAATAGTTTTATCAACCAAATTCAATCGGCTTGTCACGATCATCCTCATCCGGCTTATTTTCCGGTTCAGGTACTTCAGTGGCAAAGGTTGGTTTTGGTTTCGTCTTGATCGGTTCATCGATGACAAAACTGGCTTTGGTCGTAGCCGGTGGTTGAGCCGCAACAGATTCCTGATTTGGATGTATTTTCTTCAGTGTTGCAATCAACTGGCGGCATTTGGCTGTCTGTGCTGCCATGCCAGGCATTTCCGCCAAGGCCTGAGACATAAGAGAGTAAGCAGACACAAGCTGTTCGAATGCGGGGAACTGCTTGTGCAAACCGTTGATCAACTGCACCGTCGTTTTCGGGTCACCAGCAACATGATATTCCGTCGCGAGCTGATAGCGCAGGTGAGGGTAGCCTGGCAGGTAAGCTGGCAATAGGGTGCGCAGTCGTTTGAAGTCAGACAACAGGCGATCATTCTGAGCCAATTCGTAAAGATGGTTCAGGTAGCGATCCGCCATCTTTTGCAATGCGCTTTTATCACCCAACCGAAACAGTACCTCGAAATAACGTTGCCACAGTTGTGCATTTTGGGGTTCGGTGGTAACGGCATTTTGCAGCAGTTCAACGGTGCGTTTGTAGTCACCTTCTTTCAGTTTGATGTTGGCATGAGCCATCGCAACGGCGGCCGGACTTGCCATTTCCAACAGACGTTCATCGGTATTACCGGACGCCACGCCAAGCTTTTCCTGATACTGGAACAGTAAATAGCCCATCAGGTGAAAAGCAACCATAGCGTAGTAATAGGAAACCGATGACTGCAGGATCGCGGACAATACCAGCAAATTATCGCCGATAATGGAATGCAGCAGTGAGACAGAAGAGACCATGATAAACAGGAACATAACCAGCACCAGATAAGGTACACCGATGGATATCATGATACCGATAAAGGTAATGGGATTGATTGCAGCAAAAACCGAATTGGACAATGCAAAAGCCATCATGATCGCCGGCATACCAATAAACAGTATCATCATCGCCAGCATCGCTAATATTGGGCTGACCTTACCCAGTGTAAAAACACCCCAACCAAGCAGAAAGTACATGACCAGAAGGCGGGGAATGATGCTGATTGACCCGGATATCGCGTCGCTCAGATCCGGTGGTGTCAGTTCTCCTTCAGCTGTCGCTTTCAAACAAAGAAAGCTGTAATTGATAGCAAGCCCAGTCAGTAACCCCAGTATGATCAGTTGGGTAAACCTCCCCAGAGGCATGGCCGCAATGATGGTCGTTGCCACACTCAGGCCAACGACGAAGGCCATCGCGCTGCTGACGAGTGGGTACCGGAAGGCTTTTTCCAGGCGTCGGGAAAAGGGTTCGACATTATCTGCCGTCACCCGCACATTCAGCAGCGAAGCGCACTTAAAGCAGCGTGCTTCGCCACCAACAGAATGATCAACACAGTCTTTGCAGAAGCTCTCGTTGCAGTGGTCACAGAAAAAATTGGAAGGGGTATCCGGATGATATTTACAGGATTCCATGATGACCTTCCTTTGTTAACTGCTGAATATACTGCTGATATTTATTGGAATTGGCGTGATCCTGTTTCTGCCCAAAGCGAGTCGCCAACCGTTGTAACAGCAAAATGACATCTTTGGAGTGAAATTTTTCGGCGACCAGATGATCGGCAATATTGGCCGCTCCCTTCAGGTTATCAAGTGTCGTGAACTGAAATGCCAGCTGCAGTTGGTCTGGATTGGGCAGCAGTTTGTTTGCCAGTGGTTCTTCCAACCAAAGTGTATTCAAGTCCTCTATTTCATCAGGGCTGAGGTTTTTCTGAGTCATCAGCCGTCGGAAGCTGGGCCGAAAGTCCTTACCGCGTTTGATTTTCTCCAGGTTGTAGCGGATTTTCACAAGCTCGAAATCCAGCCCTTCCCTGTCAATCAGTTGGGTCAACAGTTTAATCGCATATTCAAAGCGCAGCGCTTCAATGGCGTGGTAGATCTCAGCAAGCGCCTTTTGTCGATTCGAAACGGTCTGATCTGATTCAATATAGCTTTCATTGATAGTGTTTTTGCTGAATGCCATCGAAAGACCGATCAGAACGGCACCGGCAACAATACCTCCAGCATGCGCCATGTAGGCAACATTGGAACCTTCAACATAGAGGTATTGATAGACTTCTTTACCAATATAGAATGGCAGAATGATCAAAGCCGGTGCTCGAAAATAGCCGACAAAGAAGAACAGCCAATAGAAAAACTCAATGCGCTTCAGGCGAAATACCGCCAGATACATTGCCATTACACCGGAGATGGCACCGGATGCGCCAATCAAGGGTGTGTCACTACCAAGGTTAAACATCACCTGAGTCAAACCGGCACAGACACCGCCGATGAGATAGAAAGTAAGAAAACGCCAATGCCCAATAGCGGCTTCAACTGCAAAGCCGAAGACCAGTAAAAACACCATGTTACCAAAAATATGATCAAAGCTGCCGTGTAGAAACTGATGCGTAAACAGGGTAATAATCGAGACCTCTGTTGCCTTCAGGCCATAGGCAAAACTGCTGATCGAGTTGAAAGTCTCTTGCAGGTCAGGACGTTTCTCGCGCCATTCATCGTAAAGGTCGTATGAAAATTCACTGCGGGCGGCGCGGGTGATGCGGTTATAGTAGCCCTGATCCATCAACATCATCTGCGCGATGGGTTCCCACTGTTCGCTATTAAATGCCTGTTGCAGTTCTTTCAGTTCGTCATCACGACCTTCTGATTGCAGGTAGTGTTCAAATATTGGCCATTCCTCTTCAACATAGCCTGAATTTACCAGGCCAGTGATGGCTGTGGCCGCTTTAGTGTTATCGTTTCCCTGATACAGTAGAAAGACGAGTACGTTAATTACGACGATGACAATCAGCACCACAGGCGCGTTGCTGAAATCCAGTCTTTTCTCGGTAGGCACAATTATCATGGCATATACGCCCTTGAATCCTTTAGGGTTAAAGTGTCTATTTTAGCAGTCGTCGACCGTGAAGGGTAAAGTGAATGTACGAAATCATGACTACTGCGACGGCTGGCACTTAACTAAGCTTTGATAGAGAGCCATGTTATTTTGAATCCTGACTGAATGTCATTCCTGAATCCGTAACTCCAGAGTGGATGCACTGCGCCGCTATGGAGTCACGGATTCAGGTCATTATCAGTCATATTGTTTTGATGGACGGAGTTTTTGATCATGTCCAGCCTGTGTCAGGCTGAAAATTGGCGAACGATTGAGCAGCCGACTTATCGGCTGATTTTTCCGGATACTGTCGAATCCGAAGCGCAGCGCGTTGCCGCAAAGCTGGACGCATATCTGAGTGCTCACCAGCAACCGTTACCGCTGACCAGGAAGCCAGAACAGGTTCCGGTCGTTTTACTGACTGATACACATATCGCCAACGGCAATGTCAATCTCATGCCTTACCGGTCGCTCTGGTACAACACGCCGGGCGCATTTGCCCGGCTGGAATGGTATGACGCACTGGCGGTGCATGAAGGCCGTCATGTTGTGCAATATAACCAGATATTCCAACATCCAGTTGGCAAAATGTTGCATTTAGCGATGGGAGATTTAGGTACCGGGGCTTTGTTGTTCTTGTTTGTACCGCAGTGGTATATGGAAGGTGATGCGGTTGTCAGTGAGACCGTGCTGACTCAAGGTGGCCGTGGTCGCGTTGCATCCTTTGATCTGTGGTTACGCACGGACATGCTGACCAACACCCCCTATTCATATATCCGCGCGATGCTGGGCACTGGTTTTGACCGCATTCCATCAGTCAGTCCCTATGTCCTGGGCTATTACCTGGCAGGTCAGGCAGAAATGGATCATGGTGAGCAGATCTTTGCTCAAACGATGCAAGATATGGCGACCTCCTTCAGCAGCTTTAGCTTTAACGCCGCTTTTAAAGCCCAAACCGGACAAACTCTGGATACTCACTATCAGAAGACCGTAGCGAAGATGCAGGGCTACTGGCAGCAACAATTGGATGAACTGACCCTGAGCCCGGTTAATGACATTGCACCCACATTGAGTTCTCACTGGCGCAGTGTCTATCCGTTGGCAATGGTCAGTGACGACATCGTGGCATTGCAGGTTGACGTTAAAGAAGGTTCCTCTTTGGTTGTTGTGACAGAAAACGGTCCAACCGAGAAGTTGACGGCGATCCCCGCCAGTGTGGCGCACAGTTACTTAAGTGGCAGTAAAGACCGCCAGATCAGCCGACGTGGCTCAGATTTTTGCTGGATAGCGGATCATGATCATCCAACTCGAAAAAATGTCAGTTATGGTGAACTGGAGTGCTGGTCTAAAGCCGGAGGTTTACAGCGGCTGACCCACGGGGAAAAGCTGACCATGGCGACTGCCGTGAATGAGGGTTTTATTGCGCATCGCTTTACTCGCGAGCGTGAAAGTCAGTTAGTGCAGCTTGATAGTACAGGCCATGAACTTGCTAAATGGGCCTTACCGCGTGGCAGCCTGGCAACGGATATCTTTGTCGGTTCCGAACGAATAGTCTTTGTCTTGAATGGCACGGCCGAAGACGGTATCTATCAACTCAACCCTGCAGCCGGGCAGCCACAACCGCTACTGTTGGCTAATGAGGAAGTCATAAGATCGCCGTTATTAACGCAGCATTGGCTGGTTTTTTCTTCAGACCGTAGCGGTATTGATCAGCTTTACGCTATGTCGCTGCTAACCCGGCAGGTGTACCAGATCGTTACCCGACCTTACGGTGCTTACTTCCCATTGCACGATAGCCAACACCAGCGCCTGATCTTCAGTGATTACACCCCGACAGGACAGCGCCTGGTGAGCATCCCGTTCCCGGATCTGCCGGAGCCATCCGCCGGCTGGATTGCCGCAGCCGACATCAGCCGCAGCGAGCCCTTTATTGCTTCGCTGCTATCCGACCCCCTGCCGATTATTGATGAAAACCCCAATTTTCCGGTTGAGCCATACCAGCCCGGTCAACATCTGTGGAATCCACACAGTTGGAGGCTCTCTGCAGGCACCGATGGCGTTTCTGCCCTGGTCTATTCCACGGATATTCTGGAGAAATTATCCAGTCTGATCTCAGCAGGTTATGACACTGAGGAATCAGAGTATTGGGGCTCAGTTCAAGCCGACTACCGGCTGGACGCCGGGCCGATCATTGGTTCTTCTGTCAGCTTGACCTCAGCCGTCGACTGGAATGCGGGTCTGTCGCTGTCGCAACCCATCCGTTGGACAAAGGGCATCTGGGAAAAGTCATTGGAGTTAGCCACTGGTGCTGAAAGTAGCACTGACGATAGCAATCTGCTCTTTATAAAAAGTGACTATTCCAGCACTTATGAAACGCCGATCCAGGCGATTGCTCCACCATTGGATTGGCACCAGGCCCTCTATGCCGATTTAAACGACAAAGGACAGCATCGTCTTTATTCGATCAGCAAGGTTGTTGGCAGCCCGTCGGCTTCAACCTCACTGGCAGCGCAACTGCAATGGCAGCAGCGCCAGAATGCAGAAACCTTGCTCAAAAAAACAGAGGTGTTTTCCGCACTGGAGCGCCCTGGTGTGAGTTACCGTTATCAGTTGGATGCGCGCTGGAACCCAGGTGCGGTCGACCTTTCGTTGAGTTCCATGCTTTACTTGGGCAGTCTGGAATATGGTCTGCATTGGGCCGGTCAGCAGCAGGATGGAGAGGATACCCAGCAGGCAGCCGGTTTGTCGTTAGCACCATCAATCAACCTGTTCCGTAATTCCCGACTGAAATTGCAGCCTGAATTCGCCTGGTACTATCGCTTGGATGACTCAAGCAATCGATTTGCCATTAAGCTGATACTCGAAGGAGACTAGTGTGTCCGAACTTAAATTGAACAAAGAACAAAAAGCCGAAGTCGTTACCAAAATCCAATTCTATTTCGAGCAGGAGCTGGATCAGAAAATAGGTCAGTTCGATGCCGAATTTCTACTCGATTTTTTTGCCGAAGAAGTGGGTGTTTATTTCTATAACCAGGGTTTGTATGACGCACAAACGGTGGTTGATGAGCGTGTTGAAACCATTCGGGATGCACTTTATGAGATTGAGAAGCCAACCCGGTTTCGGCGTTGACTTTCTATTTGCTATTAAGCGAAGTGGACACGGAGCGATATGAACGCCTCCGTTCCTGGCCGCATTCCAGCCCGCACATTCATGTGCGGTCGTAAAACTACTATTGAGCAAAGCTCAACAGTAGTTTTTGTCCGGCCTGCCCCGGAGAGTCAGTCGTAAATTCACTAAATAGATGCCATTGGGCATTTATTTTTTGAGCAAAGCTCAAACCGTGAATTCTTGCCCGGCCTGTCCCGAAGGGCCAGTCGTAAATTCACTAAATAGATGCCATTGGGCATTTATTTAGTGAGCAAAGCTCAAATCGTGAATTCTTGCCCGGCCTGCCCCCAGAGGGTCAGTCGTAAATTCACTAAATAAATGCCATTGGGCATCTATTTTTTGAGCAAAGCTCAAACCGTGAATTCTTGCCCGGCCTGCCCCAGAGGGCCAGTCGTAAATTCACTAAATAAATGCCATTGGGCATTTATTTTTTGAGCAAAGCTCAAACCGTGAATTTACCCCTTCATACTCTGGAAAAACTCGTTATTGGATTTGGTCAACTTGAGTCTGTCGATCAAAAATTCGACAGCCGCTACATCTTCCATTTCCGCCAGCAGTTTGCGCAAAATCCACATGCGTTGCAGTTCAGATTCAGTGGTCAGCATGTCTTCACGGCGTGTACCTGAACGGCGAATGTTGATAGCCGGGAAGATACGTTTCTCTGCAATCTTACGATCCAGATGCACTTCCATATTACCGGTACCTTTAAACTCCTCGTAGATGACCTCGTCCATTTTCGATCCGGTATCAACCAGAGCGGTCGCAATAATGGTCAATGAGCCGCCTTCTTCAACGTTACGCGCGGCACCGAAGAAGCGTTTTGGGCGCTCCAGTGCGTTGGCATCCACACCACCAGTCAGTACCTTGCCGGAGCTTGGAATAATGGTGTTGTAGGCACGTGCCAGACGGGTAATGGAGTCGAGCAGGATAATAACGTCTTTCTTATGCTCAACCAGGCGCTTGGCTTTCTCAATAACCATTTCAGCGACCTGAACATGACGTGCTGGTGGTTCATCAAACGTGGAAGCAATGACTTCACCACGAACCGAGCGTTGCATTTCGGTCACTTCTTCCGGACGTTCGTCGATCAGCAATACAATCAGGTGAGCTTCCGGGGCAACGCGGCTAATTGCCTGGGCCACATTCTGCAGCATCAGTGTCTTACCAGCCTTTGGTGGCGACACAATCAAGCCGCGCTGGCCTTTACCGATTGGTGAAGCCAGGTCCAGAATACGGCCCGCCAAATCCTCGGTAGAGCCGTTGCCCGATTCGAGAACCAGACGCTCATCTGGAAACAATGGCGTCAGGTTTTCAAATAAAATTTTATTTTTAGCTTCTTCCAGCGGGGCGAGGTTGATCGTATCTACTTTCAACAGTGCAAAATAACGTTCGCCATCTTTCGGCGGCCGAATTTTCCCGGCAATGGTGTCGCCGGTACGTAGGTTGAAGCGGCGAATCTGGCTTGGAGAGACATATATATCGTCAGGGCCAGCCAGGTAGGAAGCGTTGGCAGATCTAAGGAAACCAAATCCGTCTTGCAGGATTTCCAATACTCCGTCACCGTAAATATCTTCGCCACTTTTGGCATGACGTTTCAGGACGGTGAAAATCAGATCTTGCTTGCGGGTACGGTTAATGTTTTCGAGCCCCATCTCTTTGGCTATTTCCAAGAGTTCAGGCACAGCTTTGGTTTTTAAGTCACTAAGGTTCATAGATTTTATTTGAGTTAGAAGTAAAAGGACGAGCGCGCGGGCTCAAGGACGATCGGATATGAAAAATTGTTCGAATTACAAACAATATAGGCGGCTCGAACGGAGCTGTCCAGAAATTATTTCAATTGAGTGCCATTTTCGGCACTCAATCATACTTTTTCAGGTATTAACTGTTGCTTTGGATGAATTCCAGCAACTGTGTTTTAGACAGCGCGCCGACTTTGGTTGCCGCAACTTCCCCACCTTTGAAGATCATCAGTGTTGGGATACCACGAATACCATATTTCGGTGGTGTATTCGGGTTATCATCAATATTCAGTTTGGCAACGACAAGTTTGCCTGAATATTCTTCGGCAACTTCTTCCAGCACCGGTGCAATCATTTTGCACGGGCCGCACCATTCTGCCCAATAATCCACCAGTACCGGATGTTCGTTACGCAGAACATCGGCTTCAAAACTGTCATCGGTTACGTTAAGAATATTTTCGCTCATTTGGTTAAGTTATTCGTTGCAAATTGAAACTTCAGTTTACCCAACGTGATCCGAGTGTCCATTTTTTCATCTGAAAAATATTGTTCCAGATTTGGAATACAGCCTTGTAATGCTTGTGAATAAGCGACATTCGCAAGCTTGCGCTCTGGCTGGGGACGGCCCAGAATGCGCGGCAGTTTTCGTCTCAGGAGAAGATTTATGGCAACTGACCAGCCTTATGTTCCCAGCCCTTCCTTCCGTTTTCGTCGTATGCGTCGCACCAGTGCATTACGCGCTATGGTTCGTGAAACCCAGGTGACAGTAGATGATTTCATTTTGCCGATCTTCATCGAAGAGGATATAACCGAGCCAGTTGAAATCAGTTCCATGCCGGGCGTAATGCGTTACCCCGAGGATCAGCTTGCTGATGTTGTCAAACGGGTGGCCGCCAAAGGCATTAAAGCAATAATTCTGTTTGGCGTTTCGCATAATAAGGATGATTGCGGCTCCGATACCTGGAATGAAAACGGCCTGATGGCGAGAATGATTCGTATTGCCAGGCAAGCTGCTCCAGACATCCTGGTGATCTCCGATAACTGCTTCTGTGAGTATACCGATCATGGCCATTGCGGTGTGGTTAAAGACGATGACGTTGATAATGACGCCACGCTCACCAACCTGGCAATGCAAGCTGTAACGGTGGCCAAAGCGGGCGCAGACATGATCGCCCCATCCGGCATGATGGATGGCATGATTGCCGCGATTCGCCAGGGGCTGGATGATGACGGCTTTAGTCACATTCCGGTGATGAGTTATTCCACTAAATTTGCCTCTGCATTTTACGGCCCGTTTCGTGATGCAGTAGACAGCAGCTTTAAAGGCACCCGGGAAACCTATCAGATGGATCCTGGTAACGGTCGGGAAGCACTGGCTGAGTCATTACTGGATGAAGATGAAGGCGCCGATATCTTAATGGTTAAGCCCGGCATCGCTTATCTGGATGTTATCGCCAATATTCGGCGTCACAGTGAGCGTCCGCTGGCGGTTTACCATGTCAGTGGTGAATACGCGATGATCAAAGCTGCCGCTGCCGCCGGTGTTATTGATGAAAAAGCGATTGTTCTGGAAACCATGACGGCCTTTAAACGAGCCGGTGTTGATCTGATTATGACGTATTATGCGGAACAGCTAGTGGATTGGCTGTAAACCAAGTTACTGCCAGTGCAAAAGTGCGCTGGCAGGTTCTAATCAGCAATTAGAGTTAACAGTCCATAGTTGTAACGATACAATGCCATCAGATTCAATAGTGAGCCCACCATGACCTCGCCAAAAAACTCCTCTGAAGAACAGAAAACCACCCACTTCGGCTACAAAACAGTCGATGAAGCGGAAAAAGAAAAGCTGGTTGCTGATGTATTCCACTCTGTTGCCGCCAAATATGACGTAATGAACGACCTGATGTCCTTTGGTATTCACCGTCTGTGGAAGCGATACACGATTGAAATGAGCGGTGTCCGTGAGGGTAACAAGGTATTGGATATTGCTGGTGGTACTGGTGATCTGACTTACGCTTTTGCCAAGCGAGTTGGCGCTGGGGGAAAGGTTGTTCTGGCGGACATCAATGAATCAATGTTGAAGGTTGGTAGGGATCGGCTGGCCGATCGTGGTGTCGTCGCTAACCTTGAAGTGATTCAGGCAAATGCCGAGCGCTTGCCTTTTCCCGATAATGAGTTTGATGTTGTCACTATTGCTTTTGGCTTGCGTAATGTCACTCATAAAGATATTGCCATTGCAGAAATGCACCGGGTATTGAAACCCGGTGGTCGGATGCTGATCCTAGAGTTCTCCAAACCGCGCTCGAAGCTGCTATCCAAAGCCTACGACCTATACTCCTTCGCCGCGCTGCCACTGATGGGTAAGCTGGTGACGCGTGATTCGGGCAGTTATCAATATCTGGCTGAGTCGATTCGCAAACACCCCGATCAGGAAACTCTGGCAGATATGGTTCATCAGGCCGGATTTGCCCGCGTAACCTACCATAACCTGACCGGTGGCATCGTTGCACTGCACCGGGGCGTGAAAGCATGAGCGAATGGTTGTTTCCACTACAAAAACTGATTAATGATGCGCTGAAATACGATCTTGGCGCACAAACCAAACTGCAAGCACTGGCGGGTAAAACCTTTGTTCTGAAAGTCACTGAACCGAAAATGGCGTTAAGCCTTAACATTGAATCGGACGGCTTTGTTTTCGTTCAACCCGGCGAGGTGACACCCTGTGATGCGCTGGTTTCGGGTAAAGCCAAAGACCTGTTTGCTGTGCTGCGCGCAGAAGATCGCACTGCAGCCATGATGGCCCATGAAATCAATATCTCCGGTGATACGCGGACGTTTTTTGCTCTGCAGGAAGTGATGGCGCATCTGGATATCGATTGGGAAATGGCGCTGGGTGATAAAATTGGTGACTTGGCGGCACATGTTGTCGCTGACGGTATTCGATTTTTTGGGGAAATAACCAAAAATCAATTCAAATCATTCCAGCGCACATCACGTAATTTTCTACGCGAAGAAAGCGGCTGGTTAGTGCCGGATTCATTATGGCGTGCGCACCGCCAGCAGATTCAGGCCGTGCGCCAGGATGTTGATCGGCTCGGTGCCCGGCTGCGCAAACTGCAAATACAGATTGAAGCCAGGAAGGCGGCCGATCAATGACCCTGTTCCGGCCACTGAAATTTATCTGGGTTTTAGGGCGCTATCGACTCGACACCCTTTTTGAACACCAGAAAATACCAGTTGCCATTCGTGCCTTGTGGTGGTTTTTTCCTCTGCGCTGGTTTTTCAAAGCCGATACTGATAACGGCCGTCGTCTTCGCTTGGCATTGGAAAACCTCGGCCCGGTGTTTATCAAGTTCGGCCAGATTCTGTCCACCCGGCGAGACCTGCTGCCAGAGGATATGGCCGATGAACTGGCGTATTTGCAGGACCGCGTTGCCGCGTTCCCGACGGAGCAGGCACGTACCATTATCGAACACCAACTCGGTAAGCCAATAGACGAACTGTTTGCCCGTTTTGATGAAAAGCCGCTCGCCTCTGCCTCAATTGCACAGGTACACACAGCGCAACTGCACAGTGGTGAAGAAGTCGTCGTCAAAGTTATCCGGCCCGCCATCCGCCGGGTTATTGAAAATGATGTTCAACTGATGAAATGGCTCGCCTGCCTGATGAATCTGATCCCTGACGGGCGACGCCTGCGGGCTGTCGAAGTGGTCGAAGAATTCGAAAGCACCATTCTGGATGAGTTGGACTTACTGCGTGAAGGGGCAAATGCGGCGACACTGCGTCGCAATACACTGGCAGACGGAAAACTCTATGTTCCTGAAGTCTACTGGAATTATACCAACAAAGGGGTTTTGGTACTCGAACGTATATACGGGTTACCTGTTGGTGACATCAACGGATTAAAAGCAGCGGGTACAAATTTTAAAGTGCTGGCTGAACGTGGTGTGGAAATCTTCTTTTCTCAGGTTTTCCGCGACTCCTTCTTCCACGCCGATATGCATCCTGGCAACATTTTTGTCGATGTTACCGATCCGGATATACCCAAATACATCGGTATTGATTGCGGTATCGTTGGCAGTCTTTCGCAGGAAGATCAAAGTTATCTGGCGCAGAACCTGTTGGCATTTTTTAACCGGGATTATTACCGCGTAGCTGAACTGCACGTTGAATCCGGTTGGGTGCCTGCCGAAACACGCATCAATGAGTTTGAAGCCGCCATTCGCAGTGTCTGTGAGCCGATCTTTGAAAAACCGATCAGTGAAATCTCCTTTGGCGTGTTATTGATTCGTTTGTTTCAAACCGCCCGTCGCTTCAATATGACGGTTCAGCCGCAATTGGTTCTGCTGCAAAAAACGTTGCTGAACATAGAAGGCCTTGGGCGACAGCTTTATCCGCAGCTCGACCTGTGGAAAACTGCCAAACCGTTTCTGGAAGACTGGGTGAAAGATCAGGTCGGCCCAAAACGATTTTTGCAATCGATCAAGCAGCATGGACCAGGGTGGATATTTAAAGCACCGCTAATGCCGGATCTGATATTTGACACCCTGTCACAACTGAAACAGCAGGGTGCCAGAGAAGCAGAACTGCAGCAGCAGTTAGCCAAGATAGCGGCAGGCCATCATCAGGCGATCAAATGGCGTCGACTGGCAGGGGTTGTGCTGATTGCCGCGGCCTTCTGGTCCACGGATCTTGGCACGGTTTGGGCAGCATTCAGTGTTGGTCAATGGTTTGCACTGCTATCAGGGATTGTGATACTGCTATTACCCTGAATGGTCATTCTGAGTTCACTTACAACTCGAAACTGACCTGCATGCAACTTAAGATGGATACTTCAGTATCCTGGTAAGGATGTGTGTACCGATGAACCAAGGTTTAGCATTCCTGACAAACCTCTACCCAGGGGCCAGTTAGCAGAAGTAAAGAGAGACACTATGAACGATATTCTCGGCAAACTTGCCGATACACTGGAAGATCGCAAAAAAGCCGACCCAGGCAGCTCCTATGTCGCTTCTTTATACAGTAAGGGGCTCGACAAAATTCTGGAAAAAGTCGGCGAGGAAGCCTTTGAAACTGTATTGGCAGCGAAAAATGCCGAATTAAACAAACAAAACAGGGACCAGGTTATTTATGAAACAGCAGATCTCTGGTTTCATAGCCTTGTTATGCTGTCGGCGTTGAATATCCGGCCGGAAGCAGTACTAACAGAGCTGGCTCGTCGTGAGGGGTTGTCGGGGCTGGAAGAAAAAGCGAATCGAACCAAGTAATATTGGACCAAAACAGCAAGAGACCAATACGATGACTGACTGTCTATTCTGCAAGATCGTAAACGGAGACATCCCTTCGAAGAAGGTTTATGAAGACGATGATTATCTGGCGTTCTGGGACATTGCCCCGAAAGCTCCGATACACCTGTTGCTGATTCCGAAACAACATATTATCAACCTGTACGATCTGAATGATGCTAATCTTTCCGCAGTGCAAGGAATGATAGTCAAAGCCCCCGAGATTGCTCGGAACATGGGTTTGGAAGAAGGCTTTCGTCTAGTGGCTAACACGGGGCCGGGCGGTGGCCAGGAAGTTGATCATATTCACTTCCATATTTTGGGCGATGTACGTAAGGCAACCTGGTCAGGGTTTCCTGTTCACGATAATTAAGAGGGCAAATTCATGGGTTTAGGTGGTATTTCTATTTGGCAGCTGTTGATCGTTCTTGCCATTGTGGTGTTGATTTTTGGAACCAAGCGCCTGAAAAACATTGGTGGCGATGTGGGCGGTGCCATTAAAAGCTTCAAGCAGGCCGTTAACGATGACGACAAAAAAGCGGACGATGGCAACAAAGCAGCAGAGTCTTTGGAAAAGAAAGAGGCTGATGCCAATTTTTCCGAAGTGAAAGAAGACGAAAAAAATAAATCATGAATCGTATGATTCGCTCAGCGTTTGGCCACGAGGTAGTGCATGTTTGACGTTGGCTTTACCGAACTTCTATTACTGGCGATCATAGCCATGGTCGTTGTCGGGCCTGAGCGTTTGCCGGGCTTGGCAAAAACCGTTGGTAAGACAGTGGGTCAGGCTCGTCGGTTCATGGGCAATCTGCAACGGCAGATTGAGCAGGAGGTTCGGCTCAGTGAACTGAACGACCTGAATAAGAAAATTCTCGATGAAGAACAGGCACTGAAAAACACTATCACCGGTGACCATGCCAAAGAAGATGCCGAAGCACCTTCGGTTGCACCATCTGAGTATGATCCCGATGACACCAAAGCACACCAGGCTAGCACTGGTGAACAAGCTATAGATGAGCAAGATGACGACACCCAACAACGATCCTGATCAATTTTCCATGCCGCTGGTTGAGCATCTGCGCGAACTACGTGACCGAATGATCCGCAGTGTTGCTGTGGTGGTGTTACTGTTTATCGGATTCTATTTCTTATCTGGTGACATGTACTTGATTCTGGTGGAACCGCTGAACAGCTTGCTGCCGGATAAAGAAAACTCAGCGTTGATTGCTACCGGTGTTGCTTCTCCGTTTTTGGTTCCCATGAAGCTTGCGTTTGTTATGTCTGTGCTGATAGCCATGCCATACATACTGCATCAGGTTTGGTGTTTTATTGCACCGGCGTTGTATAAACACGAACGGCGACTGGCCGTCCCGTTATTTATCAGCAGCGTTGTTCTGTTTTATTCCGGCGTCGCCTTTGTTTACTTCGTTGTATTGAAGCTGGTATTTGTCTTTTTTACCAATGCCGGCCCCACCGGCATTCAGATTATGCCGGACATTTCCAATGTATTGGATTTCTGTCTGAAGATGTTTTTCTCATTCGGTATGGCCTTTGAAATACCGATTGCTACCTTCTTGATGGTTCGAGCAGGTATCGTTTCTATCGAATCGCTGTCTGGTAAACGGCCTTATATCTTTATTGGCTGTTTTGTGATCGGAATGTTAATGACGCCGCCAGATGTTGTCTCCCAGTCCATTCTTGCCTTGCCGATGTATTGTCTGTTCGAGCTGGGTCTATTATTGAGCCGGTTTCTACCGAAAGCCCAACCTGCTGAAGAAGCCGAGTAATTAGGCCAGAGCCGGAAATATCTCGTTCCGGCAGGTCACTACTCATTGGTGATGCAAGCCGCTCGCTGGTAAAGAACACTACTTAGCAGTGCCCGTACCGGTACAGCCGATTTTTGAGCACTTTGGTGAATTGTCCTCCGGGCTAACCATCGGCCGTAATCTTCTCAATCAGCTCCTGCAAAACCTCATCAGCTTTATCATTATCTACCTGACAGGTGCCTGCGGCTTCGTGGCCACCACCGCCATATTGCAGGCACAGTTCACCAACATTGGTTTTCGATGAACGATCCAGAATCGATTTACCAATCGCAAATACTGTATTTTGCTGTTTCACCCCCCAAAGCCGGTGAATGGAGATATTGCATTCTGGGAAGAGTGCGTAAATCAAAAAGCGGTTAGTGACCCAGATGGTGTGTTCCTTCTGCAGGTTCAGCACTACCAGGTTGCCATGTACTGTGGCACAGCGCCGAATCTGCTCATTGGCTTTAGGTTGATGCTCCAGATATAGCTCAACCCGCTCCTGAACATCCGGCAGTTTCAGAATGTCGTCAATTGGATGTTGGCGACAGTAATCAATGAGTTCCATCATTAACTGATAATTGGAAATATGAAATTGACGGAAGCGTCCCAGCCCGGTGCGGGCATCCATCAGAAAGTTCATCAGATCCCAACCTCGGGGGTCGAGAATATCCTGCTGCGAGAATTGTGCCGAATCGCCCTTATCCACAGCCACCATCAGCTCATCATAGATATCAGGAAAGGTTGTTTTACCGCCATAGTAGTCGTAGACCACACGTGCCGCTGATGGCGCATCAGCATCGATAATATGGTTATCCGCCTTCTCGTTACGCAGCGTTTCCGACAGGTGATGGTCGAACGCCAGATACGCCTCGGCCACATACGGCAGGTTGGTAGTAATGTCCTGTTTGGTGATTTCAACTTTACCGTCCTGCATATCTTTCGGGTGGACAAACAGAATATCGTTGATCATCTGCATCTCTTTCAGCAGTGCAGCGCAAGCCAGGCCATCAAAGTCACTGCGTGTGACCAGGCGGTATTGAGGTTCGGTCATGGTGAGGACTCCTCAGTGAAATAATCTCTTAAGTATAGACAGAGAATTTCGGCTGTGATTCGCACTTACAGGCTTTACCCTGAATCCGTGACTCCTTCAGTATTGCAGGTGCACCCATAGGTTCACCCCAATTTTTGGGAAGCAAAGAGGAATCAATGGCTTGCGCACTGCGCCGCTATGGAGTCACGGATTCAGGTTTACCTAACCCATGTACATTTATCCAAACATCGGCCACACTGGCCCTTGCGAACCATTCAACATCAAATTCAACAGCCCATGAAAGCGACGCTTGACCACCTGCCAGAACGAAAACAACAGGAACTGCATACCATTTCCGAGATCCTGCGCGATACGCTGGAGGAATTCATTGCTGGCAAGCAGGGCAGTAAAGCCGAGTTTCGGATACAAAAAATCATCCTCTTTGGCAGCCACGCCAAAGGTGGTTGGGTACGTGATGTGCCCAACGGCTACATCAGCGATTACGATATTCTGGTGCTGGTGAACAAAGCCTCGCTGGTGGACGAATATACTGTGTGGAACCGTGCAGAAGAACAGATTGCCCGCAGAGTGAAAAGTACCCCACTTGGACTCATCGTGCACACGCTGAGCGAAGTAAACCAGAAATTGCAGCAAGGGCATTACTTCTTTAAGGATATTCGCGAAGAGGGAATTGAGCTGTTCAGTGATATGCCACGGGAGCTGGCGCAGCCGGGAAGTTTGACGGATGAAGAGAGCAGAGACATCGCTCAGAAGCATTATGATCAATGGTTTGAGAGTGCCAATTCATTCATGATCGACTTTGTTCACTGTATGGCTAGAAAAGATTTTAAAAAAGCAGCGTTTGAACTGCATCAGGCCACAGAACAATTATTTTCCTGCGTACTGTTAGTGTGCACCAACTACCTTCCCAAAACTCATGGACTGGAAAAGCTTCGCCATTTCTGTGCCGAGCAAAGCCTCGCCTTTGCGAATATTTTTCCGATGGACTCAAAATTTAACCGCCGAAGTTTTCAGCGGTTGAAACGTGCCTATGTCGATGCCCGTTATTCCATGCACTATGAAATTACTGAGGAAGAACTGATCTACCTGAAAACGGAAGTGGATAAACTGAAAGCGCTGGTTGAGCAGGTTTGTCTGCAAAGGTTGGAGAGTCAATAACCGTATTGACTCTCGATAGACAACTTACGGTTTATTCGGGTGCCCGGCCTCTGCCCAGAAACTGCGCTTGCGCCAATGTTTGTTTTGAAGCTGCCTGATATAGCCCTGTGCGTCATCAAAACCGGCATAATCCGGATTGGTTTTATCCAGTTCAAGCAGGACCCTGAAATAGTCACCACCGTGGTGGTAAGCTTTGGCATAGCCTCGCTCAAGCAGGGAGGTCAACAGCGCTCGGTAGCACAGTATGGCCGCCAGTGTTTTCTGTTTTTGGGCAAACAATTCTGCCCACTTCTTAACGGTGTAGAAAGCCCCACCGTCTATTTTGGATGCGTGCTGGATGACATATTTTGCTGCACGCTCAAATGCATCAACGAACTGCAGCATACCAACCATACTATGTCTGTATTCGGGATTGTCGGCCATGACTTCAAGTTGTTGCTGTATTGTCTCCCTTTCTGGTTGTGTGGCAACTTCCCAATAGGTTTTCAGTGTATGTTCATTGGGTGTTTGTTCAAAATCCTGCATGAAATGATTTTTGAGCTGTACGGTGTTGCCCTGCTTTTTAAGTAGCTCAACAACCAGATTTTTATGATAAGTACTGGAGCGATCCCAATCCGGCCTGTCCAGCCAATATTGTGCCCGCTGGGTATCCGAAATTGTCAGCGCAAAATCAACTATTCTTCTCATCTGAACTTCATTGAGTTCTGACGAGCCCAGAGTGTAGCTGCGTTCATACAGGTTAATATCGCCGAGTGCCTCTGCAACACAGCGAATTCCGAAAAGGCCATCTGACCGGTCTGGGTTTGATTCGGCTTCTGCTGTAAACTGTTCTGCCAATTCAAGCAGCTCTTCTTTACTCAGCAGTACCGCACTGTTTTTTATAACATATTGCAGGCAGCCATAATCATCATTTTTATGGAATTCCTGAACCTTGGTCGCCCAATCCAGATAATCCGGGTTTGACCTTCGAACTTCAGCAGCGATATCTAACCATTGATCCATTGCAGTCATAAACACATCAGAAATCTCACCGCAAGAATCATCAGCCATTTCCATTGCTGGCCCGACTAAGCCAATAAAGTACTCGGTCAGTTCCAAGGCCGCCATAAGATTATGTTCGCGGATGGTGTCATTGATCTCTTCGCGTAGATCGTTCAATTGGCTCGCGAAATAACCAGAATCTCTGTAGTCGTAATACAAACCGCTATTCAGCAGTTTATCTAACTCTTTGGTGAAGTTTGCAATGCGGTTCTCAATGTTTTTGTCGCTAATGGCCTTGGCGGCTTTAAGATGTCGCTCGATGATGTCGTCTATATCATCGTGAATATCGTAGAGCGACAGGATTATTGTTTTTAATGATGCATGTGGCAGTTTGTCTAGTTGTTTTTCCAGGGACATAGTACTTAAGGGCCGTTATTTTAGTGATTTATTCAAAGGAGATAGCTTCTGTTCGCCTTTTGTCTGAGTCGTGGGTACTTTTTGATTCTTGGGCCAAATAGAGCTTTTGGTCTTCTTCTTGAATATAAGTTTCAATGGGGGGGTATGGTAAACCATAGTCTGTGTAACTTGCACCAAAACTTGATTGAGGGATGGCAATCAAGTTTCGCATGCATATTTTATGTTATACGAACCAGTCAATTGATTCTGTTAAACCGATAAATATGTATCAATTTAAATTATGCATTAACAGTAATCCGTTGAAGAATTGCAGACACTTCTTCATATATTGGTAAACCAGTGTCTTCAGTATCAAGTGTAACAACAAGAGCATAGGGAATTTCCAGAGACATCGATCCTGCTCTGGGTTTGCAGTTTACTTGAATTGATAAACTATCACCTTCAGTGTAAGGGCTGGCTTTGTCTCCAGTAATAATGTCATGGAACGTTGTACCATTTTTTAAGTGATGATGATAGTAGTGGCCCTTATCGAATAGCTTTTCATAGTCACTTTTTTTGGGATCTGAAACCCACAACTGTGCCTTTTTATATTCATGATGGTTTGCATTAATCGGAGCAAACCAGGCTAAAGTAATGACAAGTCTACGAAGTATAACTTTTCCGGATAGGCATGGAGGTAAAGGAAATTTGTGCTCATTATGATGGTCGAGTTTAACTCTTCCCGTTGCAAGCAGTGTTGCTTGATTTGGTGCGCAAGAGTGTATTCTTAATTCATTTAATTTCCCGAAACCGAAGAATTGGCTTTGTTCCCGTTTATAGGTTCGGCTGTTTTCTGCATTTTTGAATACTGACATACATGCTTTTGTCTCGGAAGCCGGTAATTCAGCGCCATGAACAAGTAATGCTTTCAGAATAACGGATTCAGGGGCAAAATCCAGAGCCTTGGAATCTTCAAACTCCCTCATGGATTTGATAGTTTCATGTAGCAAGGCTATTCGACGTGAGGCAAGAGCATTAGCGTTGCTTGTTCCATAGCTGTAGGCCATTCCATTTAATTCTCCAGGGTTAGGGCTGGGAACCGCAACTTTCTGACCTGGGCCAAAGGTCTTTGGTGCATTTTCAACAGATAAGGTTAGAGGATCTGTAGAGCGTAGAGTCAAGTTAGGCCGGTAAGTTACTCTTCCACCAGGAATCATGATCTCAGGTTTTATCGAATTATGTTTCCCAAGAGATATTGGATTAACCGGCGAGAACATACTATCAGACAGAAATGGATTAATTACATTTGAACGGGCTTCTCCTTCAAAGAAATCTGAATGAGATGCGTTGGTTGTAATCGCGTTAATGGATTCTGCCGGCGACATAAGTCGCTTGGCTGTTCGAGTATTTTGAATCGCTCTCAGTATTTCATTCTGCTTTTCTTCATTTGAAAGAGTTTTAAATTGGCTTTCAGTACAAGTTAGCGAGAGGTTATCGACATGATTACCGCCGCTGACTAGAAAAAGGACACCATATTTTTCGGATAACCAATCAATCATCCGAGCCCAAGGGCTCATATTTCGATAAAAAAGTCGTGAAGGATCGCAAACAGACAAATTTATTACTTTGACATTTGGTGCTACTGGATCAGTATCTCCCTCACCTTCAAATATTCTTTTTACTGCCCGGTGGATAAGATCTAATGGCAAATAGTTATCAGGAATGGCTTCAATAAATCTTCCATCCATATCTCCTTTGATGGGAGCCATAATTGGTCTGACATATAGTGGTGTTTCAAGTGGAAGCTCTGTCCCTGATAAATCACCCTGTATAATTAATGAAGCCATGGATGTTCCATGGACTTGTTGGCTTGGTGCTGTATACAGGTCTGAAAAATTATCTGGATCATCGACAACTATTCGTCCCTTTAATGTTGTGTGCCCTTCCAACGGAAGCCCATCAAGTAATGCAACAACGGCATCTTTTGGGTCTGTGCTGGGGAGTTCGCCTTGTTGTATATTCTCCAGTATGGGGTTGATATTTTTATTTGAACCAGCACCACATTGGCCTAGTGGCCTGAAATACATTACTTCATCACATCTCATCAGTTGAAGATTGTCACCGCCCTGAGAGAGAACAAGATTAACTGCTTCTATAGGCAGCTCTCCTCTCAACGCGTGGTAAGCTATGCCTTCATGAGCAAAACGGCCAGTGATATTGCCACCATGGTTGTGAATGATCCTTTCTATAAGGCGTTCCGAAAGTTGTCGATGTTCTGGGGTAGGCTTGAACCATAATTCAATTTCAAATGGAATCATCTGGCTGTCAATAACGGAATCTTCCAATCGGTACTGCCAGTCTTCCAGCAAACCAGTTTCTTTAATCCGGTCATTAACATCCCAGTAGCGAATATCATGAAGTTGTTCCAGTGCATGTTGCAACGGTGTATAACCCCTATCAAGAGGGATATTATTTGCAGCATTGTCCCACAGGCTTTTTAGTCGCCTGATTCCTTCCTGACTGCTCATTGTAAGGTAGAGTTCGCGCTTAACCTCACTCTTTTTTCCATCCTTTGACTGAGTATAGAACTGATCATCGGCTTGTTCTTCCGAGAATAAGTGCTGAACGCCTTCAAAACCTTGGATTTTGTTTAGTGCGGCTGTGAAGTTTTGTATTGAACCTGAGATTTCAAGAACCAGTATTTTTTCCGGGGTTAGCCCTTCAATGCAGTCAGTTAAGCGGATGTGTTCTGCGAATTGCCTTTCCAATGAGTTGAGTCTAGGGCTGAATTTTGTGTATTGCTCTGGAAGGCTGGGAGTAATTAATCTATCTCCCCCTCCCGGTAGGGAATCTATTCCTGTTTCGTTGGTTTTTTGCGGTGGAAAGGTTAGTAAAGGTTTCCGATCCATGTTTATGCTCACAAGAATGAGAAGGTAGTACCTTTAAACATGCATTCTCTTAGACCAGAATTCAAGGCAATTTTTAGTGATCTGTTTGATTTTTTGTTCACTTTCCGGAAGTCCTAATACATATTTCCTTTGAACGTCCAAGCCAAACTCTTCAAGTTCAGCAAAGCTCAGGCCCTTAAGTTTATCCGCTAAGGTACTGCTGGCATAGCCCAGTGGATGACCTATACGTTGAGCGAAACCGTCAAACCATTCAATTGCCATTGCTCGTGTAGGTTGAGGCAATTTGAGTTGAAGCTGAAACCTTCGCCAAATTGCCTTATCAAGCGCTTGATCATAATTGGTCGCACCAATAACAATGACATGACTCGGCAAATGGTCGATTTGCTTTAATAAGCTGTTCACGACGCGCTTGACTTCACCATTGTCGTTTTCATCTCCACGATCTTTGCTGATCGCATCAAATTCATCAAAGAACAATACACATCGGCGAGTTTTGATATGTTCAAATAACTGGTCAAGCTGTTGGGCTGTTTCCCCTAGGTATCGACTGATAATCCCTTCGTATTTAACAATATAGAACGGCAGAGCAAGATGATTGGCGATTGCTTCTGCCAATGTGGTTTTACCATTGCCTGGAGGGCCAGAAAGAAGTATGCGATGGCGCGGTTCCAAATTGTAGGATCGTAAAAGTTCGCGCCGATTATGCTCCTCAACAAGCTCCCGTGCTGCATTCAATATATCAGTAGGGATAATGAGGTCATTGAAGGTCTTCTGACAAAATATTTCATAGAATGCATTTTGCAGGTTAGATATACCTGCCATATGTGATGCATCCACATTAGATGAGCGAGATTCGGTCAGGACACTTGTTAGCTTTTCTGCAAAGTGATAATGCTGCCTTGTACGCGCTTCTTCAGCAATAGCTTCGGCTGTCTTTACAAATAGCGGCAAGTCTCCATTCATCCCTGTTTTTACAAGACTTAAAACTAAATCTGAACGGGCCATGCTGATACCTCATGTTTCAAACCATCATAGCGCTTTTGAAAAATATGCGCCGTACATCAAATGGAAAATATTTAATCAAGTCTATTGTAGTGCATTGAATGCATTTTTTTAAGTGCATATAATGCAATTAACAATGGTTGGCAGGGAATAAATGGTTAAAAACAGCTCTGAAACGATCGTGAGGGAGGCTATTTCTATACTGGGTAGCAATAAAAAACTGGCCGAGAGAATGAACAAGCATTCCAGTTTGATTTCGCGCTATGCACGTGGGCAAGTACATCCAAAGCCTGACTTTTTACTGGAGTGCCTCAATATTATTGAATCAAAAAAGAAATATGAAATGTTCCAAACGGTTACTGATGATTTACTTGAAGACATGCACAGAGATGTAATTGGAGCAATTAATAGTTTGTCTACTACTGAGGATCAAAACCTCATCCAGGCTATCTTTGATATTTTAGTGGTGGGGCAAAAGTTAACACGATAGCCTTTTTGTCATTGCTTGGAGTATGTGCCAGACCAGTTCAAGGCCTATGAGTAAACCACAGAGGTTACCGCATCTGTTATTCCGTATCACGGGGTTTACTGGCCGTATAATTGGTCAGCAACAGTTCGTTATCATCATTCAAACGGTATTTCGGCCGTTTGCCGCTCAGCTTCAGGCTCGTGCGGGCAATACGAGGGACACCTTCACCCCGACGCTTAATCAAGGCTTGTCGCCCGGGCTCTGTAATAACGGCTTAACAGATTGACCAGAGCTTTGTCGCGGCAATGCGCATATTGCGACGGACAAAATCAAAGGCTCCATCAATTTGCTGGTCGAGCGGGCCGGTGTAGTCCTTAGCATCGAGCTGATCTTGCGCGTCTCGTTTTTTGCCAGAGTAATAAACGCATTGCACGAAAGCGTTGTGCAACCAGCGAGTGGGTTCATCGGTGAGCAGCAGGACGCCACAAACGGACAGCCCTTTGTCGCCGTACTCATCCTGAGCAGTCAGGTGCAGTTTATGCAATTGCTGGTGTTCAGGTGTATCCGGTTTTAGAAAACGCTTTTTCAGGCTGGTGTCGATGTCTTCTATCGAAGTTCCCGGCACCAGTGTTTCATCAAACCGGATCAGGCGTGATTGCGAGCGTTGCTGAAACAGCCGTGCCAGTACTTCCGGTTTCATTTCCTGTTTGGTGGAGCCGACACGTTGGTAGTAACGACCGGCGCTCTGGTGTACGGCAATGCTGCCTGGAATGGCGACATAGACGACGGTCCGCAATTCGCCTTGCTGGTTAGGCAGTTGCAACAAGTGGGTATCAATTTTCACCGGCGGAATAATATTCTGTTGGCTGATATTGACAATCCATTCCTCGGTAATGGCGACGCAATCATCGGGCAGGCCGGTCACTTGCCGAGTTTTGTCATCAACGCCCAGTATCATACGGCCACCCTGGCCGTTAGCAAAAGCGGCGATTTCATGAGCCATTTTATCTTTGTTCGGGTTTTTCGGGCGCTTGCCATCAAATTCAATGGCTTTAAATTCGATGCTGGAGTCTTCGCCCAGCCGAATATGAAATAGCAGTTCGCGGATCAGTTTTTCTCTATTGATCATGTGTCTGATTACTCCACCAGTGACCAGCGTATAGTAAATAATTCATTTACAGTGCAGCTACTTTCCAGTTTTGCACTGACTTCATCCAACAGTTTGTCCTCATCCCGTTCAATGTCTTTTTTTGACTCATGGTAGTCTGCCATCGCCTCATCACGCTTACTTTCCAATCTACGCAGATTTTTTCGGGCGGCGATTTTTTCGGCGGCTGACCCTAACTGCCGAGTGTCTTTTTTAAACTGGCGGATTTCTTCATCCAGACTTTTTATTGTCTGTTCGTAAGCCTGACGGCGGTCGTTTGCCTTATCAGCTTCTTGCTCCAGATATTCCGCCAGTTTCTCTTCATTGATGGCTTTGCGTTCTTCTTCTACCTGTTGTTGCCAAGTATCAAATATGTGTTCAGGCAGATTAATTTCTGTCTCCAGCGTCTTTGCGGGAATAAATAGAAGATGTTCTGCATTTTCCTCGCTGAGCTGTTCACCATTTTCAGTTTGAGCCAAAATAGCAAGTGAGTTTTCTTTGTTTTTGGCATGGTTGAATGTAAAGATAATCTCTAGTACACGTAGCACGCCCGTTTGTCCTATATAGGGCGTTAGCGCGCCGTAACGGCCCGTGTGAGATTTAGAATAACAAAACTGTAGATGGGCACTCGCTAAACTCTGTTTTTTCGCTGCTCTTACCAGGTCCCATGCGAGAAAATGCTCAGTAGCCTGTAGGCGGAAAAACTCGCTATCGTTTTCTTGTGCCAGTGTCCAGTTCAGGTCGTAACGCTGCCCCTGATGAATAAAGTAATTTCTCTCAAATTGTGCATCGGTCAACCCGGCTCGGGCAAGATCCAATAACACCTGTTGATAGCCTTCAAGAAAGTCGCGGCTTTCATCGCGGGTATTTTTCAGCTTGCGAATAACATCTGGATCAAATTGGTTGAGCAGGGTTTGTCGGGTGGCTTCTTCTTTGACTTCCAGAATCGGGCTTAACTTTTCCTGAAGCTTGTTGAACCCTTCTTCAATGGCTTCGTCCGTGCGGCAGGTTTGATAAATTTCATAAATACTTTTTTCAATATCAATACTGCTGGAAATAGCGCCCAGCACCTCATCAGACGCACCGAAGACACCTTCAAATAACTTCAGCTTGCTGTTTAGAATATTGAAAGCCCGTTCATCTGCGCGATTACGTCGGTTAACAAAGTTGACGACAACAACATCATTTTTTTGGCCGTAACGGTGTACCCGGCCAATGCGCTGTTCAATTTTCTTTGGGTTCCACGGTAAGTCAAAGTTGATCAGTACGGAACAGAACTGCAGGTTAATACCTTCGGCCCCGGCTTCGGTTGAGATTAGCAGGCTGGCGTTATCGCTTTTAAAGTGATCAACAATGGCGGCTTTCATAATTGCAGGTGCACCCATAGGTTCATTGAAATTTTTGGGAAGCAAAGAGGAATCAATGGCTTGCGCACTGCGCCGCTATGGAGTCACGGATTCAGGTATAAAGCTGATCAGATCGGTTCACGCTCCTCAACCTTGCCATCCGCATGTTTAGCAAAACGATTAGCGGCTTCTTTATGAACCTGATCCGCATCCGCCCATGGCCAGCCACCAAACTGAGTCTGGCGATAGTCGGCAAATGTTTGATGAATTTCCTGTTCAGAGTTCATCACAAACGGACCATATTGAGTAACCGGCTCCGCAATTGGACGCCCTTGCAGCAGCATGAATTCACAAGCTTGATCACCGGCTGTGATCGTAATTGCCTGGTCTGAGGCCAGTAGTGTTGCGTTCATCTGTTTGATGTTTTGTCCGTCAACAACGGCTTGGCCGCCAGTATAAAAATAAAGGATCCGGCTCAGGTCTGCTTCATCCGCAGGCAATTCGAACGAACCCTGAGCAGGAATACGAATATTCCAGACGGCAACGCGATTGTTTTCATCCGCTGCCCAGGAAGCCGGTGGCGGTGAGGGTGGTCGTTGGCCGTTCAGTTCACCAGCGACGATCTGGACCGTTGTGCTGATGCCATTTTCGTCTTCGACCTCAACCAGAGGAATCTGATCTTTCCAAAGCATTTTGAAATGCGGTTCGACCATCTTGTTTTTGGCAGGCAGATTCAGCCAGATCTGGAACAGCAGTAACGGGTTTTCCTCATCTTCTTTCACTAGTGGAAACATTTCTGAATGCTGAATCCCTTTACCGGCCGTCAACCATTGAGTATCACCACCACCGTAGCGACCTGCTGCGCCGAGAGAATCGGAATGGTCGACCAAACCTCTGTTTACAACGGTGATTGTTTCAAAGCCGCGATGTGGATGCGCCGGGAATCCGGGAACCCGGTCGCCGTGATACATATTCCAACCGTTAAGGTTGGCAAAATCCTGGCCAATCTGGCGTCCGCTCAGCGGTTCAGCCGGGCCGAACGTACCGTTGCCTCTAGGGTAATCGTCTTTGTGATAGGCGCAAAACAGGAAAGGATCCAATGTTTGCCATTGAGATCCTAGTGGGAAAATCTGCTTAATTGCTGACATGGTCCTGCCTCTTCATGCTTTGAATGAGGCAAATTATATAAAACCTGTCGTTGGAAAGACCTTCAAAGATACTGAAGGGCTTGGTCAACAAAGCTCAACACGTTCACCTTGTTTTTTGACCAGTGGCAGTGGCATTTTCCTGAATCCGTGACTCCTTCAGTGGAGGCAGGGTGTAAGAGCTTGATTTCTATTTGTTTTTCAAAAATTGCAGGTGCACCCATAGGTTCACTCCAATTTTTGGGAAGCAAAGAGGAATCAATGGCTTGCGCACTGCGCCGCTATGGAGTCACGGATTCAGGATTTTGTTAACCCATTCGATTTTTACCGGCAGGTTATGTTTTGCGAATATCTGCACTTCTCGAAGAGTGGGCCGCCGTTTTACCGAATAATACCCAGGCCACAACTTTAAACCGGCGGGTCATCTTAATATGCGTTTTATTTGAGACACTACACTAGCAAAGGCAGCCATGTTATTTTGATTGTTAAGGCCTAAGCCATAATTACCCGCCTTCAATAACGGAACCAACCAATGAGTACTCAGCAACCCAATCCCAAAGCTTTTTATAATGCGTTTTCTGATAACGCCATGAAAGATGTGGATGTCCACAAATATTATGTGAACCGAGCTGCTGACAATGCCCATGACTGCGTGGCCAATATGATTCAGGCAATCGATTGGGCCGATCAGGCCGGTAGCTACCTGTTTTCCGGTTTACGCGGTGCCGGTAAAACCACGGAATTACAACGCCTGATCTCAGACCTGCATGCTCAGAATATTCCTGCCTTTTATAGTAGTGCTGATAATTATCTTGGCTTGAATGAGCCGGACATCAGCCAGACAGAGCTGATTTTTGCCGCATTGGCCGGGCTGTGCGATGCGGTGAAAAAACAATATGGTACTGATTTTCTGACCGAAACCATTTGGCAACGCGCCCAGAAAGTTATGAATTCCAATGTTGAGTTGAAACCGAAGCTTGGTATGTCTGGCGTTGAAGTCGAATTTTCATTGCAGGAGAACAGCAGTTTCAAGGACGAGCTGGTGAGATTTTCGCAAAGCAATAACCAGTTTTTTCAGGAAGTTAACGGCTTTGTTAATGAGGTTGTACAAAAAATACGCAATGAGACCGGGCAGGAAAAAATTGTTCTGGTTGTTGATTCGCTGGAGCGCCTTTCAGCGCCACCAGGGCAGGAACGCACGCTCTATAACTCATTGAAAGACTTGTTTTTCAATGCCCCTGAACGTCTGGTGCTGCCAGATATGGTGGTGATCTATACCGTGCCACCCTACTTACATGCCGTACTACCGAATATCCACCAATACTATGCTGAGTCTTTCTCGCTGCCAAACTTCAAGGTAATGCAAAAACCTGCCAATGGTGAGGATCGTGAACGAGATCAAGAAGGCATCCAGGGCATGGTTGAAGTCGTTAATAAACGTTTTCCCGAGTGGCAGAATTATTTATCTCAAGCCATTATCGAGCACTTCGCCTGGTTATCCGGTGGCAATGTGCGACGCATGTTTCGTCTGATTCGCCACGCCGCGCTTAAAGCTTCATTAAACCGAGTCGAGCTGCCGGTAGTTAAGGTCAGCAGTGCCTCTATTGAACAGGCCATTGCAGAGGAAACCAAGGACTTTCAATGGTTGAATGCTGAGGATCGAATCTGGCTGAACAGATGCCGCGAGGACAACGGCAAACTGGCCGAACATATCCAAAACCTGGAACAGGACTTACCACCGATCATCCGGCTGTTCGACCATTCTCTGGTTTTGGACTACCAGAACGGCAGCCTCTGGTATCAGGTTCCACCTATTATTGACGGCCATGTCTGATCACAAAACGTCTTTCGAAACGATTTGGGCTGAGCTGAAACTGACGCTCGACTGGCATCAGGATTTCGCCCTGTTCTTTGTTCTGGTGGAACATTCAAAGGCGGCTATCGAATTGCGTCAGCGCCTGGACGATTACGCCCATAGCTATGGCAAGATCCTGAGCTGGATAAAGCCAGAGTCTATTGATGATGCGCAAACCACATCGATTCAGCAGCTTTTTAGCGATTCTCACCGGCCTGGTATGCCCATCTGGCTGGAACTGTCGGCACTGGATGTCGAGCAACGCTGGGATGAGGTGCGTTGGAAGGTTCTGTCAGTATTGAACAAACGACGTTCCCAACTGGAAAACATTATCGACAGCCCGGTGTTTATTCAGCTTCCCTATGCTTTTGCGCCCAGAATTGTCGAATGCGCGCCGGATTTATGGACCATTCGTCAGCAGGTTATTGAACTGCGTGCCGAGCCTGAATTCTCACCAGAACCCTCTCTCCAGCGTGACCATTCGGCTGATTCCGAAAAATCAGAGCATATTTCGGAGCAGATTCAATCGGCGCGGCAGCAATTGCAGGTCGCACGTGTAAAGTATCAGCAGCAGTCAAGTCATTTAAACAAACGGCGCTTGGCAATCTGTTTGCATGAATTGTCTGGTTTGTTGGTGGATATTTCTAAATTAGCGGAGGCTGAAGATCTTGCAAAGGAGGGCCTGCAATATTTTCAGGAGTTACAGCAGAGCCTGGGCGACAGCCCGCAGGTGTTGCGAGATCTATCGGTTTCCTTGGAAAGTCTGGGAGATGTCCAACAATCCTTGGGCGATTTGAAAGCAGCCGAAGGCAGTTACCAGCAGAGTCTGACGATTCGAAAGCAATTGCAGCAGAGCCTGGGCGACAGTCCGCAAGTGTTGCGGGATCTATCGGTTTCCTTGGAGAGGCTGGGAGATGTCCAGCAATCTTTGGGCGATTTGAAAGCAGCCGAAGGTAGTTACCAGCAGAGTTTGTTGATATGTCAGCAATTGCAGCAGGGCCTGGGCGACAGCCCGCAGGTGTTGCGGGATCTATATGTTTCCTTGGATAGGCTGGGAGAGGTCCAGCAATCTTTGGGCGATTTGAAAGCAGCCGAAGGCAGTTACCAGCAGAGCTTGTTGATATGTCAGCAATTGCAGCAGAGCCTGGGTGACAGCCCGCAGGTGTTGCGGGATCTATCGGTTTCCTTGGATAGGCTGGGAGATATTCAGCAATCTTTGGGCGATTTGAAAGCAGCCGAAGGCAGTTACCAGCAGAGTTTGTTGATATGTCAGCAATTGCAGCAGAGCCAGGGCGACAGCCCGCAGGTGTTGCGGGATCTATCAGTTTCAGTCAGCAAGCTAGGTGAAATACAGAGGGCATCGAAGAACATAGTTGCTGCCAAAACCAGCTTTGAGCAAAGTTTGACCTTAGGTCGGCAGCTCTATCATAGCTTGGGGCATCTACCCGAAACCTTTCAGGACTTAGGCTATATATTGACTCAATTAATCGAGATCGAAACAGAATTGGGCAATAACGCCCAAGCCGATGCTTACCGGCAAGAACGAAAAGTACTAATCCAGGCCAGCAGCTAGTCCCGGATAACCGCTAGTCCAGGCCAGCAACAAAACAAACTATATCAAAATATTTTGATATAGCTCTTGCAATTGCCAAAACCACTGCTATCTTTCCTCTCCCATGAATATTGAACAGTTTCCCGGTTTCTTCAAAGCCATTAGCGATGCCACCCGCCTGACCACATTGCAGGTGCTGGGTACGGGTGCCTATGGCGTACTGGAGCTGGCTGAGATGCTCGACGTGAAGCAGTCCGGCATGAGCCACCATCTGAAGATTCTCGCCAAGGCGGGCTGGGTAGACAGCCGCCGCGAAGGCAATACGATTTTTTATCGGCGTTCACTGGGCAATGCACTGGGTGTGCAGCAGCAGGTTTTTCGCGAGCTGGACAGCAAAACCCTGCCAGAAGCAGTGCTGGCGCAGCAACAGCGTATCCGCGAAGAACGGCTGGCTGCGGCGCGACGGTTTTTTGTTGAGCACATCGAAGAGTTCGAATTGCATCAGGAACGTATTGTTCTGTTTGAGGATTACGGCCCGGAAGCATTGCAGTTGCTTGATAGCCTGAAGTGTCCGAACAGCAGTCAGGTACTGGAAGTCGGCCCTGGCAAAGGGGAGTTTTTGAAGGCCCTGGCAGGGCGGTTTGATCGGATAACCGGTATTGATATTTCCCCGGTTATGCTCGAACAGGCCGGTGAGCAGATTGCCAGCGCCGCGAATGTGACCTTAGTGGAAGGCAGTACCGAGACATTGCTGTTACAGCCTCAGCGCTTTGATCTGATCATCTACAACATGGTGCTGCATCATGTACCGATGCCAGAAAGCGAAATTGCCCAGTGTGCCCAACTGTTGACCGATAACGGCCTGTTGATCATTACCGATCTGTGCCATCACGATCAGGAATGGGCGCGCGAACAGTGCGGTGACCAGTGGCTTGGTTTTGAGCCGGAAGAATTACATCAGTGGGCGAGGCGACATGGCTTTGACCACAACCAGACACGATTTTTAGCCCTGCGTAATGGTTTCCAGGTGCAGACACAGGTTTACCAACATCGATTACAACCTTAACTCAACCCTCGTCAGCGAAGAGGACATTACATGAGCGAATATTCCATCTTTACATCGGAAAGTGTATCCGAAGGCCACCCGGATAAAATGGCGGATCAGATTTCTGATGCCATATTGGATGCCATTATTAGCGAAGACCCGC
The DNA here is from genome assembly GCA_037389025.1 of Reinekea sp. GTDB lineage: Bacteria > Pseudomonadota > Gammaproteobacteria > Pseudomonadales > Natronospirillaceae > Reinekea. The sequence continues at coordinate 3,972 of JARRJP010000056.1, read as the reverse complement.
ACGCGCGCGTTGCCGTCGAAACGCTGGTGAAAACCGGCATGGCGGTGATTGCCGGTGAAGTCCGCACGTCAACCTATGTCGATCTGGAAGACATTGTCCGTGAGGTCATTCTGGATATCGGCTACAACTCATCCGATGTCGGTTTTGATGGTGCCTCCTGTGCTGTTTTGAATGCCATTGGTAAACAGTCTTCCGATATTGCGGTCGGTGTTGATGAAGCTGAGGACAAAGATCTCGGTGCCGGTGACCAGGGCCTGATGTTTGGTTACGCCACCAACGAAACCGAAACCTTTATGCCCGCGCCGATCTACTATTCGCATCGGCTGGTAGAGCAACAGGCCAGGCTGCGCAAAAACGGAGTGTTACCTTGGTTGCGCCCGGATGCCAAGTCTCAGATTACATTGCGTTATGAAAACGGCAAGCCGGTGGCGATTGATGCGGTGGTGCTGTCCACACAACATGACCCGAACATCTCTTTGGATGATTTGCGCGAAGCCGTGATGGAAAACATCATTAAAGATGTTTTGCCTGCTGAATGGCTACACGCGCAGACCAAATACCATATCAACCCGACCGGCATTTTTGTTATCGGTGGCCCGGTTGGCGACTGTGGTCTGACGGGGCGCAAAATTATTGTTGATACCTACGGTGGCATGGCCCGTCATGGTGGTGGTGCTTTCTCTGGTAAAGATCCATCCAAGGTTGACCGTTCTGCCGCCTATGCTGGTCGTTATGTTGCTAAAAATATTGTTGCCGCAGGCCTGGCTGATCGCTGTGAAATTCAGGTGTCTTATGCCATCGGTGTTGCTGAACCAACCTCCATTTCCATCAACACCTTTGGCACCAATAAAGTTGATGAATCTCTGATTGCCGAACTGGTGCGCGAACATTTTGATCTGCGCCCACGCGGCATTATCGAAATGCTCGACCTGCGCAAGCCAATCTATCGTTCAACCGCTGCTTACGGTCACTTTGGTCGTGAAGGTTTCAGTTGGGAAAATACCGACAAGGTTGAAGCACTGAAAGCGGAAAAATTGCAGGTGCACCCATAGGTTCACCCCAATTTTTGGGAAGCAAAGAGGAATCAATGGCTTGCTCACTGCGCCGCTATGGAGTCACGGATTCAGGTCCTAATGAGACAGCCCCTAATGAGACCGTTTCAGGGAGTGTGATTAAAACGAACTGCTGTGAGCGTACCTTCTAGCCTTGCAGAAGGTGCCGCTTATGTAGCACGAAAGAATTTATTCGGTTTTAGACGATCACAATCGAGCTGGGCTATCGAGTTCAAGATGATGTATTGGCCCAATATTGGAAAGTCTATTTGCCAAATTAAATGGCCTGATCAAAAGGCTACAGAAAATCACCCACGTTTAACGTTTCACAAATCCCGTTTAACGCTAAACGAACGAAGAGGTTAAAAAAAGAATGACCGAAGCTACAGAAACTCAAAACTTCACAGACTATAAAGTTGCCGATATTTCGCTCGCCAATTGGGGCCGGAAAGAAATCGCCATTGCTGAAAGCGAAATGCCAGCGCTGATGAACCTGCGCAAAAAATACAAAGCCGAACAGCCGTTAGCGGGTGCTCGTATTATGGGCTGTATTCACATGACGATTCAGACGGCGGTTCTGATCGAAACTCTGGTGGAGTTAGGTGCCGACGTTCGCTGGTCAAGCTGTAATATTTTCTCGACTCAGGATCACGCGGCAGCAGCCATCGCAGCGGTCAATATTCCTGTGTTTGCCTGGAAAGGTGAAACCGAAGAGGAATTCTGGTGGTGTATCGAGCAAACCATCCGTGCGGAAAAAGACAGCGAAGAACTGTGGAACCCAAATATGGTTCTGGATGACGGCGGCGACCTGACCTATTTGATTCAGGAAAAGTATCCGCAACTGTGGGACGACATCCACGGTATTTCTGAAGAAACAACAACGGGTGTTCACCGTCTGCTGGAAATGCTGCAACTGGGCTCATTAAAAGTTCCGGCGATTAACGTGAACGATTCCGTGACCAAATCCAAAAACGACAACAAATACGGTTGTCGCCACTCTCTGAACGATGCCATTAAACGTGGCACTGACCACCTGATGGCCGGTAAAAAAGCATTGGTGATTGGTTATGGTGATGTCGGTAAAGGTTCTGCTGCTTCATTGCGTCAGGAAGGTATGATTGTTCGTGTCTCCGAGATCGATCCTATCTGCGCAATGCAAGCCTGTATGGACGGTTTTGAAGTGGTTTCGCCTTATGTGAATGGTATCAACAACGGCACCGCCGACAGTATTAACAAACCGCTGCTGCAAAATACTGACTTGATCGTTACCACAACCGGTAACACCAACGTCTGTGATAAAGAAATGCTGGCGGCTGTTAAGAGCGGTGCGGTAGTGTGTAACATCGGCCACTTCGATAACGAAATCGACACCGCCTTTATGCGTGAAAACTGGAAATGGGAAGAAGTAAAACCACAGGTTCACCAAATTTATCGCAGCGATTCAGCCGACGATTTTATTATCCTGCTCAGCGAAGGCCGCCTGGTTAATCTGGGTAATGCCACCGGTCATCCAAGCCGTGTTATGGACGGCTCGTTTGCTAACCAGGTTCTGGCGCAAATCTATTTGTTTGAACGCAAGTTTGCTGACCTTACTGCTGAAGAAAAACAAGCCAATCTGTATGTTAAAGTTTTACCGAAAAAACTGGATGAAGAAGTCGCTGCTGAAATGGTAAAAGGTTTCGGTGGTGTGATTACCCGAATGACCGACGCGCAAGCGAAGTATATTAACGTACCGGTTGAAGGGCCGTTCAAGCCAGAAGATTACAAATACTGAGTGAATAAGATGGGAGATGGTGTTTTGTTATTGGTGGTGTGGATTTTTCGTTAAACGTGAATGGTAAATCGCTTAACAAAAAACTTTGTACCACCCAAAACACCAACCACAATTTTACGTCTTACACTCTCAACGGAAGACAATACCCAGCAATGAAAACTCCAGTCCCAGTCAGTTTTGAATTTTTTCCGCCAAAAACCGAAGCCGGTTATGAAAAATTACTCAAAGCGCACAAAGAATTGTCCATTGTAAATCCAGAATTTTTCAGTGTGACCTATGGCGCAGGCGGTTCCACTCAGGAACGCACAATCAATACCGTCATTGAACTGAATGAACGTGGGATTCCAACGACTCCGCATCTGTCCTGCATTGGATCCAAACGTGAAACCATTCACCAGTTACTGACCCGGTACAAGAACGCAGGTATTCGTCACATTGTTGCCCTGCGCGGAGATTTACCCAGCGGTATGGGTGACACCGGAGGTGATTTCCTCTATGCCTCAGATCTGGTGACTTTTTTGAAAACCGAATTCGGTGATGCCTTTCGTATTGACGTGGCAGCCTACCCGGAAAAGCACCCGCAAGCGGTCAGCTTTGATAAAGACATCGACAATTTTGTTTATAAAGCCAGTTGCGGTGCCGACAGCGCTATTACGCAGTATTTCTACAATGTAAATGCTTACAGATACTTTGTGGATGAAGTACGCAAGCGTGATTGTCGTATCGACATTATTCCGGGCATTATGCCGATTACAAATTATACCAGTCTGGTTCGTTTCTCTGATGTTTGCGGTGCGGATATTCCCCGATGGATGCGTCAGACGTTCCAAAGTTACGGCGATAACATCGAACGTATTCGTGAATTCGGAACCAACGTTGTGATTGATCTGTGTCGCGATCTGATTCAGGCCGGTGCGCCAAAACTGCATTTTTACAGTATGAATCAATCTGGACAATCGCTGACAATTTTGAGAAATCTGTAAATTATAAAAATTCTGGATTTTTTAAAAAGTGGTGCCGTTTAATTGTGGTTTTTAACAAAAGACCTAACCTGAATCCGTGACTCCATAGCGGCGCAGTGCGCAAGCCATTGATTCCTCTTTGCTTGCCAAAAATTGGGGTGAACCTATGGGTGCACCTGCAATT
>JARRJP010000055.1:0-18720 GCA_037389025.1 Reinekea sp. | reverse complement strand
ACGGGGCAGGCGGTTGATCCGAAGATTCGGTTCCAGGGGCAGTGGGAGGATTTGGAGACGGGGCTTTATCAGAATCTGCATCGGTTTTATGATCCGCATGCCGGACGATACTTGCAATCGTAGGGGTCAGCAATCGTAGCAATCGTAGGGGTCAGAGTCATTGATTTTTAACTTTTAACCTTTACCATAAATTAAAGCCCTGATCTTCGAACCGGGGCTTTTCTTTTAGTCGTCACCATCGGACAACCAACCCCACACCCCGCGTTCACATGCTTTGCAAACAAAACCGCAAAGCCAGCGCCCGCTCAGTTAGTCAGCAGTGGTGGTCAACGGCATCACGTTTAACCTGTGCATTGCAATAATGTTGCGGCCTGCTCACTCCGGCCCTGCGCGCACTTTGCTGAAACCAAGTGCGTTGGCCGATCCCGGTTACAGGTTTGTGGCTCCCCACGCATAAGCCAACCCTTTCTTTAATATCCGTACCGTTCCACGCGGATACTTCTTCCTGCCATCACGCAGCACCGTAATCGATGGGGTCAGCGTAATCGATGGGGTCAGAGTAGTTTGATTTTTTACTTTTGATTTTAATTTTACCAAAAAGCCCTAATCCCAGTATCAGGGCTTTTCTTTAGCCGCCATCCTCAGACAACACCAACCCACGGCCCGCGTTCACATGCTTTGCAAACAAAACCGCAAAGCAAGCACCCGTTCAGTTGGTCATCTATGGTGGTCGATATAGCCACGTTACAATGGGTGGACTAAGGATGGGAAGCAGATGAGTAAAAAGTGAATTACAGCAAAATTAAGAAGACAAGTGTCTGCTGAGAGGACTTATACCTGAATCCGTGATTCCTTCAGTGGATGCAGGGTGTAAGAGCTTGATGTCTATTTGTTTTTCAAAAACGCCCATAGGTTCACCCCAATTTTTGGGAAGCAAAGAGGAATAAATGGCTTGCGCACTGCGCCGCTATGGAGTCACGGATTCAGGAATATAGAATGAGCTCATCAGTTCGAGCCCTCTGTACAATGGAAATAGTCAGCGCACGAAGTCGTGACGCACATCACGATCCGTCTGGAATCGACCACCCAGAGACAAGGTCTCGGTGCTGGAGGTGCTGTCCATCACACCACGAGCTTTAACACAGTAATGGACCGCATTAATACGCACAGCGACATCATCTGTGCCCAACAAAGTCTGCAACGCCACCAACACCTGCTGAGTCAAACGCTCCTGAACCTGCGGGCGCTGAGCAAAGAAACGTACAATACGATTGATCTTTGACAGACCGATAATGCGCTCAGCGGGAATATAGGCGACATCAACGGAGCCATCGATGGTAATGAAGTGATGCTCGCAGGTACTGGTCAGATCGATATCTTTCACCCGAATCATTTCCGATGCAGACATCTTGTTTTCAATCAGCGTAATTTTCGGGAAGTTGGCGTAATCCAGACCACCGAAAATTTCGTTCACATACATTTTAGCAACTCGATGCGGCGTATCTGCCATACTGTCATCGTTAAGATCCAGAGCCAGAACCTGCATCACTTCAGTCATCAAACCCTGTATTTTGTCAATACGCGTCTGCGCATCCAGAGTTTGTGGCACCATGGGGGTTTCCAACTTAAGTTCGACTAATTGATCACGAACTGCAATAGCTTCAGCGGACAAGCTCATATCCTGTTTCCTAACGACGATCTAACAAATAAATCAACTAACGAAAACCCGTGCCTAACCCACACCTGACGGCTCCGGGGCGCGAATGGTAACATAAGATTCGTAAAATACTTCCCCAAGTATTGTAGGGTTTTTTGACAACACACCAACGCTGCAAACCAGTAAAACCTAAAAGCGAAATACCATTCTGCCTGAATCCGTGACTCCTACAGTGGATGCAGAGTGTAAGAGCTTGATTTCTATTTGTTTTTCAAACATTGCAGGTGCACCCCAATTTTTGGGAAGCAAAGAGGAATCAATGGCTTGCGCACTGCGCCGCTATGGAGTCACGGATTCAGGTTCTGGTCTCGCCATCATAATCATTGGCACAGATTGACTTCCCTCGCAGAGAGTTGTCCAATGCGCGCAGCTTAATCGGAATGCGGTGAAAATCCGCAGCGGACGCGCCACTGTATACGGTTTACCGACAGCCAGAGACGAAAGCTGAAAGATGAATCCATCGTTTCAACGTGGGTTCAGATTAACTTCATTGATCGCTCGGTCAATGCTGTACGCGCCTTACAGGAGATATCTATGTTTCGACCCTTTCAGGTGGCTGTTACCGCTGCCGCATTGCTTTTGTCTATCCCGCTATTAGCTGAAACTCATTATCCACTGACAGTTTTTGACGACCTGGATAATAAAATCACCCTAACCAAGGCACCGCAAAAAGTCTCATCAAAAACCCTGTTTACCGATGAAGTGCTGACGTCTATTCTGTCACCACAAAGACTGTCCAGCCTGACCAACTATGCTGCCGACCCGGGCTATTCGAACATTACAAATCAATTCCCCAAAGCCGTACCGTTACTGGATTTCAACGCAGAAAAGATTCTGTCCAATAATCCCGACCTGGTGTTCGCCGCCGACTGGAGCGACAGCGGCACCATCGAGCAACTGAGACGGGTCGGTGTAACGGTGTACTTAATCGACACACCTACCCGATGGCAGGACATCCAGGCCGAAATTCTGAAAATCGGCCAGATACTGAATGTTGAAGCTCAGGCAGAACAGTTGCTTCATGAACGCAACCTGCAGCTTCAGGCGTTATCAAGCCAAAGAGAAGAGATTAAGCAGCACCGACTCGTCGCACTGGACTACAACACCTGGGGCACCGCCAGTGGTGTTGATACCACCTGGAACACCGTACTGGAGCAAGCTGGTTTGATCAATGGCTCTGCGCAGTTTGAGCAGGGGCGATTCGGACAGGTAGCAATGTCCAAAGAACTGATCGTTACCATAAACCCGGATGTACTCTTTTTACCGGGCTGGGTGGGTGATCATTCCGATGGAGAAGCCTTTTATCACCAACTGCTCGATGACCCGGCACTGTCCAACGTGAAAGCAGTGCATAACGGCCGGGTATACGCGGTACCGGAAAAACTGCGCGGAACCTACAGCCAATACATGGTGGATGCCATCAGCTTCGTCATCAATGCGGTGGCAGCAGACCTTTGAACGAAGCCAAACCCTTTCAACCTGTTACTGAACAACGCTGGTTATTGAGCATACTGCTGGTCAGCAGTCCGGTTCTGCTTGCAGCAGCATTAATTTTTGGTTCGATCACCTTGCCATTGGCTGAAGTCCTCGCGGTGTTAAAGGGCGCGCTGTCCGGTCAGTTAGACATCGTCCAGCAACAGTTTCCGCGCACCAGCGCCATTCTGCTTTATATCCGCCTGCCCAGAGTGATTGCCGCCATGCTGGCCGGAAGTGCGCTCGGTCTGGCCGGAGCCGTCTCACAAGGACTATTTCGAAACCCTCTGGCCAGCCCGGATATTCTGGGTATCAGTGCCGGTAGCAGCTTGGGAGCAGTCATTGCCATCACCACCCATATCGCTGTATTGCACCCCTTGATTATTCCAGGTACTGCCATTACTGGCGCCTTGCTTACTGCAACATTGATCTACCTGCTGGCGATGCGCTCCTCGCTATCACGGCAACTGCTGTTTATTCTGCTTGCCGGATTGGCACTTTCCAGTCTGTTGAACGGTGTAATCTCAGCGACACTATTGCTGGCGCATGAATATGAAATCAGCCAGTTTATCTTCTGGACCATGGGCGCGCTGTCTGGACGGTTATGGTCACACGTGCTCTGGCCAGCCCCTTTTATCTTGCTTATCGGAGGCTGGCTGTTAACCCGTAGTCACAGTCTGAATCTACTGGCCCTGGGTGATCACAATGCACATGGAATGGGACTTAATGTCGTCGCAACACAGCGACTGTTATTACTCAGCAGTGCAGCACTGACGGCACTGGCCATCGCCATTGCCGGTCCGGTCGGCTTTATCGGCCTGATGATTCCGCATCTGGTCAGGCTGATTTTTGGTTCTGACCACCGGCTGCTGTTACCGATCAGTGCATTTCTCGGCGCTCTTTTTCTGCTGCTGTGCGACCTGCTCGGACGCATCCTGATTGCACCACATGAGATCAAGGTCGGCATTATTACCTCGCTCATCGGCGGTAGCTATTTTCTGTTTCTGATTTTCAGGATTCAACAGCGAGGTCGGCTGTAATGACACTGCAATTGGATGTTAAAAACCTCAGTTATCAGATTCGCGGCAACACCCTGTTAAAGGATATAAGCCTTCAATTGAACAGCGGAGAACTGGTCGGCATTATCGGTCCAAACGGGGCAGGGAAAAGCACTCTGTTAAAAAGCTTGATTGGCATTATCAATGCCAGCTATCAGACATTAATAATCAACGGACGTGCCTTGAAAGCTTACTCGCATCAAGCCCGGGCACAACAGATCAGCTATCTCGCGCAACATCACGATAACCAGTTTCCGTTTCAGGCCAGAGAAGTGATTGCGCTCGGCGGTTATGCACAGGTAAATCCTGTGTCCATTGAGAGCATCGACCAGCTGGCTCAGGAACTGGATATCAAAGCGCTGCTGACACGCAGCATGACCGACTTGTCCGGTGGTGAGCAGCAACTGGTGCATTTCGCCCGGCTGCTGATGCAGAATGCGCCAATAAATCTGCTTGATGAACCCACCGCCAGCCTTGATATCGGCCATGAAGCACATCTCATGCTCTGCCTGAAGCAACGCTGCCGTAATGGACAATCCGCATTGATAGCACTGCACAACCTAAACACCGCAGCCACCTTTTGCGATCGACTGATTCTGCTGGTCAATGGTGAAATACTGGCCACCGGTACACCTCAGCAGGTATTACAGCAAGCAAGGCTCAGTGAGGTGTACCATTATCCGGTATTGGTCAGTCACCACCCGTTAACTGGTACACCGACGGTACTGCCAAAAATCATTACACCTGAATAACTTATTGCTGTTTTCCCGGCTAAACTCAGTTAATTGACTGATTTCATATCGGGGATTAGGAGTGGCTAAGAGCCCTAGCATTGGCAATATTATTCTGACCAGAGCCTTACCTACATTGTCAGTAGTGGCGATAGGTTCCATCCTGCTTTTGGTGGTCGGTATCTACGTCACTACCAAGCATGATCTTGATAAACAGCATACTGATCTGCTGAAAAGCCTGGAAACCGCCTATAACCATGCGGTTGATGATCAACTGGCGGCACTGCAGTCTATGGCCTCACAACCCTTCCTGAAGACGGCGCTGTCAAAACCATCCTCAATGGAACGACAACTGCTGGATAGCCATATCCAATCACTGCATTTCGGTCAGCTGAAATACGCTGAATTGTCCATTTTTGATGAAAATGGCACCCTGATTAGCAATAGCGACCCGAATTCAGTCATTCAAGAGGTCGCGCAGCAACCCTGGCTCAAACAGGTTTACCAACAGAAAACATCATTCCATGACACCAGTGGTCGCAGTCCGTCTTTTATCGTTCCTGTACTGGAGAATAATCAGGTTATCGGGGCAGTGCTGTCGCGGATTAATAACCTGAACGATATCCTGCATCAGAAAGGCACCCCCAATCTTCGGTTTCTGATCATCGACAGCGAACGTTACGTTCTGTTCACTTCGGACTTCAGCCAATTCCCACCCTATTCGACGTTCGATCTGAGCAATATAGATCACTGGGAATCGTACGAGCTCACAATGGCCTCAGGTATGACAGCAATACTGCTGATATCAGAAAATGCAAACCTGAAGGAGTTTTTCCGCCTTTCGAGCTTTGCCGTCGTATCTCTGATTCTGGTGGTTGCAGCCAGTATTCTTGGTGCCAGGGTTGCCGGGCAGTTAGCAACCGAAACCGTCCGTCATTTTCTCAGCTCAGTGCAACTGATGAATCGCACCAGCCAATTTTCACCAAGCCCAGAGTCAGAACCTCAGGCAAAAGAACTGAATCAGTTACTGAACGAGTTTAATCTGCTGCTGCAAAAACTCAGCGAAGCACGTCTTTCCGAAGCACGCTTTTCCGCCCTGATGAATTCACTAAATGACCTGCTGGTCGTGTTTGACCTTAACGGCACCCCTATCCTGCTCAACCGTGCCTTTGAACGATTTCTGACAACCACCGGCATTCGCAAGGACAACATGCTGACTCAGGTATTCTATGGTAAAAACAAAACCGAACTGCTGGACTGTAACCAGGAGCTAAGCAGTATAGAAAAACGTTACTTGAGTGCCTCACAATTTGATGCAGGTGTCTATCTGTCCATTAAATGGAGCCGTTATCCATTATTGAATGACGCCGGTGACAGACTTGGTGTTATTTTTGTCGGGCTCGACACAACAGCATCACATCAACTGAAAACCGAGATTCAGCTAAAAGATGCCGCTATCGATGGCGCTGACAGCGGTATATTTATTATTGAAATCAAACGTGATCTCGCCCATGTCATCTACGCCAACAAAGGGGTAACAAAACTTACCGACATCCAACCGGAAGAATTTTTAGTGCCAGCTGACAAGCTGATGGCACGCATTTCTGGTAGCAACGAACTGTTCAACCGCATTCGCGCGGCCACACTCAGACATCAGTCGACGACAGAAACCTTTGTTCGCACCTTGGCAGATGGCTCCGAAAGGCATCTGGAAATTTCACTCAGCCAAGCGACACTGCCAATCGCCACCGCCAGTGATTATTACCTTGGTATCATGACCGATGTCACCGAAAAAGCCATGACCGAACAACTGCTGTTGGAGGCCAAAGCCAAAGCTGAAGAATCCACCCAGATGAAGTCGGCATTTCTCGCCAGCATGAGTCACGAGATACGCACACCCATGAACGGCGTCATCGGTATGCTGGATATTCTGAATGACAGTTCACTGAATGCAGAGCAGAAAAAACACGTCGAAATTGCACAGTCCAGTGCCGAATTGTTACTGACGATCATCAACGATATTCTCGACTTTTCCAAAGTGGAAGCAGGAAAGCTGATTGTTGATCAAACCGATTTCAACCTCTCTGAGATGCTCGAAGACTTTATTCACACCATGTTGCACCTTGCCAACAACAAGCACCTTGAGTTGGTCTTGAAGCAACAGAATGTTGATAAGTACGTCACTGGAGACCCAGGACGATTACGCCAGATCTTGACCAATCTGGTGAATAATGCCATCAAATTCACCGAGCAAGGTCAGGTCATTGTCGATGCCAAACTGATAGAAAAAGAAAACCAACCAGCGCTGTTCCGGGCTATTGTTAAAGATTCCGGCATCGGTATATCTGTAGAAAAACAAGCTCAGTTATTTGACCCCTTTACCCAGGTTGATAGTTCGCCTAAACGCACGCAACAAGGTACCGGACTGGGGCTGGCCATCGTCAAACAGCTCATCGATACCATGGGTGGCAAAGTCTGGCTAGACAGTCTGCCCGGCAAAGGCAGTACCTTCGGATTCCAACTGCCACTACCGGTTGTCGAGCAAGCACAAATAAATCAGAAAGAGGGTGATGCACAAACCCAAGAACCGGAAGAGACAGAATTTACTTTCGATCAGCCGCATCGTGTATTACTGGTTGAAGACAACCTGGTAAACCAGATGATCACTAAACGTTACGTCGAAAAGTTTGGTTTGGATGCCGTCATTGCAGGTGACGGCCAGGACGCTATCAACACATTGCGCAAACTGGGCAGTGATATTGATCTGATCATCATGGATTGCCAGATGCCATTGATGGATGGTTTCGAAGCAACCCAGCGGATAAGGCAAGGTGAGGCTGGCGCTGCTCACACCAATACACCGATAATAGCCATGACGGCCAACGCAATGAAAGGCGATAGAGAATACTGCCTTGAAGTCGGCATGGATGATTACATCAGTAAACCGTTACGCAAAGCAGAACTATCGATAGCATTGAATACCTGGCTGAATCGCATCAGCGAGAAAGATTAAGCATCGACTTCCACACTTCACCACCATCGCCTCCTTTCGTATATGGAGTTTAAATGGGCTGGTAAACTGAGTCCTGTTGACACTCAATATTGTTTTCAGCCGTTAGTCTGCGACCGAGGATAGAGATTTGCCTGATGATTTAGCCCAACTGATCGATGAAGTTGCTGTTGCCGAAGACCAGTTAGTCATTATCGGCAAACTGCTGCTGCATAAAGATTTTGATGAAATCGCCCTGCTGCTGGAATCCTTACCGCTGGAGCAGCGACTGAGTACCTGGGGCCAGATTCCGTCGGAACATCGCATCAATATTCTGGTTGTCATGCGCGCCGACCCACGGGAAAGCCTGATTGACAACATGGCGCTTGATGAACTCGACAAAATGTTCAGCAACCTTGAAGCTGAAGACCTTGTCGAGCTGACCGAATCTCTTCCAGTACGCCTGGTTGATCGCGCCTTGCAGGCAATGGATGCCCGACAACAGCAATACTATCAGGACGCACAACAATACGCAGATGACCTGGCCGGACACTGGGCAGATCACCGCCAGTTGATGCTGCCGCAAAATGCCAAAGTGCGTGACGCACTGCGTTTACTACGGCGTGATATTCCTAAATACGTAGATGCCGTTTACCTGGTCAACCGTGCCGGACACTTTGCCGGTGCGGTTAAAATCAGCGACGTATTTGGCGCACCGGATCACGTACCACTGACCGAACTTGATGAAAAAAGCTTCGATAGTGTTCTTGCCAATGGCGACTCGGTTGACGAAGCGTTGAAAGTACAACGCAGCGGCTATTCCGCATTGCCGATGGTTGACGACAACGGCACATTGCTCGGCCGGATGGACATCGGCACCGCCAGCGAACTGGTAAATGAATACTACGAACGCCAGATTATGGCCAGCGCCGGTATGGACGAAGACGAAGACCTGTTCTCACCAGTCATCACCAGTGCCAAAAACCGCGCCTTCTGGCTCGGAATTAATTTGCTCACTGCTTTTGCCGCCGCCTGGTTTATCGGTTTGTTTGAAGCCACTTTGCAGGAAGTGGTGATACTTGCCGTCCTGATGCCAGTGGTTGCAAGCATGGGCGGTATCGCTGGCAGCCAGACCCTGACACTGATTATTCGAGGTCTTGCGCTTGGTCAGGTAACCAGTACAAACCGCAAAGCCTTACTGAAAAAGGAACTGAGTGTCGGAGGGCTTAACGGCGGCATCTGGGCCGTTGTGGTTGGCTTAGTAGTAACGTTCTGGTTTCATTCACCGCTGATCGGCCTCGTTATTGCTATGGCGATAATGATGAATATTGTCGCGGCGGCATTTTCTGGCGTTATCATCCCGGTCATGCTCAATAAACTGAAGCTTGACCCAGCGCTGTCTGGCAGCGTGGTGCTAACCACCGTGACCGATATTGTCGGCTTTGTTGCGTTCCTCGGAATTGGGACTTTGTTTTTGACCTGAATCCGTGACTCCTTCAGTGGATGCAGGGTGCTGCGCACTGCACTGCGCTGCCTGTATCTGTATATGAATCAAATCCATATCATAGAGATGTTCATGCCCGGTAAAGCCTTGTTTGCTGGTATAGCCGCTCCATTTCAGGGGGGATCTGAAAAGCCGAATGACTTACTCCGTTAACCTGTTGCCGCTGAATGATGATCTGGAACAGTTTATTCAGCGGCAACTGGAGATCGTCGAACTCGGCATCAATAATCAATACCTTTGATGAGGGGGCGATTGAGGTCATACTAAGTACACCTCGCCCGGAAATTGATCAGAATTCCGTGCCTGATTCCCCGGCCGATGAAGAGGCCTGGTGCGCTCTATGGTATCGGTCCGTGCGGGCCTATACTGGTGCTGAAAATATCCGCCCCGACGGCATCGCTGCCAAAAAAATCCATGTGAGGTTCGGCTGACTCAAACCTTCCCTGCATGGCCTGACCGGTCAACTGCCAAATTGCGGACGACATATTTTCCCCCTGCATGAGGTCGGCCATCGGGGCCTGGTTCACCGCATCTATCTCCGGCATTGGTGAGAGCATTTCGGGCCATCGCCAGGGTGACTCGGGCACTTGGGGATTCAATTCCATGCTCTGCGGCCTTTTATTGATCGCATCCCATACCTTAGTCAGTTGATCTGGCTGCAGGTTTTCAATCAGTCGGTTGCCTTTGCGCGTAAGTCCCCCCTCCGGAGTGAAGTAATCGTTTGCCTTTCTCTTCAAACCGGACTGATTTCCGCACTTGGAAAGAGGCAGGCCGTTGGCGTATGGTTCAAGCGTGGCCATGAATTTGTCCACGTCCTTGGCAGCACATCGAGTGAATATCTTTGCTCGTTTGGCTAACGCCTGATCAACCCGCGTTTTATCATCCTTACTAAGCCTGTTGTATAGAGATTGCCCCTTTTTCGTCTGAACATGACCATCATCGGTGACATATTGGTTAAGATGGATATATTTGGAGCATTTTGCTATCGACAGGCCTCTTGCGTAGTCATCAAGAACTGCCAGGAAACGTTCTTGAATCGTGTCGTTATCCGCCAACCATGAACAATGCAAAGAACTGCGGGAGATCAACGCCCGATTGACCCGCGCTTGGTCCTCCGGTGACATACTGTCGTACAAAGCCTGCCCCATTTGATGCAGCGAGCCATTGTCGGCGACATAGTTGGCAAACTGGAGGGTTTCAGAGCATTCTTTCAACGGAACGCCCTGCGCATACTTATCAAGGCCCGCCAGGAAGCGTCCTTCAACCGTGCCCTTGCTCACCGATCGTTCACCACAATTTTTTTGACGGGAGAGCAACGCCTGATTGACTCGATCCTGGTTATCCGATGACAGACCGGCGTACACCTCTCGCCCCCGTTTATGCAGTTGGCCACTGTCGGAGACATAGTTTCTAAATGGGATGGTTTCAGAACAATCTTTCAACGGAACTCCCTGCGCATACTTATCAATGCCTGCCATAAATCGCTCCCTGATGGACAGCCTGCGGCGCGGCGCGGCCGGTTGGGGGGTGGGCGATACCGGCGGCGTATTGTTCTGGATGATCTCCTCCAATGTGGTTGGCTGAGGGGTTCGCAGTAAATATTCCCAGTCCATCCCAGGCGAGAACGGTATCGGCTCTAGCGTGCTGGGGTTCAGGTCCGGTTGTTCCAGCGCCGGGACGCTCCCCGATGCCATACTCGCCGGTATCCCTTGGAACCTATACCCAGCCTCAGGCTGGGAGGCGTGTTGACCGTACTCCTGGTACAGGCTGTAGCAGTCCATATTGTGGTATGGGGGCCAATTAGACCTATCCATGTTTAACTCTCCTAATGCACTAATCTTCAACCGCCCCGCATCTGAGGCACCAACAATGATGCTCTGGCCATGCGGGTTCTCATTCGAGGCTTCCACCAGCCCTCCCATAAACCTGGGTCCATGATTCCATAGCGGCGCAGTGCGCAAACCATTGATTCCTCTTTACTTCCCCAAAATTGGGGTAAACCTGCAATTTTTGAAAAACAAATAGAAATCAAGCTGTTACACCCTGCATCCGCGCTGAAGTCACTTCAGGATAGACTGAACTCTGTACCCCTCGTCCAGGATATTGATCAGCCTGTGCTGCCGATGGATTCCATGGCCGATGAAGGGGTTTGGCGCTCTCTGTAGCCCTGCACGCTGTGGCCCTGCCCGGTCTGACCGGTTAACTGCCAAACGGTGGCCCACATAGCTTCCGTCTGCATGGGGTCGCCTGTCTCGGGTAGGGCGGTCTCATCCAATATGCTTGGTTGGTAGGTTTGCAGAAAGTGTTCCACATCCCCCCCAGGCGACATCTGCATCTGCGCTGGCGTGTTGGGATTCCAGTACGACGGCCCCGGCGCTCCAGCGAACATTTGTCCAGCCTCGTATTGAGGCTGAGGAATCTCATCCAATATGCTTGGTTGATTGTTTTGCAGAAAGTATTCCAGGTTCCCCTCGGGCTGCATCTGCGCTGACGTGTTGGGATTCCAGTACGGCTGTCCCGGCGCAGGGTAATTCGCCGGTGCCCCCGCGAACATTTGCCCAGTCTCGGCCTGGGTGATCTCATCCAATATGCTTGGTTGGTTGGTTCGCAGAAAGTATTCCAAGTCGCCCTCAGGCTGCATCTGCGCTGACGTGTTGGGATTCCAGTACTGCTGTCCCGGCGCAGGATAACTCCCCGCCGCCTCTCTCGCCGGTGTTCCAGCGGGCATGTGCCCAGCTTCGAATTGAGGCTGGGGGATTTCATCCAATATGCTTGGTTGGTAGTTTTGCAGAAAGTATTCCACGCCCCCATCGGGCGAGGGCGATACCAGCGCAGGCATGCCGGGACTCTGGTAAGGAGCCGCCCCCCCAACCTGTCCCGCCAGCTTGTTCAGGATGCGCTTGTTTGACGCCCCTCGCGCTGGCACTCCAGCAGGCATTTGCCCAGTCTCGGGGATCTCATCCAATATGGTTGGTTGGTAGTTTTGCAGAAAGTATTCCAAGTCCCCCCCGGGCGAGGACGGCATCTGCATCTGCGCTGGCATGTAGGGATTCAGGTACGGCTGCCCCGCCGCAGGTTGATTCCCCCACGCCTCATGCGCAAATCCTGTGGACGTATGCCCAGTCCCTGGCTGGGAAGCGTGTTGAGCGTCTTCCTGGTGCATCTGGCTGTACTGGCTGTAGTAGTGGTCAGTAGAACTCCAATTAACCCTATTCATACTCTATTCTCCAAATGAATAAATAATTTAACTGCCCGTATGTGAGGCACCAGCATGAAGCTCTGGTCATGCTGAGCACTGTTCGCCTCAGATTCAGATTCAATATGAATCAGCATGTCATGCCGATTCCCAGGCCGATGAAACGGTCCGGTGCGCTCTGTGGCATTACTCCATACGGGCCAACTGGTGCTAAAAATCCGCCCCGACGGCATCTCTGTCAAAATAATACTGTATGTGAGGCTCCTCAGACTCCGACGCTACCCTCCTTATTCCCTGCACGACCGCGAAACAGTGGCAGATATGGTTTCTATCTGAATGGGGTCATCCATCGCGGCATGGTTCACCACTTGTATCTCCGATGTTGATGAGGGCATTTCGGGCTGTTGCCACGGTAACCCGGGCATTCCCAAAAATTGGGGTGAACCTATGGGTGCACCTGCAATTTTTGAAAAACAAATAGAAATCAAGCTCTTACACCCTGCATCCACTTTGGAGTCACGGACTCAGGTTTAAGTCTATGCTCCACAGCCTTTTCTCGATCACATCCAACGCTTCACTCCCGGAGGTGCGGTTAAGAGAATATTTCTCTCCGGGAGACCAAGGCCTGACTAACCCACCGTTTCTCATCAACATTAAGTTTGTTGATGTATAACATTTGCCCTTTTCGCTTCAAACGACCATTGTTGGAGACATAGTCTTCAAATGGGAGAGTTGTAGAACAATCGCTCAACGGAGCGCCCTCCGCATACTTACCAAGACCTGTCAGGAAATCGACAACAACAGGGGGCTTATCGGATACCTGGTCAAGTAAGGCTGCGTTACGGGCGATAATCGCTTGATTAAGCTGCATCTTTCCCTCTGGCGTAAGCTGGTCATACAAAGCGACCCCTTTTCTCGTCAGTTGGCCATTATTGGAAATGTAATGATCGAATCGGATGGATGAGGAACAGTCTTTCAGTGAAACGCCCTCCGCATAGTTACCAAGACCTGCCAGGAAATCGGCAGCAACAGGGGGCTCATCGGATACCCGGTCAAGTAAGGCTGCGTTACGGGCGATAATCGCTTGATTGAAGCGCATCCTGTCCTCTGGCATAAGCTGGTCATACAAAGCGACCCCTTTTCTCGTCAGTTGACCATTATTGGAAATGTAACGATCGAATCGGATGGATGAGGAACAGTCTTCCAGTGAAACGCCCTGCTCAAAGGCTTCCAAGCCCGCCATAAATAACTTCGGTGTGGTGTGGCGCGGCGCACCGCTCCAGGTGATGCCCTCCATTGCGACTGGCTGGGAGGCATGCTGTAAATATTCCCAGTCTGGCTCGGATGGCGGTGGAAAGTTGAGATCCAGGTACGGCTGAGGCTGCTGCCCGGGCGCTGGGTGACTCCCCGATACCCCAGTCGCTGTTGCCCCAGCGGGCATATGCCCAGACTCAGAGTGAGGGACCTGTTGACCTTCCTCCTGGTATACCTGGCTGTAGTAGTTCATGTTGTGAGGGGGCCAATTTGACCTATCCATGTTCTATTCTCCTAATGGAAAAAAATATTTAACCGAGCCGCATGTGAGGCGCTAGCATGAAGTTTTTGCTATGTGGACTGAACTCTGTACGTCTCGCCCAGGATGTTGAACAGTGTGCTGAAAATTTGCACCGATGACATCTTTGTGAAAAGAATCTATGTGAGGTTCCGCAAATTCTGACGGTATCTTCCACGCGCCCTGAATGGTGTGATCGGTCAACTGCCAAACCGGGGCAGATATGGTTTCCGTCTTCATGGGGCAGCCATCGCGGCCTGGTTCACGGCTTGTATCTCCGGCATTGAAAAAACCGAAATCCTGATCAGTATTGCTAACGCACAGAAACATAACCTGAATCCGTGACTCCTTCAGTGGAGGCAGGGTGTAAGAGCTTGATTTCTGTTTGTTTTTAAGAGCTTGATTTCTATTTGTTTTTCAAAAATTGCAGGTGCACCCATAGGTTCATTGAAATTTTTGGCAAGCAAAGAGGAATCAATGGCTTGCGCACTGCGCCGCTATGGAGTCACGGATTCAGGGGGAAGCAAAGAGGAATCAATGGCTTGCGCACTGCGCCGCTATGGAGTCACGGATTCAGGATAAGAAGAGCGATGCAGCGGCGCAGTCACCAAGATATACAAAAGTGAGCTTGCGCAGACGCCGATCCGATGTTATTTGTGGCTGTAACGAATAATTGATCTGCTCATTTTTTTGCCGGTCAATCGTTATATTCTGATTCCCCAGAACCAGAAAAGCCCCGAGGCTGCGGCCTACGGGGCTTTTTTACGCCTTTAACCGGGTGGATTATTTAATCCAGTGTTTACCCCAATGAGTCTTATCAAAGCTTGATGCATCGTACATCATGCTGTTCAGCGCTCTGATCGTTGGATCTTCCGGCACTTCCTCAGCAGCGGTAATTTCATTATCAATCACCTTGGTAGAGTTCGCCAGCAGCGCCGTAACGTAAGCGATGGCATCGGCATTCACTTCAATGGCACGTTCGTTGAGGTTGCCAATATCGTCACATTTGGCATGGTAGCACTCATCGAAGGCGACACCGGCTTCACCGCCATAAATAGCCGCCTGCTCTTTAGTCTTCAAGGATTCCGCACCCGTGAACAGACCACCGAAGGCGATACCGTCTTCAAAGAACTGAGCGTAGTCGGAGCGGAACGAGATTTCAGACCCTTCAAATGGCTGACCGCGCAGCGCAAAGTATTTCTCAAACAGAGTTTCGGTTGCGGCAGAACCGGCCGGGCCTTTCAGGCCGAAGTCTGAGCCGTCACCATCGTAGATGCCGTTATAGAAGTTTGGCGATCCGATCATATCGAAGTTCAGGTATACCTTGATTTTGGCCAGCTCTTCCTCACTCAGGTGCTGTACGTAATCGGTTGAACCAACCAGACCAGACTCTTCCGCACCCCACCAGGCAAAGCGAATTTTGTTATGCACCCAGGTATGCTTCATCAGATTCGCCAATTCCAGAATGGCAGCAGAACCGGAACCATTATCATTAATACCGGGTCCGGCGGCGACGGAATCCAGATGCGCACCGAGCATAACGATGTTATCCGGGTTCCCCATAGGGGTTTCGGCAATCACATTATTCACGGTACGTTTTTCACGTAACACATCGGCAACCATGTTCAAAGTCCAACCTTTGGTTTCAGACCAGACAACGCCATTGCCATAAGTCGAAAAGAACACCGGAATACCACCAGTGTATTCTGCACCCAAGGTGCCATCGATCAGACCTTTTCGACTGTCACTGTTACCCTGATTGAAAATAATCGCCCCCACCGCACCGGCCGCTGCTGCATTTTCGGCTTTGGCCTGGAAGGTACAGGCACCACGCTGAATCAACGCAATATTACCTGGAGTAAAACCGGCAAAATCTTCGGGTTCACAACCGGAAGTCGAACCATTGCCTACACCCAAATCCAGATCAACCGCTTCAACCACACCGGTAACATCACCTGCTTCGGTTTGCTCCATGTAGGTGAAATCCACATTCCACTCATAGCTGAGCGCTTCTGGTGCCAGCGCAGTTAACATGCCATCACTGCGTTCATAGAAAGCATTGAAATCAAAACCGTTCAGCGTTACCTCATAACCCATACGGGTCAATTCAGTTTTGATGTAATCAACAGAGGCATCGTAACCTTCCAAACCGGCGGCACGAGTGTTGTTATTCAGATCAGCAATTTCCTGCAACGCATCCAGACGCGATATGACATTCGCCGCTTTCATACAGCGCGGCATCTGGAAGGAAGAGGGATGGAACAGGAAGCGGCACTCAAACGGAAAGGTATCCGTTTCGCTCCAGTAATTATCCAGAAAGCGTGAAATATCTACTGGAACTTCTTCGGCAACAGAAACCGTTGCCATCGTAAGGCCTGCCACTGTAACAGCAGACGCAAGTAAGGGCTTGCTCAGTAATTGATTCATTGTTCTTCTCTTCAGGTATTTATGCCTGAATCCGAGACGCCATAGCGGCGCGGTGCGCAAGCCATCGACTCCTCTTTGCTTCCCAAAAATCGGCGTGAACCTATGGCTGCACCTGCAATTTTTGAAAAACAAAAAAACAAATAAAAATCAAGCTCTTACACCCTGCATCCACTTTGAAATCACGGATTCAGATATAATCAGGATTAACGCCCGCAGATAACTCTAAAAACCTTCGGACGACCAGAAAAACCCAATGAATACTACTCTCGACATTGGTCAGATTACCTTACCAGGGAATGAGTTAATAAGAAGTATTCAATAGATGAAAATGACTCTCTTTGCGTAAAGAATTACCTGAATCCGTGACTCCTTCAGTGGATTATTTGTTTTTCAAAAATTGCAGGTGCACCCATAGGTTCATTGAAATTTTTGGGAAGCAAATAGGAATCAATGGCTTGCGCACTGTGCCGCTATGGAGTTACGGATTCAGGTTTAATATTGGCTCACGTCGATTCCTCAACCGCAGGCAGCACATAGCAGTCCACGTACTGTAGCATCGCCACTCGGGCGGCTTCCGGGGTTCGGTTTTGCCGACTGAGTTCGGTGTCGTTTGCAGCATAGGTTTGGATGATGGTCAGCGCGGTTTGGTAGGGTTCATCGTAGTATTCCAGTACACATTCGCCATTAAGAACCAGATCACGTAACCAGTTGCGAGCTTTGGCGTCCTCCTTGCTGTTAATGCTTTCCAACAATATCAATGCGATTAACCACGGGTAGGTGTGAAGCTGCTCGTTATTGAGCGCAGCATCTTCACGGCCATTGACCGTGCGCAACAGGTTGTAGCTGTTATGCAGGCGTTTCAGTTGGCGCGGATTATTTATCTGGAATTGTTCGCACCAGTAAACAAAGGCGGCCTTTTGTTGTGGGCTTAGGCCGATGATGATTTTTGGTTCTGATTCCAGGGTCAGCATTGGCATGTCATTAATGCTTTTTGCCAGTTCTTCTGCCGTGAGTTCTGGAACGTCATCATCGTCCGTTTCAATCTGATCTGTGAGAGCTACTTCTGGTTCAACGTCTTCTGGCGCTGACGGCCTTGGCTCAATTAACTTTTGCCAGGCCTTATTCTCCTGCTCGTTATCCCCCCAAGTCGCCGCCATTAGCTGGCAAACCCCGGCGCGATCCGGTTCTGGCAACAGGATGGGGAGCTGAATCATTTTACCCAGATAGTCACGGGCAATGGTTTTGGCGTTCTGCAATGGATGGTGTTTTTCCACGGGTTCGTAATGTTTGGCCAGTGCCGCCAGTGCAATGCGCTGATCAATGGCGATAATCACCGTGACTTGCGGAATATTCAGCACCAGCCGAATGGCTTCAAAGGTTTTGACGATGCCGTCCGGGCCGCAACGGTCGAGATCATCCACAATAAAGAGCAGGCGTTTTTTGCAGCGAAAATGGCGTAGATGCAGCGGATTTTCCGAACCATCCGAACGCAAGCAGATGTCAGACATCAGGCCGATATCCTTGCGCATTTCGGAAACCTCGCCGATATGGCGCGCATAGTTTGGCAGCCTGATATAGGTGAGCCAGTCTTTGGTCAGGGTTTGGGCAAAACTTACCCCAAAATCTTTTGGCAAGCGATAGACCACATAAACCAGCAAACCGGCAAAGGAGGCATCTTCGATACCGGCGTTGGTTAATGAGTGAATGTCCCAGCTTAGGGTTCTAAAATCCACAAACTGCCATAACACCGTTAATACAACCAACTGCAACAATAAAAACAGCAACCGCCAGGGATGTTTCCGGGCAGAAAAACTCACCAGCAACCACAGGTGTGATGGCAACCAAGAAAAGAGATAGCGGAAAGCATGAGTGACAATAAACACCGTGCGTTGCTTAAATAACTGCTTAAAGCGCTGCCATTTGCTTTGCCTGGCATCTGTCTCCCCTTCTGGCGGAACCACCTGAAAACGGGTTAAGCCATTAATCACCTCATGCGCCATAGCTGCCTGAATATTTTGATTGTACTCATATGCCCAGGCATTAAATTCACCAAATAAAAAATCCTTATTTTTT
>JARRJP010000054.1:5268-31043 GCA_037389025.1 Reinekea sp. | reverse complement strand
AAGGGAGTATGGGCTTAAGGCGAATTCGATTGTAAAAATCGCATCGAATGAAAATCCACTGGGTCCCTCTCCGAAAGCCCGGGAAGCTATCGCGAAAGCGGTGGGTGAGCTTCATCGTTACCCAGATGGAGGCGCATGGGATTTAACACATAAGCTAGCAGAGCGACATCAGCTCAAGCCCGAAAATTTCATTATTGGAAACGGATCAAATGAGGTTTTGGAGTTGTTGGCTCAGACTTTTCTCGAACCCGGTACTAATGCGGTGATGGGAGCGTATCCATTTGTTGTGTATCCACTGGTGACCATGCATTTTGGCGCTGAAATTCGAAAGGTTCCGATGCCCGGGTTGCGACATGATTTAGAGGGTATGCTGGCTGCACTACACGGGATATTGCTAAGGCGGCTGGCGTTAACGAAGCTACGTTGTTCCGTCGTTATGGCAGTAAAGCCGGTTTGTTCGCCCGAGCCATTGATCATCAACTGGCGGATGTACCGCTCGCCACACTGACGCCATCCGATGATTTGAACGCGGACCTGCACCGTTTGGCGCAGGCTTATATCACTACATTTAAAATGCATGGGGATGTAGTGTTTCGCACCATTCAGGAGATTCCCCGATATCCAGAAGTACGTGAGGCGGCAGGGAATTTTTTCCGTAACATACAAAATATGGTGCAAATTTTTGTGTCGCACCAACAACAGAACCGAATCCGCAGTGAGCCGCCGCTGTTAACGCTGACGGCGTTTATTGGCCCCATAGCCACATATTTGATGATTCAGAATTCAGGCTTGAATCCAGGCGTACCGGAATTCGATGTGGAAGCACATATCGAGGGATTTCTCATGGGCCGGGGCCTGGAACGTTAGCACTGGGACCTGCACCAATTGCAATAAAGATGATCAAACTGCTTAAGTCCATAAGGTTACCCGGAACTAACAGGACACGCGGAACCAATAGGACAGGCACTCAAGAGCACCGTACAAAAACGTGCAAAAGTGCCCGTCCGAATTAGGTGTACAATCTCAATTAACTGCCGTATCTGAAATAGCATGAGCGATATCAGGCATAGGACCTGATTTTTGCCTGAATCCGTGACTCCTTCAGTGGAGGCAGGGTGTAAGAGCTTGATTTCTATTCGTTTTTCAAAAATTGCAGGTGCACCCATAGGTTCACCCCAATTTTGGGGAGGCAAATAGGAATCAATGGCTTGCGCACTGCGCCGCTATGGAGTCACGGATTCAGGTTTTGATCACAACTGAAACCAATACCTCCCCATTGGATTAGCAGGGACCTAAGGTATTGGTCATTTCTTTGAGCTGTCACCTATGTCTCAGCTTGTTAGCAGCATCACTGAAGGTGGATTTAATGGCACCCCAGGCGAAGTCCATATTCTGCTTTACCGATTCCCACGCACCGTCACTTGAATCCGCAAGCCTGGCGAGTTTTTCTTTCCCGATCTCTATTTTATTTTCCAAGGTTTTGAGCTGTTTTGTGAATTCAAGCTGCGCATCGGCACTGCTGCCTGCCGCCTGGGCTTTTAGTTTGTCAACTTCAGCTTTCCATTCATCTAACTGAGCCTGACTCTTTTGGTGATAGAGTTCCCTTTTGTTCATGGTCATATCCTGATTTTCTGCTAAGGCTTCGCACCCTGTATTAGTACAACCTGAATCCACTCTGGAGTCTCGGATTCAGGCACAAGTAACAGCAGAAATATGGTCACCCTTTTCCGGGCGCAGCCCATATTATCTGATCGTTGTGCGGCAGCGAAATGATGCCTAGCGTCGTTGAGTCGAAAACCCGCCTAACGGATTCGAGAGTAAGGTGGGATGGCTACTGAATTTCAGGCGAAATACAACCAAACACACCATTGAGGAAAAATAGAATAGGCTGAAAGAAAGGGGTTGCTGATGCCTCAATCAAGCAGGATATTCCCAGCCCTACATGCATACTAGTCTATAAAGAGGATGTCTGCTCAGATAACTTTGACCTGAATCCGTGACTCCATAGCGGCGCACTGCACCGCTCTGGAGTCACGGATTCAGGTTCAGGTTAATCAGATCGATGTAAACCATAAATAACATGGTTAATAATCTGATCATTTACGGATTCGGCATTGGTGATAATACCTTCAACCTTCATACCCAATCGTTCAGCAACAGCTCTACTGGGCATGTTGCCTTCCCCGGCAGCCAACTGGACCTTGTGCAGGTTTAATTCATGAAAAGCCACATCAATCAGTTTGCGACAAACCCGTGTCATGATGCCCTTGCCCTGATAAGCAGACGCCAGCCAATAACCCACCTGAGTCCTTTGCAACGCCTCTTCAATCGTATTAAAACCAGCGGCACCGACAATTTCGCCTTGATATTCAATACAACATGGCATGCTTTTGCCTTCGGCATATTGTTTCAGATGGGAGGTGGCGATCATCGCATGGTCAGCCGGTCTTCTGGTGTACTGTGGCCAGTCGAGCCATTGCGACAAATAATCACGATCCACATCGACCAGATAGTGCATTCGTTCAGCATATTTCGGGCTGGTGAGACACAGCGATATCTCATCATCAACTTTCATCTTAAACATGATAATTCCTTGAATCTTGAGCCATTAAAACAACCGATTGGGATAAAGATACCTGAATCCGTGACTCCAGAGTGGATTCAGCCATTAGATAGGTGTCAAGCCGATTATGATAGTTCCGTCTGCTGAGAATATCTGAGAACTGTGCAAAGATGTATCCTGAATCCGTGACTCCAAAGTGGATGCGGGGTGTAAGAGCTTGATTTTTATTTGTTTTCAAAAATTGCAGGTGCACACAGGTTCACCCCGATTTTTGGGAAGCAAATAGGAATCAATGGCTTGACTGCGCCGCTATGGAGTCACGGATTCAGGTTTTATATTGCCCGGACTGACATTAATGATCGGCTGGACGAACTAATAGGACAGGACGAACTAATAGGACAGGCACTCAAGAACGCCGTACAAAAGCGGTCCCGGTTAACGCTGATGGTTGTTGGCGGGTCGTTATCAGTAATTGGGGTGAACCTATGGGTGCACCTGCAATTTTTGAAAAACAAATAGAAATCAAGCTCTTACACCCTGCATCCACTGAAGGAGTCACGAATTCAGGTTGAACTTTTTCCATATCACGCAGTCGAAAGCCTGCACACAACCTGTAGAGAATGGGTCATGAAAAAATACCTGCCCTGGCTGTTAACCGCTTATATCGCGTTTGTTTTCATCCAATCATTGTTTTTTAAATTCACCGGTTCAGAAGAGACTGTGATAATTTTTTCAACCATTGGCACCTGGATGGCCAGCGTCGGTTTTTCAGAAGGCATTGCAACGGGCTTTGCATTGCATGGTGGCATCGCAGTCGGTAGCGTTGAATTGCTTGCCAGTATTTTGCTGTTTATTCCCAAAACACGTTTGTTTGGTGCACTAACTGGTTTTGCGGTTATCAATGGTGCGATCTTCTTCCATCTATTTACCCCACTGGGCGTTAATCGTGTCATTGATGCAGCCGGAAATACGGATGGTGGCGTACTGTTCATGATGGCCTGCGGTGTATGGGTCTGCTGTCTGGCCTTAATTTATCTGTCGCTCAACGAGCGTATAACCAGAATTCCGTGACGCCATCTGTTCTTTGCGCTGTGAAGCCAGCCCTGGCTAATACCTGAATCCGTGCCCCCATAGCGGCGCAGTGCGCAAGCCATTGATTCCTCTTTGCTTCCCAAAAATTGGGGGGAACCTATGGGTGAACCTGCAATTTTTGAAAATAAATAGAAATCAGGCTCTTGCACTCTGCATCCACTTAAGGAGTCACGGATTCAGGTTAAGCAGACCGATGTAAACCATAAATAACAACGTTAATAATCTGGTTATTGATGAATTCATCATTGGTGAGAATACCTTCAATCTTCATACCCAGCCGTTCAGCAACAGCTCTACTGGGTATGTTGTCTTCCCCGATAGCCAATTGGACCTTATGCAAGTTTAATTCATGAAAAGCCACATCAATCAGTTTGCGACAAACCCGTGTCATGATGCCTTTGCCCTGATAAGCTGACGCCAGCCAATAGCCCGCCTCAGCCCTTTGCAATACCTCTTCAATCGAATTAAAACCAGCAGTACCGATAATTTCGCCTTTATATTCAATACACAATGGCAACCCTTTGCCTTCGGCATATTGTTTCAATCGGGCGACAGCCATCTGCGCATGGTCAGCCGGTTTCCTGGTGTACTGTGGCCAGTGGAGCCATTGCGACAAATACTCACGATCCACATCAACCAGATAGTGTATTCGTTCAGCATATTTCGGACTGGTGAGACACAGCGATATCTCATCATCAACTTTTATCTTAAACATGATATTTCCTTGAATCTTGAAAACAACCGATTGGAATAAAGGTTAATACCTGTCTGGAAACGTCTGATTTAGATTTGGCATGACTCCATGCCCAAATTATAAGCCGCATTTCAGGACACACACCAATAGGAAACAGATGATGAGTACCATATTTAATACCTGAATCCGTGACTCCATAGCGGCGCAAATTGGGGTGAACCTATGGGTGCACCTGCAATTTTTGAAAAACAAATAGAAATCAAGCTCTTACACTCTGCATCCACTTTGGAGTCACGGATTCAGGTAATAATGCGACTTTTCACTCGGGCGGTCTCGAAATCACCTTTCCAGACAGACACCAGCTTGTGTAGTGTCTTGAATAAAACCTGTATTAAGAAAGCTCCTCCAGATGTTCACCGCGAGACGCAGCTCTTGGCAATGGCTCCTCCCTTGCCAAGAGCTGGAACGAAGCGGTGGACTTTTGGAGGGCTTCTCGAAGAGTGGGCCACCGCTTTTGAGAATGATACCTGAATCCGTGAGTCCGTGAGTCCATAGCGGCGCAGTGCGCAAGCCATTGATTTCTCTTTGCTTCCCAAAAATTGGGGTGAACCTATGGGTGCACCTGCAATTTTTGAAAAACAAATAGCAATCAAGCTCTTACACCCTGCATCCACTTTGGAGTCACGGATTCAGGTAATACCTATGCCGCAATTTCAAACCGGTAGGTCATCTTAACAGGCGTTTTATTTGAGACACTACACTAGGTGTCAGGACGATTATGATAGTTCCACCTGCCGGGAAGATCCTGAATCCGTTTACTCTTAGCGGCACTATTGCCCGAATGCCCGGACTGGAATTAATGATCGGCTGGACGACATGAAGTGACTGATCCTGACACAAACGCCCACCTTCAACAGACAAAAAAATGGGCAGCCAAGGCTGCCCGGGCCAGTATTCAATCCCTCCCTTATTCCCAACCTTCCACGCCACTCATATCCGGCAAATGATGGGCAATCCCCTTATGACAGTCGATGCAGGTTTTCTCCCCACTGGCCAGTGCTGTACTGTGCTGTTCTGAGGCTCGGGCACTTTGCGCGGTAAAATCCATGGACTCAAACTCATGGCAATTACGGCATTCAAGCGAATCGTTTTTCTTCAGCCGAGCCCATTCGTGTTCAGCCAGTTCACGCCGTTTTTCAAGAAACTTTTCACGCGTATCAATGGTGCCGAAAATTTTGTCCCAGACTTCTTTTGATGCCTGCATCTTACGCGCAATTTTATAGGTCCATTCATGCGGTACGTGGCAATCCGAACAATGCGCTCGAACACCAGAACGGTTTGACCAATGAATGGTTCCCTGCAATTCCACATAAACGTTTTCACGCATTTCATGGCAACTGATACAAAACTCCTCAGTATTGGCCGCCTCCAGGGCCGTATTGAAACCGCCCCAGAAAATAATGCCCGCGATAAACCCGCCCAGAGTCAGAAACCCTAATGAAAAATGCACCGATGGTCTGGCAAGAATCCGCCAGCTGTCGGTCAGCAGTTGTTTGATGCGACTCCACATAACAGCCTCCTTAATGATTCTCAGCGGTGCGGTTGAGCAGTTCATCCATGGTGATAAATTCATTATCGATGAGAAGCTTTACATCCTGTTGGGAGCTATGGCACTGAGTACAAAAATAACGGTTCGGTGACACATCTGCCAAAAAATTACCGTCACGATTCATAAAATGCGTCACCGATATCATGGTCGCCTGGGACTCCTCCACCCGCTGACGGTTATGACAGCTCAGGCATTTATTGGCACTCAGGTCGATCTGATAACCCTCAATCTTGTGCGGGATACTTGGCGCAGCCATCGGGTAGTCTCGATCCGTGCGCTGGTCATCATTGACTTCTTTCTGAATGCGTGGTGCGTCTGCGCTATCAGTCAAGTCGGTATCCCCCCGCAGGGTTGCAATTTGTGGTTCAGCCACTGCAAAAGTCACCAGCCCGAGCACTGCAAATACCGCGATGAAATTTCTCATGGTCGTCTCCTTAAGCTTTGCTCACTTTAACTGCGCATTTTTTATAGTCAGTCTGTTTGGAAATCGGATCGATAGCATCCAGCGTACACTTGTTAATCAGTTGCGAGGCATCAAACCAAGGCACAAACACCAAGCCTTTAGGCGGTTTATTCCGACCACGGGTTTCCACACGAGTACGGATTTTTCCACGTCGCGAGGTTACGCTTATCTCATCACCACGGCGAAGGCCACGCTCACGCGCATCTTCTGGATGCATGTAGCAAAGCGCATCCGGCACGGCTTTATAAAGTTCCGGTACGCGCTGCGTCATCGAGCCGGAGTGCCAATGCTCAAGAACACGACCGGTACACAGCCAAAGGTCAAACTCCTGGTCAGGACTTTCCGCAGGTGGCTCATAAGGCAATGCAAAAATAATTGCCCGACCATCCGGCTTACCATAAAACTGAAGACCACGACCCGGTTCAACATAGGGGTCGTAACCTTCGCGAAAACGCCATTGGGTTTCCTTGCCATTGACGACCGGCCAACGCAAACCATGCTCTTCGTGATACCGGTCAAACGGTGCCAAATCATGTCCATGACCACGACCAAAAGCAGCATATTCTTCAAACAGGCCCTTCTGTACGTAAAAACCAAAATCTTCTGCTTCATGATTGGCATAAGCCTTATCCATATCAGCCAAACCAAAGCGATCAACATTGCCATTGCGAAACAACACATCAAACAGATTACGGCCTTTATAATCCGGATTGGCATCCAGAATTTCAGTCGGCCAGACATCTTCAGTCTGGAACCGTTTGGAAAATTCCATTAACTGCCATAAATCAGAACGCGACTCGCCCGGAGCGTTAACCAGTTGATGCCAGAACTGAGTGCGACGTTCGGCGTTGCCATACGCACCTTCTTTTTCCACCCACATTGCCGTTGGTAAAACCAGATCAGCGGCTTCACAGGTCACCGTTGGGTAGGCATCGGAAACCACAATAAAATTGTCCGGATTGCGATAACCCGGGTAGGTCTCTTCCATCATGTTGGCCGCCGCCTGCATGTTGTTATTCACCTGAACCCAATAGCAATTGATTTCACTGTCTTTCAGTTTACGATTATGCAACACCGCGTGCGCACCGACTTTTCCGGGCACAACACCTTCCGGCAGACGCCAGATGTCTTCGGCAATTTTTCGATGTTTTTCATTGGCGACGACCAAATCAGCAGGCAAACGATGCGCGAAAGTGCCAACCTCGCGTGCCGTTCCGCAGGCAGATGGCTGACCAGTTAATGAGAACGGACTGTTACCCGGTTCAGATATTTTTCCAGTCAGCAGATGAATGTTATAAATCAGATTATTCATCCAAACACCGCGAGTATGCTGGTTCACCCCCATGGTCCACAGTGACATGACTTTGCGATCCGGATCGGCATAAAGTTCTGCCATTTCCTGCAATCGGCTTAATGGCACACCAGACTCTTTGGCGGCATATTCCAGCGTGTAATCCGAAACAAACTCAGCAAAGGTGTCGAAATCAATACCTTCCGAGGCTCCTGCCCTGGCCGCATTCTTAGCTTTTTGTTCCAGTGGATGGCTGGGTCGCAAACCGTAGCCGATGTCCGTCATGCCTTTGCGGAAATTCACATGCTTGCTGACAAAGTCTTTATTCACTCTGTTGTTCTGAATAATGTAGTTGGCAATCGCGTTGGCGATGATTAAATCGGTTTGCGGTTTGAATACCATCGGTACATCGGCCAGATCAAAGCTGCGATGCTGATAGGTGGATAGCACTGCAACCTTGACGTGTGGATGAGACAGACGCCGATCGGTCAGCCGTGTCCACAAAATCGGATGCATCTCCGCCATGTTTGAACCCCACAGCACAAACGCATCAGCATTTTCAAAATCGTCGTAACATCCCATCGGCTCATCAATGCCAAAGGTTCTCATAAACCCGCCGACAGCCGATGCCATACAATGCCGCGCATTAGGCTCAAGATTATTGGAACGAAAACCCGCTTTCATTAATTTGGAGGCTGCGTAGCCCTCCCAGACAGTCCACTGACCGGAGCCGAACATTCCGATGGCATCCGGGCCTTTGGCCTTCAATGTGGCTTTCCATTTCTGCGCCATGATGTCGAATGCTTCATCCCAACTGACTGGTGTAAATTCACCATTCTTGTCGTACTTACCTTCTTTCTTGCGTAATAATGGTTGTGTCAGACGATCTTTACCGTACATGATTTTGGCTAGGAAATAGCCTTTAATACAGTTCAGGCCGCGATTTACGGGCGCGAGTTGATCACCATGAGTGGCAACGACATGCCCATCTTTAGTACCAACAGAAACCGAACAGCCTGTGCCACAAAAACGGCACGGTGCTTTGTCCCACTGAATACGGTTTTCTTCGCTGCTGGCGATCAGGTTGGTCGCCTGAACAGGTAAGGCAACTCCGGCAACGGAAGCTGCTGCGACAGCGGCCTGAGCTTTAATAACATCTCGACGGGTCAGTTTCATGGCTGGTTCCTCAATACAGATTCGCTCTGGCTGAGCAGTAAATCGGAAAGATCAATTTCTTCATTCAGGGCTTCGCAACTCTCGCTGTGGTGAGCAATCATGGCGGTACTGAGTACGCCCTCCAGTTGCTGGATAATTTCAATCTGTTGCATCACCTGAGCAGCACTCGGCGCTGAAATCAGCAATACAATTTTTCCCGCTGAATCTTCAGCGACGAATTCGATACCGGACAGTTGTTTCAGCGCCGGGTCAACAGCCGCAACAAATTCCGGCTTGAGGTGAACCACAACACTGACAATGTGTTCTTCATCGTGCCACGGTGTAATTTTCTGGGCGTTCTTCATAAGCAGACTTCTCTTCAGGCTTGATCAGCAGAGCATCCACCGGACAGACTCCGACACACTGACCACAACCGATACAGCGTGCAGCATCAATCTGCGGCAATGGGATAGCTCGGGTTAACGGGAAATGAATCGCCTGCTCATCACAGACATCTTTGCAGGACTGGCAGGCCACGCCCTGATTCGGTAAACAATCATCACTGCAGCGCCATTCGCCCAGCGGCCATAATGGCACCTCATCGAACAAGGCCTGGCTTTTACACACGTCAATACACTTGCCACAACCGGTACAGCCCTGCTCACTGAAATCCAGCTCAGGGAAACCGCCACTGCCAGTCACGATAATCTGTTCCGGACAGGCCTTGGCACAGTCGCCACAGCGAGTGCAATAATCAGCAAAGGCTGTGCGTGCACCAGGTGGACGCAGCACATCCAGTTGCAATGCTTTACCCTGTGCCGTTTGTGCCAAGCCACGAAACAAACCACGACGAGTGCTGTGCATATTCACGCCCCTTAGTTAAACCTGCATCCACTGAAGGAGTCACGGGTTCAGGTTAAACAACAACTGGGACATCCAGATCAAAAAACCGTAGCCACCGACTACACAGATCGACAAAATAGGAAACAGAAATACGGTAATAAACAAAAAGGCTTTTAACTCTGTTGATTTATGGACAAATTGCTTAGTCATTCTCGGCCCTGCAAACAGACTTGTTCTTTACACCAATCATAGAATATGAGGCTGCAATTTTACGTACCCATAAGGGGGTATAGAGGTTGCGAAACATCAACAGATGTTCAGGCTGTGTGGTGATGCTCAGTGTAAAACCTGAATCCGTGACTCCATAGAGTCGCAGTGCGCCGCCATGGAATCACGGATTCAGGCAAAGCTATGATGACCACGAAATATCAGGGGTTAAACATCCCTCCCAAAACCGGAGTTTTAAAGTAAACTGATTAACATGTTTAAGTTCACCCGTTATCCAATTTCAGCCCTGTTGATCCTGACACTGCTACTGGTGGCGTCACTGTCTTTTGTTGCCAGCCTTTATACTCTGTGGATGACCAGCGTCATTTCAGGCGATGCCAAGGCGATTAACCTGTCCGGTTCATTGCGGATGCAGTCCTACCGCATTGCTTATGCAATTGAGCGCGATGCTGATCTTACTGAACGCACGGCACTGTTGCAGGAATTTGAACAACGCCTGAATTCAGATGAGCTAAGACACCATATCCCCGTAGTCGACCCGGAACTGCAAGGATTGTTCAACGGTATTGCAACAAATTTTGCCCGAATGCAGCGCCAGGCATTGGAAGAGCCGCACCTGTACCTGGAAAATGTCGAGTCTTTTGTGAGGGATATCGATCATCTGGTGGCTCGCCTGGAAAGCTGGTCAGAAAGTAAAATTCAGCGTCTGCAAAAGCAGCAGATTCTGCTTTCAGTGATAACCCTCTTTGCTGCGGCACTGTTTGCGTTGGTAATTTTCAAACGAGTTATGTATCCATTGCAATCACTGATGGATGCCGTAATACAAATGGGACGCGGCAACCGCACTGCCCGTTCAAGTTACCTGCATAGTGATGAGTTTGGTGATCTGTCACGCACCTTCAATTTCATGGCAGAAGAAGTTGCTTATGTTTATGGCTCGATGGAAAACAAAATCAAGGAACAGACCCACGAACTGAAACGCCAGAATGACGTACTGCAGTTTCTTTTTGATTTAAGCCAATCACTGAGTCTCGATAATCTGGAAATTCAGCCGATTCGTCGTAGCGCCACAGATGAACTGATGCGTTTATGCCCACAGACGACGATTCAATGGGACAGCACGGAACCGGCCCCCGAGACCGAACACTTTGTTGTACCGAGTTCTGCCGAGCAGATGTTTCTGATCTGTAAGTCCGGGCAACCGCTGTTGCAATGGCAACAGGGTCTGCTGGTGACGGTTGTGGATTTATTTGATCATGCCATAAACCGAATGGGTTCATACAAAAATAAAAATCGTGTGGCACTGCTCAACGAACGTACAGCCATTGCCAGTGAACTGCACGACTCACTGGCACAACAACTCAGTTATCTAAAAATCCAGGTGGTTCGTTTTATTAAATTACGCGAGCGTGATGCAGATGAAACAACACTTAACGAAATTATTGAAGAGTTACGTGCCGGTTTGAACTCAAGTTATCGAAAATTACGTGAACTGCTAGTGACCTTTCGTTCCCAGTCCGAAGAACCGGGACTGGTGCCTTCGGTCCAGGCGGCTGCGGATGAAATCAATCGAATATCCCCCAATACCAAAGTACATCTTTATATCGATGAGCACTGGCCCAAGGATCTGTTACCAAGTCACGAAATACACTGCCTGCATGTCATTCGTGAAGCACTGACCAATGTCATCAAGCATGCACAGGCGGAAAATGTCGTTGTGTCACTGACTGTTCTCACCAATAATGAACTGGAAATAAAAATTAACGACGATGGTATCGGCTTTGATGATTCACCTGAAAAACCGATGCACTATGGCTTGAAGATAATGACAGAACGTGCCGAGCGTATCGGAGGGCAGATAAGCTATCAACGCCTGAAGCGCGGCGGCGCCGGAGTGACCCTGACTTTTACATCCAACTCTCGACAGGAACCGGAACCGTTATGACTGACATCATCATTATTGATGACCATCCGATGCTACGCAAAGGTCTGTCCCAATTACTCGACCTGGAAGATGAGCTGCATCTGGTG
Organism: Reinekea sp.; assembly: GCA_037389025.1. Classification (GTDB taxonomy): domain Bacteria; phylum Pseudomonadota; class Gammaproteobacteria; order Pseudomonadales; family Natronospirillaceae; genus Reinekea. Next base: position 19,074 of record JARRJP010000054.1, on the reverse strand, counting down.
GCCGAAGTGGGTGAATCCAAACAGGCATTGGCAACAGTACTGGCACACGAACCGGATTTAATTCTGCTCGACCTTAACATGCCGGGTCAGGACGGATTGCAAACCCTGAACCAGCTGCGTAATGCCGGTGTAGACTCACGCATCATTGTATTTACTGTGTCGGATGATCAGACTGACATTCACCGCGCCATTCATAACGGTGCGGATGGGTATCTGCTCAAGGATATCGACCCGGAAGACTTTCTCGAATCCATCAAGCGTTGCATGAGCGGTGAACAGGTTGTCAGCCCCGGCATTGCCGATGTCGTGCGCAGTGCACTGAAACAACGACTACCGGAAAATCTGCACCCGGCATTATCAGAACTGACCGACCGGGAAAAAGATGTTCTGCGTCATATTGCCGCCGGATTAAGTAATAAAGCCATTGCACGAGAACTCGACATCGCCGAAGGCACCGTAAAAGTTCATGTTAAACGTGTACTGGCAAAATTAAATTTACGCTCGCGTGTGGAAGCAGCAATCTTTGCGCATGAACACACCTCTGAAATATGACAGGATTCCAACTATGAACGGTTGTTGTGACCAGCCTGGCCTGATGCCACTCAACGACGGTCTGAACAGGATGCTTGCACAGATCCGTACCAATACCAAAACAGAACGGGTTTTATTAAGCCAATTATCGAGCAGAGTACTGGCTGAAGATATTCAGGCAGCAAGCCCGGTGCCCGGCTTCGATAACTCGGCAATGGACGGTTACGCCATTCGTCTGATTGATATTGAAATCAACAAGCCCATTCCCGTACAGGGAAAATCTTTTGCCGGTCAGCCCTTTTCCGAAGCCCTGCTTCCCGGTCATGCTGTGCGCATCATGACTGGCGCAGCCATACCGGAAGGTGCCGATACAGTCATCATGCAGGAGAACACAACAGCAAACGGGCAGCATGTCACTTTCCATCAACTGGCTGAGACGGGTAACAATATTCGCAGAGCGGGAGAGGACATCGGTGCAGGCACAACGGTACTGTCAAAAAACACCCGCCTGAATGCGGCGCATCTGGCTTTACTGGCAAGTGTCGGGCAATGCGATGCTCTGGTTTTCTGTAAAACCCGCGTTGGCCTGTTATCCACCGGTGATGAACTGAAAACTCCAGGAGAGCCGCTAGGCTATGGCGATATTTATAACTCCAACGGCCCGGCAATTTCCACCATGTTGCAACGGCTGGATGTTGAGTTGATTGACTACGGTATTGTGGAAGATGATCCGGCGTTATTCCGCAAGGCTTTCCACCAAGCGGATCAGGAATGCGATTTCGTGATCACCTCCGGTGGCGTCTCTGTTGGAGAAGCCGACTACACCAAAGATATTCTGACCGAAATGGGCGAAATTCATTTCTGGAAACTGGCAATCAAACCTGGCAAACCCTTCGCCTTTGGCAAACTGCCCAACAGCTATTTTATCGGCCTGCCCGGCAACCCGGTATCGGCCATGGTCACCTTTCATATTCTTGGCAGCCAGGCGATACGCCAACACCAGAACCTTGGTATTCAACCCATGCAACAGCTTGCTGCGGTCACAACCGGTGCCATCAAAAAATCACCAGGGCGGATGGATTTTCAACGCGGTCATTGGCAAGCAACTGAACAGGGAATTGAAGTGTCACTGACTCGAAGCAGCCAGGGATCGCATATACTCAGCAGCCTGGGTGCAGCAAATTGTTATATTGCGCTGGAGCAGGATCGGGGTAATGTCGAGGTAGGCGAACAGGTTACGCTTTGGCTGTTTGATGGGCTGATGGGCTGATCCTCTGGAAAACTCTGACCTGAATCCGTGAGACTTCTTCAACGGCCTGCGCACTGCACCGCTATGGAGTCACGGATTCAGGTCATCGTCATACTCATCAATCGTCAGGATACTGAGGCGGTGCATCACCCACGGCTTCATTAACCTCCGCCTTTGGTGTAGTGCCGTTGCCTTCGGTTATTTTCTCAACACGGATGCGATGCCACCAACTGTCTCCAAAATCAAACAGATAGTGAATAATATCTTTTTCTTTCAGACCAACACTGCCGATTATCACTTCCGCGCTGGATTGCTCATCACCCATGTTTTCTTTAGCGGCCATTGGTTCGGTGATCTTCGGTGCCTTGAATATTGTCTCCGTACTTTTTGTGTCCGATTTGGTGATATAGAACGAGTACATATGTGGATCATATCGTTCAAAAGCAATGAAAATGGCTTCATGCAATGTTTCAAAAGTGCAGTTTTCACTGATTTCTATGACTCTGTACAACTTTGGTATCCCCATAATGGATACTTTTAAATGGTAATTTTTCATCGGCGTGGTTAGCAGGTAGCTGAATGATCAAGCGATTTTAATACACCTGAGATATAGATGAACAGGGGTTTATTTTTTTGAAGCCGGGTTTTTCCTTAACCTGAATCCGTGACTTCTTCAGTGGATGCTGGATGTAAATGCTTGATTTCTGCCTGAATCCGTGACTCCAAAGTGGAATCAATCGCTTGCGCACTGCGCCGCTATGGCGTCACGGATTCAGGTCAATATAGATAGTACGCCTGATGCCCTCGGAACGCTTCGGTTGCGAACCATACAGAATCATCATGTCCTGGACCAGAATATCACCAGCCTGCGCGGCCAACTCGACAACGCCCGGCATATCCCAACCATATTGTCGTGAAAGAGATTGAATATCCTGCAGTTCATGTTGCGTACCCGGTACATAACGCAGAATGGCTTACGCACTGCGCCACTCTGGAGTCACGGATTCAGGTCAAAGGTTACGGCAGATTTCTGAGCGCTTTGGTGAATTTTTCAGGTTAGTTCCCTCGGAAAAACAAGGAACCAAACAGATAAACAGGTCACTCAGAAAGAGATTTGTTTTCCTTATCGGAAATACAACTTGGGATTTGAAGAAGGTTAAGCCTGCATCTGGATGACCGATATGGCGGTAATCCATCTCAATCTTTCAACCTTAGACGTTTTTCTGATTTTCAAAGTAAAGCATCGTATTTAAATAGCTGTGCGCCAACACATCGAGAATGGAGCGTTAAGAGGGTTTTATATCCCGGCTCTTTGATCCGATTGGGCATGAACCCCATCCTCTTCAAGAAGAGTGTCTACAGGTGCAATCCCCCGATTTTTGGGAAGCAAAGAGCAATCAATGGCTTGCGCACTGCGCCGCGATGGAGTTACGGATTCAGGTGATAGGTAGATAAACTCGAAGCCTCTTATGGCGCTTTGAAAGTGCACTACCAATACCAAACGAAAGTTTTGTTAATTCAAAAAGGGGGTCTTGTGCAAAATAATCGCGTATTTAACCAGATTGCTTCCCAGCTTATGAAGCTTTATTCAGCCGAAATCCCGGTAAAAGTTGATGATGAACGTCAGATCTATGCTTTTGAGTTAAAGGATGGTGTCAAAATCAATGTCCTATCCGATGATGGAGAATACATTCAGATGGTCGGCTTTATTCCTGCGCCCCCCCATATAATGAACGCTGTCTATCTCTCTGAGTTACTTCAGTTTAATCATTTCAGTCTTCATCATCCGTTTTACGTTATTGGAATAGATTCGGAACAAGAGCATAAAGAGATTAGCCTCCATGTTCGTCAACCAATGAGCGAATTAGATAATAGTGCAGCATTTGATTTATTTGAAAATGTTATCGATAAGTCTGCTTCTTTACAAACATGGCTGGTAGAAAATGTGGCATAGCGTCATGTGGTGAAAATCCTGGATCCACTATGAAGTCACGGATTCAGGTTCAAGACACTACACTAGCCGGGCAATCCCGTTTACAATTCCGCCTTCTATTAAATATAAAAAAAGGATCGCTTAATGCGCGCTAGCCGATATCTCACTGCAACGGTGAAAGAAACCCCTGCTGACGCAGTTATTACCAGCCACAAGCTCATGTTAAGAGCCGGTCTGATTCGTAAACTGGCTTCGGGTCTGTACTCCTGGTTGCCGACCGGTCGACGCGTTCTCAATAAGGTCGAAAAAATCATCCGTGAAGAGATGGATCGTGCCGGTGCCCAGGAAGTACTGATGCCAACCATTCAACCTGCCGAGTTATGGCAGGAATCCGGCCGTATCGACAAGATGGAAGGCCTGATGCTGACGATGAAAGACCGCCATGAACGCGATTTTGTCTATGGCCCGACTCACGAAGAAGTCATTACTGATATCGCCCGTAACGAACTAACCAGTTACAAACAGTTGCCGGTCAACTTCTACCAGATTCAAACTAAGTTTCGTGATGAATTCCGACCACGTTTCGGTGTAATGCGTTCACGCGAGTTCATTATGAAGGATGCCTATTCGTTCCATGTCGATCAACAATGTCTGCAAAAAGAATACGACAATATGTATCAGGCCTACTGTCGAATTTTTGATCGATTGGGTCTGAATTATCGTGCAGTGCTGGCCGATACCGGCGCTATCGGTGGTTCGGATTCGCACGAGTTTCAGGTACTGGCTGAATCCGGCGAAGACTTTATCGCCTATTCAGACAGCAGCAGTTATGCCGCCAATATCGAGCAGGCCGAAGCGCTAATGCCTACCGGTGAACGTGCCGCCCCAACGGCTGACATGGCATTGGTAGATACACCGGATACCAAGACTATTGATGATCTGGTCGAACGTTTTAACATTCCGATTGAAAAAACCATCAAGACATTGGTTGTTGAAGCCAGCGAAGAATCCGGCCTGGAGCTGATCGCACTGATCGTTCGCGGTGACCATGAACTGAATACAATCAAAGCCGAAAAACTGCCCCAGGTAAAAACACCCTTGACCATGGCAGACCCTGACCACATCAATGCCATTATTGGTGCCAGCCCAGGCTCTCTTGGCCCGGTGAATCTGCCAATTCCATTTATTGTCGACCGCACAGTGACACTGATGTCCGATTTTGGCGGCGGCGCCAATATTGATGACAAGCACTACTTCAATATTAACTGGGGGCGTGATGTCGAGCTTGGTGACGTGGCAGATATCCGTAACGTTGTTGAGGGCGACCCAAGTCCGGATGGTCAGGGTACGCTGAAGATCGTCAAGGGCATTGAAGTCGGCCATATATTCCAGTTGGGAGATACCTATGCCAAGGCACTGAAGGCCGAGGTTCTGGATCAGTCCGGCAAGGCCAAGACCATGCTGATGGGCTGTTATGGTATTGGCGTCACCCGGGTGGTGGCAGCCGCTATTGAACAGCACAATGACGGCAACGGCATTATCTGGCCGGATGCTATCGCACCATTCCAGGTTGGCATCGTACCGCTGAATGCGCATAAGTCTCCAGAGGTAATGGAAGTCGCTGAAAAGCTGTACGCTGACCTTCAGGCCGCGGGGTTCGATGTTTTGCTGGATGATCGCGATAAGAAGACCAGCCCAGGGGTAAAATTCGCCGATATGGAATTGCAGGGTATTCCGCACCGCATTGTGGTTAGTGACCGCGGCCTGGCAGAAGGTAAGCTGGAATACAAGGCTCGACGCAGCGAAGAGAAGGTCGAGATTGATATTGCGAATGCCATTAGTACGATTCAGAGTGCTTTAACACTCTGATGTTCTGATAGCATCTAATCTGAGCATTAGGGTCGGCATTGTCCGGCCCTTTTTAATGCCTGAATCCGTGGGCGCACTGCACCGCCATGAAGTCACGGATTCAGGTTTCACCCTCCCACGCAAGACCTCACTTATTACCACGGCATTAACGCCGTAAAATTTACACGACATTATTTGCCGACTAAACTATTTATGAGTTCCTGAAGAGCTTTCATCTCCACACAACGATAAGAAAAGGATGGATGTATGAGTAAAATAGCCCTAACCGTAGCTGACTGTATGGTTCCCGCCCGTCTAATCATTACACCTGAAACGACGATCACCAAGGCAGTTCAAAAAATGCTCGAAACCAAGCTGATTGGCGCGCCTGTGGTGAATGAAAACCACAATGTCGTTGGCTATATCTCTGAGCAGGATTGCCTGAGCTATATGCTCAGCGATAATTACTATTCTGAGCAACGCGGCCTGGTTCGCGATGTCATGAAACCTGAAGCGCTGTTTGTCGAACCAAGTATGGCTATTATCGATCTGGCTCAGCTAATGCTTGGCAATAAACCCAAGAAGTATCCGGTCTGCGAAGACGGTAAATTGATTGGCGTTATCAATCGATCACATGTTTTAAAAGCGCTGCTGAGTTCAACCGCAGTGCGCAAGCCATTGATTCCTCTTTGCTTCCCAAAAATTGGGGTGAACCTATGGGTGCACCTGCAATTTTTGAAAAGCAAATAGAAATCAAGCTCTCACCCCCTGCATCCACTTTGAAGTTACGGATTCAGGTTCAAATTAACAATCGACTATCAGTGGCCACCTGAACCGGTGCTTCCGCACCGGGATAATCCTTAACACAGCAGTCTGCTTATCGATAGTTTGCGCAGCAAAACATGACTCAGAAAACAAGCAAATTCAGCATATATATCAACTACTTACTCAGTAATTATTGATTCACAACCTCCTATTCACGACTAATTCAGTTAGAATAGCGACTTGCTTCTTTCGACAAGTGGAATTTCAACACCATGTTACCCCGCCTGCATCATCTGACTGAAACCCAGCAAACCTACCTGACATTTCTTGACGCCGCACAATCGGCAGGTTTTAACGGTGAGTTGTGCCCGGATTATGCAAACCGCACCGTATTAGCAACGGATAATTCCATTTATCAGGTATTGCCTCAGGCTGTCGTCTACCCAAAAAACAGTGCAGACATTGAGATATTGACTCGCCTGGCAGCCACAGATGAATGGCAGCACATTGTGCTGTCACCTCGCGGCGGCGGTACGGGCACTAACGGTCAGTCACTGACGGACGGTATTGTGGTCGACCTGTCACGACACATGAATCAAATTCTGGAAATCAATGCTGAAGAAGGCTGGGCCAGGGTGCAGACCGGCGTGGTGAAAGATCAGCTAAATGCCGCATTGAAACCGTATGGCTTGTTCTTTGCCCCGGAGTTATCAACCAGCAACCGTGCCACCATCGGCGGCATGATCAATACCGACGCCAGCGGCCAGGGCTCGGTAATGTATGGTAAAACCCGTGATCATGTTCTGGAACTGGAAACGGTAATTCTCAGCGGTGAGCGTATTGTAACCGGCCCAATGACCGCAGACGATGTCAGTCAGGCAAAACAAAAAACAGATCGTTTCAGCCAACTGATCGCGACAGTGGATGATATTTACCAGCGACGCGAAGCGGATATCAAGGCAAAATTTCCAGTACTGAATCGCTGCCTGACGGGTTACGATCTCGCCCATATTTACGATAATGATCAATTTAATCTCAACAATATTCTGTGTGGTTCGGAAGGGACACTCGGATTTATTACCGAAGCCAAACTGAATCTGGTTAAAATTCCCAAACTGTCAGCGCTGGTGAATGTATTTTACGATTCGTTTGAATCATCACTACGCGATGCTCAGACTCTGATGAGTGCAGAACCAGCCTCAATTGAAACCATTGATTCAACAGTACTTAACCTCGCCAAAGAAGACATCATCTGGCACACCGTTTCTGATTATTTCGACGCCGGGGGCAAAGCCATTGCCGGTATTAATCTGGTTGAATACACTGCGGATAGCGAAACCGAACTGAATGCTGGCATCGAACGGCTCACCCGCCTGCTCCAGCAACAAGACGGGAAAAATATCGGTTACTCCATTGCGATTGGTCGAGATACGGTTAACCAGATCTGGGCAATGCGAAAAAAAGCCGTTGGTCTGCTGGGTAATGCCAAAGGTGAAGCACGACCCGTTCCGTTTGTTGAAGACACCGCTGTACCACCTGCAAATCTGGCCGACTTCATTATGGAATTCCGCGCCGTACTCGATAAACATCAATTACGCTATGGCATGTTTGGTCATGTTGATGCTGGCGTGTTGCATGTGCGCCCTGCCATCGATATGAAGGATGAACATCAGGTCGCGCTGGTGCGGCAGATTACTGATCAGGTTGTTGAACTGACCCAAAAATACAATGGCCTGCTCTGGGGTGAACACGGTAAAGGGGTTCGTTCTGAATTCGCGCCCAAATTCTTTGGGGATCTGTATCCAGAACTGCAAACCATCAAACGAGCCTTCGATCCATTCAATCAATTAAATCCCGGTAAAATTGCCACCAACAACGCTAATATTCCATTACTCAGTATTGATGAAGTGACCACACGAGGCGAACTGGATCGTACCATTTCATTGGAAAACTGGACGCAATTCGGCGATGGCATGTACTGCAATGGTAACGGTGCCTGCTTTAATTTTAATCCGAATGACGCCATGTGCCCGTCATGGAAAGCCACTCTCGACCGCAAACATTCACCAAAGGGTCGTGCGTCGCTGGTACGTGAATGGTTACGGTTGCTATCGGATCAGGGGGTTGATACGACAACACTGCAACGACAGGAAAAACAAAAACTGCCGCTGCTGCATTTTATTCCGCGCAGCATCAATACATTGAAAAAACGTCAGGGGCAGTATGACTTCAGTCATGAAGTGGCTGATGCTATGGCTGGTTGCCTGGCCTGTAAATCCTGTACCGGACAATGCCCGATTAAAGTCGATGTTCCTGAATTCCGGGCCCGCTTTCTGCAGCTTTATTACAGTCGGTATTTGCGTCCATTAAAGGATTATTTTATTGGCATGCTGGAATTTATTATTCCGCTACTGACGATGCAGCCATTTAAGTGGTTTTATAATCTGCTGATGTCATCCGCCTGGGTCAAGACAGTGCTGAAAAATGTCGCCGGTATGGTGGACAGCCCATTAATTCACCAGATGAATTTCCGCAGGGAAATGATAAAGCGTCATGTGCAGTATGCTGATGCCAATATACTGCCAAGCCTACCTGAAACGGAAAAACAACGCTCGGTAATTCTGGTTCAGGATGCCTTTACCAGTTTTTTTGAAACCCATGTCGTCATGGAAATTATTGACTGTCTGAGTACCCTTGGTTATCGCGTTTGGATAATGCCTTATGCAGCTAACGGCAAACCACTGCATGTACACGGCTTTCTGCATACCTTTCGCTGGATTGCCCAGCACAATCAGAAAAAACTGCAGAAACTGGCCGATTGCGGCATCACTCTGGCAGGTATCGATCCTTCCATGACGCTCACCTATCGCGCAGAATACGCCAAGTACTGTGATCAGGCTGTGCCACCTGTATTACTGCTACAGGAACTGCTCAGTAAAGATATCGAACAACTGAAAACACAGAGCGCGAAGTTTAAACAGGGCCAGGTTGGTTTTCTGGGCCACTGCACTGAAAAAACCAATGCGGCCGAATCAATGCAGGATTGGAGTAGGGTTTTCAGCGCATTGAACCAGACGCTGGAACATGTCGATGTCGGTTGCTGTGGTATGGCCGGCACCTTTGGTCATGAAACGCGCAACCGGGAAAGCTCGGAAACGATCTACAATCTTTCATGGCGTCAGGTTATAGCCAGCCCCCGGCAAACATTGGTCACTACCGGCTACTCATGCCGGAGCCAGGTAAAGCGTCTGGACGGAAAACACCTGTTGCATCCACTACAGTATTTATTACGCCAACTTAAAGAATAGGCTTTGTTAAACGGAGTCACGGATTTAGGTATATTATAAGACCTGAATATTATTGCCGATGGCAATTACCAAGGGCTGCTGGAGAACCTAATGACCCTGACACTCACCTCATCTGAGCAGATCAATCTACATCAACTGGCTGAAAATACTTTTCGGGAAATGGATGGTCACATTATCATGGGTGTACCCATTGGCATTGGTAAAGCCCCTAACCTGCTCAATGCCTTTTACGATGTTGCCAAGGAAAATCCACAATTCCGGTTAGACATTCATACCGCTTTAACGCTGACTCGACCACGCACTCGCTCGGATCTCGAAAAACGATTGCTGGAACCATTTTTTGATCGTCAATTTGCCGGTATTGCAGAATACAAATTTGCCGATGCCGCGCTGAAGCAGCAATTACCGAGTAATATCAGTGTCGTGCAGTTCTATTTCAAGGCTGGTGAAATGTTGCGCAACACACCAGCTCAACTCGATGCGTTGTCAACAAACTACACCCATGTTGTCCGGGATATGATGAACCGTGGCATCAATGTTTTTACTCAGGCAATCTGCAAAAAAGTTATCGCCGGTAAAACCCGCTACAGTCTGTCATCAAATCCAGATGTCACACTGGACCTGCAACGCATGATGCGAGAACAAAGCCATCGCGACGGAAAAAAACGGCTGGCATTGGCTGAGGTAAATAACGAACTGCCATTCATGCCGAATGATGCCGAAATCAGCAATGACCTCTTTGATATTATCATCGACCATGAATCCATGAACTGCGCACTTTTTGCCATACCGCAACAACCGATTTCTGCCACCGATCACATGATTGGTTTTTACACCAGCACACTGGTCAAGGATGCCGGAACGTTGCAAATCGGCATCGGCTCACTGGGTGATGCTGTTACCAATGCGTTACTGGTTCGGCACAATAAAAACTCAGATTATCAGTCTTTGCTGCGCCGTACACAGGCTCTGGAAAAATTCCCGGTTATTCAGAGCGACGGTGATACTGCACCATTTAACCAAGGACTCTATGGCAATACTGAAATGCTGGTACCAGGTTATCTGGAACTGAAACGCGGTGGTATCCTGAAGCGGAAGGTTTATCATGATTTGACGGTGCAGCAACTGTTGAATGAAGGATTGCAGGAAAATCGGATTGGCCTGGACTGGCTGGACGCGCTGATGGCAAAGCAGCGCATTTCATCACCGCTGACCGCGCAGGATCTTAGCTATTTACAACATTGGGGCCTGATAAGCGCAGAGGCTTCTATTGAAGGTTCCAAGCTGCTCCATGCCGGTGAAGCACAGATACCTGACCTTAAAGACCCAACGTTTCGCCAATGGTGCCATGACACCCTGCTCGGCAAACAACTGAACCATGGAATATTGATCGATGCCGGATTCTTTGTTGGTTCTCAGCATTTCTATGACACGTTAAAACAGATGCCTGACGATGAACTGCACGAAATCAACATGACATCGGTGGACTTTACCAATCATCTGCATGGTGGTGAAGCACTGCGCATCGCTCAGCGCCGTCACGCCCGTTTTATCAATGCCTGCATGAAAATGACCTTATCCGGTGCTGCGGTTAGCGATGCTCTGGAGGATGGTCAAGTCGTCAGCGGTGTGGGTGGTCAATTCAATTTCGTATCAATGGCCCATGAAATACCACAGGCACGATCTATCCTGATGATGCGTTCGTGTCGCCACAAGAGAGGCAAACCGGTCAGTAACATTGTTTTCAACTATGGGCACACCACCATCCCAAAACACCTGCGCGATATCGTTGTAACAGAATATGGCATCGCCGATTTACGCAGTAAAAACGATCAGGAAATCATCATCGAGCTGCTGAAAATTGCGGATTCCCGGTTCCAGGACAAGCTCATCCGGCAGGCGCAGAAAGCGGGGAAATTGAGCAAGAAATACCGGCTGCCAGAAGCATTTCGCAATAATACCAGCAGCGAACTGAAACAGGCTCTGGCAGAAAACCTGCAAACAAATTTTCTACCCTTCCCGTTTGGTAAAGAACTGACCGATCAAGAAGTGCTGATTGGAGGATCATTGCAGCAACTTCTGGTTAAACTGGGTAAACCATGGCAGCTATTGGGAGCAATTCTGAAGACACCGGATCCGGAAAAAGTAGCAGCAAATCGTTCCAACCTTGAGCGCATGCGATTATCTGCCCCAAAAACGCTTAAAGATAGACTCATGCGCAGGCTTCTCTTGAGTGTTTTGCCGTATGAACCGACTTCCCAACCTGAAGCCAACGTTCCGGATTAACGGTTTTGAGAATAATGACAGTGGGTCACTACAGGCTACTGGCCTGAATGTTTCAGCCACCGCAAAAGCGGATTCAGTTCTGATTTAACTGGGTGGCTCACAGCACGGCAATAAATCCAGTTGATAAATGCCACTATTGATCATAGTGTGCAATGAAAGCTAAATCATTAACCTGAATCCATGACTCCTTCAGTGGATGCAGGATTAAGACCAACCATTTCCCTATAGAATTTATTTTTTTCTCCCATACAATGCGTCTTTATGCCTGAATCCGTGAGTTCAGGTGGATGCAGGGTGTAAGAGCTTGATTTCTATTTGCTTTTCAAAAATTGCAGGTGCACCCATAGGTCCACCCCAATTTTTGGGAAGCAAATAGGAATCAATGGCTTGCGCACTGCGCCGCTATGGAGTCACGGATTCAGGTTATATATAACGGCTTGGTTAGAACCGCTCCGTAAGTGGTCCTTCCAGTCAGTCATCAAACCTAGACTTTGGAAATTAGGATGTATCAATGACTTTATGGACCCCGGAAAGCTGGCGAAACAAAACCATTCGCCAATTGCCTGAATATCTGGACAAACAGGCACTGGCCAATGTTGAAGAGCAGCTAAGCAAACAACCGCCGCTGGTTTTTGCCGGTGAAGCAAGGCAGTTAAAAGAAGAGTTGGCTAAAGTCTCCAACGGCGAAGCGTTTCTGCTGCAGGGAGGAGACTGCGCAGAAAGTTTCAACGAATTTCATGGTAATCATATTCGTGACACCTTTATGGCATTGCTGCAAATGTCTGTTGTGTTGACTTACGGCGGCCAAAGTCCTGTGGTCAAGGTTGGACGTATGGCCGGCCAGTTTGCCAAGCCACGGTCATCGAACGATGAAACGATTGATGGTATTACTCTGCCGTCCTATCGTGGCGATATCATTAATGACATTCAGTTCACCGAACGTGATCGTCAGCCTGACCCGGAAAGAATGCTCAAGGCCTATCATCAGGCTGCGGCCACGCTCAATCTGCTGCGAGCGTTCGCTCAGGGCGGACTGGCTGATTTGCATCAGGTACATCAGTGGAATCAGAACTTTGTCAGACAAAGCCCAAACAACGAACGCTACCAGACTCTGGCAACGCAGATTGACGATGCTCTGGCCTTTATGAGCGCTTGTGGCATCAATCCGGATAACTCACCACAAATCCGCGAAACCCAGTTTTATACCTCGCATGAGGCATTACTACTGCCTTATGAACAGGCGCTGACCCGCAAAGACAGTCTGACCGGGGACTGGTATGACTGTGCCGCACATATGGTATGGATTGGAGACCGCACCCGACAATTGGACAGCGCCCATGTCGAATTCTGTCGCGGTATTCGCAACCCTCTGGGACTGAAAGCAGGTCCAAGTACAAACCCAGATGAACTGATTCGGTTGATTGATATTCTGAACCCGGATAATGAGGCTGGCCGTTTGAACCTGATTGTGCGTATGGGGGCTAATAAAATCCGCGACCATTTCCCGGCGTTACTCAGCCGCGTCAAAGCTGAGGGTCGACAGGTTGTCTGGAGTTCAGACCCGATGCACGGCAACACGATTAAAGCCAGCACCGGCTATAAAACACGTTCGGTTGACTCCATTTTATCTGAAGTAAAGGATTTCTTTGCTGTTCACAAAGCTGAGGGCACCCATGCTGGCGGCGTTCATTTTGAGATGACCGGGCGCAACGTCACGGAATGCATTGGTGGTCAATATCAGATAACAGAAACAGATCTGGCCGACCGCTACCATACTCATTGCGATCCTCGTCTGAATGCTGACCAGGCACTGGAACTGGCATTTTTGATTGCTGACTCGCTGAAGCAACATCGATAAATAAAAAAGGCCGCATTCTTTGCGGCTT
>JARRJP010000054.1:0-5222 GCA_037389025.1 Reinekea sp. | reverse complement strand
TTTCAATGAACCTATGGGTGCACCTGCAATTTTTGAAAAACAAATAGAAATCAAGCTCTTACACCCTGCATCCACTTTGGAGTCACGGATTCAGGTATATAGGCAAGATTTCACTTGTATCCGACCCCAGTATTCAGTCAATAAATTGCCAGGATGGTAACAACAGCGACAATCTATGTGAAATACGTCAAATTTCGAACTAAAAACAACCCAGATAACCGAAAAAATGTGAACTGGATCACATTTATTTTGCAAATTCAAACCAGCTCATGCATAACTATTTGCAAGTTGTAAGCTCAATTACGCAATTCAGTAGTCAAAACCAAGATACATAACTGGTCGGCTGATTTTCTAACTTTGACCCGAGAGGTTTACCCATTGATCAGATCATCACTTGCCCTCACTATCGCCCTGATCAGCAGTGTCAGTTGGGCTGATAATATCCACTATCTGAACAGCGGAACCGCCGTCACTGTCGGCCCAATCAGCAATGCACAGCTGGGCAGTTCCGGTCGTTTTAATCCGGCGACCATATCGTTGAATACGGACCACACCCGACTGACCCTGATTGATTTTGCAGCCAACATACAGCTGCAGGGTTTAGGTGAGTTTGACACGGTCTTCAATAACATGTCAGATCAGATCGATTCCATCTCGACGACTTTTGACGACTTCTCGAATGGCGACGCCAGTGTCGGTGACGTGCTGGCTGGCGTTAACGATCTGGAAACCAGCTTTGACAGTAATGTTCAGTTGCTGGCGGATTCCTTTTATATCAAGCCAGGAATCGTTGCTGGTCTGCCATTAATGCCATTGAATTTCAAGCTTGGTCAAGTGGGCACATTCAGCGTCGGAGCGTCCTCTCTGACCCAGGCTCGTGCCAGCCTGTTGCACGGCCCGATTACCTTTGATATTGATGCCCAAACCATTTCCGATACCAACAATGCCGGTAACGACCTCGACCCGATTGATTATCTGCGTACAACCTCATCTCTGTATCTGAAACAAGCACAGATCTTCAATGTTGATCTCAGTTACGCCCGACCTCTGCCGGCCATCAATTTCCTGGACCGTAACGATATCAGTGCAACGGGAGGGGTTCGTGCGACTGTGATCGGTTATAACCTACAGAAAACCCTGTATCCGATTAAAGAAGTTGCGCGCCAGGCTGTCGATGACAGCGGCACGCTGACGGATAACCTGAAAGACGACGTAATGGCTGGTTTTGAATCGTTCAACTTCAACGTCACGTTGGATTTAGGTGTCACCTTGCAACGCAATGATACGTTAGTTGGGATCACACTGTATAACCTGAACAGCCCGGAAATTACCTACAACACCTTGGGTGGTGATTGTGCCAGCGTAACCGATAGTGATGCACAGAACGAATGTTTTCACGCAGAATACTTTGCGTCCGTCGGCGACATTACCCTAGAAGAAAGTCATCACCTGGCCCCGCGGTTAACGCTCGATGTATCGCAGTCATTCTTCGATAACCGCTTGGCTGTCGCCGCTGCCGGAGACCTTTGGCGCAAGAACGACCTGTTTGGTGATCAAAGCCAAAACCTTAACGTTGCCTTTCTTGCGCAACCAAAGGCTTGGTATTGGCCACGCCTGCGTCTGGGTATTGGTAAAGACCTGGTCGATTTAGATCCCACTCAACTCGGTCTTGGTCTGAGCCTGTTCAATTTTCTGCAAATCGATGCCCAGATGAACACAGTTCTGGGGGATTTATTCAGTACTGATCAGATCAAGCAGGGCAACGCATTGCGTGCATACTCAGTGTCTGCGTCTGTTAACTTGGCTTTCTAGGCCGGAGGAAAATTCATGAAAGCACCTATTTTCGCATTAACAGCCCTGGCTACCAGCCTGTTGATTACCGCCTGTGATGTCGCCTCTCAAGACGGCAATAACACAGATAGTCGTAAAGGAATGGCCGGCCTGGTGGTAGACGGTCGTGTCGCTGGAGGCAAAGTCTGGGTTGACGCAAACAACAATTACAAGATTGATGACTTTGAGCCCTATGCCTATACCGACAGTGATGGTTACTACAGTTACAACCCGTTAACCAATACCAACTATTGCTCACTGCCGCTCATTTCAGATGAATATCAGCGTTACTGCCTACTGTATGGCAGCTCGATCGAATCAATGATAATCCGCATCAAGGGCGGCACTGACTTGTCAACGGGTGAGCGGCTCAAGGGCATCATGGCGATGCGTTCGACTATTTCTATCTCTTCTGCTGACAACGACCGATACAGAAACGCAATCATCTATTCGCACTGCATTAGGCATTAGGTCGGATGCCGATCTGCGTCTGGATTTCTCCACCTCATCAGATAGCCGGTCCAGGTCTATGCTAGCCAATTCAGTGGCCGTACAGACCATGATGGATATTTTGACTAACAGCTCAGACAGTAGCAGCGAGTCTGATACTCAGAGGTTGATCATCGGTCGTTTGAGCTCAACGGTCGCTACGGGCATTCAACCGGTTGATCTTGGCTCTTCGAATCTTCACAGTCTGTTATCAGAACTGACCGCCGATACCAGTCGACAAACGACGGTTGCCAGTCGCTTGAGTGACCTTAATGCCGAAATTAAAAAGATCGGCACGGCCGCCGATACTTCGGCTGTCAACGCTCAATTGAAAGTCTCCGAAGTCATATCACAGTTAGTGAAAAAAGAAATCTCAGGAACCGATCGGTCAGCCGCGCAAACAGTATTGAACAGTGGTATTTCAACCTTATCGACAAATCTGCAAAGCGGCTTTAACGATGACACCGTAGAATTTGATATTTCTTCGATCACCAAAACATTGGTTGACAGCGGTCAAACAGCTATCGATACCAGCAGTAGTTTCGACCCTTCAACCAGCGTCACCAATGCTGTCAACGACGCCAAACTGGCCAATGACACCACCTGGGGTGGTCAATGGTTTGTCCTGGAGGCGACCAGCGAACATGCTGATGATCTGGCCACCGGCTCCTATGTCGCCATCCGCTTAGATGGCACCGCTGACGCCAAGCAGGGTCATTTGAGCGCTTGTGTGAATGTCAGCGCCAAAGACAGCACCGACCCGGAAGACAGCTTAGTAAACGAATATATGGGTGGTAGCTGGACTAAGATCTCGGCTGGTGCCGTTATCCTGAATCTGGATTACGAAGGTCAGTCGTTTGAAGGTATAATAAAAGCCAAGGTTATGGAAAGCAGCGATAGTCAACAGCAATTTCGATTCACCACCGACATTGATGGCACCACTGAATCCGGTGATCTGTTGCTGAGCCCCAACACCGTCAACCTGGCCAATGTGGCCAAGCCAGCCTCTGCGGACGATTGCGCGACGTTAATCGATCCATTGTTATAAATCGGTAGGCCCTCAATACTCTTGCAGCCACCTTCGGGTGGCTTTTTTAGTCGTTTACCAGACTCCTGAATCCGTGACTCCATTGCGGCGCAGTGGAGTCACTGATTCAGGTTTATGATCACAACACCGGCAACGAAATCTGGACAACACAGCATGAGATGTACGGCAAAATCCGACAGAGCAAAAGCCTGAAAACACACCCAAAAACGGAACAAGCGATTGATCCGTTAGGGTTGGCTCCGAAGACTGAGGATTGTCCGAAGCCAACAAATAGTACGCCGCCAATCGCTACCATACTCATTGCGATCCACGCCTGAATGCTGACCTGGAACTGGCATTTTTGATTGCTGACTCGCTGAAACAACATCGATAACCCAAAAAAAGGCCGCATTCTTTGCGGCCTTTTTTTGCTGGGAAATTCAGTCTGATTAAACAACCCGGATATGCCAGGGCTCATAACGCACCCCCAGATTATTATCTGCAGTATATCGGATACGGACATAACCCAGATCCTGCAATCGTTTGAATTCATCGGTTTCGGCAAAAGCCGCCGTGAAATTCTGTAAACCACCACCAACCTGACCAACATCGAAATCACCGATAGCATGATAGGAGTGCCCCGGCGGAGCCAACGATCTCGATGCGCGCGACAAGTTACCCGAGGCCTGAACAGTCTTGGCCATAAACAATTGATATTGCTTGAATACGTTGCGTACGCCACTGGTCAGAATCAGCGAATCACCCACCTCACCCCGAATCTTGCTGTAAAACGCTTCCGAATAGCCACGGAACAGATAGTGACCAGTGCCTGCCATCTTAGTCACAGCATTATTGGCAATAACATTGGATTGAGTGCTGATAACTTTTTCACCAAAGAACCCCAGATGACTGGAATTGTAATGAAACAGCATATCCAGGAAATTCAATTCATCTTTGGTGAAATGACCAATACGTGGTGAATACCTGGCGTATTTCATCCCTTCATCAAAGGACAATACATTGAAATTACCATAACCGACATAATCCTGAACCTTGTTAATACGCTCCAATGTTTTCACCAGCATGGCGTATTCATTTTCTTTCAGCAGCACGTCGTCGGTAAAGTCTGTTTCAAAATTCGCTACCTTTTCCTGAACCGTTTGGGCTGACGCAGAAGGTTTGGCGATTTCGACCTTGGCTTCAGCAAGCTGCGTCAATTCAGGCTGGGCAATTTCTTCTACCTGAACCGGCTCCGGGATTTTTGCCATCAACTGCTCTGCACGCAATTGCTGGTATGACTGAGCCGGTCTGGCATTTACCAAGTCTCGGGGATGAACGTCAGGAATCGGTTCAGCCTGCGCGCTGACCAGAGTACCTTCATCATGGTCCGGGCCGTTTTCTGCGATAACCTTTGCAGCCGCCTTGGCCGCTCGTTGTTCCAATGGCGGAATATATTGCCCTCGAACATGGCCGAGCATATCAAAGGAAGCATACCCTGTTCCGACAATAACAGCGGATGCCGATAAGGATTGCTTAATAAAATCACGACGCTTCACAAATGTCTCCGAGCAGCGCAACAAACAATGGTCGATCAGTCGATAATCAGTATTGTCGCTATTTCTGAATTTCGCCAATTATTTACTTTCTGCATCTGGGTTCATTATTTATCTCTTAGCATCAACCTGAATCGATATTTGCCTTTGTGCCTGAGCAGCACATGACAGTCGGCGTCCTCATTTTTCTGAACCACAACGAAACCAATTCCATGAAGACTGACACCTGAATCCGTGACTCCAAAGTGGATGCAGGGTGTAGGAGCTTGATTTCTATTTGCTTTTCAAAAATTGCAGGTGCACCCATAGGTTCATTGAAATTT
>JARRJP010000053.1:13856-27406 GCA_037389025.1 Reinekea sp. | reverse complement strand
ATTCAATGAGGTTTCCAATTACTGATTCCCAGCTAGGGGAAATTACAAGTTTTTGTGTCATAAACATCAGTATCCGTTTCAAAATGTATCATGTACGGAAGCTTGATAACTTTGACATTCATCACAGATGTTATTTCTCACGGATTCAGAATTATTCAAAACACCTTTGGTATTACCTGTGAACCGCTCCAGCGTGATAAGCCGGAACTGCTACTGGCGCAGGAAATGATTAGGGATATCCTCTTCATCCATGCTCAGCATGGCGGGTTCAGTGTTATTGTCGGTGGGCCGGGCGTTGGCAAATCGACCTTGCGGGTGCACATCGAATAACTCGGGGAACAGAAGGAAAACGAGGTGTCAGTCAGACGCTGCACACTTACGACAAAATTATTCGACAACTGGCGTTATCGATGAAGATCGAGGCCCCGGAAAAATAATTGGAAAAATACAGATCCAGGCAGCATATAAACATATTCGAGATCGAAAAAACTCTACACCCTGATACCCTGATTGATGAAGCGCACTTGCTGAACATGAATACCTTACCCTGAATCCGTGACTCCATAGCGGCGCAGTGCGCAAGCCATTGATTCCTATTTGCTTCCCAAAAATTGGGGTGAACCTATGGGCGCACCTGCAATTTTTGAAAAATAAATAGCAATCAAGCTTTTACACCCTGCATCCACTTTGGAGTCACGGATTCAGGCTTACGTAAACTGCGCTTGCTGTTTGATAAATTTCCACCGAAAAACAACCTGATCCTGTTCGGTCAGCCAGAGCTGTTGCATCATCCGGCGATGCAGGTGAATGCGGATATGAAAAATCGAATTACTTACTCCGTTAATCTGTTGCCGTTGAACGATTATGATCTGGAACAGTTTATTCAGCGGGAACTGGAGATCGTCAAACTTGGTATCAATACCTTTGATGAAGGGGTGATTGAGGTCATACTGCACAATGCACAGGGTAACCTGCGACTGTGACGTGTGCTATAGCAGTCTGGTCGAAGCGTGTCGGGAAACTAAAATGATGGTAACGATCCAGCATGTGAATAGCGTACTCATCCAGCCAAAGCCTGTTGCGATGATACAACGGGCTTTTTGTGTTTTTGGGGCATGGAAAATAAAACTGGAATAATCAGAAGTGTCACTAACGCACAGAAAAATAAGAAGAGCGATGGTTCAGAAAATAGTTAACCAAGGTCGTCGTAACCTCGGTTCGATCAGAAATAGGTTGAGCCTATGATGTGAAATAGGCTGAGCGTTCGATGCGGTTTGGTAAAACCTGAATCCGTGACTCCATAGCGGCGCAATGCGCAAGCCATTGATTCCTCTTTGTTTCCCAAAAATTGGGGTGAACCTACGGGTGCACCTGCAATTTTTGAAAAACAAATAGCAATCAAGCTCTTACACCCTGCATCCACTGAAGAAGTCACGGATTCAGGTTGAAAATAGTTATGACGAGAGAGTGGGAAAACAGACTAAATCTTGCCAGATGTTATGATGGATAATTTGGGAAAATGTATGATGGGAATTTGGGCGGTAACACCTTGCCCGGGAAATTCTTTTTTGGGGGCTTCTGATTTCCTACTGCAGGATAGGACACTACAGGAGTGTAGTGTTCTATCCTATCGGTTCAAGCGCCACTATCCGGGAGTCGGCATTAGGACGCGATTGGTGGCTTACTTGGCTCTGATCAGACCCAGCTTCCAAGGCAATTCATTGTAATCTGAGACACCAGAGTTTGGATCCACCCCTTGATACAGATACTCCATGTTGCAGGTATTAATGGTCATTTTCTGGTTGTAGCCAGAACGTATCATCTCACCATGGCTGATATCATTGGTCCACTTCGTACCACTGAACGACACGTTAGCAGCACCGGCAAATGGGTTCGACTGAGTATCTGCCAACGGTGTCCATGGGCCGTCCAGACTGGTAGATGTCCAGGAGCGGAAGTAGCGGGGTGCGTAAGCTTCGACCAACAGCAGATATTTGTTGGTACCATCCACTTTATAAACGTTGGATGCTTCAAACAGTCTGCCCGCTACGGAATCTTCCATCACAACCTCATAACCTGAGAAGTTAGGAAAGTTTCCGATGGACACTTTGGAACGATATAGCTTGCCATCGTCTCCTGAGAAGAACAGGTGACAATAGTTATCATCGCAAATAACCCAGTAATCGATGCCATTTCCCAATCCATTGTTCAACAGAGTTTTTGGCGCACTCCAGCCATTTGGGTTGCTGATATCGCTGTTGGTAGAGTATTTGGCGCCCCACTGATATATCAGGTACCACTTATTCTGCGGCTCAAAGTAAAACACCTGTGGTGCAACAGTACTGCCAGCCTTGGTGGTTGACATATCGGTCTGTTGAGCGGAGCCGGCTTGAGACCAGTCGCTGAAGTTCATATAGACGCCACCATAGCCATTTGTATTCTTATCAACAATCGATGCAAATACGTGGTACTTGTTATTGTATTTGACGATTGTCGGATCTTTGATGGATAACCAATTCGGGTTACGCGGTGTTATCAAAGGATCCGTTGATGTCCAGCTTAATTTAGAAGGCAGATCACAGGTTTGGCCGTCATCAGGGGTAGGGGACGGCTTTGGCGCAGGAGTCGAGCCAACGGGGACAAAAGACCATAATTGATTTGCCCCACTCCAATAGGTATACAGCTGGACATCCGCGCCAGCATCTTTGCTCATTCCCGATACATCTACGGCTTTGCTACTGAAGGCTGAGGTAATGGAATAGAGGCCATTTCCCGCATCATCGATATGCCAGCGCTGGTTACTGGCGCCCGTATAAGTCCATTGACGCAACTCGGCGCCATCATTTGCATTCCAGTTGAATACATCAAGTGATTTTCCGCTATGTGCGGGCCGAATTGAGTAGGTGCCATCACCAAGCGCGTGAACATCAAACTGCTGGTTTGTGCCACCGGTCTGTTTGTACTGGATAATGTTTGCGCCATCATCCGAGCTACGCCCATAGACATCCAGATACATACCACTCAGGGAAGACTTGATACTGTATCTTCCATCGTCCAATGCATATGCAGTTGAAATGGATGACACAAGAAGTGTCATCGCCACAAAAGTCTTGATATGCGTTTGGGTTACGCCCGAATAAAAATGTTTACTATTTCCCATGTCATCCCCTTTCTGATAAATAATGCGACTCTTGATTGGTCCTGCAAGTTTGATCTAAGCACACAGGCGAATTAGATAAATACTCGTGGCTGCATCTACAGGGTCATAATGAGTCAAATTCAGATTGTAATAGTCGGTTTCATTTATTGATTTTCAATTCAAGTATCGGAGTCTAAATCGCGATTCAGACTCCGTCGTTTGGCTAGGGCTCTACGGCCTGGGAAAGCATCGGCCGCAGGATGGGTTTACTGTGGCTTACCCAGACCGTCGAATCCTACTCAAACGGTCCCCAATAGTGCCCTGAACTCTGAAACTTGAATGATCAATTTTTTGGATGCTGTTTCAGGTAGTCCACCAGCCAAGTCATAGCCGGACGTGGGGCTCCATTGTCATAAATCAGGCCGCTGCCATCCACCCAGGTCTTACCGTATACATACCCCCACAGAGTGATACCTTTTACGGAAGAGTGGTTATAAAACAGTGGGAACTGCGTCTTCAGGATTTGCAGTTGTTCCTGATCGTTGGTTTTGGCGACATCGTATTCTGAAATGTATATAGGCAGACCAAGCGATGCGACTTTATTCAGTTTGCGTTCCAGGTCAGCATTAGACCAACCCTCTAGACCGTGAGACTGCGCACCGATGGCATCCACGACTCCCGCATTGACCGCAGGCCTGGCCATGGCAATAAATTCATCGGTATTCCAGCTCAACACGTTGTAGTCATTCAGAATCAACGTCGCGTTGGGACAATATTTCCGTGCCAGTTGGAAGGATTTAATAATCCAGTCGTTACCAAAAGCACTTTTGGCAAAGTCTGCCGGAGCATGGCCAGGTGTCGCTTCATTGACCACATCGATCATATCCACATCTGGATAACGAGCACAGAAATCTCGAATCCACTCTTCAATTTCTGCCGCCTGTTCAGACGGACTCAGCGAATCGATCCATTTTGGGTGCTGGTTGCCCCAAATAAAGGTATGTTCTTTGAATAGAAGGTTATGTTGCTTGGCATAGTTATACGCCGCATCCAGGCCACTCCAGTTATAAGAATCCCGCGAATATTCCACGGAACCCCATTTACCTTCATTTTCGGGAGTTATCTGATTCCAATATTGGGCAAAATCGGATCGCACGCTGCCCGATGTCGTAATATTTCCTACAAAATGGCTACCGCTAGGGCTAGGTTTCGGGTTAGGGGACGGATCATCTGGAGCAGTAGTCGAGTCAACGGGGACAAAAGACCACAATTGGTTTCCTCCACTCCAATAGGTGTACAGCTGGATATCCGCGCCGAGCGCCTTGCTCATTCCCACTACATCTAAGGCTTTGCCACTGAAGGCTGAGGTAATGGAATAGAGGCCATTTCCCGCATCATCGATACGCCAGCGCTGATTATTGGCGCCTGTGTAAGTCCATTGACGCAACTCGGCACCATCATTTGCATTCCAGTTGAATACATCGAGCGACTTTCCGCTGTGTGCAGGCCGAATTGAGTAGGTGCCATCATCAAGCACTTGAACATCAAACTGCTGGTTTGTGCCACCGGTCTTTTTGTACTGGACAATTTTCGCGCCATCATCCGAGCTACGTCCATAGACATCCAGATACATACCACTCAGGGAAGACTTGATATTGTATCTTCCATCGTCCAAAGCATATGCAGTTGAAATAGATGACACTAAAAGCGCCATCGCCGCAGAAACTTTGAGATACGTTGCGCCTGAATAAATATATTTACTACTTTCCATATCGACCCCTTTCTGATCGGTAATGCGACTTGTTGTAATTGTTGTAATTGATTACTTGACGTGATTGGTTCTGGAAGTTTGACCTAAGCGCTCAAGTGAATTGGAGTAATTCCCCTGGCAGCATCTATATCTATATGGCCATACGAGTTAAACCGGATTTCAACAATCGGCGTCATCAGTTGATTATTAATATAATTGACATTGATTATAGATAACTGCGTCACAGGTTTGGACACAAAGTCGAACGGGGACCGACTGATTGCAGTTTGTCCGCTACGGTTCGTTCGTCTGCGGCAATCACTTCCTGCTTGCCCGTACTGCTGGCAATGGTTAGCGTCATGCGGTTTTCGTGCACATGGTTGCAATAATCTGCAATGGTTTTATAGGTTAGCTCACCGGTGTATTCTCCTGACTCAGGATTTGATCACCAGGTTTCAGTGATTCTATTGCTTCCAGTCCGTTTGGTGTGCTCATTATGGTGCCTGCGGCAAAACTACACGTTTACTACCCGCTTTGAGATCTGCCATCATCCTTGTAGAAAGTTCGAATTTCTCTGTATTTTGAATGCCCGATGAAGGTCCTCGCTGTAGCAGGGTCGTGTTTGACTCCCCTAAATGAAAGCCCACTTTTGCGGGCTGTAATTATTAAAATTGGATTTTATTTCTTAGAACAAGCACCATCTAACTCGCCTGTTTTTATTAAATCCCTGAATCCCTGAATCCAGAGTGGATGCAGGGTGTAAGAGCTTGATTTCTATTGCGTTGTAGCTGAAGGATTCCACAACCGTACCATTGGCTTTTGCCTGATGCACTTTTCTGAGCTGGTGAAGCTGGTCGTAATCCATGTAGATGGATTTCGAATTATCCAGCACATCAACAATGCTGTTCATGTAGGAGGCCGAGAGATACCTGCACTGTTTGTGCCAGAAGTTTCCATGCTGAATGGCGTTGAGTTTGCCGGTAATGCTGTCCTGCTTGAATTCGGAACTGATGCCATTATCGTAACGAATTTTCTTCACCGCGCCATTTGGCCAGTACTCGATATTGGAAACATGATTTCCGGCCTGAGCGTTCGATGCGGTTTGGTAAAAGGTACGATATTAAAATGGCTGACTTGAAAATGGTTATGATGAGAGTGTGGGAAACAGGCTAAATCTTGCCAAATGTTATGATGGATAATTTGGGAAAATGTATGATGGGAGTTTGGGTGGTAACACCAAGCAGTCAGTGCAGCGGCAAACAACGGCTAAAGAAAAATAAAGGACTCAAAATGGAAAACGCACTAATGGTCATTTTTCCTTATCTCTATGAAGGGATGTGGGTTTTTGATGACCCCGATACTAATCTTGTCAAAGAGCCTTTTGTCTTTGGTATCCCCGAGATGATCAACGTTTTAACAAAAAACACTCCTGATGCAATAAATGGATTTAAGCTTATTTTTTCTTTAAAGCCATTCCCTGGTTATCAGGAGCATCTAAATTGGGTACGAGAAGATTATGAAGGAAACTGGTATCAGTTAGAAGGCAGGAATATGGAAGGCTGGTTATGCCCAGCCCTTTATAAGTATTTTGATAAAGCCCCGAAAAATATTTTCGTAAAAGCTGAACCTAAATAATTCAACAGGTGCTGAACCTTCAAAAGGTTCAGCATGTTTTGCTATCGAGCAATGCTCTCGCCACCATTGGCCTCACACAGTAACATAAGGATATTCCACATAGCACACATAACCTTCCCGTTTAACACCCAAACAGATTCGTTTTCAGCTATGTTCACAAATTCGAACTCACCGCCCTTACCAACTTGCATTGCATTTCTTTGGAATACCCTCAATAACTCTGAATTTAGAATCTCACTTTCCAATCCCGGCTCTACGGAGAAATAGACTGACTTTTCGCCGATGACAGTGTACATGCCCTTGCTGTTCTGAATTCCAAAGTAAGATTTTTTATTCTGCCTATTTAGATCTTTAATAATTTGAGAGCTATTATCCCGGTAACAATCACCTGCAAGCTCATCAAACTGGCTTCGTTTGGCTCTAGCTTCAATTACTGAAAACTTCACTTACAAGGCCCTCTCTAATACAAACATATTCTCAGGATTTCCTGTTTTAGTAACACTAAATCCAACAAAGTTCTTCCCTGACTCATACGCGCTTTGCAATCGGGAAGTAATTTTATCATTTATAATTGGCCCAGTATTAATTCTTGCAGATGTTGCCCCCTGGGAACGAAGAGCTTGAGTGACCTTAGTGATATCGCTCGGCGAAAACTTTGACGTGAAAATAATTGGGATGTCAGCTATCCCGTTTTTGATAGCGACATCTGCTGGATCAAATCCCAATCTATCTGCCGCACGCGCAGCATCATCACCAAACTTAACAGAACCTTGTGCTACATTCTTTACAACATCACACATATTATGAACCCAAACCCCACTCTCACCAACAAAATAAGTGTGGTAGTCCGCAACGGCATAGTTATAAGCCGTCAGGTTCAGCGGTGTGTTATCAATATCCAGAATGGTAATTGGGTCGCCACTGGCCGATTGCAGTGTGTCCGCTACGGTTAATTCGCCTGCGGGAACAAAGCCTTTGCCCTTAACATAGAAGGGGTGCTCGGCGGTGGTGGTGATCACTTCCTGCTTGCCCGTGCTGCTGGCAATGGTGAGCGTCATGCCGTTTTCGTGCACATGACTGTAAGCATCTGAAATGGTTTTATAGGTGAGCTCGCCGCTGTTTTCATCCTGACTCAGGATTTGATCTCCCGGTTTCAGCGATTCTATTGCTTCCAGTCCGTTTGGTGTACTCACCATAGTGCCTGCGGCAAAACTACACGCCTTACTCCCAGCTTTGAGCAAATCTCCCGCCCCCGCCACCACATCATCCGCATACCGCGCAGCATTACGTGCAATACCAACCCCACCCGGGACAAACGGAATCGCAGCGGCCGCGCCATCAATCACCACGCCGCCAACATCCATCAAGCCTTCTTTGATATTGCCCTGTGAGAAGTTCTTGATGGCGCTGCCAATACCGATGGAGACGCTGATCAGGTCGATGGCGATATCAAAGAACTCGCCATCCGGGTCATAAAAGGTATAGGGGCTGTTGTTGGCGTACAGGTAACGGTTGAACGACAGTGAGTTGCTGGTCACAAACATCACCGGGTCGGGTGACATAAAGCGCCCCAACTCCGGGTTGTACCAGCGGGCACCCATATAGCTGAGATCGGATTCAGCCAGATATTCATGACCGGCCCAGCCAATTCTTTCCTGCTCGCCGTTGTTATTATCCTGACCAAAGGCGGAGTATTCCCGTATCCATTTGACCCTGCCGGTTTCATCGGTGGCGGCTATCGGGCTGCCGAGATGGTCACTGTGAAAGTAGGTTATGGTTTCCCCGGCACTGTTGGCCCAAAGCTGGGCCGATGGCAACAGGGTCAACAGTGCAATAAGACTGCTGGCAATTATTTTTTTCATCCGAGGGCGCTCCTTATTGTCCGCTCATGTTTGGCCAAACGACGTTTCTGAGCACTAACCCAGGGTTTTGGCAACCGAAGTTTTTCGGTTTTTTCTTCCACATCCGCCAGACGATTTGTCGGCCAGTGTAGTAATTGCCGGTCTTAACGACATTGCTGGTGTATTGCCCGGTTTTCAGGTTGTAGGTGCGTTTGATGATTTTGTAATGGCGAAAGCACTGATATTTGCGTTTGGTGCCGGACTGTGAGTAGCGACGCTCCATGCGGTCGGCCGCCACATACATGTCTTTATAGAGCCATTTGTATAACGCACCTTGGTTTTTCAGATGCTTGGTATCGGTTATGGCATACTGGTTTATCCAGACACGGTATTCGCGTTTGCTTTCACTGACGTTTTGCCACAGCCCACTGCTGGAGTCGAAGTCATGCACCCAGCGGCCATACCGTTCGCAGTCGCCATAGCTGACTGGTTCGTGTGATTGTTTGTGCAGGTAGACCGGGCGATGCCATAAGGTTGTTTCAAAACGTTTTTTATCTTCAATGTAGTTACATTCGGTGTAGGCAATATCGTACTTACCATCGCGCTTGGCGATCAGGCGACCATCGAGATAAATCAGGTTGCTGGTGACATCACCGGGTTTTTCTTCATAAATCAGCTTTCCGGTGTGATCGTAAATGCTGTAACTTAACAGCTCACCGTTCTTCAGGGTTTTCAGTTTTTTGTCGTTACCATCGTATAGATAGGTGAATAGGTCACCATTGCTGGTGTCATACTGGGTGAGCAGTTTATCGTCACTGTAACCATAGAAGTTATCACCAAAAACGGTAATCCGGCCATCAGGTGTGTAGCCAACGGCGAGTTGGCGATTGGCTTTGTTAATGGCTGACAATCGGTTATTTTTGGCGTAGGAGTAGCGCGTTGTTCCAACGCCTTTTTTGTAGTGATCGGTCATATCGCCAGTTGCGTTATAGCTGAAGGATTCCACAACCGTACCGTTGGCTTTTGCCTGATGCACTTTTCTGAGCTGGTGAAGCTGGTCGTAATCCATGTAGATGGATTTCGAATTATCCAGCACATCAACAATGCTGTTCACGTAGGAGGCCGAGAGATACCCGTACTGTTTGTGCCAGAAGTTTCCATGCTGAATGGCGTTGAGTTTTCCGGTAATGCTGTCCTGCTTGAATTCGGAACTGATGCCATTATCGTAACGAATTTTCTTCACTGCGCCATTTGGCCAGTACTCGATATTGGAAACATAGCGTCCGACCTGAGTGGCTTGCCCCATACTGTTACGCAGATACCCGACATCTTCACCATCGGGGTAGGTGATGTTCGATAGAAAACCCTGGGTGTCATAATCGTATTTGAAAAGCCAGTCGAGATAGCCTCTTGATGCGATGTGACCACCGTTGTGGCTGACTGAACCTTTTTGCTCGTATTGATAATATTCAAATGTTGTTGTACCCAATTTGCGAGTGAAACCACTCGTACCCGTATTAACGGCTCTCCGGCCAGTCGCCAGGGTGTATACCGGATATTCATTGACGATGCTGGGCACCGTTAACTTATGTTTGTGCATCAACTGGGCCTGTTCGACCAAACCGTCTTCATTCAGGCTGTATTTCCAGCCAAATGAGGCCTTTTCGACTGTGTTGGTGCGATTTATGTCGTCATAGGAATAGTCCACGTTTAAAGTGGTGTCGCTGTATATCTTTTTAATTATTCGATTGAGGTGATCATATTCATAGCTGACGGCGGAATCGTTGTTGTGCTTTTCCCAAATCAGGTTGCCGTTTTTGCTGTAGCGGAACTGAACCAAACCGGTTTCCGGTGTGGAGTAGGATTTTAGCAACCCTTCATCATTGTAGTTGTAATACTGAGTGGCTTTATCGACTTTGACGGTGTCTAGCTTGCCATCGTTCAAGTAATCAATATCAATGGTGAGTGCCGGTGATGGTGCGGCAACTTTGTTGGTTCGTGGATGATACCGCTTGATCAATTGCTCGGAACCAAACCCGGCGAACGGTCGATAATATTCCTCGGTGACCACTCCCATGCTATCAATCATTTTTGTCATGAACGGGCTCGGGTATTCAAAGCGAATCGGGGCATCATCTGCCGGGTCCAGTTGAATACGGCGCCCAGTCGGGTCCTGGGTGTAGGTTGTGCGCTGGGCGGGTGTGATCGTCGTGTTGGCGCCGACCATCGCGCTTTCTGATTTCACACTGCCATCGTAAAAATATTCAAATTCTTTTTTGAAGGCATAGCCAGCACCAGAGCCTGTTCCCAACCCTTCGGTGAGCACTTTATAGGGCTTACCAAAACCATTGAGATAAGAGTGCTTAGTCAGGTTGCCGTTTTGTTCAACTAACTCCAGGCCACCATCAGCCGGGTATTGATAATAATAGCGAATGGGAAACCGGTTTCTTCCCGCTGGCTGATACTCTGTCAGTTTACCAAAGGGGTCAAATTTATAGTGCACAGTACGGTTACCCCAGGTGGTTTCTGAGGTGACAAAACCGTTCTTGACGGTTCGGCTGGCGGTAAAGCCTTCTGGGCCGGTTTCCTGCGTTGGTATGCCAAATTTGAACTGGCTGTAGGTTCGAATATTGCCCTCTGGATCCATCATGCGGGTCATTTCACCGTTACTGCTGTAGTCAAAACGGGTGGTCAGGCCGTTCACGGTCTGGGTTTTGATATTTCCTGCATTATCATAGGTTTGTTCAGTTTTCTCACTGGAACCTTCAATATAGGTTTCCCGCACCAGATTGATATTATGACTTGGGTGGTCTGCATAGTAATGGGACACATAGGTGACCGAAGGAAATAATTGACTCCATGTGGTATCAGGGTAACTGAAGGTGGTTTTCTGAGGCTGATTATGGCTCGTGAAGTCGCTGTACTTTTCCTGCACAGTGCCAACCCAGACCATTTGTCCGGCGTCGTTTTTTGCCCAGCGTTTAGTGGTTTTCTCAATCATACGAGCTTCCGGCTTATAATTTGATTGTCGAATCAATGCCTGCCTCGTTTCAATGGGATTGATTTTTTGAAGCTTTATTGCCTTACCATCAAACAGTTTCCAGTTACTGGAAGGCTCATGACGATAGGTGATTTCCTGAAGCTTACCGGTCTTATCTTTATCCCAGACCTCTTCTGAGATGGGCAATCCATATTTCCATGAACGCGTTAAATCCAGTGATGTTTCCATCTTTCCATCATGAAAACTGTATTCGCGAACGTGGTCAGGATAGTTTACGGTTAGGTTGCGTACTCCTGAACTGTCCGAATAGGTATATTTAACCTCGTAATGTCCGAAATGGGGAATAGTGTATGTTTTCTTTTGGATAACTCGATGGGACAACCCTTGCAAAGTAACATCTTTAAACTCATACACAGCGCAAGTCTTGAGAGGGTTACACACTTTGGTTTTGTCACCCGGAATAGCACTGAATGTCCAGTCTGAATCCCCTGCATAACTGACTTTATAGCCTTTGTATCCATCGGGATTATAGTCATAGCTGACGATAGGCTCTGGATAGCCGGAGACCCTCAGCTCCTTATTCGTTAAGGTAACTGTTTGATACTTTGTTTTAAACACCACCTTTTTATTGGATTGGTAATCTATGCTCATCTCATTACCATTGGCATCAACAACAAGAGAAGGATAGGTAATATTGGTCAGTACAGTTTTTGCGATACTCTGAAGTAACGGTGCATTCGGATAATAGAAGCTCATCCCGTACGGGCTGATAATTCGTTTGACATATCCTGATCGATCAGGAGCGCAGTCCAAAACCCAATTACTTTTAGACGAATGTGACGCCGGATAGAAACTAACAGACTCACCACCGGGTGTAACAAATGTATTCCGATCAAATATCACGCTGTTATTAGCCCATTCAGGCTTTTTGTTCTTTGGACAACCATAAACATGGTTCTCAGTCAACTCTTGACCAAGATTAAATAGAGAGACAACCGATGAGGGTGTCCTTATCCCACGACTGAATCGAGTCGTTCGATTTAGTGGAAAATAACTGTTTTGCCCCATTAGAATCTGATAATCCGCAGTATGAAATGAGACACCACCACTATAGCGGTCAACAGTATCCATTGCATAGCTGGTTGTCATATGACGACCAACTGTTGAATCTCCTGCATAGGAGAGTGAAAGACAAGATATGCTCATAAGAGCAAAGATAAAATAATTCCTTAGCATTTTAATCCCAATACTGAAAGGTAGAATAAATTGTAAGCAGGCGTGCAATACGCCCTGGATAAGTCTGGTAGTTGTTACAGCAATACTGAAACCTGAATCCGTGACTCCATAGCGGCGCAGTGAGCAAGCCATCGATTCCTCTTTGCTTCTCAAAAATTGGGGTGAACCTATGGGTGCAGCAATTTTTGATAAACAAATAGAAATCAAGCTCTTACACTCTGCATCCACTGAAGGCGTCACGGATTCAGGTGAGATATTTCAGTTTTTTTCTCGACCAGAAACGAGAAGATTTTTCGGCGGGCAATGCTAGCAAAATACTTACATATGTAAACTGTTTAACAGAAAATAAAGACTTTATTTCTGATTGAGTTTCGAAAGAGGGAGTTCAATAACCAAGCCCGAAAATGTCACCATGCCGCTCCTGCGCTAACTCGTGTCTGTCCGGAAACACCTTGTTTAAATTTGGCACTGCACCAGCCCGAATGAAAAGTCTCCTTTCTGAACAGGCACTAACTCATAATAATAAACTGATTTTAACAATACCCTTGACTAAGGTGTATGTATGAATATACAGTACCGGGTAAGCTCACAAATTCATGTGGAGAAACGTAATGGCCGTGGTGACCTTGTATATGTCTGACCGAGATAAAAGCCAAACCTTTACCGATAAAAAAGAAGCTGATGCCTACGATAAAATGCTTGAATTGGCCGACGCTTTCCGGCAGTTCATTGAACGTGAAATTGCAGATGTCAGTGAAGAAAAAGCCGAAGAAATCGGCTTGGCTTTTGCTAAAAATGCGCAGTCTGTTGCTGCTGCAATTAAGGGGAGAACGGAAGCTCTGCTGGCGGAAACCGATAACGCAGATAAAGATAAAGACGATTCATCTACCGGATCAAATTTGTCGGTAGTAAACGAGTAAATGGTTTTGCCCGGTTTTTGCCGGGCTT
>JARRJP010000053.1:0-13851 GCA_037389025.1 Reinekea sp. | reverse complement strand
AATTGCAGGTGCACCCATAGGTTCATTGAAATTTTTGGGAAGCAAAGAGGAATCAATGGCTTGCGTACTGCGCCGCTATGGAGTCACGGATTCAGGTAAAACACATATTAAGATGATCCGCCGGTTAAAAGTTGTGGCATAGGTATTATTCGGAAAAACGGCGGCTCACTCTTCGAGAAGCCCACCGTTTCGTTCCAGCTCTTGGCAAGGGAAGGGCTATTGCCTTCGAGCTGCGCCTCGCGGTGAACCTCTGGAGGGGCTTTCTTAATACAGGTTCAAGACACTGCACTCGCTATTTTGAAGGCCATTCTCATCATTTCGTTTTATCGAAATAAAAAGTTATGGACTGAGTTCCGATAAATATTGGCTCAGGCGTCCTGCTGACATTTCGCCAGCTTCCTGAGCCACTAACCGTCCAGAAGCATCATAAAATAGGGTAGTGGGTAAGCCTCTTGATTCAAATTCGTTCATCAGCTCACCCCGAGTATCAAGTACGACATTGTTCAGCATCAGCTTGTGCTCTTTCATAAAACGCGACACCGTATCGGCATCCTCCCCTTGGTTGGCAAACACAAACCGGATATCGGGCCATTGTTCCTGGGTTCGCTGGAAGGTGGGCATTTCACGTCGGCAAGGCCCACACCAGGTTGCCCAGAGATTGATGACTGTGGCTTGTCCTTTTAGGTCTGCGACCGACAAGGTCGCCCCGTTAATATTCTGAACGGCAATCTTGGGCAAATGTCGCTCTGCTCCGACATTGTTGGTTCCAAATGCCAGCATAAGCCCCCACCAGAGAACAAACCCACTAACGAGCGGTGCAATAATGATTGGTATTGGCTGCTTGTGCCAACGGCTCCAGGCAAATCCGCTAAGCAGAGCCGCAATTAAGCCACTCCAGACCTGGTAACCTCCCTGCCAAAGGTAGAGTGCTTCCCATGGCGCTGATTGGTAGGCTGGCCAATACTGGACGACATGAACCAGACGACCGATACCAAACCCAGCGGCTAGTGCAATCCATAGGCCACTGCCTGATAACTTGTGGCGACGTTCGAGTAAAGTGTTGACGGTGAATAATAGAATGGCAGCTATTAAAAATATGAAGCGATCGAGAGGAAGAAATAGCGGGCCGATTGTTATCGCGTTCACGGGTTAGGGCTCCAGAGTTGGTTTTTGGTGCGAGTGGTCGATGTTAACTTGATGCAATTGAATTGACGAGTTTCTCAACTGAATCAAGCTGAAGATGGTTGTTTTCACGGATTCAGGTGTAAGGATAGCAGTGCATACACAAAGGGAGTTTTTGCAGGATTTAAAAAGGCAACGCTGCCGCATCAAAACACGGCAGCGAAGAGATCAAGCAGACGTCGGCAATTGAAAAGCCTCGGTTAATTCACTGATTACCGTTTCATCCATGACTCGAATCTGCCCCAACTGATGAGCACCCAACACAGCTTTGGCTGTATATTCAGCCACCTCCAGTCGATCAAAAGCCTGTAGCAGTGAGTCACCAGTCACCAGCAAACCATTATTCTGTACCATTGCCAGCGGCGTGACTGCTGTCAACGTTTCAATGATACGCTGGTGATCCTCGACCAGAGTTTCGATTGGCAGTTGGCCAATATCGCGTAACAAAATATAAGCCTCTGGAATAATACGCGAGTTCAGCACTTCGCCGGTGACATTAAACGCCATCAAGTTGGTTGGGTGAGCCAGAATCACTGCATTGAATTCACTTCGGGCAACAAACAGTTTACGCAGAAACAGCGATGAACGACTCGGCAGTTTACCCTCTTCTCGGCAACCGTTCCTGATCAATACAATGTCATCTGGTTGCAGGTATTTTCGGTCAAAGTTGTATGGTGATACCAAAAAGGAATCTTCATCCAGTCGTGCGGCAAAGGTGCCGTCAGTGCTGGTAATCAAGCCCTGCTGATAGCTGCGGTGAATAAAGCTGCACAGGTCGCGGCGCAGCTCTTTTTCTCGACTGCTTGGCATGTCTGGTTTAAAGGTTGGCAGGTCATTGCTTTTCTGATCATAAATTGTCATCTGTTCAGGCAGAATCGGTTTGTGTGTGCCCAGTATGCGCGCTTTGATTTGAATTCGGGCACTGAAGTCGAGGGTTTCAAATTGTTTGAAAGCCTCAAACAGGTTGCTTGAGGCTGTGACGACTCCATGATTTTCCAGCAGCACAGAATCAAAACTATTGGCAAAGGAGTGTGCGATCTTATCGCCAAGATCATTACTGCCCGGTAAGCCGTAAGGGACAAAGTCTACTGCGCGACAAATATGTCGGCTGTTGGGCAGCATGTTTAAGTCAGGTGTCAGGCCTGCGGCGGAAAACGAAACCAGTGCTGGTGGATGCGCATGAATGACGGCTTTTAAATCCGGTCGTGCCTGATAGATGGCGCGATGGAACGGAAATTCAGAAGAGGGGCGATGTGCGCCATGCTGCTGGCCATCCTTATCGATACGGACAATATCTTTGCTCGTCAGGCTGCCTTTGTCGACACCTGCCGGTGTAATCCAGATATTGCCTTCGTCATCGAAAACGGAAATATTACCGCCGGATGTCGTCGTCATTTCATAGGTATAGATGCGCTCCATAATCATCACGATCTGATCTGCCGGATGCAGATACGCCAATTTCTGTTGCTGTGGATTCAGTTTCATGCCGTTCTCCGTTTAGCGGTCTGGTAGCAGGTCAAGCCATTGCGTTCGGTAGTGCTGTAATGCTGCGGCATCCGGCAATTGTGACTGTATTGCAGTGTGAGCACTGATCCACTGTTCGCGCCAGGGGCTGGAGAGCATCGCAGTGCCACTGGTGGTGCCGGTGGCATCGTCTGAGCGATACAGCGATTGTTCGGGTCGCAAAGTGTGCAATAGGGTGAGCAGTAGTTCATTACGGGCAAAGGCGCCTTCAATAAAAATGGTCTGATTCTGCTGTAGTTGGCTTAGGCTGTAATCAATCATCAGTGCCAGGTAAAGTGTGGCCAGTGCTGTCTTCTCACATTCGGATAAGGCTTCGGTTGTCCCGACAATTTTGCCTTCCACATGCTGGAACGGTCCGCCTTGTGCAAAACCTGGCAAGGCAAAAATATTTTTCTGAATTATTTTGTTGAGGTCCGTTTTGCTGGCGGGTTGCTCGCCTTTCAATGCATCCCACTCGCGTCCGCCCATAAACCGAATACTGTAGGTTGGTTTGCCAAGCGCATTGACATTGGCGAGCATGTCTTTATCGGCATCCAGGCAGGAAGCCGGGCTGCCGATACCTGCAATGATTGTCCATGTGCCGCTGGAAACGACAGTGAAGGGTGGTTCTTCTTTGTTAAGGTAAGGCACCAATGATGCATTACTATCGTGTATTCCATTGATGACCTGACAGTCGTTGGGCAACCCCAGTGATTCGGCCAGTTCC
Organism: Reinekea sp.; assembly: GCA_037389025.1. Classification (GTDB taxonomy): domain Bacteria; phylum Pseudomonadota; class Gammaproteobacteria; order Pseudomonadales; family Natronospirillaceae; genus Reinekea. The sequence continues at coordinate 10,439 of JARRJP010000053.1, read as the reverse complement.
TTGCGTACCGTTCCCAGTACTGCGCCGGTGGCGTAGAATTTTGGAAAGCGTGATAGCCAGTTTTTCTTTTTAACCAGAGAAGAAAACTCGCTCTTTTGCGGGTTCCATAAATCGGTATGGCAGCCGAGTGATGTCACTTCACTGGCCATAACGCCACTGAGCAGATAACCCCAATACTGCGGGTAAAGCAGAAACTGATCGACATCCAAAAAAGCGTCACTGTGTTTTTTCTCTAACCAACACAACTGCGCTGCCAGGTTTAAACCGGCCGGTAGAGAAGGGCTGAAGGTTTCGCTGAAATCCGGTCTTTCGGTCTGATAGATTTCGCGTATATTATCAACGCCAGTAAATTCATAATCCATAATGGGCAGTGCCAGTTCACCGTCCTTCATGCAGGCGATGGTGGCACCGTGCGTGGTAATAGAAATCTGTTTTATGGCAAAGGTTCTGGCCATTTTTTTCAGCTCTTGCTGAAACCATTGCCAGATCCCTTCGCTGTTTGCCGCTGGGTAAGGTCCATCCGTTAAGACTTTGTTTTCTGTCTTTACAGTGGTCAGAATAGTTCCATTAACCAACCGGATGGCCGACAGTTTGACATTGGTCTTACCGATGTCCAGTACCGCACAAACGTCGCTCAATGTGGGTAACGGGTCAAATTCAAAAACAGATTTCAGCGGTGTTGCAACGGGAGCGTTATTCGCTTCTGTTTCCATTATGTCGGCCATGTAATCCCACCATTTTTTCATCACAGGTTGCTGTGCCAGGCCTTCCGCATCAAAACCGGGTTCTGCTTCAAAGCTGGCAAAAAGCTGTTGCGTCTGTGGATGAAGATAAATGGAATAATTTGCAATACCGAATTGTGTCAGTAATGCAGACAGATCCGGCCATAATTCGTCATGGCGTTTCTGGTACTCGGTTTCAAAGCCGGGATAAAGTTGCATAACAGAAACATATTTCATCAGTGTGCGGTCCCTTTCAAACGTTCTATCAATGCGGGCAGGCTGACAACTGTAATCAGCATAAGACCGATAATGATGGTCATAACAATGCCGGGCACATTAAGCAGGCCCAGACCAAAGGTCACCAGTCCCATTAATAATGCCGCCAAAACCACGCCGGGAATGGAACCCTTGCCTCCGAGAATATTGACGCCTCCAAGAACAACCATGGTTACGATGGTTAACTCCCAGCCAAATGCGATGCTCGGCCTGGTGCTTCCCAGACGAGAGGTCAACATGACCGATGCAATTCCAGAAAAAATACCCACCAGCGTGAATAGAATCAGCTTGTGTTTTTTAACTTTAATGCCGGAGTAAAGTGCCGCTACCGGATTATTTCCAATAGCGTAGGTATAGCGGCCAAAGTTGGTACGATGCAGCAAGATATAAAAAGCGATAGCGGCCAGTAGAAAAAAGACCAGTTCGAAGGAAAACACCCAAACCACATAACCTTGACCGAAATAGGCAAACAGATCCGGGTAATCGCGCAAGGCTCCATCACCGAGAATAATATAGCCGATACCACGGAACAGGCTCATGGTTCCGATGGTGACAACGATGGATGGAATCTGAAAGGTTGTTACCAGTAATCCGTTAAACAGGCCGCAACCGCCACCAACCAGAATTCCGGCGACGACAATAACCGGCACCGGCATGCCCGCCTGAGCCAGCAGTCCCATGATAACGCTGCTCAGTGCCATAATGGATGCAACAGAGATATCAATTTCGCGAACAATAATCAGCAGGGCCATCGGCAAAGCAATCAGCGCTTTTTCGGTGAAGTTAAAGGTTGCGTCTGATAAATTCCATGGATCGAGAAAGTAGGGTGATGCGAAGGAATTGAAAATAAAAACCGCAATAATCACCAGAAACAGAATGCTTTCCCAACGCAGTAGATAGGTTGTCAGTTTCCTGTTCAATGAGTCGGGGATGCGTCGGCTGCTAGTGTTGACTGTAATATCATTCATGCCTGTGTCTCTTTTATAGCCTGATGGGGTTGGCGCAGAATGTTGCGACCGACTTTTCGTTCAGAACGGGAATTAACAATCACAGCAAGAATAATAACTGAACCGGATATCGCCATTTGCCAGAACGGTGATATGCCGATAATCGGTAAGGCATTATTGATCACACCGATAAACAGCGCACCAAGCAAGCAGCCAAATACGGTGCCGATACCACCGGCGATACTAATGCCGCCGATAACACAGGCGGCGATGACTTGCAGCTCAAAACCATTGGCGACATCGACATAGGCAACGGCAAAGCGCGATACCCACAGATAGCCGCATAAACCGCCAAGCATTCCGGCAAACATAAAGGCATTGAATTGGCTGCGACCAACATCGATGCCTGTATAGAAAGCTGCCGTCGGATTGCCTCCCGCAGTATAAAAATTACGGCCCCAGCGGCGAAATTTCAGCAGGTAGAACATTAAGCCTGTCATGCCCACAGCAATCCAGGTCATTACTGGCAGGCCGAGTAGTACATTGCGCGGAAAATCAATAAAGTCTTTACTCATCTGATGGGCGTTTACCCATTCGCCATTGGACAGCAGAAAAATAACACCGCGATAAACACTCATGGTGCCGAGTGTTACCACAATGGCCGGAATATTCAGTTTCCAGACCAGTAGACCGTTCAACATGCCCAGAACAGTACCGAGTAACATCGCGATTAAGATCAGCACAAATACAGGAATGCCAGGCATGGATGCATTCAGCATGGCCACAACCATTCCTGTCAGTGCGACGTTGGCCGCAATGGAGAGGTCGATGCAGCGCGTCAGGATTACCAGCATCTGGCCAAGGGCAAGAATAATCAGAATAGAGGTATCGTTGAGGGTGCCGGTCAGGCTTTCGAGACCAAGAAAGGTTGGATTTTTCAAACCAACCAGCAATATCAGCAACAGCAGAATGCCGGCCAGTAATGCATCGCGATTGGCCAGTAACGTTTTAAGCTGCATGTTGTGCTCCTGTTGCCAGTGCCACAACCTTCTCAGGGCTGGCTTCATTGCGACTGAGTTCGCCAACCACCAGGCCTTCATTCATTACCATGATTCTGTCCGCCATACCCAGTACTTCAGGTAATTCGGACGACACCATTATGACGGATAAGCCAGCCTGAACCAGTTCGGACATAAACTCATGCACTGCGGCTTTGGAGCCGATATCAATACCTTTGGTGGGTTCATCGAGAATGATGACTTTGGGTTGTGTGGCCAGCCATTTGGCGATGACGACTTTCTGTTGATTACCACCGGAAAGATTCTGTACCTGTTCGCTCCAACTGGCGGTTTTTACCCGCAGGCGATTACCGTACTCACGGGCCAGTTCAAATTCCCGTTCCGCCTGTAGAAATCCGCTTGAATTCATTTTTTTAAGTTGTGGCAGGCTGATATTTTGAAATATCGGCATATCGAGAATAGCTCCTTGCAGTTGCCGTTCTTCCGGTACATAAACCACACCCGCTTCAATCGCATCCGCCGGTGAATGTAATTTAACTTCTATACCATCAATGATGATGCTACCACTGAGATTTTTCTTCATGCCGAAGATCGCCTGCATGACTTCGGTACGCCCGGAACCAACCAGACCATACAACCCCAGAATTTCCCCTTTGTGAACATGAAGGTTGATGTCCTTGAACTCGGTTGGATGACAAAGGCCCTTGACCGCAAGAGTAATGCCGCCAATCTCTGCGGCCACTTTGGGATAGGTTTCATCGACACTGCGCGCGACCATCATTTCCACCAGGGATTCTTCACTTACATCGCGAATAAAACCTTCGCCGACAAAGCGACCATCGCGGAATACTGTGTAGCGATCCGCGATAGCAAAAATTTCGTCAAACTTATGCGTAATAAACAGTATTGCTTTGCCTGCCGTCTTGAGCTGATTAACGATGCGATACAGTTCCGCAATTTCATGGTGCGACAGTGCTGCAGTTGGTTCATCGAGAATGACAACTTTGGCATCGATGGATAGTGCCCTGGCTATCGCCACCAAATGTTTCTGTCCGATACTGAGGCGGCTTAAGGTGTCAGTCGATTGAATGGGGGCGTCAATGGAATCGAGAATTTTTTGTGCTTCACGGTACATAAATTTCCAGTCGATGCTACCGTTTTTCTTGACAGGATAGGCACCTGCATAAATATTTTCCGCCACCGTTAATTCATCAAACAGTATGGTTTCCTGATGAATTGCGGTGATTCCTGATTCATGTGCTGAATGGGGGTTTTTGAAAGCAAGCGATTTACCCTCTAGCACCAGTTCTCCCTCTTCAGGTTGATAAATTCCGGTAATAATCTTAACCAGAGTCGATTTACCGGCACCGTTCTCTCCAACCAGCGCAGTGACTTCACCTGCGTACAGATTTAACTGTACCTGATCCAGTGCTTTAACACCGGGAAAAATCTTACTGATGCCCTGTAGTGACAGAGCAGGACTTTTATCGGTTGTCATTCTGATTTCTTCTTGTTTGGTAACTGCCTACCTCGGGGACAAACACGACGCCGCTGGTGTGGCTGGGCTATATTCGGATCCTTGCCGCGAACATGCAGTCCGTGGCAAGCAGTTTTTTAAAATAACGATTAAAAAATTGATGCAAAATCATCTACGTTGGAAGCGTCGTAAATAAATGGATCAGACATAGCGGCATCGCCATGTTTGTCCAGTTTGGCTGTGCCCATACGCCCCATTGGAATTTCTGTTTTTGAACCCTTGCCTTTAACCAGGTTGTAGGCAATGGTGGTTGCGGAATAACCCAGATCAATCGGATTCCAGATTGCGAAACTATGGATTGCACCAGAGTGAACATGGCCGGCCAATTCAGATGGCAGGCCCAGCCCAGTGACATAAACCTTGCCGATTTTGCCCTGATCGCTAACCGCCTGTGCGGCTGCCAGAATACCCACAGTTGTTGGAGCAACGATGACATCCAGATCAGGATGGTTTTTTATCAGTGCGACGGCTTCACGGTAGCTTTTATCCGCCAGATCATCACCATAAACAGTATCCACCAGAGTTAACTGAGAAAATTCAGGTAGTGACTTTTTCATTTCCTCAATCCAGATGTTCTGGTTGGTTGCGGTTGGTGCCGCACTGAGTATGGCGAACTCCCCTTTACTGTCGCCTTTTACTTGCAATGCATCTGCCGCCAGTTTGACGTTCATACGGCCAATTAACTGGTTACTTGACGGATTTAAATGCATGACGCGGCCATCTTCGGCAACGCCGGAATCCCAGGAGATGACTTTAATGCCTCGTTTTTTGGCTTTTTTCAGTGCCGGGACTAGCGCATCCGCATCGTTGGCTGAAATGGCAATTGCGTCGACGTGCTGTGCGATCAATGAGTTGATCACTTCAATCTGACCTTCAGCGGTAGTGGTTGTTGGGCCAGTATAGATTACTTCAACATCACCCAGTTCAGTCGCGGCTTGCTGCGCACCCTTGTTAGCGGCTTCAAAAAAACCAATTCCCAATGCCTTTACCACAAGTGCAATACGAACATCATCAGCCAGCGCTAATGGAGCGAGCAGGGTTGAGAATACAACGGTCAGTGCCGCCATGATTTTTAATTTCATTTTTTTACTCCGTTATTATTTTTGTTTTTCACCGGAATCGGCTATCTGTGTCTGCGTTAGTCCGGTGAGTAAGCCACCTTGTTCTTACCGGAACCGCTAAAACCGACTTAGTCTGGATGACTTTCTCATGTTCCAGAAAATTCTAGTTTTTAGTGGTTCCTGTACTGCTAACAATGCGCAGTTCGCAACCCACCTCTTCAATCATCTTTCTGCTTTTGTCATCAATGCCGTCATCAGTGATCACAACATGAATACGCGATAGCGGGCAGATGATCAGGTTACTGCGGCTGTGAAACTTGCTGCTGTCGACCAGCAGAACTCGCTGATCGGCTTGCTCCAGCAATCTCATCACCGCCTGCACAATTTGAGGATCGGCCTCCATAACCCCTTGTGATCCAACGCCCTGTGCACCAATAAATAACTTGGTGGCGTAAAACTGACTGGAAACGTCATTTGGGAATGGACTTAAAATAATGTTCTGTTCCCGATATACGTTGCCACCCGGTAATGTCACTGCACATTTACTGTGTTTGATCAGTTGTTCGGCCATGACAAATGAATGGGTCAATACATGTGTCTTTCGGTTACGCATGAATTCCGCCATTCCAAAAGTCGTGGTGCCGCCACTGATTGCGATTGAAGAACCATCTTCAATCAGCTCGACGGCAGCCTGAGCAATTGCGCGCTTCGCTTGGGCGTTGATGGATTGGCTCACCGAATAGGGCCGACCAATTAACGCGGTATTGCTTGGCGGATGCAGTGCTTCAGCGCCACCTCTGACTTTGCGCAGTTTTCCCTGATTATGCAGTTCGTTGATATCCCGTCTTATTGTAGCTTCTGAGGCGCCAAGCAGGTCGACCAGGTAAGTAACCCGGGCTACTGGCTTTTCTTCAACTTCAGTCAGAATAATACGGTGGCGTTCAACTTCATGCATATTTTGTCCTCTTGAGTCACAATAATTCAAATTCGATCATTTGCAAGTAGTTTTTAGGGGTATTTTGATTGTTGTTGACAGATTATGAATGTCAAATCATAATTTCTGTCAAATTCAATCATTAGTGCCTGCTCAGTAAGCACTGATTTGCTGAGTTTGCAGCCTTGTGATTTTTAAGCAAGTGATTAATAACCTGAATCCGTGACTCCAGAGCAGAGTCAGAGTCTAAGAGCTTGATTTCTATTTGTTTTGCAAAAGTTGCAGGTGCACCCATAGGTTCACCCCAACCAATTTTGAGAGAGCAAAGAGGAATCAATGGCATGCCCACTGCGCCGCTCTGGAGTCACGGATTCAGGTAATAAGGAAGAGTAATGACCGATAATAACAATAAGCTGATCCCGAACCGTTGGGACGAGAGTTTTGCACAGACCTTATCCGAAGCGGAGCTGCTGCAATATCGTTCCAATCTGCTGGGCTCAGACAAGAGAGTAACCAACTACGGTGGCGGCAATACTTCTGCCAAAATCGAACAGGATGATCCCTTGACCCAAAAACCAACACAGGTGTTGTGGGTCAAGGGCTCTGGTGGTGATATCGGCAGTATGGGCCTTGATGGCTTCGCCACTCTGTATCAGGACAAGCTGGATGCGTTGAAAAACCTGTACCGTGGTGAAGAGCATGAGGATGAAATGGTCGGTTATCTGCCGCACTGTACTTTTAATCTGAATAGCCGTGCAGCCAGTATTGATACACCATTACATGCCTATGTGCCTTATCGTCATGTCGACCATTTGCACCCGGATGCTGTCATCGCTATTGCGGCATCCGATAATAGCCGTGCATTGACCGAGATCGTCTTCAATGGCGAAATTGGTTGGCTGCCATGGCGCCGGCCCGGTTTTCAGCTTGGTCTGGAATTGGAAAAAATCGCTAAGCAGAATCCGATGCTGAAGGGGGTCGTACTTGAAGCGCACGGTCTGTTTACCTGGGCGGACAGTGCACGTGAATGCTATGACATATCGCTGGAGATGATAAATCGCGCTCAGCGTTGGCTTGATGAAAAATTGGCGACAACCTCTGCTTTTTCTGGTGTTCGGCTCAATAGCCTCAGTGAAGAAGAGCGTAAAGCGATTGCAGCCAGACTGATGCCGGTTATTCGTGGCAAAACCAGTCAGCATCAGCGCCAAATCGGCCATTTCAATGATGCTGACGCAGTGTTGGAGTTTGTAAATTCCAATGATCTGAATGCGCTGGCAGCATTGGGTACGTCCTGTCCTGATCATTTCCTGCGCACAAAGATCAAACCTTTAGTGCTGAATTTTGACCCCGCCAGGCCAAACCTTGATGAAGTGATTTCCGGCCTTGATAGCGCACTGGAAAATTATCGTCATGATTACTGTGCCTATTACGAGCGCTGCAAGCACGATAACAGCCCATCCATTCGTGATGCCAACCCGGTTATTTATTTGATTCCCGGTGTTGGTATGTTGTCTTTCGCCAAAGACAAAGCCACGGCTCGTATTGCTGGCGAGTTTTATGTTAACGCGATTAATGTGATGCGCGGTGCCAGTGGTGTTGGTCAATACCGGGGTTTACCTGAACAGGAAGCGTTCGATATCGAATACTGGTTGCTTGAAGAAGCCAAACTGCAACGCATGCCCAAAGCAAAATCTCTGGCTGGCCGTATAGCCGTGATTACTGGCGGCGCAGGTGGTATTGGCCAGGCGACCGCCATGCGCCTGCTTCAGGAGGGGGCCTGTGTGATGCTGCTGGATATCGATGAAAATGCCCTCATCGAAACCAAGGCTGCATTACTGCAACAGTTCAGTGCTGACCTGGTTGCCACCTGTAAGATGGACGTTACCCGTGAAGATGATGTGATTGCGGCATTGAAAGCTTCGTCACTGGCTTTTGGTGGTGTTGATATTCTGGTTTCCAACGCTGGAATAGCGTCGTCTGCCTCGCTGGAAGATACCAGCCTGGAATTATGGAACCGAAATCAGTCTATCCTTTCTACTGGTTATTTCCTGGTTTCACGCGAAGCGTTCAAGGTTCTCAAACAGCAGGGTATGGGGGGGAATATTGTTTTTGTCGCCAGTAAAAATGGGTTGGTGGCGTCACCGAATGCCAGCGCATACTGCACTGCCAAAGCTGCAGAAATTCAATTGGCCCGTAGTGTTGCACTGGAAGGTGCGCCTGTGGAGATTCGCGCGAACGTTGTTAATCCGGATGCGGTATTGCGCGGTTCAAAAATCTGGTCTGGTGAGTGGAAGAAAGAGCGTGCAGACGCCTATAACTTATCAGCGAATGACTTGGAAGAACATTATCGCAAACGCAGTTTATTAAAGCTGAATGTGTTACCGGAAGATATTGCTGAAGCCATTTACTTTTTTGTATCGGATGCCTCGGCAAAATCAACGGGAAATATTTTAAATGTTGATGCGGGGCATGCGCCATCCTTCACTCGATAAATCATAAGGCAGTAGGGGAATACAATGACAATAATGATACCCAATGACCAGGTAGCGGACGCTAACCAACGCGCACTGGGGGATTTGACGGATGACTTCGACGCACTGGCCAACAAGCTGTCGCGTACTGATGTTGATATCAATCAGCTGCTGGAAAAGGCTGCTGCTCTAAGTGTGGCTTTGCCTTCCTGGGGCGTTGGTACTGGTGGTACTCGTTTCGCCCGTTTCCCGGGGCTGGGTGAACCGCGCAATATCTTTGAAAAGCTTGACGACTGCTCGGTTATTCAGCAGTTGGGTCGCATAACGCCAAAGGTTTCATTACATATTCCCTGGGATAAACCGGATGATCCGGCCGAGCTGAAACAGTATGCCGATGAGCGTGGTCTCGGGTTTGATGCCATGAATTCCAATACCTTTCAGGATCAGAAAGGGCAGGAGCATTCCTACAAATATGGCAGTTTGTCGCATGCGGATGCCGCCGTTCGTGAACAGGCTGTCGAGCATAATATCGAGGTTATTAACCTTGGCGAAGCGTTAGGGTCGGATGCGTTGACCGTATGGATTGGTGATGGCTCAAATTTCCCGGGCCAGCAAAGTTTCCGGGACAGTTTTGAACGCTATCTGGACAGTGCCAAGTCGATTTATTCAGCGCTGCCAAGTCACTGGAATATGTTGCTGGAGCATAAGATTTTTGAACCGGCTTTCTACTCCACTGTTATTCAGGATTGGGGCAGTAACTACCTTGCCGCAACGCAAACAGGTGAGCGTTGTATGTGTCTGGTTGATCTTGGTCACCACGCGCCGAACGTAAATATTGAAATGATAGTCAGTCGTCTGGCTCAGTTCGACAAGCTCGGCGGCTTCCATTTCAATGACAGCAAATACGGTGATGACGATCTCGACAGTGGTTCAATTGCTCCTTATCAATTGTTTCTGGTATTTAATGAGTTGGTGGACATTTATCAACGCAATGCCCGGTTTGCACCTTTCTATATGCTGGATCAGTCTCACAATGTGACTGACCCGATTGAAAGCCTGCTATACAGCGCCGCTGAAGTGCAACGCGCTTATGTTAAAGCGCTGCTGGTTGACCGCACCGCCCTGAAACAGTATCAAGACAGCAGCGATCCGCTGATGGCACAGGCTACCTTGAAAGCGGCTTATAATCTGGATGTCGAACCTATCCTGCAAATGGCGCGTTATAAAGCGGGCGGTGCAATTGATCCGATTGCGACTTATCGTGCCAGTGGTTATCGTCAGCAATGTGCTGAAAAACGCCCTGTTGATCCAGCGCAGAGCAGTTCAGGTATTGTTTAATTGCTTGAGAAAGCCTTTGTGCCCGGTTTTACCGGGCTTTGCAACCTTTGTTACGGTTCTACTCAGGGTCGTATTTTCAAACTTGGCAAAGACGTTTGGCGGGCTTTTTGTGTAAAGGCCCGGGCGGGTGATTT
>JARRJP010000052.1:0-19882 GCA_037389025.1 Reinekea sp. | reverse complement strand
TAATTGTTTTTCGGGTATCGATTGTTTGCACTTTACTCGTCCCTGTAAGAATACTGTATGTCTGAAGAGAATCTATAGATTGGCGCTGTTTGTTTGTGAGAAAAATCACACATTATCGTGCTTTTGCGACTCGGTATTCAGATATTTGGTCTGGAGAAGCGGTATCCGATTTAGCGGGCAGAAAGTCTGATAATTGTCTGGTTGGTTAGGTATCTACTGCGTTGCTGGATCGAATATCCGGTGAGTGAAATTGACGGGGAATTTTAGTAAACCAAGGCAATACCCATTAGTTTAAAAAACTCATAAAAAAGTCACTTCCGGTGACTCTATAAGATTATTTGCAAACTCACAGCCTACTCCTTTTGCCCCCAATTCATGGAACGGGGGCTCGTGGATTCTTCAGCGCATCCACCGTAGAAGACCTATTCATACCAATGACTTCAATGCGGTTACTGGCAAAACTCATTGGTGACAGCGCTGGACGCTCAGGAAGAGCTCTGTGTCGCCTACAGGTGAATGGCTGGCGCTGGCATGATGGGTTGAATCTCTCCTGCCTGAATCCGTGACTCCAAAGTGGATTCAGGTACTAATCAACAACAGGATTTTGCCACCAGCTGCAAGCGTTTCGTCAATGGTTTCCATGCTGGCAGGAAAGGGTTTGGATTTGATACTCTGTTTCTGACACTGTCGATCAAAGTCCTCTGCCACCTGCGTCATTAGGCGCCGCTTGTGAGGATCACGCACTGAATTCAAAAAAGGGACGTCTGTCGAGGACAGCCACAATTCGACGTCAAAGCCCCGCTTTCGCGGCAGCCAATGCCAACTCCTGTGGTGATGTTCGGTAGTCAGATAAATGGTGGTAAGCAGTCGTTATCCATGCGCCTCAGAAAACAGATGACTCCTATTAAGAGCCATCTGTTGATTTAAACAATTGATAATTCATCAGGAACGAGCTGATGTTACAGCTAATCGAACAAGCGCGACAAATAAACCAAGCATCAATCCTAAGACCAGGGCAATCACAGTATGCATCATCAGTTTTCGAAGCGACATTATATAACCACCTCGCGGCAATGGCGCACTCTGAGCCGAAAATACCTGGGACCCACCATTTAAAATTATTTCACGATACGCCAGAATAAAAGAATCCAGTTGCGCACGAAATACATTTAATTGACTTTCAATATATGGCAATGATTCATTGAGAATGTTCGCTGGGTCCAGATCACCATAAATATTGTCATTGACTCCCGCTAAAATAGCCATTTCTTTTTCAAGCGAGTACAGTTTTTCAACTGTCTGGGTACGCAATTTAAATAGTTCATTCCGACTTTCGACAGCGCCCAACTGATTCCCCATCTGTAAAAGTGAATTGATAACAGACTGATCGAGTTGCAGATTACCCTGCCCGGGATCAATATTACGTCTGGTGTCACTTTGATTAAAGGATGTAGCCAGCTCTTCTATCGCCTGATCATAAGAAGCAATCAATTTATTCAGGCGTTCACTTTCCAGTTTCAACAACCGCTGACGAGCCAATAAACGAATCTGTATCGCCGGATCTTCAGAAGCAAGACGCTCAGAATTGGAGTATGCAAACTCTCTTAGGGGACCGATCTCCGAATTTTCGAGTGTCTCAATATCTCGCTGTAAATCGGACAAACTTTTACCTTCAATGGTAAGGCTCTCAGTACCAGAAATATTTGAAATGGAACGAACAGCAACCGACAATGAATTCAAGTATTTCTCGGCATCGTCATAGATATTAATCAAATTGCCAGACTGCTGAATAGAAAACAAATCAACAGGATGGCTGCTATCAACATTAAACAATCCCTGATCAGTACTGATTTTAACCCATTGATCCACAATGGCCTGGATGAGACGTATGCCAGTCTCCTTAGAGACAGACAGATCATCCAGTAACAGACTAATAGTAATGTAGCGCTGACTTTCGAGTTTCAGGTTATCCAACTCACTCTCGGCAGACTTCCTGATACCTTCCGGCGTCTTGTCTTCCGACAACATTAACTCCAGTTGTCGTTCTGCACTTTCCAGCAGACTATTGGAAGAGCGAACTGAGATGGCGGAGGATAAGTCATCAATTGAAATATCCAGCCCCAAAGCATCTCGCACATTGGTTAATACTGCTGGTGCTTTTAAATCGTTAGGCGAAAATAAATTGCCACCTGGGTATCGCAACTCACCAGATTGCTGAGCAAAGGTCAAAGCAATTGCGTATTCAATACGTTGAGGGGAAGAAAGCGTTCCCCGGGCCATATGAAAGGCAATCACCAATGCAACACATGCAATCATAAAACCGACTATCAGGGCTCTTAGCTTCCACAAACGGCCAAGTAATGCGCCGAGATCAATTTCATCATCACTCGACACAATGGAACCGCTTAAAGGATCAACGGCTTTCTGGTTCATAAAGTCTCCATATATTCAATCCCACTGCATAAGGGCAACTAATTTTATTCCGAAAAACATCCTTCACAGCTACTACCGCAGTAACCGTCTCCACCTCGGTCAGATTTGCAAGCACAACCCAAAGAGCGAATAAAACGACAATACTCATATATTGTATCCAATGGGAGTTTTTGCGCGGATTCATTCCTAATGACGAAATACTCCGCTTTCTGAACAGAATGCTTAAGAGACAGGCTCTACAGAATTCAGACAACAAGTTGCGAATCAAAGACTTTTTCTTACTTCGGAATTATTCAAATATGTCTTATTTTTCAAACACTTAGCAAAACTTATTCTCCTAATTTCTTAAGAGTAAAAACAACGGCTTACACTAATTCAGGAGAAGTGGAATGGTCAAAGAAATCCGCAACCCAGTAAACAATTCCCACCTGATTTATTACTACAGAAAATTACAACAGGTGAACAAGACCCCTTCCAGAACAGAAAAGTATAGTCACCTGTCAGTTAATGGTTGCCACAAACGGCTATTTCGCGTGGATTACTTACAAGAGAGCATACTCATGGGCGGCAAAAACTAACCATTTTGGTAATGCTAGCTCAATAATTCAAAAATGAAAGTAAAAAAGGTCTCAGGCCAAAAGGCATCATTCTGGATTCCAGTTTATTATCACCTGAATCAGTGACTTCTTCAGTGCATGCAGGTATCAACAAAGAACCTCTGACTCGGAGGATTCAAGCCCATCGACAAAACATAGGGTATGATAAGGCATTAAATACTTTAGACAGTAAAACCCTCATGGCTCAAATCGGCAAATTCAACACCCTTGAAGTCACCTCTAAAACCGACTTCGGTGTTTATTTAAACGGCGAAAATCTCGATACCATCCTGCTGCCTAAAAAACAGTGCCCACCGGATGTTGAGGTTGGCGATAGCGTCAATGCGTTTATCTACTTTGACTCAGAAGACCGGCTAATTGCCACTCGTCAGACGCCTTATGCTCAAGTCGGTCAGTGTGCCGCCCTAACCGTTAAGGATGTTAACGGTACTGGCGCCTTTCTGGACTGGGGACTCCCCAAAGACCTACTGGTACCGTTCAACCAGCAGAGAAAACCCATGCTGGTAGGAGAACGTCATGTGGTATACCTCTATATTGATGATTATACCGACCGCATCACGGCCAGTGCCAAACTTAGTCACTTCCTGCGTGAGGAGACAGATAATTACCAGCCAGGTGACCGCATTGAGCTTATGGTCGTCAAGCGCACCAACCTTGGTTATCAGGTAATAGTCGATCAATTCTATCTGGGGATGATTTTCAACGAAGATGTATTGCAACCCCTAAAACCAGGGCAAAAACTTCCCGGCTACATCAAACATATCCGTAATGACAATAAGATAGATGTCAGCCTGCAACTGCTGGGCCATGAGGCTCGGGTCGATATCGGTGAGCGGGTGATGCTGGCACTAAAGGAAAGTCGGGGCATACTGTACCTTTCAGATAAATCTTCACCGAATGACATTTATCAGCACTTTCAAGTCAGTAAAGGCAATTTCAAAAAAGCAATCGGAAGCCTTTATAAACAAGGCAAGATCAAAATTGAGGCTGATCGCATACTACTGCTGAAATGAGATAAAAAATCAATATCCTGAATCCGCCGCTATGGAGTCACGGATTCAGGTAGTAATCGGGTCGCCTGTGCTGCCTGAGTAAATAACCCGCCCTGCTTGCTGCACTGCCCGGTACAACCGGGCAGTTTTATAACCGCTACTCTGAACTTAGCGTACATCACGATTCAAGGTGTATTTGAACAAACGATTACTATAGAAATAACTCCACAGTTTCTGCCCGAATCCGATCTCATCATGGAACTGCTTATTCATCAGCGCATGCAACCAGTCAGGCAGATTCACCCCGCAAAGGGTCAATGTCTCATACGGAGCTTCACCAAACAGCTGCACCTGAATATTGTCGCGCTGGCTATAATTGATAAAACGAATCAGGAAACTGTCGAGCTGGTCTTCGTTAGCTTTAAGGTAACGCCGAATTTCTTTCAACCGCTCCTTATCAAGTCTGCGATTCACATCAAAGTGTTGCTGCTTACCTGCCTTAAACTGGCAATCCACAGTTTGAATGATGAACTCATCCGGGCAGACACGGCACAGTAATTTCCCCAACCGTTTTACATATCTGGCCACAGAGCGTTGCTCGCCGTTCTTTAATTTCCATTGAACTCTATGCTCTGACAAAACATCCTCTTTTTAACACTTACAAAAACGTTACCAATAAAAATAGACGATATCGGCAAATCTGCCGCTATCAGTCTGAGGGTAGATCCTGAATCCGTGACTCCTTCGGTGGATGCAGAGTGTAAGAGCTTGATTTCTATTTGTTTTTCAAAAATTGCAGGTGCACCCATAAGTTCACCCCAATTTTTGGGAAACAAAGAGGAATCAATGGCTTGCGCACTGCGCCGCTATGGAGTCACGGATTCAGGTAGATATTTTAAAACGATACTATCTTCCTTTTCTCGCTCCATACGTTCAATAATCCATTGTTTAAACTGAGCCATAGCCCGCGTATACGGGCGATTTTATTTGGAAACCAAATAAAAAGACTTGGGTAGCTGCATAATGACATCAATTGGAATCATCAAATCTCCCAATTCCAATTCCCGGCTGAGCAGACTCGGATCACTCAATGCAACACCAAGCCCTTTGGCTGCTGCACTGGCTGCGGTCATCCCATTGGAGAAACTGATCGAACCTTGCGATGGATAAAAGGGTGTGTCGGTCATCTTGAACCAAGCAGGCCATTCTTCTGGACGCCTTTTCACTTGCAGCAACCGAAACTTAAATAAATCCGACGGCTCCATCACCCGCTCCTGTTCCAGCAACCAGGGGGAACAAACCGGCACCAGGTAGGATGGACGCAGGAACGCGATATCAACATCCTGCCACTGCCCCTCCCCAAAATAAATGGCAAGGTCAATGTCGGAGTAATTAAAATCAATAACACCTATAGAGCTGTGGATATCAAGCTCAATGTCAGGATATCGGCTGGCAAAATCATTAAAGCGTGGTAACAACCAACGATCCAGAAACGCAGGCGCAACCGCCAGCTTCAGTTCGCCGCTGGCACGGCCAACTTTTGCCCGGTTCGTGGCAATTTCAATATTCATGAAGGCCCCACTGATCGATTCCAGATAAACCCGCCCTAACAGCGTTAACTCAATGCGTCGAGTTTTACGCTCAAAAAGCTCCGTACCCAAAAATGATTCAAGTGTCTTAATTTGATGGCTGATCGCTGAAGGCGTTACACACAACTCCTTCGCGGCTGCCTGAAAGCTTCCTGTGCGGCCTGCAACCTCAAATGCCTGCAGCGCCTTTAAAGGTGGCAAACGACTGATAACAACCCCCATGAGTGAATTAACTTCATCTATAAAGAAAAAAATAATCGTTTGTGAGCGCGGGGTCAAATTCTTAAACTGCCTCTTGTTCAGTAAATGACCACGTCAAACGCCTGAACAACAGTTTATACAGTGGATAGATTATCTGCTCATTGACAGCCTCCAGGTCGGCTTTTTTTACTGCCTGCTCAATGCTAAACTGATGTTCACTCCAGTAAAACGTATATACCAGCTAATGACAGACCCATATCTAATTACCGATGACCAGACAGGCATCGAAGCCATTACTCTTTGGCAGACACAGCTATTCATCACCCAAAACCCATACCACAACCTACTGAAAGAGGCCTTGATCAGGCTGATTTATCAGGATGTGGGTACCGAAGGCTCTGACCAGATAAAAAGTGATGTGGCCGTAACCGCCAAAAAACATCTGATGGAAAGTGAATTGGACTTTCTTGATCAGCCAGATGCAGATGTGCAGACGCTCAATGTCTACTTGAGCGAGCTGATCAATATGATAGCAACCGAACTTAATCAACCATTCTGGCCGGATGATGCAGAATCAGAAACGACCCTTATCGAAAGCTGGTATCATGTCACCCGCCACGGTGGTTACCACGATATACACAGCCACCCAAACTGTTCATGGTGTGGCATCTATTATCTGCAATCAGATGGGACCGACTTCGATGAGCGCAGTGGCATCAACCGGTTTTATGATCCGCGCACCAATGCTGACCACTTCCTTGACGCCGGAGCCAGTTACCTCAATGCCAATGGCATCCTGGATATAGAACCTGCTGAAGGCCAGGTGGTCATATTCCCATCCTATCTAATGCATTCTGCACTGCCTTATTTTGGTGAGCAAGATCGCATTGTCATTGCCTTTAATGCTCGGGTGGATCTGGTTTAATGGGAATTCAGTCAAGCACCCTCTATAATCCGCCGTTCATTCTCAGTAGCGCTGTTCATGGCTAAGAAAACACCCTTTCTGAAACAAAAATATATCGCAATACAGGAGCGCTGGTCTGACGGTATCGAAACCTCAGGGCAGCGAATACTGGCTCATATTGATGCAGTCCTTGGCGACCACTCTTTCTTTCGCACCTTCTGGAGCAATCTGTATCAACTTGATACCAATGCCTGGCGCAGTAATCAGCCTTCACCACGTCGCATCCGGAAGCTGGCAGAGATGGGCATCAAAACCATTATCAATCTGCGCGGAGTAAGCCGCTGGGGATCTTACGCGCTGGAAAAGGAAGCCTGCGAGAAATATGGCATCCGTCTGATCAACCATCGAATGTATTCACGCCGAATGCCAACAGTTGATGAACTGCACGAAACCAAAGCCTTGTTTGATTCATTGAATGAACCAGCATTGTTTCATTGCAAATCTGGCGCAGATCGCGCTGGCATCTGCTCGGCCCTTTATATTCTGATGAAAAAACAAGGTTCGATAGACGAGGCTATCAACCAGCTCAGTTTTAAATATCTGCATATTAAGCACTCTAAAACCGGGCGTCTGGATTTTTTTCTGGAGTCTTATCGTAAGTTCAATCAGCACACACCAATCGAGTTCATGGATTGGGTGGAGCATCATTACGACTGCGACAAACTGACCGAAGAGTTCCACTCCGGACAGTGGTATGACTGGTTTGTTGATAAGGTACTGAATCGTGAGTAAACGCCCTTCCGGTAAATTTCTGAGCCGTATCTGGCATGACTATATTCGACATCACTGGCTAAAATTGATCGTTGCTGTTTTTTTCATGTTGCTTGAAGCCGGAGCCATGGTTATTTTTGTTAAACAGCTACAACCAATGATTGATGAAGTTTTTCAAGGTAAAAGCGCCGACAAAATAGGGCCGATCACACTGATGATCTGTGGTGTTTTCATCGTTCGCGGTTTTGGTTCTTTTATTCATAGAACTCTGACCGTTAAAACCGGCTTGCATGTCGTTGCCGATATCCAACGGGATCTCGCCAGCCACTTATTGCGCCTGGAAATCAGTTTTTTCAACAAACATTCACCTGGAGAACTGATCGACCGGGTTCGCGGTGACACGTTAGCACTACAAAGCCTGGCCAGTGGCACATTACTGACTGTGGGTCGTGATGCGGCCATGCTGATCGGCATGTTGGTAGCAGCCATCCAGATTGATCCAATATGGACAATAATGATTTTTGTTGGCGCCCCACTGCTGGCATTACCAATCAATCTGCTGCAAAAAAGAATCCGCCGACAATCGGTAAAAGCGCGTGAAACATCCGCACTACTTTCGACCAGACTGGATGAAATTTTTCATGGTATCAGAGCGATTAAACTCAATAATCTGGCCGCTCATGAAAATAAACGTTTTACAGAGACACTGAGCCTTTTCGTTAAAAAAACCATGACATCCGAAATCAGCCGGGCAGCCATGCCATCGATGATCGACATAATTGCCGGCATGGGATTCGTTGCAGTTATTCTTTATGGTGGTATGGAGATTATTAACGGCGAAAAAACGACGGGAGCGTTTATGACCTTCTTTGCCGCTATTTCACTTATGTTCGATCCGATCCGCCGCCTGACCAACATATCCGGCTCAATTCAAGCTGCATTGGCCAACCTTGAGCGCATCTATTTTCTGTTTGACCAGAAACCGCGTCACCGGCCCAATGCCGTTCAGTCATTAAACAATCCCAAAGGGGATATTGTATTTAAGCAGGTGCATTTCGCTTATGATGACACTCCAGTGCTGAACAATCTCTCCTTTATCGCCCCTGGTGGTAAAACCACGGCATTTGTTGGCCCCAGTGGTGCAGGAAAATCAACCCTGTTCAGTGTACTGACGCAATTGGAATCCCCGCAAAGCGGCGTAATTACCATCGGCGGCGATAATGTCACCAATATCGACCTGATGAAGCTGCGTACCGATATTGCCGTCGTATCACAGGAATCTGCGCTGTTTGATGAATCAATCCGTAACAATATCTGGCTGGGCGACACCAATCGCACGGACGCAGAAATCGAACAGGTGGCGGAAACAGCGCTGGTTAATGATTTCGTCAAGGAAATGCCCAATGGCTTGAACAGTCTGGCTGGGCCGCGCGGCACTAATCTTTCCGGAGGACAACGCCAGCGGGTTATCATCGCCCGTGCAGTACTCAGCAATGCGCCGATTCTGTTACTGGATGAAGCTACGTCAGCTCTCGATAATCAGACGGAGAGAAAAATCCAGGCCCTGCTGGACAACTTCGCAAAAGATAAAACCACATTAGTCATTGCTCATCGTCTAACCACAGTAATGAATGCAGACCTGATTCACGTGATGAAAGATGGTCAAATCGTGGAAAGTGGAACCCACAAAGAACTATTGGCACTCAATGGACATTACGCCGAATTACATCAGACTCTGGAAGCATAAAGGAAGCGAAAGGTCAGCCTGATTTAACTAGTGTAGTGTCTCAAATAAAACGCATATTAAGACAGGTTTTATTCAAGACACTAACCAGGCTGACACAAAGGAGATAACCGGATCAGGCGACCGCGTTCATGGCGGCGTCATAATCAGGTTCATCGGCAATTTCTGCAACCAATTGAGTATAGGTTACCTCTCCGGATTCACTGATCACAACAATCGAACGGGCACAAAGATTTGCCAACGGACCGGCCTCAATCTTCACTCCATAATTATCCAGAAACTCAGGAGCACGGAAAGTAGAGGCCGTTTTCACATTTTCCAACCCTTCAGCACCGCAGAAACGAGCAAAAGCAAAAGGCAGATCCTGAGATACGCAAATGACAACTACATCATCACGGTCATTGATTTTGGCATTGAACTGACGAGTAGAGGTTGCACAGGTGCCGGTATCAACACTTGGAAAAATATTCAATATCACTTTTTTACCGGCAAACTGCGCCAGTGTTACCGGAGACAAATCTGCACCGGTCAAGTTGAACTCAGGTGCTTTTGAGCCGACTGCCGGTAGCTCACCAGCAACAGGAACCGGATTTCCACTCAAAGTAACAGTAGCCATTTTTTATCCTCATTGTATGAATAAACAAAGAGCTACTATTGAGTGTCACAACAAAAAAATCAACCATAGGCTTTGTAAGGGCTCTGCTTCACACTGCCGAAATGTAAAGAAAACCCAGCCTTTGACCTGAATCCGTGACTCCATAGCGGCGCACTGCGCCGTGATAGAGTCACGGATTCAGACATACAGTCACCCACTTTAATAGACTGTGTATTATGAGCAACATTTTAGACGGGTGTTTGCGTAAGCACGTTAACCATTAGTCATAACAAGACTATGGCATTACCAAGACCGGAACCGGTAACACCATTTTTTTCACTCATCCCGGAGTTACTAACGTTTTGACGAAGCAACTCTAAACATATCTGTTGCCTTCACCGACCTTTCGTTAATCACAGACTCACTTATCCAATAAATAAGAGAATTACATGACAGCATCCATTTCAAACCAGGCTCATAGTACAGTGCCCACTCACATTCATCAAGATCCGCTGGATCCGAAGAATAAAGAAGGTGCTTCAATATCAAGCAAAAAGCAAGTGACCGTGGCAAATAAATCAGATGCGGTAGTCACACCTCAGGCGATTGCAAACAGTCATCGTAAAAGCGCATCAGTCACCCCCAACCAGAAACCGAATGTTCATGTAAAACTGGCTAATGAAATTTTAGCCTTATCTGACATCATGAAACATCAGAGCCCGACTCAAGTGAAAGTGATCGGCACTTCTGACCTGGTGAAGGACATGGTTAAACTGCTTTCCCGTGGTCTAACAGATGACGACCCGCTCAACCTTTCTGTATTTGATAAAGGCGCTGTCGTGAATCTTTCCGAATTATCGGATGTCGCCAGGCAGGTAGGGCTACTGGTCAGCGAACATGAGCCGTCTAAAACGCACAACTATTCTGAGAAAAAATCACAGGATGCACAATTGATCGCGGAACTCAAAAGCCGAGGCGTTGATGTTGAACGCGCCGATGAAGACCACGGCCTGATCGATAAAAATCCTAATACGGCTTTTGTCGGCAAAGAGCTTGGCAAAGCCAGCCAGAGTGTCGCTAATTTTGATACCATGCTTTATAAAATGCTGACGAACAGTAAAACAACCATTGATCAGGTTGGCACCCACAATGCCGACACTCACTACCAGAACATTGAAAAAACTGCCTCTCGCCTGGCGGAAATGCTCGCAGGGAAAAGTGCCGGTGCAGATGAATTTGCGATCGAAACCAAACTGAGAATGCTGCTGAATTATTCGCCGATACTGGATAAAGCGCTGTCCAATGCCGCGATGAATTCATTCCAGGCCGCGTTTACCTCACCGTCAGTGTCTTCCATTAAAACAGAAAATGCACTGCAGGCCATTGATACCTTACACGAGAAGCTGACAGACCTTTTGGCTGCCGGCACCAACACCGAACAGATTAAACAGGAACTGAACCAGGGCGTACGAGACCTTATCGCCAGCGGAAATGTCTTCGGTAAAATCTCCGATCGGATCAAGCAAAACCCTGCCAACAATGTTGATTTAACAGACATATCCGAACACACCATCGCTCAATGGCTGGCAAGTGGAAAAGACATTGATTTTACACAACCGGTGATCATGGGAACGATTAACCGCAATGAAAACGAACACCCCGTTAACTCGCAGCCACTACTGGATAATCTGGTGAAAGCCTTAGGCGTGGATACCCGATCTGTGCCAGAAAACACGCCTGTCGTCATAAAAATGGTTGGCGACAAAGAACAATTTGAGGAAAATATTGTTGAACCATTCCGTGAAAAACTGATCATCAATACACGGGTGAATGTTAAAAAAGCAGGAGAAGCCGACGATAAAATCCGAAATATCGACTTGAAGCAAGCACCGCTGGTACAGACTTTGGAAAACATCATCAGCGGAGATTACAATAAAGTACATCCGGAACTGCTCGACCTGATCGACAGCGCAAATATCTTGGAAATTTCCAGTTCAGATCATCCTGCACTGGCAAAAGAAATTCAGCAGAAATTCAACGACTCAGACAACGATGTTGCACAATCACTCAAACGAACCATGGCAGCCCGCCTTCTGATTCCTGCACTTTGTCTGGAAGGCACATCGATCAGTGAAACCGCTCAAAACCTAGCCGGGCCAACCCTGATTGGATTGGGAATGGATGTTGGCAAAAACTTTATCCCAGATTCTCTCGGAGCGTTAAAAACCGCCTTGGTACAGTCGTTTTTCCTGGGCGTCGATGCCGCCGACAACCTGGCAGGTGCGTGGCCAGAAGTTCAGTCACTACTGGAAACCATGGGCATCAAAGATGTCAATTTCAAATCAGTTTTTGACGAACCGGAACCTGCGACCAACGCAGACAAGACTAAAGAGTTCCTGAAGCTGGCGATCGGTTTGCGTAGTGCCGAAGGGGAAGCCGGCCCTGCGGTTGCAACCGGGTTACGTTCAGCGGTGATCGGCACTATCATCGGTAACGTACTCTCAGCAGGTTACAGTGTCGGCGTTGGTGCATTAGACCTCAACCCGGCGTTGCGGGCAGCGGTCGCTGTGCCTGCCATCGTCGGCACTTCGTTAGGTATTGCGATTAATTTCGCCGTTAACCATGCTGATCTGTCATTGGCTTATAAAAAACAGATTGATGACGGCACCTTAGAGCTACCTGACAACATTGATAAAAACAATGCCAACGATCTGAACCAGTACTGCAGCGACATCGCCAAACGCCAGCTTATGCTGTTGTCCGGTACCGGTCCTGCGGCTAAGGCGTTTACCTTTGCCCCGCTGGCGGGGCTTTCCCAATTACTGGGTTATGTCATTCCGAAATCGGTTGTTGAAGCCGCCATTACACCACTCATGCCGGGCATGGAAAACATTGTCCGCCTGATTGCTATGTCTTCACATAACAATTCTGTCGAAAATGCCATGAGTGCTATTGACGAAAAAGCATTAAGTGCCGGCGCTCAAGGTCAATCCGCTACTGTTAGTAAATCCGACCTTGACAGCCTGCTGTTCAATAAAACAGACCATATCACGGCAGACATCACTCTGATGGTTGGCGGTATGCTCACCGGTCTGCTGGGCCGTAAAGGATACCAGGAAATGCAAATCGTGCCGAACGTCAAGTTAACCGAAAATCAGTTGGATCAGATTACATCCATGTCCCAACTGGCCGCTCAAAATCTTCAAAGGAAAAACGCTTAATATGAAATCTTCACTACCGAGCGCTTTTGTTGAAGCGCAGCAATATAAAAAAATATTACAGAAATATGGTGCAATTGCTGAAGCAGATTTACCGAAACAAGCCATCAGCCAGGATACCTTCACATTCAATAATGTCACGATTTCCCTGTACTTCCAGCCGGATATCGCACCTGAAGGTATTCACCTTCGCGCCGAAGTCATGGACATTGAGGAAGGTACGCATCCTCACATGATTCACCAGTGCTTGGCAGAAAACCTCGGGCGCTACCATCAGAATGACCCTATCTTTGCATTAGCACCCGATATGAAACGTATGGTTGCCCTGGCTTATATTCCGTTAAGCCGCGCAAGTGCTCCCCAGCTTGAAACGATAATTACCAAACTCGCCAACGATATCAACCTAAAACGCATGGAGGTTTTATCTGGACAAACGGCCAGTAAAACAGCACCTGTTCGTACCAGCGACTATGTCACTCACCAGCAACGAAGCGCCATGTCTGCGCAGGTATGGAGGTAATCATGTCACAAAGCAAATTTGTGGAATTGATTCAGGAACTTTGCCTGACGATGGATATTGCACAAGCGGATCAGGTATTGGATGGCAGTCCCGTTTGCATTAATAATGTCAGCTTTTCTGTCATTCATGATCCAATACAGAGCCAGGAACGTCTTTATCTTTACGGCAGCCTGGGCATTGATGCATTGAAAGACAACCCGGAGGCGCAACGTGCTTTACTGGGGATTAATCAGGATTTATTTTTGGAATACGGCATGTGCCTGGCGATAACACCGACTGACAACAAGCTGATCATCTGCCATGGGTTGTCGATGGAATCTCTGACAGCAAAAGACATTATCGAGCAAATGAAATACGCAGCCTCAATTGCCGATTCATGTAAAGAACTGTTCACAGAAACTCCGGCGTCGTTTTGTTGAGACAGCCACTTTAACCGTTGCACTAGTACCAAGACGTTTAGTGCCCCGAGAGAGAAATCCTCGGGGCTTTTTCGTTTATGTAGCCACTTTGCTCAAAAGCGTCACTTTGTTGAGACCGTTAGGTTTAACAGCTCCTAAATCCGTGACTCCATAGCGGCGCAGTCTGCAGGCTCTTACACCCTGCATCCACCCTGAAGTCACGGATTCAGGCTTTAAGCTGGAAAATTATTTGCAGTTACTGGATTGGACAGGGCGAATCCTGCGTAAAAATAAACGTGGCGCTATTCATGAACAAACGTCACAAATTCTGCAGCGGCTGAATACTGATTCCGAAAATTGGGTTTATAGCACTCAACATTTTGAGCATTCGTTTAGACGCTTTGCAGGAACATTGTAATCCGTTAAACAGGTCTGCGCTCAATTTGAGTATCGGCGGCGGCCTTCGATGAATCTCAGCCTGACTTAACTGCCTCTCTGCAACAAAATTCTCTGAATTCAACGGGATTGAAGGTTTTTACTTGTCTGGGATTCTATATTTTTGAGCTTTTCGGACAAAATTCAGCCAGGAATTCTGATTACTGGAAAATCAGTTTCGAGAAACGTGCAGAATTTAAATAGTTTTTAATTTTCTTTTAGAAGTGCCCGTCTTAACCTGAATCCGTGACTTCTTCAGTGGATGCAGGGTGTAAGAACTTGATTTCTATTTGTTTTTCAAAAATTGCAGGTGCCCCCCATAGGTTCATTGAAATTTTTGGGAAGCAAAGAGGAATCAATGGCTTGCGCACTACGCTGCTATGAAGTCACGGATTCAGGTTAAGTTATCGACAGGCGATCCTGTTGCAGCCATACCGAATCTGACCGCAACAGGGCCGAACAGCCACGCTATACCGCCTTACTCAGAAACCGCATTTCATTGCGTCTAAAAAAAGAGAAGAAGCGGGAGAATAGTGCCCGACTAATTTTACGGGCCGTTTGGTCTTTTATTTCCTCAACTTGATATTGCTGCGTTAAGATCGGAATCTCCTGCAGTTTTCGCTGATAACGTAGCGATGACATCAGGTATAACTTTAACTGCCCGAGACTGTGAGATTTTGTCAGATACCGATAGACCTGGCCCTCATTGATCAATTCAATGAGCTGGCTGGAGTCACCTTTATTTGCAATAACAATCGACAAAATATGCGGGAATTTCGCCTTCGCAACTTTAATGAACGAAGACCTCTCGGTAATCGAGTCACCGATGTCGAGCACAATGACATTGACTTCACTATGGGTTAAATAGTCCATGGCATCCATTGGCGAATCAACCGATACGATAGTCGAATTTCTACCGACCAGTCCCTGAAGGTTCCTGGTCAGATTACTCTGGTCGCTTAAGCTGAGAATCGTGCTTTTCTTTTCAACAGTTTGTACTCTGGAGATAAAGTCAGGCATTGGTTTAAACGCAAATAGACTTTGCGCAATGCCGCTCGCCTGCTCCAGTAATGACAGCAACTCCTGATTGTTCCAGGGTTTGGTGATATAGCGAAAGATTTCACCTTCATTAACCGATTTCATGACTGCTTTTAAATCGGAGTAACCTGTAAGAAGTATGCGGATTGTGTTCTTCGACATATCCTTCACCTTGGACAGCAATTCAACGCCGGTCATCTCTGGCATGCGCTGATCTGACACAATAACGTGGACCTGATTATTGCGCATGATGTCCATCGCTTCCAAGGCACTGCTCGCCTGAAAGACGTTATAAAAAGGTTTCAGCAATCGCACCAGCGTTCGGACAATACGCGGTTCATCATCTACAACTAATACATTGGTTACTTGGTTCATGGGAATTCACCATTATCTATAGTCGGGGTTTAAACAGCATCAGTTTCTTTATTTTTGATTGAATTCAGTGGCAATACGAATGCAAAATTGGAGCCTTTGCCCGGAATCGATTTCACCATCACTTTGCCACCATGGTTGGCGACAATACGCCGAACGATGGCGAGTCCCACCCCTGTTCCTTTACCAACATCTTTAGTGGTAAAAAACGGATCAAAGATCCTACGGCGGACATCGTCATTAAAGCCCTGGCCATTGTCTCTTACACTGACAACAAGCTGGTTCTTTTCAATGGATGTTTTAATTCGGATCGCCCCTTTTTCACGGCCAGCATCTTCAATGGCATGCGCGGCATTATTGATCAGGTTGATCAGCACCTGATTGATTTCTGCAGGGGAACCGAAAATGTTAGGGGCATCCGTCAGTTCAGAATCGATGCGTGTACTTTCTGGTATTTCTGCCCGCGACATTTTGACGGCTCGGTCAATACACTGCCGGATATCAAACCAGTCGCTGCTGGATCGATCTTTACGGGTAAAGTCTTTAACATCGTCAATGATGTGCTGAATCTGATCGATACCGCTTTGCATGTCTTCGGCAATTTCCGGTAACTCGTCCAGCATAGCGTCTTCCTGAAGGCCGAGAGCTACGTCATTGAAGGCTTCTATACGTCGACCAACCTCTTCAAGGTCTGTCGCTTCTGCCACATCTTCCAGCATGGCCTTGACTTCTCCCATCAGAGACTGAATTTTCCCCATTCCGTTATAGAGCACTTGGAGGTTGCCTCCCAGATAACCTAACGGAGTATTTATTTCGTGGGCTAAAACTGCGGCCATCCGCCCCATTCCATCCAGGCTTTCACTCAAATTTTTATCCAGTGAAGGACTGCTGACTTCAGCGATGGTCTTTTCGTAATGTTCCGTTTTCGCGGCGACCTCAGCGGCTAACCGCTTTGAAAAACTAAAGTCTGTCACCAGCAGGAAGAGCGCACTGAGCACACCTAACAGAATGAGCAATGCCAGAAGACCAAGATTTATCAGGAATGTCAGTTGTCGGTCTTTCTGCTGTTTTGCCTGTAAGTCTTCACGATAATTCTGGTAAGATGCCAGCAACTCTTCACCAGCCTGTTGGACATTCTGCTCTGCCAAACGCTCAATACTATCATCCAGCTTCATCTTTCTCTCAACCAGAACCCGGGCATGTGAAGTAAAATTACTCAGAGGGTTCGCAATATCAGGTGGATAACTCATGACGTTTTCATGAATCCTGCTCAAGTCTATGAGCAAGCGCATTCTTGTGCCTTCATCCGGGTTTCTCAGGAACGAATTAGTACGCTCAAACAAGTCGACAATTTCGTCATTTATTTCAACATTCTCTGCCGAACGTAGCGCCTGGGTAAGCGCCTGAGCTGCCAAGGGAAGGTACTTGACTGAATTTCTTATGACTGCAAAATTTGATTTAAAATGCTCAATGACAACTTCCTTGCCTTCAATCAGTAATAAATATCGGGATAATTTATTTTTCAGGACACTCGGTGCCTCTGCTGCGGTTAAACTACTACTTTCCAGATTAATACGGGCTTCACGTACTTGCGGCAGGAAACCTGCAACCTGGTCAAGGTTAGAATCTGGCGTGTTATAGGCTTTTAATGTCGCTAAACTCCAGGCTGCATCCAACGTCATCAGTTCCCGAATATAGCCAGCATTAGCTGCATAATCATCGTCATCATTTACAGGTGCAGATGACAGGGCTGAACGAATCAGTATTGCGCTGATGAGAATAATCATCAGAAGAAGAAAAACGCCTAATAATTTCTTCATTTTTTCATCTCCAAATGCTCTCCAGCCAGAGACTCAATAAAGGCGATGATGGCTTCTTTATCCGAATCGGGGGCTTCCCGTCCTAACTGATATCTAAACATGGCATTCACTGCATCTAATAAAGTTTTCTGGGTACCATCATGAAAATACGGGGCGGTATATTTAGCCATGCGCAGGCTGGGAACCTTAAAGACGAATTTGTCTGCGCTATCTCCGGTAACGTTAAATCGCCCCAAGTCGGCCTTGGTAATATTGCCTCGTTCCTCAAAATAATTATTTATTGCGCCAAACACCTGAAACATATTCCCGCCGACGTTAACACCCTGATGACATGAGTGGCAGCCGTAGTTTTTGAATAGCTCATAGCCTTTTTTCTCTTTTGCAGTGAGGGCGTTTTCGTTTCCTCTGAGATACTGATCAAAGGGTGAGTTTGTTGCCAGCAGGGTTCGCTCAAATTCAGCGATGGCATTTTTGACATTTTCTCTGGTAATACCGTCTGAATAGATCTGTTGAAATTTGTTTGGGTAGGACGGATTCTCATAGAGCCTTGCCAGCACGTCAGGCCAGCGCGCGGCCATTTCAACGGGATTCGTAACCGGTTGATCTGCCTGATCTTCAAGGGTTTCAGCACGACCATCCCAGAACTGCCGAAAGAGCAGACTGGAGTTGTACACCGTTGGTGAGTTAATCCCACCTTCGCTGCCATTGTGACCAATCGAATATCGTTTGCCCGTATCTGCGCCACCCTCTTTAAGATTATGACAACTCGCACAGGATATATCGCCGTCTGCGGACAAAGCCGTATCAAAAAAGAGTTCACGACCTAAGGTCGCTTTTGCGGAATCGACATCAACAGTCAGGGGAATAGGCTGTATAGGCTCGTTGGTCAACGGCGTCCCGGCATGAATTGTGGGCATATAGCCGATGCACAACATCGCCAAGAAAACCCTTATATGCCTAGTGCAAAATGAAATAAACAACCAATCTACTCCTACCAATCCGGTGTCGCTTGCGCAACTTGACATTACCCTTTAGCGGGAGGCCCTTCCAAACAAAATTCCAACATTTGTTGGTTGTTAAGTGGCAACAATCCATAAGTAGTTCCCCGCAGGAAAAGATAATTCTTTCATCAATAAATCAGAACGGGGTTTAGCATTCCATGCGACCTATCCCACGCCTGAACGGCCCTAAGAGCCCTGCTTTTAAGTCGTTAGTCAAGAGTGAGCTGAATAACTCTCACCACTAACCTTCTGATTTTGAAAGAATAGTGCATTTTCGCCCAATGAGCAGTGCGAAGGCATTCAGTCGATTTATATTATATATTTAAAATATATGTATTATTCTTCACAGACTAAACAAGCTAAACAGGCAACTATCTTAAGGCATTTCAAAGCAAAAAAAGTTGAACAGACAGACATTTTAAGGCAGAGATAGTGCTTTTTATGAACATCGTTTTATAGTGGGCATCTGAGCAGGGCACAGTACCAGTTCCACTCATACAGTTGATTAGAATTGATTAGTGTCTGTTCAGAAACGCCACAAAATGTGCCCGTTTAGTAATTCGGCCAACAATCAATTGATCCAGTAGGCTTGTTGCACCAGCATTATGTGTTTTTACTTGCAACTCGGTCCGGGTAGGCCCTGGGTGAGCAGTCACAACTTTTGCCGTGCATGGATGGGAAGGTACTGATCAGTTGGGAGTAAGCTGTTGTTGGCATAGGGGTTGGTTCAGGGTTGTTTCTGATTCGGATACAGGCATGGTCGCCATTATTCACCAGCTAATCACCTCACTTTACACCTGGTCCTGCTCCAGCCCTTTCAAGGTGATTATTTAATCGATTTCAAAAGCCTTACCGCTGAGTCAAACAACAGATCATGGGTGTATTGCTTATCAACGGCGCGCTCAAAGCATTGGTTTAGTTTGTCTTCCGTTAAGGTGCGTCTGATCAGTGCTCTTGCCATCCCATTAACTCGAATACTGGAGCCGAAGTGCCCAACACCCCTTAATTCGTGACAACTTTCACATTTTGAAACGCAGATCGAGCTAATCTCTTTACTGAAGCACCATACTTCGTTTTCAATTCCGCCTGATCAAAATGAATCATAAAGGAAGCACCAATGAGTGACAACGACCCGTCAACGCGTTACCTCAGAAATCAACTAAACGCCGAGCACGATACAACGACCCAACCCCCCACCCCACGCTTTCACGCCAGCAAAGACAAAATCAACACT
>JARRJP010000051.1:0-36329 GCA_037389025.1 Reinekea sp. | reverse complement strand
TAAGAGCTTGATTTCTATTTGTTTTTCAAAAATTGCAGGTGCACCCATAGGTTCACCCCAATTTTTGGGAAGCAAAGAGGAATCAATGGCTTGCGCACTTCGCCGCTATGGAGTCACGGATTCAGGTAATGGGTTACCGGCATAGTCCGCATCCAATGCAGGAAGTCATCAACTGACAATGCTCTGGCAATGCCACTACCCTGTACGACGTTACAGCCTATACCGTTCAAAATATCAATCTGTTCCGAATACTCAATACCATCTGCAATAACGTCACGGTTGTATTTTTTGGCCATGCTGCATATCACTGAAACCATCATCAGGTTTTTATGATCGACATCCATTCCTCGAATAAGACGTTTGTCTATTTTGATCATAGTGACATCCAACTGATTAAATACCTGCAAGGAAGCGGAACCCATGCCAAAGTCATCCAACGCAAAGCTCAAGCCGTGGGGGCTTGTGTCCCTGATCAAACTCTGAATATCAGCGATATGCATATCTGAATGCGTTTCCTGAATTTCCAGTTCCAGCAGAGAACGAATCACCACCGGCACCATAGCCAACTTGTCCAGCAGCCAGCGTCGGAAATTTTTGTCCTGAAGACTGTATGGTGAAACATTAAGACTGATTTTCAAATTTTGAGCAACCAGATCTGCCAATTTACCCTGCAACAGGTCAATTGTGGTTTGTATCCTCCAACGGTCGATAGGTATCCACAGTTCTGGGTTCTTTTGCTGAGCCAGAAAGTCGACTGCTTCAAGCAAACCACCTTCAGTATTCCAACGAATCTGCATTTCAACGCCGCGCAGCTTTCTGTTTCTGGCATCGTATTGTGGTTGAACAAACAGTAACATCCGGTCTGATTCCAGCGCGTCAAGAATCTGTTCTCGAAACTGACGCAGACTAGCCTTGCGCTGACTCGGTTCACAGGAGTACCGAACCGTAAAATCACCGCCTTCGGTTTTTGCGATATCCAGCGCATGCACGGCATGCCGAAGCAGTTGATTGGCAGAGGCAGAATCATATGGGAACATCGTATAACCAATACTGGCACTGAGTGCTATACGGGTTTCATTGATAATTTTCGGCTCCGCCAGGACATTACGTAACTGAGTGATAAAGCCGTCAGCCTCCTGCTCACTGGACAATCCGGCAATCATCACCTGGAAATCATCACCAATCACCCGGGCAACTGCATCTTCAGCGCGGATAGCATTATTTATTGACCAGGCTGTTTTTTTCAGAAACTCATCGCCGACCTGTTCACCAAAACGACTATTCACTTGTTGAAAGTTATCCAGATTGATTGATAAAACCAGGACATGTTTCTGGTGCCGATGCGCATAACCGATCGCCAGTTTCAGCCGTTCAGTTAAAATACGAAGACCTGGCAAAGCGGTCAATTCATCAAAAGACATTTCCTGACTGGCTCGACTTTTCACTTTCTGATCATCATACACCGCCAGATAGCCAATGATCTGGTCAAGACTGTTACGCAAGACTCTAAGGGTTGCCTGTACAGATAAAGCGTCACCACTCTTGTGTCGGTTGATCAGGACACCCTGCCATCGATTATGGGTCAACAATTGGCACCACATTTTTTTATAAAAATCGACATTATTGAAACCGCCACCGAGCATTGAAGGATTTTTTCCTTTCACTTCATCTTCGGTATAACCAGTGATTGCCGTAAACGCTTCGTTCACGCGTACAATATTGACATTCTTGTCCACCAGGAAAACAGCGCTATTATTTTCGGACAGCAGAAGATTAAAAAGTTCGGCGTTATATTTCACTTCCAATGTACTGTGTTGGTCAATCAGAATAATCAGTTGACCATTAAACTGATCAAGCAGAACCGGAAATATACCGATACAAAAATCAAACGTCGTACCAGTGGTATTGACCAAGTGATGAACCTGACTGCTATCAAACTGCTTCGGATCAAATTCTGTTGCGATCAACCGTTCACCAAACGGCTCTGCATCAGAAAGCCGATGTGAAAAGAAAAGTGGTAAATGGCGTAGCGGAGTATGGATAAGGTCCAGGTATCTGCGCTGGCATATTTTGGTCATGCTCTGGCTGACGTAGCGAACATTCTGCGTTTCATCCAACAAGATATAGTGAACCAAGCTGTGTTCATCAAGAATATTGAGAATGCACTTTTTGTATTCTTCCATTCACACCTCGATACAGATTAATACCCGTTACATTACAATCGACTTCTCGATATCAGCGGCTAATGCTTCAACCAGTTCAAATTCTGCTTTGCCGAAACCGGGTGTCTTCACCTCAAAGCCGGAAAAATTCAGAGTACCAAAAAGCTGATGAGCAACAATGAGCGGCGTGCCGATATAGGCCTCCAACTGCATTGCGGTATACACAGGGTGCAACACCATGGGGCGTATTTTTCCGACCTCATTATGAGCAACGGTTTCACGATGTTTGATAACCTCATAACAATAGGTATCACAAGTAATAAACCGATCTTTAGGTTGAATCGTGCCCAGTGTGGAAGCAACCTGCACGACCATATAGTCGTTTCCTTCAACTCGGCTGATTATCGCGATATCCGTGCCCAACCGATCATTTATATCAGCCAGTACATCCTGGAAGCCTTTATTTAGTTGCATGGTTATCCTGAGGGGAATTCCCAAAACAGTCTGATTGTAAGGGTTGGCGTGGTGGTTCCTGGCAGATTCAACTCGTCGTCAACAATACAGCCTGATTGTCGGCTTCATGACTGACAGCGAATCCACCTCGCATATCTGGATACTTCCCAGATTGCTTAGTATAGGACATTTATTTTGGAATACAGAGAAAAAGCTCAATACGCTCGCGCACAGACCCCGGCAATGGCTTGCAGAACCATTGCCGAGGGAGGTTTGACTCAGGCAGAGAAATCGTCAATCGCCAATTGTATCAACTGATCAATGAGATCACTGTAGCTGATACCACTGTGTTCCCACAATTTTGGGTACATGCTGATTTTGGTGAAACCGGGAATGGTGTTGATCTCATTGACGACAATGTCATCCTCTGGGGTTAAAAAGACATCAACACGAGACAGGCCACGGCAGTCCAATGCCATAAATGCCTGTAAGGCCACCTGCTGAATGCGTTGCTGCTGCTGCGCACTCAGGCTCGCCGGAATAATGAGTTCGGCCCCCTCAGCATTGATGTATTTAGAGGTGTAATCATAAAAGCCATGATGAGAAGCGATTTCACCGCATATCGAGGCATGCGGTTCATCATTACCCAATACCGCGCATTCAATCTCCCGACCGCTGATGGCTTCTTCTACCAGGACTTTGCGATCATGTTTTGCCGCCAGCAACACCGCAGCAATCAGCTCATCCCGGTTATTGATTTTGCTAACGCCGATGGATGAACCCATGTTGGCCGGTTTAACGAAGGCGGGGTAACCCAGGCGCTGCTCAATCTGGTCGATCAGAGCATCGCTCAACTCACCGTTGCGTACCATCACATAGTCCGCCACGCTCAGACCGGCCAGCTTCAGCAAACGCTTGGCAAAGTCCTTATCCATACCAAGCGCAGAACCGATGATACCGCTGCCGACACATGGAATATTCGCTAATTTGGCCAACCCCTGTATAGAGCCATCCTCGCCATAAGGGCCATGTAGCACCGGAAACAATACGTCGATCCGGCTCATAGTGGCGCCGGATCCGGTAGGCATTACCTCACCTCGATTCTGTCCGGCAATCAGGGTCACCGATTGGCCATCCGCATTATTCAGCTCAATGGTTTCCGGATTATCTGAATTTAACAAACAGGCCGTTGACTCATTTAATAACCACTCACCGTTTTTGGTAATACCGATCAACACCGGCTCATAACGGGTTCTATCTATAGCATTAATGATACTGTTTGCAGATTGCAGAGAAACCTGATGCTCAGCGGAACGACCACCAAAAACGATCCCGACCTTGATTTTACTGGACACGATTAAACCCTATGCACGGAAGTATTTTACCAAAAGCACATTATGCTGGGGTGAATGAAATGAGGCAAATGGATGAGAGTCAACTTCAGCCCCACAGACTGAGGTTGATCACCATCGGCCCGGCGTAGAATCTGTCTCATCAACAGCGTTTCATAGTCGGATTTCTCGGCTTCTCAAACTGAGCAGCCTAGTCAGGGGGTGACAAAAGGGGCTGTAGAAAACTATGATCGACATGTCATTTCCTATCATTTTGAGGCCAGACATGCTCTCTAACCAGCTCATCATCGGCAAACGCTGCTTCGACATCAACATGGCCGGAATCTTGATCCTGCACCCGCGTTATCGAGTAGAGCGGGTTAATCCGAACGAACTGTTTACATCCAAAGGCCAGGGGCGCCTGACGACAACAGAAACCGTTCAAAGAATTGAGCCGGAAACCATGACAGTCATTCCGACCAAAACCCGATGGTTGGAACAGACCAATTGGCCCATTGCTGAGCGGACCGCCGCCCGGCTCGGCTTCTCTGATCAATTCAACTTTTCAGACCGTTTTCCCGCTTATACTGGCCTGAGCCCGATGGCGTGGCGCAAAAGCAGCTCACAGGACAACACGAATGACTAACCTTCCCGTTAAAGTACCAGCCTGCGCGCTGATCATCCTCAACAAACAGGCCGAAGTTCTGTTACTGCAACAACCAGATGAACAATGGAGCTTGCCACTTGCTGCAATGGACGCCTGCGATACACCTGTAGCCGCAGCTGAACGACTGGCAGGAAAACATCTGACATTGAAGCTCATTGATATGGAATGCTTCGGTTTTTCATCGGCCGCCACTGATGTTCACGCAATCCAAATGGGCAACTCCGCCGTGCATCTGCACAGTTTTCTTTTTGTGTCCACATACTGGGAAGGCGATGTCAGCCTACCCCTACCCTATCAGACACACGCTTTTTTTCCATTGCAGGAATTGCCAGCACTGGCAGAACCGATGAAGCACTATCTGGATATTTTTTTGCAGTGGCTGCCAGAACGGGGATTTGTTTTTGCTTAGGACACCGGCCAACCAGATATTTGCCTGATGGCGCTGATGCCCGGTAGCTATCGCCAATAACATCGAAGAAGGGATATACCGGGCTGCGGCAAACTGAAGTTCGATGGGCTTGAATGACTCAGGCAGTTGAACAAAGGCGTCAAAACCCGTCCAACCTAAGCGGGCCGATCAAGCCACCTGCACTTGCAGGCTGGCCTTCGCCTGCGCTGCATCCAGATCACGATATGCATGGCGAATGAACAGCCACGACACAACTAACGACACACAACTGGTAATCGGATAACTGTACCAAATTGCCTCAACACCAAAGATTGCAGGTGCCATCAATAGCAGCGGCACCTGCACCAGATAGATACGAAAGCTGGACAGAAACAGAGCAGGTTTTGCCCGACCAATCGCCTGAAAATAGGCTGCCCAGATAAACGGAGCACCGGTCACAAGGAAACCGGAAAATACAAAACGGGTAATGGGGACCGCCTCTCGCAACAGTGCGTTGTCGTCACTGAACAGTCGTATAATGATGTCGGGAAACAATAGCATCAGCAGAGCGGTGCCAGCGCAGTACAGTGTGGCCACACGTACGGACAGCGTCGAAGCTTCTCGCACCCGGCCATAATGTGCAGCGCCATAATTGAAACCGCAAATTGTCTGGTATGAAATCATCATGCCCAGTAACGGAAAAAACAAAAACATGAAAATACGCGACACAATCCCGTAAGCGCTGATCAGATGATCGGCTTCAGCAAGCCCTGAGTGACCAAGCAAAGCATTGACCAGGCCGATAATCACCGAAACACCGATGTTGGAAAAAAAGGTGGGCATGCCTAGCGCCACGATCTGCCCGGTAATGACTGAGTTCAACCGAAGTGTCGCCAGACTGATTTTTAGCTGAGTCCGGTTCGACAAAAACAGCCACAGCATAAACAGCGTTGTCACCAACTGCGCAATAACAGTGGCCCAGGCAACCCCCATCACGCCCCAATGCAGTAGGTATATCGCGATCGGATCCAGCACAATATTCAGCAACGATGACAGCAGTATTGAATAAGTCAGATAATGCATCTTGCCCTCGGCACGAGCGAGGTTGTTAAGACAACTCAGCAATAGAACAACCGGTGTTCCCCAGATACTAACCACCAGATAATCCTGGGCGTAGGGCCAAAGTTGCTCCGTCACTCCAAGCCCTCGTAATAGCGGTTGCATGGTCAACAGTACGATGGTCATGACCACGACACCGACTAACAAAGACAACAGCACGGCATTACCGGTCACAGCCTGAGCGCGATCCATATCGCCAGCGCCAATGTGCCGGGTGACAACAGACGCCAGGCCGTTACCAATGGTGCCGCCTATCGCGATAATAATCATCTGAATCGGGAATACGATGGCGACGCCACCGACGGCCAGTGCATCAACACCGCGCGCAATAAACAGTGTATCGACCAGATTGTAGAGACCGCCCACCAGCAGGCTTAATATGACCGGCATGGAGAGCGAGACGAACAGCTTCCCTATGGGTGCTGTACCAAGTTGTGCGGTATGACTTGCCATGTATTTCCTTGATTGTTTTGATTCAACTCTGATCCAGGATCCAGCCACTCCAGCACATACTTCTGGAGGATGAGAGAGCCTGTCTCGACGGGCAATTGATTTGGTTTTCGTTAATTATTTGATTGATATTTGAGTTATCAAGTATCAATCAAACACCCTAATAAAACAAGACATTTCTCAGTTCAAAGGCCACCCTACCTGAAACAAATATCTGTTACCTGAATCCGTGACTCCAAAGTGGATGCAGGGTGTAAGAGCTTGATTTCCATTTGTTTTTTCAAAAATTGCAGGTGCACCCATAGGTTCACCCCAATTTTGGGGAAGCAAAGAGAAATCAATGGCTTGCGCACTGCGCCGCTATGGAGTCACGGATTCAGGTGTTATTTCATTGAGCCAGTCGCGTCACCGAGTAAGCGCATCTGTGCCGAACAGGGCTCCTGCCCTTTCTGTACCACCACACGCTCGTAACTGCCATCCGGCTTCATCTCCCAAGCCTGCTGATTATCCGCCAGATAAAGTTCCAGGTCGGCAATCACCTTGTCACGAATTTTCTTGATCAGTAACGGAAAGCCGGTTTCGACACGATGGAACATATTGCGGGTCATCCAGTCGGCACTGGCAAGAATCACATCAGGATCACCATTGTTATGAAAATAAAACACTCGGGTGTGCTCAAGAAAACGTCCAACGATGGAACGCACTCGAATATTGTCAGACACGCCGACGATACCCGGCCTGACCTGGCAGACACCACGTACGATCAGATCAATCTCAACCCCGGCCTGACTCGCTTCATAAAGCTTGTTCATCAACGCATCTTCGGACAGCGAATTCATCTTGGCAATTATGCGGGCGGGCTTGCCGACTTTAGCGTATCCAATTTCCCGATCGATGTAATTCATCATCGATTTATGCAAGGTGAATGGGGCCTGTAACACTCGGTCGAGTTTAGAAACGCGACCCAGACTGGTCAGTTGCAGAAAAATCCGGTTAACATCATCACCTATCTGTTTGTTAGCAGTCATCAGTCCGTAGTCGGTATAGATGTTGGCGGTGGTTGGATGATAATTGCCGGTCCCCAGATGCACATAATGCCGCAGACGATTTTTTTCTTTGCGCGCAACCATCAGCATCTTGGCGTGCGTTTTATAACCGAAGACCCCATAAACCACATGAATACCATATTCCTGCAATCGGGTGGCCAGCGCGACATTGGCTTCTTCGTCAAAACGTGCCAGCAGTTCGATAACCACTGTAACCTCCTTGCCAGCACGCGCGGCGGCGACCAGAGCATCAACAATGATGGACTTGGCACCGGTACGATAAAGCGTCTGTTTTATTGTCACGACATTCGGATCTTTCGCGGCCTGCCGAATCAGCTCGACAACTGGCAGGAACGAATCAAATGGGTGATGCAGTAAAATATCGCCTTTGGAGATGGCGGCAAAAGTATTGCCCTTACGATACAAAACCCGTGGATAATTGGATTCAAAAGGTGAATAAACCAGATCGGAACGATGCACATCATTGATCAATGTTGCCAGCCGGTTCAAATTCACCGGGCCATTCACACGATACATGTCCAGATCACGAATTTCAAATTGCTTGAGCAGAAATTCGATCATTTCAGGTGGACTGTTTTCAGCGACTTCAAGCCGCACTTCATCACCGTACTGACGATAAACCAACTCACCTTCAATGGCGCGGCGCAAATCGTCCGTCTCTTCCTGATCAACAAACAGATCGGAGTTTCGAGTTACCCGAAACTGATAGGCGCCTTTCACGGTCATGCCCAAAAAAATTTCATCCATAAAGTGATGAATCAACGACGACATAAACACAAAGGCATTTTCAGACTCCTGGCCTTCAACCTTTACCCTGACCATATCCGGCAATGAACGCGGACACTGCACAATGGCCCGGCCACTGTTACGACCAAATGCGTCTTTACCCTGCAGGAATACCATGAAATTAAGAGATTTGTTGAGAATACGGGGAAACGGGTGCGCTGGATCAAGACCAATCGGACTGAGCAACGGTAACACTTCCTGCTGGAAATATTCTTTCAACCACGCGGTCTGCTCTTTGGTCCACTGTGAACGTTTGACAATAGTAATTCCCTGTTCCGCCAGTAATGGCAGCAATTGATCATTGAGAATATCGTATTGCATATCGATCAGCTCATGCGCCCGCGCAGCAATTTTTTCAAGTTGTTGCTCAGGCGTCAGTCCATCCACATCCGGCATGTTTGATCCGGCTTCGAAGCGTTCTTTCAGGCCACCAACCCGCACTTCGAAAAACTCATCAAGATTAGTACTGGAAATACACAGAAAACGCAGCCGCTCCAACAACGGGATATCACTGTTAGTGGCTTGCAGCATAACGCGCTTATGAAATTCAAGCAGCGACAGCTCGCGATTGATAAAATGTTCGGAACCGACAGAAACAGCTTCTGACATGGATGACAGGACTCCTGTAGAACGAGAGGTCAATGCTAACCGATATTGCTGACCAGATTATGATAATCCTGAATCCGTGACTCCAGAGCGGATGCAAGGTGTAAGTGCTTGATTTCTATTTGTTTTCCAAAAATTGCAGGTGCCCCCATCGGTTTCATTGAAATTTTCGGGAAGCAAATAGGAATCAATGGCTTGCGCACTACGCCGCGAAGAAGTCACGGATTCAGGATAATTATAACCTGAATCTGTGACTTCTTCAGTGAATGCAGGGTGTAAGAGCTTGATTTCCATTTGTTTTTCAAAAATTGCAGGTGCACCCATGGGAGGGAAGCAAAGAGGAATCAATGGCTTGCGCACTGCGCCGCTATGGAGTCACGGATTCAGGTATTGGATAGCGGCTCGGGTTTCAGCTTCAAGTGTTTCCATTGACATCGGCAAGCCAATCAGCAGCCATAACTGTGACTTCGGACTCATGCGACTGCGCACGACCCGGGCTTCATCTGTCAATCGGGTTTGAAGATAGTCAAATGCGCGGCTCTGGTCATTAGCACTTGTAAACCATTCCAATGACCAGGTCTGCGTCCATTGTTGAATCTGCGATTGCAGTACCGCTTCAATCCGCTCTCTGACGGAACGATTCAGGCTTTCTGAAACCCTTAATACCGTCACCGGATATCCATCAATACTCTTGTTGCAAATGAACTCTGGAGCTGGCGTGCGAGGGCTGTCAGGATAAGTG
The DNA here is from genome assembly GCA_037389025.1 of Reinekea sp. Lineage (GTDB taxonomy): Bacteria > Pseudomonadota > Gammaproteobacteria > Pseudomonadales > Natronospirillaceae > Reinekea. The sequence continues at coordinate 26,558 of JARRJP010000051.1, read as the reverse complement.
CAGTTGGTCAGCTCGGTTGGCACTGATCGTGTGACGCACGCTGTCAAGCTCAGTAACAGACCAATCGCCAACCAGCATGCAACACTTTTCATTTGAAGCCCTTTTTGAATCAGAAAAGAATGCGCGCGCGCAATGTACCTTTCACCTGAAGGGCTTTCTCTAAAGCCTTTTGTGAACAATCCTGCGCGACATCAATCACAACATAGCCAATTTTATCGGAAGTCTGCAAATACTGGCCGATAATATTGATGTTATTGTCTGAAAAAATCTGGTTGATATTAGACAGAACACCCGGGATGTTTTCATGGATGTGCAGAATACGGTGCGCACCAGGATGCGATGGCAAAGCAACTTCGGGAAAATTAACAGCAGATAGAGTAGTACCGATATCGGAGTAACTCGCCAGTTTCTCAGCCACCTCAATACCGATATTGTACTGTGCTTCCTGCGTGGATCCACCGACATGCGGCGTCAGCAGTACATTGTCGAATTCGCGCAAAGGCGATACAAATTCATCATCGTTACTGCGTGGTTCAACTGGAAAAACATCTATCGCCGCACCAAGCAGCTTCTTACTACCAAGCGCTTCGGCCAGTGCCTCGATCTCAACAACTGTACCGCGAGAAGCATTGATGAACACACTACCCGGTTTCATCTGGCTGAACTGGTCATGGCCCATCATCCATTTGGTCGATCCGGTTTCCGGCACATGCAGTGAGACGACATCAGCACTACTCAGTAATTCTTTCAATGAGGAAACCTGGCGAGCATTACCCAATGGTAGCTTGGTAACAATATCGTAGAACAATACTTCCATGCCGAGGCTTTCAGCCAATACACCCAATTGGGTTCCGATATTGCCATAGCCAACAATGCCGAGTTTCTTGCCGCGAATTTCATAACTGTCAGATGCGCTTTTTATCCAGCCACCACGATGACAGGAAGCGTTTTTCTCTGGGACACCGCGCAGTAAAAGAATCGCTTCGGCGATCACCAGTTCAGCGACAGAACGGGTGTTGGAAAAGGGGGCATTGAATACCGGGACACCGCGCATCGCAGCAGCATTGAGATCGACCTGATTAGTACCGATACAGAAACAGCCGATAGCGACTAGTTTTTCAGCAGCACCAATAACCTCTTCAGTCAATTGAGTCCTCGATCGAACTCCAATGAAATGAGCATCTTTGATCTTTTCGATCAATTCCGCTTCGGGCAGCGAGCCCTTAAAGTATTCAATGTTGGTATAACCTGCTTTTTTTAAGGTCTCTAGCGCGCTCTGGTGAACGCCTTCGAGTAATAGGATTCGGATATTACTTTTTTCAAGAGAATATTGCGTCATAACTGTATCCGTCGGCTAATTTCAGCGCGGGGATTCTACCATAGCTCTGAGTTTGTTGATGATCCTATTTTAGCAACTCGGTATGCCAGGAGCTGAGCGATATCTGCCATTCTGTTGGAAAACAGCCAAGGGGCGGTTGGAGCGGTTAAAGAGCGAACGCCAAACGAAGCCGGTCGGGGCCTGAGCCTGTTAACAGCGATCTGACAAAAATTGCAGGTGCACCCATAGGTTCACCCCAATTTTTGGGAAGCAAAGAGGAATCAATGGCTTGCGCACTGCGCCGCTATGGCGTCACGGATTCAGGTTAAACTTGCACAGGCTATAGCCTTGTCCTGTCATGAGGCAAATTAAAATCCAGCTCAGGGCCTATAGGAATAACCCCATGTGGATTAATCCCACGATGGCTGAAATAGTAGTGGCGCTTGATGTGTTCAAGATCAACGGTTTCAGCGATCCCCTCAATCTGATACAACTCACGCAGATAGTTGGACAGGTTTGGATAATCAGCAATACGTTTCAGATTGCATTTGAAATGCCCGACATAAACAGCATCAAAACGAATCAGCGTGGTAAACAAACGCCAATCAGCCAGTGTGATTTGGTCTCCAAGCAGGAAGCGCCGCTCAGCCAAGCGGGATTCAAGCCAGGCAAGGGTTTCAAACAGTTCGCCAAAAGCATCCTGATAGGCTTCCTGGGAAGAGGCAAAGCCACACTTATAAACGCCGTTGTTCACGGTGTGATAAACACGTTCGTTGAGGTCATCCATTTCAGACTGCAGATGCGCCGGAGCAAAGTCGATGGTGTTACCGGTCAAGCCATTAAAGGCTGAGTTGAACATCTGAATAATTTCAGCACTTTCATTACTGACAATGGTATTGGTTTTGGTATCCCACAGGACAGGAACCGTTACCCGGCCTGAATAATCACTTTGGGCGCGAGTGTATATCTCATGATAGCAAAGACTGCTAAAGAGCTGATCTCCAACCTTTGCCTGGCTGTTGAGATCAGGACCGGTAAACATCCAGCCTTCATCCAGCATATCCGGATGCACAATTGACAGACCAATATGCGCTTCCAGATTTTTCAACTTCCTTAAAATAAGAGTGCGATGTGCCCACGGACAGGCCAATGAAACATAGAGGTGATAGCGATTGCTTTGCGGCACAAATTCATTGCCCGGCTCATTGGAAATCCAATGCCGGAACTGAGCTTCAGAGCGGACAAATTTACCACCGGTGGATTCAGTATCGTACCATTGGTCAACCCACTGACCATCAACCAGCAACCCCATTTTACCACCTCCCAAAAACAAAAAGGCCTGAGCATCATCAGGCCTTATACCTTAATCCGTAAGTAAAATCTTAAGCCAATTCTTCAACTTCTGCTTCAAACTGAGACAGGCTGGCCGCTTTGGCATCATCGCCCATAGCCAGGCCTTCAGCATAAACAATAGAAACCGATTGCAAGCCCAGGAAAGCCAACATGGTTTGCAGATAGGCAGTCTGACTGTCCGTCGTCTGATCACGGTGAATACCACCACGTGCCGCTGCAATATAAACAGGCCTGTCCGCCAGTAAACCAACCGGACCGGTCTCAGTGTATTTGAACGTTGCACCAGCTCGGGCGATAAAATCAAACCAGCTTTTCAGTTGGGCAGGAATACCAAAGTTATACATCGGGACACCCAGTACAATGATATCAGCAGACTTCACTTCCTCAATCAAGGTATCGGACAGATCCGCCAATGCCTGTTGTGCATCATTACGGTCTTCTGCCGCCGTATTCAGTGCCATAGCAACCTGAGCGTCAAAATAAGGGAGTGGTTTGGCAGACAGATCACGGCTATAAACGTCAACTTTTTCATACTTGCTTTCCAGCTTGGAAACAATTTTGTTAACCAAGGTATTGGAATTGGAGTGATCTCCAAAAATGCCGGTTTGAACAGCAAAAACTTTCATTTATTAACTCCTGATTTAACCTTCTTGATGGCCTATACGATATAGCTTATCCGCCAGAATAAAATTGAACTTTATTGATAGGTATCATCAAATTTTCTGAATGAATATCCTGAATCCGTGACTCCAGAGTGTAAGAGCCTGATTTCTATTTGTTTTTCAAAAATTGCAGGTGCCCCCCAATTTTTGGGAAGCAAAGAGGAATCAACGGCTTGCGCACTGCGCTGCTATGGATTCAGGCGGAAGGCAACAGAGATGGGAAACGGCTCCGGCGAATGTATTCCGAAGCCGTCAGGCAAACAATTACTGAGCAGAAGAAATCATGTGGTCAATAGCAGCAAATACCTCTTCATCACTCAAGCTGGCATTACCACCACGCGCAGGCATGGAATTGAAGCCATTGAGTGCGTGATCATGCAGAACATCGATACCTTGGGCGATACGTGGCGCCCAGTCTTCAGAGCTGCCAAATTTAGGTGCACCCAAAACACCAGAACCATGGCAGGCGATGCAGGCAGATGAATAGACTTCTTCGCCACTGAGAGGACCAGACGGCTCAGAAGAAGCAGCGGCAGTTGCCGTTTCGCATTCCTGACCTTGAATACAGACATTACCGGCTGGCTTTAAACGCTCAGCAACCTGATCTTCATAACTATTGGTGTCGGCAATCACAAACCCCACGGCCAGGGTTACGATGAATACGAGCAGTTTTTTCATTGAGTCGTCCGCTTCTAGATTTGGTGAATTAAAAGTCGGGCGATTATAGCGACTAACCCCGGCTGGCGAAACCTTGGGCACCTGCTCATTTACATGAATATCGACTATCATCACCAACCATTCGTTCAGAAATCCGTAGGAGACCTTTGTGAAACAAGTCACTGTCGCTGCCACCCAGATGCCCTGCGGTTGGGATATCGCCGAAAACATCCGCCATGCCGAAACACTGGTGCGCCAGGCTGCCGCAGACGGTGCTCAGATCATTCTGCTGCAGGAACTGTTCGAACGGGTTTATTTTTGCCAGAAGCAGCGTGATAACTTTCGCACCTTTGCCACTGACCTTGGCGATAACCTGGCGATCCGCCATTTTCAGGACATCGCCAAAGAACTGAATGTGGTGTTGCCGATCAGTTTTTTTGAGCGGGCTGGTCAAGTGTCTTTCAATTCGGTCGCCATTATTGATGCCGATGGCAGTAATCTGGGGATCTACCGGAAAACCCACATACCGGACGGTCCCGGCTATTGTGAGAAATACTATTTTTCACCGGGCGACACCGGCTTCAAAGTATGGAATACCAGGTATGGTCGCATCGGTGTCGGCATCTGCTGGGATCAGTGGTTCCCGGAAACCGCTCGCTCCATGGCATTAATGGGGGCTGAGATTCTGCTTTACCCGACCGCGATTGGCACCGAGCCTTATGATGACAGCATCGACTCCAGCGGCCATTGGCAGCGTACTCAGCAGGGTCACGCTGCGGCCAATATCATGCCGATTGTGGTCAGCAATCGAGTCGGGCGCGAAGACATTGAAGACTCACACATCACTTTTTATGGTTCTTCCTTTATTGCCGATGCCACCGGTGCCAAAGTGGCTGAAATGGATAAGGAATCCACCGGCGTTATCTGCCACACGTTCGATCTTGATGAGTCCAATGCCCTGCGCGATGAGTGGGGGTTGTTCCGGGATCGACGCCCGGATCGTTACACCACCCTACTCAGTAAAGACGGTCGCAGTTAACCCACCTCAACCAGAACTTCACCCGGCGTCACACGGTCACCTTTTTTAACATGAACCGCTTTAACCGTACCGCTGAGGCTGGTGTGAATTTCAGTTTCCATTTTCATGGCTTCGGTGATCAGCACGGCTTCCCCAGCTTTAACCTGATCTCCTTCTTTCACCAAAACCTCAACAATATTACCTGGCATGGCGGTGCTAACATGGCCCGGTTCTAACGCGCGTGGTCGCTTCCCAATAGAGGAATCAGCGGAGACATATTCGTTCAATGATTCAAACACCACTTCTTCCGGCATACCATCCATCGACATATACAGCTTGCGCTTGCCGCTGCCAAAGTCACCAACACCGGTGACGACAATGTCGTAACTTTCGCCATGCACATCGAGCTTAAACTCGGTCGCCATCGCTTTATTAGTCTGACCATTAGCCGCTTCCAGCGGTAGCAAAACTTCGGGCTGCAAAGTGCCTGCTGCACGTTGCTGCAAAAAATCCCGCCCCAAATCCGGGAACATGGCATAGGTCAGCACGTCTTCATCACTCTGAGCCAGTGCGCCAATGTCGCTGGCAAGCTTGGTCATTTCTGGAGTCAGCGCATCAGCGGGGCGGCCTTCATCGGCGATCTCATTACCTATCGCCTTCTTGCGAATCGCTTCATTGACCACAGCGGGCGGCTTGCCGTAACCACCAAGCATGTATCGCTTCACTTCATTGGTGATGGTTTTGTAGCGTTCACCGGAAAGGATGTTGTACACCGCTTGTGTGCCTACAATCTGCGAGGTAGGCGTGACCAGCGGTGGGTATCCAAGATCGGCCCGCACGCGCGGAATTTCATCAAAGACTTCGTGAATGCGATCCAGCGCATTCTGCTCTTTCAGTTGGTTGGCCAGATTGGACATCATGCCGCCGGGCACCTGATTGATCTGCACCGACACATCTTCGCGGGTAAACTCACTTTCAAACTGGTGGTATTTTTTGCGAACATCTCGGAAATAGGCAGCAATTTCGGTCAATAGGCTAAGGTCCAGCCCGGTATCAAATTCCGTTCCATTGAACATTGCCACCTGTGATTCCGTGGCCGGGTGGCTGGTGCCACCAGCAAAGGAGGAAATCGCGGTATCGATACGGTCAGCACCAGCTTCAACAGCTTTCAGTTGGCACTGTGCTGCAAGACCTGCCGTGGAATGGCTGTGAATTACCACCGGCAAATCAACCGAACTCTTAATCGCCTGAACCAAATCGAATGTTGCGAACGGTGTCAGCAACCCGGCCATATCTTTGATGGCGATGGAGTCTGCGCCCATATCACGCAGGTCTCTGGACTGCTGTACAAACAGCTCTAAGGTATGCACCGGACTGGTGGTGTAACAGATGGTGCCCTGAGCATGCTTGCCGGCTTTTTTGACCGCCTTCATGGCAGTTTTGAGGTTACGCAAGTCGTTCAGTGCATCAAACACGCGAAAGACATCAATGCCGTTATCGGCTGATTTCTGCACAAAGGCCTCAACCACATCGTCGGCATAGTGCCGATAACCGAGCAGGTTCTGACCGCGCAACAGCATCTGTAATCTGGTATTAGGCAGTGCTTCACGCAACTGGCGCAAGCGCTGCCATGGGTCTTCTTTCAGAAAGCGAACGCAGGCATCGAAGGTCGCGCCTCCCCAGACTTCCAGTGACCAGAAGCCGACCTGATCGAGCTTGGCGCAGATCGGCAGCATGTCTTCGGTGCGCAAACGGGTGGCTATCAGCGATTGGTGAGCATCGCGCAACGTTACATCAGTAATTTCCAGTTTTTTCATCTATCTCTCCTGCTTACCAGCCGGCGTGGGCAGCAACGGCTGCAGCCAGAACTAAAGCGATTTCACTTGGGTGGCGTTTGGCGGAATAGTCGAGCAGTTCCGGGTGTTCGGTGACAAAGCTGGTATCAAAACTGCCGCTCTGAAAATCCGGATGCCCCAAAATCTGCTGGTAGTAGTTAGCAGTGGTGCGAATACCATGCAGACGCATATCATCGAGTGCTCGCTGGCCGCGGGCGATCACATCATCCCAGTTCAGCGCCCAGACAATCAGCTTCAGGCACATCGAGTCAAAATAGGGGGGAATGTCATAACCGGTGAAGATTGCTGTATCAACCCGCACCCCCGGCCCACCCGGCGCATAATAGTGGCTGATGCGGCCAAAGCTGGGCAGAAAGTTGTTTTTCGGGTCCTCAGCGTTGATTCGAAACTGCAACGCATAGCCCTGAAACCGAATGTCGTCCTGGGTGTAGCGCAGTGGCAGCCCGGCGGCGATGCGAATCTGCTCCTGGACGATGTCCACACCGGTGATCTGCTCAGTAATGGTGTGTTCGACCTGAACCCGGGTGTTCATTTCCATGAAATAAACTTCATGACCCGTCAGCAGAAACTCAACTGTACCGGCATTTTCATAACCGACGGCCTGCGCGGCCTTAATCGCCAGGCCACCAATGTAATTCCGTTGTTCAGGGGTAATCTGCGGGCTCGGTGCTATCTCAATCAGTTTCTGGTTGCGGCGCTGGATCGAGCAGTCACGTTCAAACAGATGAATCGTATTGCCCTGACTATCGGCCAGAATCTGAGCTTCGATATGGCGCGGATTGACGATGCATTTTTCCAGAAAGACATCCGCAGAACCAAAGGCTTTGGTTGCCTCGGAAATCACCCGTGGGTATTGCTGCCTCAGCTCAGCGCCAGAATCACAACGGCGAATACCCCGACCACCGCCGCCTGATGTGGCCTTCAGCATGACGGGATAACCAATCTCCTCGGCCACTTTCAACGCCTCATCGAGATCGGCCAGGTTACCGTCAGACCCCGGCGTCACAGGAACACCAGCGGCACGCATGGAATCACGCGCGGCGGTTTTATCACCCATCCGGGCAATCACATCGGCTTTCGGGCCGATAAAGACGATGCCTTTTTCCGCACACAATTCCGCGAAACAGGCATTCTCGGACAGAAAACCGTAACCGGGATGGATAGCATCGCAGCCGGTCTCAACAGCCAGATTAACAATCTTGACCGGGTCGAGGTAACCCGCGAGCGGATCTTCACCCAACGAATAGGCTTCATCTGCACGTTTAACGTGCAGACCATAACGATCCGGCTCGGTGTAAATCGCCGCCGAGCGAATATTCATCTCAGCGCAAGCACGGATAATCCGCACGGCGATCTCACCTCGGTTGGCAATCATGATTTTTTTCAGCACAGGTAGCCTCCTTGAGTCATGCCGAAACGTTACCTGAGCAAAGTCATAATAAAAAATTGATATATCTTATTTTATCCATAAGCTAAAAGTTATAGATGTAGCCAAATGAGAATCAGATGCCACAAACAGTGCAAAAACTGCTAAACCGAATGTCACTGCGGCAATTGGTGATATTTCAGACGGTCTACCAACAACGTGGCTATAGCAAAGCGGCAGATCTGCTTGGGTTAAGCCAACCAGCGGTCAGTTCGCAGATTCGCCAACTCGAATCCGCTCTGGGTTTCAAGCTGTTTGATTACATCGGCCGCACTCTCTATTGCACCCCGATTGGTGAGCGGGTATCGGAGGCAATTGATCGGGTCTTCGATGAGTTTCGCGCTATGCATAACGATATCCACAGCATTGCCGGGCACATCTCCGGTGAATTACGTCTGGCGGTTGTGACCACGGCGCAATATGTCGTGCCGTGGCTGAGCAAACAGTTTACCGAGTATTACCCTCATATCCGGGTACATATTGATGTGGTTAACCGGGCACAAGCAGTTGAACGGCTTAACGCCAATATTGATGATCTGACTATCATGGGACTTGTACCCACTGACCGACCGCTGGTATCCATCCCGTTTCTGGATAACGAACTGACACCAGTCGTACCACCAGAGCACCCATTGCTGGCACAAAAAGGCCCGATTGATACCCAGCAATTTATCAACAGTCGCCTGCTGTTGCGAGAGGCTGGCTCCGGCAGCCGACTGGCGCTGGAGCAGTATTGTCATCAGCATCGGCTCAAGCTGACAGCCGATCAGGAAATAGGCTCGACTGAAGTGATCAAACATGCGGTGATGGCCGGTTCTGGCGTGGCGATTCTGCCGCTTCAGGCCATCAAGGCAGAGCTGGCATTGGGGTTGTTGCATGCACCGGAAGTGAAATTACTGCCACTGCGTCGCTCCTGGTGTCTGGTGCATCCAGTGGCAAAAAATCTATCCCCTGTGACGCGGCAATTTATTCAGTTTGTACAGTCAAACCTGAGGGCTATTCACCGTAATTTTTACCCTGAAACAGTTGTGGAATAAGTCACGGATTCAGGCTACCTGAATCCGTGACTCCATAGCGGCGCAGTGCGCAAGCCATTGATTTCTCTTTGCTTCCCAAAAATTGGGGTGAACCTATGGGTGCACCTGCAATTTTTGAAAAACAAATAGAAATCAAGCTCTTACACCCTACATCCACTTTGGAGTCACGGATTCAGGTCTTAGCTCTTAAACTGCCCGGCCCCCAGCACCCAGGCACGCGGATTATGCTCAAACCCCAACGGTTCATAATATTCGCTGGCGGCTGGCGCGGCCAATAAGATCAATTTACAAGTAGGTTTCAGTTGCACCTGCGTCAACCGAATCAGTTCTTTGCCAATCCCTTTTTTCTGAAAATCATTATGAACGGCAAGGTCGGATAAATAACAGGCAAAGTGAAAATCACAAACAGAACGGGCAACACCAACCAAAACATCATGATGCCAGGCGGTGACAATCAGATTGGTATTTTCGACCATGCCAGTCATGCATTCGAAATCATCAATGGGTCGCCGTTCGCCCAATGATGTATTTTTCAGCAAATCAATAAATTGGTCAGCGCTAATGGCCTGATTGGTTCGATAAACAATGTCAGTCATGGTTAACACCCTAATCCAGAATTTCAATAATCTTCAATACGCTAGATCGTTCAAATACACGCGTCTGAGTATCTTCCATAAACAGAATACTGAGTCGCTGTACTGATTCTTCTGTGATGGTTCCTACCCCTAAAAGCGGATGCTTAATATTCCTGCCGACCAGATTAAGGGTATTCTGCTGTGAAGAATGTCCCTGCCACTGCGGTGTTGGCGAATCTTTCGCATTGGCATACCAAAGAACACTTTCAGTATGCATTGCGGCGGGCAGTAATGCATCTGCTTTGCCGTTGCACAACTCAGTAAAAGGCTGCAAACCCTCGACATAGGCATTGGGCAGCAAAGGGGAGCAAGGTGTCTCGCTGTGTTTCGTTGGCACAATCAGTTTAAGGTTTTGCTGCGCACGGGTAGCGGCAACGTAAAGCAGCCTGCGCTCACTGGCAAGCGTGGTGGGCATGACCATCTCACCTTCGGGCTGGTACGGATAAAAGTATCCATTCAGCTCAGGAATAATCACGATGGGCCATTGACGACCTTTGGATTTATGGATCGAGGTGATTAACACCGCATCCTGATCATCCGGTGTTTTTCGTGCAACCAGTTCTGCCAACTGTTCTGCAGCGCTTTGCAGGGGCCAGTTGCGCTGGCGCACAAACTGGACAAAGGCTTTGACGGTCGCCAACTGATCTTCCACCTGAGCAGCCGAAAAAGCCGACTCCTTCAATGCCGCCATATAGTCTGTTGCCGAAACCCAACCATTGAGAATGGCAGCGGCATTACCACGTCCGCTTTCAGCCTTTTCAATCCAGCGAGCGCGTTCAAATAAAGCCTCAGACTGATAACGCGATAGCGATTCCGGCACCGCATTACGCAATGACCGCCCCCAGTTTACCGTGACTTCTGCCAACTCTTTAATCAGCTTATCGACCACCGCTTTTTTGATCTTCAAATAGGGCTGGGTCAGTAGTGCCTGCCAGGCGGCGCGGCGCGTCCGGCCATCCCATTGCCCGGCGTTACCGCTGGCAATTTGCAACAAAACCCGAAAAGGTTTCAGCTCACTGCGTTCCAGTACGGTTTGATGATTATCCAGTCGATAAGGCACTTGCTCGGCCAACAGCAATAGTTCCAGCCTGGCACTGTTGGCCCATAACCTGTTAATCACAGCGATGTCAGCAAAGGCGCATTTCTGGCTTCGGATAACCTTCAATGTGGCTTCAGCCGAATCGTCCGCTTTGATCAGTTCAACGTCAGTTGCCGGCGTGGTGTGGTGTGATATGCAATGTGTGCGTTTGGCGGCGTTAGCATAGTTCGCAGCGATAATCTGGTTCGCCAGCAGGCTTAGCCGGTCACCGAAACGAAAACTGTGACTGAGCTGATAATCGGTAACCGAATACTGGTTGGAAAAGTGCTCAGTCAGCAATGTCGGTTCCGAGCCACGAAATTCGTATATGGTCTGATCCGGGTCACCGACTACCATCACCTGCGCGGTGTTACCGGCCAAGATATCCAGCAGATAATGCTGTACCGGGTTAATATCCTGAAATTCATCGACCACAATTTCAGCCAAATGATTACCAAACTGTTCACGCAGGTGCGCCTCGCGACGAAAATGCATCACCGGTTCATAAATCAAGTCACTGAAGGACAGACGAGACTGATCTGAACGCCAGTCTTCAAGGCGATGAAAAGCCTGAATGAAAAAACAGCACTGATCCGGCAATCCGATCTGCTCAAACACCAACTCCGGCTTTTCCAATGAACTTTTTACCCGCTCGACATAAGCCAGAGCCGGTTCCACCCATTTTTTCTTACGCGATAACACATCTTCAGCCAGTGACTCCGGCGCGGTTTCGCGCAGAATTCGCCACAGCGCTACCTCCATCTCACCTTCACTGAGAATTTTGCGATTAAATGGCGGCATATCACCCTGTTTCACCAACGTCTGGCAAATCCGATACCCCAGGGAATGAAAGGTGCGGATATCGGGGTTGCGTTTACCGGGTCGAATCCGACTGAGGCGTCGCTCGAAGTCGAGTTGGGCAGCCTTGTTGTACATCAGCACCAGCAGCCGCTTTGGCTTCACTCCCTGTTGCAAGCGCTGATCAATATACTGCGTCAGCGTCTGGGTCTTGCCGGAACCGGCTACCGCAATAATTCGGGCATGGCCATTCTGGTGGGCGATAATCTGCTGTTGTTCAGGGGTATACTGCACGTTGAGAAGGATCACTGAAAAGAAGGCGAAGAATAGCAAGCCGGGTTTTTAGAGGAAACAACTGAGATGATGCGCAACGACTCGGCATCCATACCATTGAGCCTGATTACCTGCATCAAGGGCCTTAGCAGCAGACAGGTCCACCGAGCTAAACGGCGGTAAATCGGCTATATTAATATCAACCTGAATCCGTGACTTCTTCAGTGGATGCAGGGTGTAAGAGCTTGATTTCTATTTGTTTTTCAAAAATTGCAAGTGCCCGCATAGGTTTGGGAAGCAAAGAGGAATCAATGGCTTGCGCACTGGGCTGCTATGGAATCACGGATTCAGAATCAATACAACAGGAGGTCACCATGCCTAAAAAAGAACTAAAAAGTCTGTTCCAACGCCTACGCGATCACTTTCCAGAAGGTGATGCCAGCGTCCAGCAGCAAATGCTGATGGAAAAAATTGCCTTTCACTTGCATGAAGATGGCTCACCAGACCCGGTCGATCCTGGTATTCGCGATTCCGTCGAGTTGTTGATTGAAGAGATTGAGAATGAGCACCCAAAAAGCGCAGCCATCGCACGGAATATACTGGAGACATTGGCGAATATCGGGATTTAGTGGCTTGCCGAGTTATTAAACCGGAATCCGTGACGCCATAGCGGTACAGTGCGCCGCTATGGCGTCACGGATTCAGGAATAAGTTAACAGCCAATACGAGTTGGTCATTCTACGGCGGATCACCCATTCCTGGGCGGATTATGGGATGAAGGTATCGCTATCCAGCGACAGACAATCCGGTCGCAATGGGATCGGGGCGGACTGCCCCGATCCCATGTCCCGGTTGCGGGAAAACCAGATTACAGAGTTCCTGCCACGTACAAAGCCTTCAACTCATCTGCGGTAAGCGCACCACTGTACAACCGTATATCGTCCACTTGACCGGCCAGCAACGGATCATTGCCATACTGAGAGCGCCCTACCCAGATTTGATCGAGTATGCCCAGTTGGTCAGGGATGAACCTCGTGGCCTCCTCGCGCGCGACCTCCTCGCCATTGACGTACAACACGGAGGTTTTCCCCTTCAGGGTAATCGCCAGGTGCGTCCATTCTCCGACAACCGGATGGCCGCCACACACTTGAGTGGCCTTCTCCACATAGTAAGTCCCGAAGGTTCCAACCTTGGCGATGATGAAACAGGCCTGTCTATCCACACCGAAGGGGACCAGTGTCATGAATCGCTGGTCATCCGCGCCGATGTCGATCATCCGTTGCCAGCCCCTGTCTGTATCCGCTTTGACCCAGCCCGCCAGGGTAAAATCACCCAGACCGGAAACCAAATCTGGTTTGTCGATGGTGTAGTAATCATCGATACCATCCAGCACCAAAGCCTTACCAAAAACTCCGTCTGTAGTACCTTCATCCAGATCATCGAAGGTCAGATGGTAGCGCAGATCATGTCCCGCTGTGACAGCGACCATGTTTGAAGGCTCACTTTCACCTACGGGTGAGATAGCCGTGACATGGTAGAAATATTGTTTCCCGTTTTCTACATCAAGGTCGGTGTAGGTCAGTAGCTCCTCGGCACCTCGGGTAACGATATCGCTATAGGGGCCTTCCGCCGATTCGGCGCGTTTCAGCGTGTAACGTTCCGAGCCGGTCGCACCCCACCAGGACAACGAAATCTCACCGTCGCGGATGGTCGGGGTCAGACCTCGCGGTGCGCCGCCCAGTGGATAGGGCTCCAGCGTTTCCGTCAAACCGCCATAGGCCAGCTCATCTGCCCCACCGCGAAATTCGGGGAAGATTTCGTCAGCCTTTTTCCTTGTCCAGGGCGCAGCGATGCCCAGCCGGTTCTCGTATTGGTTGGCGAGCAGGTTCCAACCGTTTCGATAAATGCCCCGCGCACCGCCGGAAATCTGCGTCTGATTGACATTATCGCAATTGTCATAAGTGACGTAAGGCACCTCTTCCCCTGAATTGTATTTGGCGATGTACTCAGTCGTCGCCAACAGCTCGTAGTTGTTGTAAGCGAAAATATCATCGCCCTGGTTCAACGCCATCTTAGCGATCGCACCATACAAGGCATAACCTAACGACGCATGCCCCTGGTCACGCCCGCTTTCCTGATACTGCCCCATATTGCCGGGGTGTCGGCGGTACAACAATTGGTCCAATGCTTCGGCGCCCAAGCCGTTGTATAAAATATTCAGACCTTTGTTATAAATTTTTTCATTATCCGCGAAGATACCAATCGCCATAGCCGAAGCAACATTGGCCAGACCCCAATTGGCCCAATAATGGGAGACGCATCTGCCCCCCCTGCTGAGGAAATAGTCATTAATGGGGTACCACACATTAACAAACCAGTCTTTAACGCGCTGTTGGTCTTCTGGGGCCCAGCCCTCGTAACTGCGCATGATCTCGGCGGATTCAGCCAGTTGGTAGGAATACAGAGCCAAGAGGCTAACATTGGTATTGCCCGCCACACCTGTCATGACCGACGCCCAGATGTTCAGGTAGCGAATAGCCTGTTCGGCATAGGCATCATCACCAGTGACATACCAGGCCAGGGCCGATTGATGGGTGGTCCATATTTCACCATAGATTCGGCCATAGTTTGACTGGGCACCACCCCGGTCCAGCGTCTCCAATGGGCGCGGCCAACGTCCCAAATTAGTAAGGCTGTCGGTGGACATCACCTCCCAGGCGGAATACCAGGGTTCTTCTTTCTGGGCCACTTTGGTTCGCATCCGATCCAGGTCGGCCTGGGATGTTATTACACCGGGATGATTAAACACTCTTCCGCCGACCTCTGGGGAATCGTCGACGTCGTTATCAACATCAGAACCCGAATCCACTCCCTCATCGGGCGAATTGTCGGGCGAATTGTCGGGCGTGTCGGTTACCGTCTGGGTATCATCAGAATCCAGGCCGGACACGACACCGCCACAGCCACTAAGCAGCACAGCCGCCAAGACCGATGACGAAAGAACCAGGAATGAACGACGGAGTCCTGCAATAGTTATCTCTGTAATCATTAAAATATCCTCAAAGGTGGTTACTTTCCACAACAGCCTCGTTGACCGTTCGCAGGTAGGCTTTTTGCCAATCCAAACCATCGGTTGTTCGCCAAACATCGGTCAGACCGCGTTGATTGGCAGTGCGCCCGCCGCTGAGTATCAGGTGATCGCCAAAAGCGACCAGTTGATGCCCTAGACGGCCGCTGAAGGGCGCGGCATCGGTAAGCCTGGTCCAATCCGAGCCAGGCTTGACCGACCACACATCATGGAGGTAATTGCCAAACTCGTCGTAGCCACCCACCAACCAAACCTGGTCGTCGAAAACCACCATTTGATGTCCCTTGCGTCTGAACTGAGACCAGCGACCTCCGACTTTAGTCCAGTCCGTACCATCTTCGGAAAACCAGGCGTCATCCCACAGCCCGTCGTCCGATGCACCACCCATCACCCATAGTTTGTCGCCATCCGCAAACATCTGATGGAGATAGCGTCCGCCAATGTGTGTGTCGGTGACGATTTCGGACCAAGTAGCGCCATCCGTGGATGTCCAGATGTCGTCAAAGGAGGAAAGATCTTTTTGCCCGCCCGTCATCCAGAGCGCGCCGTTGAATACTGTGACCTGATGGTCTTTGCGAGCGGGAAAACCGGGATCGGCGTTTTCCATCGTCCAGGCGATACCGTCGGACGACGACCAGACGGTGTTTCGGTACTCGCTATCCTCGCCAGCGATCACCCAAAGCTTGTCGTTAAAGGAGACCACCTGATGACCGTGAAGCTCGGAGAAATCGGTATCGGATTCGGCGGCGGTCCATTCCATTCCGTCTTCCGAATACCAGACGCCTGAAGCCCTGTCGCCAGAATCGCTTCCCTCGCCGATGAGCCACAGTTTTTCGTTGAATTCGACCATTTGATGCTCGTTCAATGGCTCGATCACATTGGTACTGGAATCCTGCACCCAATCGCTGCCGTTTTTCGAGTGCCAGACATCATCACGGAATTCGACGATCTCGTCATTAAGGTCAACTGTAGCGTAACCGCCGATAATCCACAGCTCGTCGTTCCAGGCTACCATCTCATGGGAATAGGTTTTGGTCGCGTTGGAGCCACCGTCCTGGGTCCAGGTCTCGCCATCGTCCGAGAAATAGAGCGGTGCATTGACACTGGAGTTGGATTCAAAGGTGCGCCCGCCGGTCATCCAGAGTTTGCCATCGAAAACTGTTAGCTGGTGCTCCATACGCCCCTCAAATCCTGTCGCGGGGGATTGGGTCCAGTTCGCGCCATCAGAGGAAGACCATACATCGGCGAGTTCGGTGATGACTGGGTCCTCGCCCTCGGCTTTAGACATTTTAGTCAAACCGCCTACAATCCACATTTTGTCGTTGAACACGGCGAGGCCGAATCTGCTTCGGGCAGGGAACGGTTGGGAAACCTCGACTCTATTCCAGGTAACGCCATCCTCCGACGTCCAGACATCGTTATTGTAAAAATTAAGATCGGGTGAACCTCTCCACACCCACCGGGAATGCCCACCAATCATCCAAAGCTTGTCCTGATAGACGATGACCTCTTGACCGACTCTCGCCACGATACTATTAAACCCTTCGTAATCCCAGTTGACGCCGTCTTTGGACGAATAAATCGTTGAAGAGAAAGCCGTACCCAATGCACCGCCAAACATCCACAGCTTGCCCTTGTATTCGACGACCTTTTGGTCCTGGCGCCGTTCGAAAGAGCCATAGGGGTTTTCCAGCACCCAGTTTTGACCGTCGACCGACGACCAGATGTCCATGTTGCGGCCGTTATTGTTAAGGCCCCCGAATACCCATAACTTGCCCTTGAAGGCGACAACTTCATGATGGGCCCGGGGCTGAAAATGCCGCGCACTGACCGGAAGGGATACTTGATCGTTATCCACTTTCAGGGTGTAGTACGCAGACTGGTCGAGCAGGAAGGCGGTGTCGGTCAGATCGGTGCCGTTGAGGATATCCATCTGGCCGTTGGTGCAGGTCGCGTAGTTGGCCAGATCGCAGTCGGCATCCGTGGTCCGATAAAACTCTAGCCCATCAACGCTGGTGATTGTTTCCACATGGGTATTCGCTTCACCAACCCAGGCTTTCAGTGTTAAAGCTCCGATTTTCTGCTGGCTGATAATGTCCGTTTCCGAACTGGATTTTTTCTCAGCTCCACCGTCGCAAGCGGACAGAAGTACCAAGCACAGAGCGAATAGACAGGTACGTTTGATGTACAGCATGATTCCATCTCTTATCAAGTAGAGCTTTGGATAGTAAAGGCCTTTGACACTTTCTTGAATCTATTTGGATACTCTTTGAGAACCAGGTCTCAAAAGATGAGCCAATTTGTGAGTTTTTCGTAAGCTTGCCACCCGACAAACACCTCTCTAACGGCGTTGTAGCGGCTATCGACCGAAAAAGTCGCGCTCCCATACCTGGGGTATAACCCGGAGACTTCACCATAATGCTCAAGATATCGCTGTATCCAAGATCTGGCGTAACTTTTACCTGAATCCGCTATGGAGTCACGGATTCAGGTAAAACCTGTATTACCGAATAATACCTATGCCACAAATTTAAACCGGCGGGTCATTTTAATATGGGTTTTATTTGAGACACTACATTAGCGTAATGCTCATAGTCCTGCTGTGCCACAGCAATAGAAATTGCGCGTGAGTTTCGATTTGTGCCATTGACAGCAGACTCCTGATCAGGATTCAGTGTCGTCATCCGATAGTTCAGGTGAATCTTTTGGCAGCATGGTTTCGGGGAGACGTTTATTAGTTGGTGCGCCGATTTCTTTTAACCGGTTGACGTAACTGACCATTGATCCACGCCCTTCGCTAAGGCTGCCATAAGCATCAGCGTAGGTCTTTTCGACGGTACTTATCTGCTGACCAAGTCGGGTCATACGTTCGGAAAATATGACAAATTTATCAAAAATTTTTCCAGCCAGGGCATACAGTTCTTTGGCATTTTCATTCTGCCGTTCCAATACCCAGAGATTGGCAACAGTGCGCAGTGTTGCCAGTAATGTTGTTGGAGTAACGACGACAATGTGGCGTTCAAAAGCGTCATTAAACAGGTTTGGATCGGATTCAAATGCAGCAACAAAGGCGCTTTCTATGGGCATGAACATCAACACAAAATCTGGCGAATTCATGCCGCTAAGTTTGGGGTAATTTTTTTCGCTGAGACTGCGGATATGATTCCGCGTGGCGAGAACATGCTCTTTCAAGGCTCGCTCACGTTCGCTGTCATCATCCGTTGTGACCGAGTACTGGTAGGCATTCAGGCTGACTTTGGAATCAATGATTATATGCTTGCCGTCTGGCAGGTGAATAATAAAATCCGGTCGTTTATTGTTGCCCTGTTCATCTTTAAAGCTGGCTTCGCGTTCATACTCCCGGCCTTTCTGTAAGCCGGAACTTTCCAGAATGCGTTCTATCTGTAATTCGCCCCAGTTACCTTGCAGTTTTTTGTCACCTTTCAAAGCTTTGGTCAGATCATCGGCCTGTTTATTAAGCTGGCTGTTCATGTCTTTAAGCATGGATAACTGCGTCATTAGTTGCGATCGACCTTCTGTATCTTTGGTATGGATATCATCCACCCGCTTGCGGAATTGTTCGATCTGTTTATTAAAGGGCTCCAGTAATGCTGACACCGACGCTGTCGATTGTTCGGTAAAACGTTGCTGCTTCTGTTCAAAAATTTCATTGGCCAGATGACTGAATTCTTTTTTCAACTGTTCTTTGTTGTCGTTGAGCAACTGCATCTGTTCTTGATAATGGGTGTTTTCACTTTCGCGTCGCGCGGCCAACTCGACGAGTTTTGTTTCTGCCGTCTGCTGAGCTTTCCGGCTGCTATCAAGCTGTTGTTCTCGCTCGGCCAAACGATGGTTGAGCTGCTCAATCTGCTTCAACTCCGATTGCATGGCTGACACGGTACGTTGTTCCTGAACCAACTGTACCTGCTGCTGATTCAGCAGTTGCTGCAAACGGGTATTTTTTACGCCCTGCTCGTTCAGGGATTTTTGTAAATATTGATTTTCACTCTGTATTTGCTGCAGTTCACGCGCCTGCGTTTCTGAACCCTTGCGCTGCCGGTACAGCACGACAGAAAAAATAATGGTTGATAATAGAATGCCCGCAAACAGCGCCAAAAGGCTTGCTTCTGGGTGCAGCACTAACCAATCGTTCAATGCGAGTTCCTAAT
This sequence comes from Reinekea sp., assembly GCA_037389025.1. GTDB lineage: Bacteria > Pseudomonadota > Gammaproteobacteria > Pseudomonadales > Natronospirillaceae > Reinekea. Next base: position 7,190 of record JARRJP010000051.1, on the reverse strand, counting down.
TGTTTTCAGCAAGTTGATATGAATGATGATCTTTCCAGATTTTGAACCAGTGGCCGTCAGGTTCCACCATAAAATGAAAGGGTTGGTCGTTGTAGCTAAATGCCAGACTATAGGCATGAAGATACATCCGATCCGCAGCAGCTCCCCCATAGAGGGTATCGCCAAGAATAGGGGCACCCAAGGACTTCAATGCCACACGCAACTGATGAGTTTTTCCGGTTTTGGGCAACAGCATGAAGCCGCGCATACCAGGGACAATCGAGACGCTGTAAAACTGAGTAAGCGCCGGGTTTTGCATGCTGTGTAACAGCTTCCATTGACTGCGCCGGGCTTGCGCCATATCGCCTTTAATCCAGCCCTGTTTTTTCTTTGGTTTCTGATCGGAAATAGCAAGGTAGGTTTTCTGCACAGAACGCTCAGCAAAGGCTTGACTGAGCTGCCGATTACCTCTAACCGTCCTGCCCACAAGCAGTAAACCGGAAGTGAGTTTATCGAGGCGGTGAATGGGAAAGGCCTGGGCTCCGGTTTGCTTGAACCAATCGAGTACGCCAGGTGCCTGATTGTCGGCCTGAACCGTCCAGCCGGGCGGTTTATTGACGACCCAGAAATCATTATGCTCAAAAACGATGGCGGGTTCAGGTCCAGGCATTCAGGTCTTCGTTGTCCGGTGTTTCGATTTCACGATGCAACTGTTCATAAATATTCTGTATACGGATACCCCACTGGGTATTGAGGCTGGCAACCTGCTCGGTTGATTTGCGCAGATCGCGGTGCTCCAACACCAGGCACAAACCGACTTCCTGCTTTTCAATACGCCAATGGATCAAGGTGTTGTGAAAATCATCTTCACCCTGAACACACAGCCATTCCAGGACACTATCCGGCACTTCTTCGACAACCTTGAAAACCAGTGACTGATCGGTATCTGCCAGATTAAAGCGCCAACTGTCGCCGCCATGTATAGACACCTCGCCAGGCCACCAGCGATTCAAACCTACGCGAGTCGTTAACAAACTCCAGACGCGATCAGGCGAAGTCAATATTTGAATTTCATGATAGAGTGTAGTCATTGTCAAATCCGCACATACGCAAAAATGCCAGTAGATAGTCTAACAGTTCCGATACCAATGATTAACCAGTGTTTCATCGAACATCCATTATCCATGACGCCGGAAGGGTCGCTGAACCGATTACCGGTGTCAGGTGATTTATTAGCCCTGCACGATCCGTTACGGCATCTCTCCGGCTTGAATGGCGCCCAACTGATGTCACGCCGGGCATTGGTGGATCTGCTCAATACTCTTGACCATCCTTGCGGTGGCAAGCCGCGCCAGTTTATAGAACACTTCGATCCATTAAATGATATCGATAGCCTGATATTGCAGCTTTATGCCTATCGCTTCGCAGCGGTAATCGACACTGCGCGACAGGGAACTGGCTGGCCAGTGCAATCCAGGTTTACCAAATCACTGACTGAGCATTGGAATCAGGCCCAAACACTGGTGATTTCCGGAGGCCTGACATGCGGCAGCTTTGGCCTTGACCTGGCCCGGCGGGTTGAATCTCTGATCGATCAAATTGATGTCATCGCCTCGCCGTGGGGAAGCACCACAGCGTTGTTCGGTTTGGCACAAACGGTTTCCTTCGAACAGGATCTGCTGGTGATGGACTTCGGTGCCACCGGTGTTAAACGCGGTATCGCCAGCAAGTATGGTAACCGAATGATGCTGTTACCGGATCTTTCCGTCGAACAGTTCAAGGAAGGTGGCCTGATTCGCAAAGGAGGACTAATGGCCATTTTCGAACAAACCCGCAAGCAGGTAGATCAACCTATGCCGGTTGCGATCAGTCTGGCCTGTTATTTGAAAAATGGCCATCCATTCGATTATCACAGCGGGATTTATCATCGCCTGCGTGATGATGCTCCGCACCTGGCACTGGCATTGCGTGATCACTGGCTACCAGACTGCGGTTTCACCACTCTGGCGTTGCTCGACCATGACAGCACATCTGCCGCCTTTGCCTTTCGGATGAAACAACCAGCAATGATGGTGACATTGGGAACCGGCCTCGGTTCTGCTCCCTGCCCCCGAATCGCTTAGCACGGATTCAGGTTTACTTCATCAAAAGCCGTCTATACTGAAATGATATTTCAGATTTCACACTATCCGGGGCAAGCATGAAACCAGCCTGTCCAAAGCCGCTATTCATTTTATTCCGGGGAGTTATTTTCTGATATGCCCGTTGCTTTGCTACTGGTTGCAATATTTCTGACGCTAGTAATCCCATTGACTGACTCGGTCTGGCTGGATATGGCGTTGGCCGCCACTGTCATTACCTGCATCAGCGTCCGCATCTCAATGACACGAAAAAAAGCAATGCTGGCATTTTTTATCCTGACGGCAGCGCCGATTACCGTCTTTATCAAATGGCAGGAACCGGCTTTCGAGTCTCAAGCAACCAGCGTTGCCTACCGGGCACTTAACAGTGAACTGGATATTGTAGAAAGCGCGATAACCAACTTCTTCAACTCAAACGAATCGGCTCTGGATGCAATCGACATTCTTGTGGCGCAAAATCCAGATGTCTCTGAAGAACAATACCATCAGTGGTTGTCTCAAGTATTGCCAAAATATCGTAACCAGTTCATTAACATCGGACTATCTAAAGATCTGATAATCAAATACGTCTATCCAAATAACGAAACCAACCGCCGGGTTATCGGTATCAATCAAGCAGAAATCAAAGATCAGGGGATATTGTATCAGGCCTCCATCCGTTCCCAGGTAGAAACCATCATCGGCCCAGTCAAACTATTACAGGGAATGTCGGGCATAATCTATGTCTACCCTATAAGCGATGAGAGTGGAATAGTGGTTTCCGGCGTTCTGTCACTTGAATACCTGAAAAATGAATTGGAATCACTGATCCCTAAAGACGTGGAGCTCAGCCTGACAATTTCGACAGCGGTGTACAGCCTGAAACTGATCGATACATTAAACGCCAACGATTCACACATCACTCGAAAACTCACGACCAATCATATTAATGTTGATATGCTCGCTTCTTCCCGGAATATTGATCGACTGACTTTTCAGACCCGGTTTATCACGCGATTTTCAGCTTTCGCATTCTGGTTAATTATTTCGTTGATGATTAGCTGGCTATATCAAAATACGCAGATCCGCGAGTCACATCGCAAAGCGCTTAAAGACAGTGAAGCGGATTTAATCGCTGCACAGAGACTGGGTCTGATGGGTTCCTGGAGCAGAAATCAACAAGGCTTACTCAAACTTACTGAGCCATTGCAAGAGCTGCTGCACATTACAACGGATAAAATTCCATTGGAACAGCTCCTGGAACGGTTACATCCAGATGAACGCGAGTCCATCGGCGTGCAAGTCGAAAATTTCTTCGCCAGTGCCAATCATCAGTTGGCTATTGAGCACCGTATTCGCATTGATGAAGATTACCATTGGTTTGAACATCGCATTGTCAGAAATACTCGCAATCAGAGTACCGGAATACTGCGTGACATCAATTTACTGCGAAAACGCGATGAGCAAGTCGCACTACTGGAATCGTTTGACTCGCTCACCGGTGCCGCCAATCGACATTACTTTAAGCAGCTAATTGTTCAAAACATTGCCTTGTGTGACCGAAGGCACACAACTCTGGCTCTGGTTTTGATCAATATCGATAACTTCAGAGCGATCAATGAAAAGTATGGCCAGCTTTCCGGGGACGAATTGCTGAAGCAGGCTATCCATAGACTGCGGTCTACTTCGCGCAAGTCCGATTCTGTTGCCCGCCTGGCTGGAGATACTTTTGCGATTTCGCTAAACGATATCTTTTTTCGGAGGAAATCTACCCTCAGTTCACCATTGGCGCTGCCATGTTTCCAGTCGATGGTAAGGATTATGATACTCTGTTGCGCAGGACAGAGTCGGCATTAAGCAATGCAAAAAAAGAAGCACGTGGCCATTATCGTTTTTATTCTGCGGAGCTTAGTGAACAGGCAAATCGTCGTCAAAAAATATTGGCGAGCCTTCCTGCTGCGATTCGGAATAACTATTTACATCTGGTTTTTCAGCCTAGAGTCATGGCGTCCAACCCCAAACACACGGCCAGTATGGAAACACTATTGCGTTGGAATGATCCAAAGCTTGGAGTGGTCTCTCCCGAGGAATTTATTCCGATCGCAGAGCAGACAGTGCTGATTTCTGATATCGGCTTCTGGGTTATGGAGCATACCTTTGCAACAATTGAAATTTTCCCAGATGAGCTACCGCATGGTTTAACGATCAGCCTCAACCTGTCTCCTCGCCAACTGGAGGATCCAAGTCTGCTGAACAATGTAAAATCCCTTTTAGCGCGCTACAAGGTAAACCCGGCACAATTCGAACTGGAAATTACCGAACATTCTATTTCAGAGCAGTCAGATGCCATCATCGCCAATATGCATCAACTCAGTAAACTGGGCTTCCAATTTGCATTGGATGACTTCGGTACTGGCTATTCGAACCTGAGTATTCTCCAGAGCCTGCCATTGCATGTTTTAAAGGTGGATATGAGTTTTATTCGGGCTATCGGTTCGTCAGATAAATCTGATGAACTGGTTCGCGCCATCGTGAATATGGGCCACACCCTGGGCCTTCGGGTTGTAGCTGAAGGTGTTGAAAGCGCATCACAGGTTCAATTTCTACGTGAGTTGAACTGCGATGAACTTCAGGGTTATTACTTTTTCAAACCTTTAACCATTGAAGATTTGCTACCTCTTCTAGGGTAGTGCGGATTCAGGATTAAGTTTTGAAAGCAATAACGTCAAAGCAACACCTATTGCAACCACGGCAATACCGAGCCACTGAACTGCTGCGATTGAGGCATCAAGAAAAATCATCGACAGTATTGCGTTAAAAAAACAGCCCACCAATACCGCACCGGAGGAAGAAAAACAGACTCGGTTGCCATGTCATAAAACCAGAACGGCATAATAAAAACAGAACCGACCAGTACGAAGAACGTTAACAAACCGATGGCATTAATCTGTTCATGCGGGGTTTGTTTCAGGTAAACCGAATACAACGCCCAACTGGTTATCGCCAGAATCATCAATACTAAACCTTGCCATTGCCCCTGCGCCTGTAGCATCAGGGAAAACTCACCCTTAGTAATGACCAATAACGCACCAGCGACAGCAACTAAAGTCGTCAACCATTCATATATCGATAATTTACGCCCACCGTAAAGCCAGGATGCAATTGAAATTGCCAACGGCATTAACGCCAGCATTGAACCAACATTAATCGCCGCCGTGTATTCCAGCGCCCAGTATTGCAGTGTGTTATAGAAAGTCACACTAAGAATGGACAGCAGCAACAAGCGCTTCCAATTTAGTCGATACCAAGGCCACTGCGCTTTAATTTTTGGCAAGCCATAAGGCAGGAGTATTGCCAAAGCAACAAACCAACGAAACTGAGACAAAGTAAAAGCCGGTACACTGGCAACAACGACCTTACCAACGATGGCATTTGCCGCCCAGAAAAGATTGGCTGTTGCTGCTAACAACACAGCCAAAAAAACGGATTTACGCACAGGCCTACTCAGTTAAAAAATACAGGTTTTGGAACAATTCTGAATCCGTGACTTCTTCAGTGGATGCACGGATTCAGGTTTCAAAGCCCGTGCAATGACCATTCAATCAGGAAAATTCGCGCAGGAATCGCTCAAGTTTCGCAACCATTTTTTTCGAACCGACAAAAAATGGTACACGCTGATGCAATTGATTGGGCCTGATATCGAGAATGCGTTCGGCGACGCCAGCAATAGCACAGCCACCCGCCTGCTCAGCAAGAAATGCCATCGGATTACACTCATATAACAGCCGGAGTTTTCCTTCAGGGTACTGAGTCGATGCCGGATACAAAAATATCCCCCCCTTGATCAAGTTACGATGGAAGTCAGCAACCAGTGAGCCGATATAACGACTGGTATAGGGTCGGTTGGTCTTCTTGTCTTCAACCTGACAGTACTTGATGTATTGTTTTACACCATCGAGGAAATGCACATAATTACCTTCGTTAACTGAGTAAATATTGCCATCCTGCGGGAACGTCATATCTGGATGGGAGAGACAGAAAACCCCCAGGCTCGGGTCATAGGTAAACCCATTCACACCATTACCCGTGGTATAGACCAGCATGGTCGATGAACCATAAATAACATAGCCCGCCGCAACCTGCTGATTACCCGGTTGCAGAAAATCGTCCTGAGTGACTGGCTCACCCACCTTGGACAGGCGGTGATATACCGAAAATATAGTCCCCACAGAAACATTCACATCAATATTGGAGGAACCATCCAGTGGATCCATCAACACCACATATTTTCCGTTTCGGCCCATTCCCCCATTGAAACAAACGAAACTGTCCTCCTCTTCAGAAGCCAGACCGCATACAACACCCCGCGCAGCAAGGGCAGCTTTGAATTTTTCATTAGCAAATACATCAAGCTTTTGCTGCTGCTCTCCCTGCACATTTTCGCTACCAATTGCACCGGTGATATCAGCCAGCCCAGCTTTGTTGATATCTCGATGAACCACTTTTGACGCCAATCGAATCGATGCAAATATCGATGAAAGCTCGCCGGTTGCGTCCGGATAGTCAGACTGTTTCTCGATAATAAACTCACCGAGGGTCTTGGTAATTTCCATGTTGTCTCCGCAAAACATGTATTTGGTCGCTGTTGATTACAGCCTGAATCCACTCTGCAGTCACGGATTCAGGTACAGATGAAAGTAACTGTGCTCAGTTTGCCGTGGCAATAACATCAGATAGTAACATAGCGGTTCTTTTACACACGGCATAGAAACGTCAGTATTTTGTGGACAACTTTCTTTTTTGCGCACAGCGCCGCTCTGGAGTCACACATTTACGTTCACCACCCAGGAAGCCAGGCTGACATTTGCATTAGACACTACTCATAATGAGAATCAGATCACATCGATTCCGCCAACCCATCCGTTATTATAGCGGCTTCGTATGGACACATTCAGGATAAATCATGTCTCAACCTTCAGCCGTTCGCCTTGTTTTCGACAACCGCCAATACCCCGCCCTAAAATTCACCGGCACTGAAGCCATCAGCAAACCCTTCAGCTTCGAAATCACCGTCATCAACAGCCCGGAATT
>JARRJP010000050.1:0-29352 GCA_037389025.1 Reinekea sp. | reverse complement strand
GGCTGGGTGAGTTTTTTTGAACCGTTATTTTATCAAAATATGCTATGAATTAGCGAGTGAAAGGGTGTTTTGACTCATTTAAGTCACGGATTCAGGAAATAGACATCAAACTCTTACACTCTGCATCCACTGAAGGAGTCACGGATTCAGGATATTCATTGTCAATATCACGCCTGCTTTCTTGAGAGTCGTACTTGCTTCAGGCACTCTGGTCACAACATCAGAAAGTCATAAACACAGGTGATTCCATGACTGAAGAAGCTGTACTATTGCATAAGCAGGGTGCACTGGCAGAAATCCGCCTGAATCGTCCCAAAGCATTGAATGCGTTGAGTCTGGACATGATCCGGGATATGCGTACCAAATTGCAGGATGCCTTTGCTGATCCTGCCATCAAGTCCATCTGGCTTGGTACTACCAATGAACGCTCTTTCTGCGCTGGTGGTGATGTCAAAGCGCTGGTGGAAAACCTCATCCCGGTTGAATCCGAAGATGAACGCCGCCGTATCGGTGAAATTTATTTCAATGAAGAATACCAGCTCGATCTGCTGATCGAAACCAGTCCAAAGCCCATCGTTGTTTATGGTCAGGGGCTGATATACGGTGGCGGCTGGGGTTTATTTGCCGGTGCCAATCTGCGTCTTGCCAGCGCCAATGCGCAATTGTGCATGCCTGAAACCCAGATCGGTTTTTTCGCCGATGTCGGTGCGGCCGCTTATCTGCAAAAAAATGATTGGAAAGCCGGGACCTTTCTGGCGCTGACCGGTCTCGCTATCAGTGCGGACGAGGCTCTGGCTCTGGATTATCTGGACGGTATCATACCTCCGGATTATGCCGAAACTTTGAAGCAGCAGCTTATTGATGGCATTGATGTCACCGAGCTGGCGATTGATGCCAGTCCCGATGCCAGCGAACTGATTACAGACTGGAACAACGTTTTGGCTCTACTGCCGGACGATGCGACCCTCTCCGATTGGGTCTCGATCATTGAACGAGAATCAGCGCCTGTTTTCCTTCGTGCCGTGTCCTCTATGGCGACCGGTTCACCCTGGTCAACCGCCTTTACCTGGCACTATTTCCAACGTTGTCGTGCGCTTAGTCGTGATGTCGTGCTTCAGGGCGAAGCTGCCGTTGGCTCACGCTTCTGCCTGGAACCTGACTTTCTCGAAGGCGTGCGCAGTAAATTGATTGACAAATCCGGTGAACCGACTTGGCGTCATACTCATGTCGAATCGGTTGCCATTGATGAGCTTGATCGAATCCTGAATCCATAGCGGCGCATTGCGCCGCTATGGATTCAGGATATAAGCAACAGAATAAAACACGAGTAAAAAAACATGAATGAAGTTGTTATCGTCGCCGCCAAGCGCACACCAATAGGCGCATTTCAAGGTGCCTTAAGTGGTGCTACCGCACCAGAATTGGGTGCCAATGCCATAAAGGCCAGTCTGGAAGCCAGCGGTATTGCAGTTACTGATATTGATGAAGTCTATATGGGCTGCGTGCTGCCAGCAGGGCTCAAGCAGGCACCGGCTCGCCAGGCGGCGTTGGCTGCAGGGCTACCTGAATCGGTTCCGTGTACAACCGTGAACAAAGTCTGTGGTTCGGGGATGAAAACAGTGATGCTGGCGGCAGATCAAATTAAAGCCGGTTCTATCAGCGCCGCCATCGCCGGTGGCATGGAGTCCATGTCCAATGCACCCTATCTCAGTGATAAAGCGCGCGCCGGGTTGCGTATGGGCCATCAGGCGCTATATGACCATATGTTTCTGGATGGTCTGGAAGATGCCTACGATGGTAATGCGATGGGCGTTCATGCCCAGCGCACGGCAGATGATAAGCAGATTAACCGTGAGCAAATGGATGAGTTTGCTCTGGAAAGTTTGCGCCGAGCCCGGCAGGCGATTGAGTCCGGTCATTTTGATGCTGAAGTCGCACCAGTAACGCTCAGCAGTCGTCGTGGCGATACGGTGGTTGAGATTGATGAGCAACCCGGTCTGGCTAAACCCGAGAAAATTCCATCGTTGCGCCCGGCGTTTGCCAAAGAGGGGACCATTACGGCAGCTAATGCCAGTTCGATTAGTGATGGTGCCGCCGCGCTGGTGGTGATGAGTCGTGCCAGGGCCGAAGAGCTGGGCCTGGAAATACTGGCAACGCTCAAGAGCTATGCCAGTCATGCCCAAACACCGAGTGAGTTTACTTGTGCACCAATTGGTGCCATGCAAAAAGCACTGGATAAAGCTGGATGGCAGGCAGAGGATATCGAACTGGCTGAAATCAACGAAGCCTTTGCCATGGTCACTATGCTGGGTATGGAAGGTATCGGTCTGAGCCAGGAGATCACCAATGTCAGTGGTGGTGCCTGTGCGCTTGGTCACCCGCTGGGTTGCTCTGGAGCGCGGATTATTGTGACCTTACTACACAATATGATTCGTCTGGATAAAACCAAAGGTATGGCTGCGCTGTGCATCGGTGGTGGCGAAGGCACGGCCGTATGTCTGGAGCGTGAGAGCTAATGGTTGCCAGTCACGTCTTACCTCTGACTGCCACCCGCTTGAAATCCATTAATAAATATCCATATATAAGTAAATTCTAAAATAAGGTGCTGCCAAGATGGAAACCCTAAACGTTACTTGCGCGCATTGCGCTACTGTCAACCGGGTCCCCAAAGACCGGGCAATTGAGCAGGCAATCTGTGGTCATTGTAAACAACAACTGATCAGCTATCGCCCGGTGACAGTGACTGAGAAAAACTTCGATGCCATCGTCATGAAATCCGATTTACCCGTGGTGCTTGATTTCTGGGCTAGCTGGTGCGGACCCTGTGTGCAGTTTTCGCCAGTATTTGAGCAGGCGGCTTCAGGCTGGGAGCCGCGGGCTCGTTTTGTTAAGGTCGATGCTGACGCCACACCGGCCCTGTCACAGCGTCTTGGTATTCGCAGCATTCCAACCATTATCCTGTTCCATAAGGGCAAGGAAGTCGAGCGGCGCAGTGGTGCCATGCCGCCACAAATGTTTGATCAGTGGCTGGAGCAGAAAATCAGCTCAATTTAACCTGAATCCGTGACTCCATAGCGGCGCAGTGCGCAAGCCATTGATTCCTCTTTGCTTCCCAAAAATTGGGGTGAACCTATGGGGGCACCTGCAATTTCTGAAAAGCAAATAGAAATCAAGCTCTTCCATCCTGCATCCACTTTGAAGTCACGGATTTAGGCATATCTAATGCTAACGACTGATGGTCTGGGGGGATTCTGGCGATAAAATAGACACCTGAATCCGTGACTCCATCGCGGCGCAGCGCGCAAGCCATTGAATCCTCTTTGCTTCCCAAAAATTGGGGTGAACCTATGGGTGCACCTGCAATTTTTGAAAAACAAATAGAAATCAAGCTTTTACACCCTGCATCCACTGAAGAAGTCACGGATTCAGGAGGCAGTGATAACTACAAAACAGGGTATGGCCATGTCAGGGCAGATGATGAATTTCCCGCTGAACACCATTGATATTCTCAAATCTGCCTCGGTGCGTACGCCAGAGCAAACCGTTGTCTCTGTGCTCGCTGATAATACTCGTCATCAGTACAGTTATCGTGAAGCCTATCTGCGCGTCAGCCAGCTTGCCCACGTGCTTGCCAATGGCGGCATTAAACCCGGTGATCGCATTGCGACGCTCGCTGCCAATCACTACCGCCATTTAGAGCTTTATTATGCGGTGACTGGCATCGGAGCCGTGATTCATACCCTGAACGCGCGATTGTTTTCCGAGCAGTTGGCATACATTATTAATCATGCTGAGGATCGCTGGCTGTTTGTCGATGCTGAGTTTTTACCGCAGATCGAAGAGATTTCAGCGAAGATCGTTTCAATAGAGCGCATTGTCGTGCTTTGTGATGCCGCAAAAAAGCCCGAATCTGATTGCTTCAGCCTATATTGCTATGAAACCTTGATTCAACAGGAACCCGACCAATTTCCATGGCCCCGTCTGCCCGCCCAAACACCCTGTGGACTTTGTTATACCAGCGGTACGACTGGTAATCCCAAGGGCGTACTCTATGAGCAGGGGTCAACTGTCATGCATGCTGTTATGAGTGGTGGCAGTCAGTATCTGGATTTCAGTGAATTCTCTGTAGCGATGCCGATAGTGCCGATGTCCCACGTTGTTGCCTGGGGCGTCCCCTTTTCCGCGCCACTGTATGGCGCCAAACTTGTATTGCCTGGTTGTCCCCTAAATGGTGAAAACTTGCAGGCATTGATTGAGCGCGAACAGGTAACCCAAGCGTTTGCCGTACCAACAATCTGGCTGACGTTGCATAACTATCTGCTGGAAACCGGTAAAGGCATTGACTCTTTACAAATGGTGGGTGTTGGTGGTGCAGCTTCAGCCAAAGCCCTGGTTAAAGTTTATGCAGAATTATACGGTGTATACTGGATGGGCATCTGGGGCATGACTGAAACCTCTCCCCTGGTCACCGCCGCTAGTCGAACACCAAAGATGGCGCAGCTTACCGATGATCAGCGCTATGAACTGCAAGCATCCGCCGGGCGGCCATTGTTCGGTACCGAGATTGAAATATTCAATGGAAAAGGTCAACCGGTTGCTCATGACGGTCAAAGCCGCGGCAATTTGCGAGTTCGTGGTCCCTGGGTACTGGCCGGTTATTTTAAAGGCGAGGGTGGCGATAAATTTATTAATGGCTGGTTTGATACGGGCGATATTGCGGTGATTAACCCGGAAGGTTATCTGCGCGTGGTGGATCGTTCCAAGGATGTCATCAAATCTGGCGGCGAATGGATAAGTTCTGTCGAACTGGAAAACGCCGCACTGCATTATGATGCAATAAACGAAGCCTGCGTCGTCGCTGCCCGGCATGAGAAATGGGATGAACGGCCCATCATGTTGGTGACGCTACGTACCGGAGTGTTTTATGATGAAAACGCATTACGCGCAGAGCTGCAACGTCGTGTTGCCAAGTGGTGGCTGCCCGACGCCATTATTGTTGTTGAGCGTCTGCCGCATACCGGGACTGGCAAATTACGCAAGGTCGACGTACGAGACCAATACCGAAACTACCTGATTCAATCCAATTCATGCTGAACATTTCATTCTTCATCGTTATTTCCCTGCTTTATATTGCTCTGCTGTTTGGCATTGCGTTGTGGGGCGACCGTCAACCCATTTCTAAAAAATGGCATCCGTGGGTATACAGCCTGTCACTGACCATTTTTTGCACCAGTTGGACCTATTACGGTGCAACCCAGCAGTTTGCAGTCAATGGCTGGCTGTTTTCGCCGATTCACATTGGCACCATGCTGTTGTTTTTCTTTGGGCTTTCTTTCTGGCGCAAACTGATTCGTGTTGCCAAGCAGGAAAATGTCACCACCATTTCTGACTTTATCTCCAGTCGTTACGGCTACAGTCGGGCAGTATCGGTCATTGTTGCGCTGATCTGTCTGGTTGGCGTCATTCCATATGTCGCCTTACAGCTTAAAGCTGTATCGGTCAGTTTTGATATTGTTTCAGGAGTCTCTGAGCGGGCAGAATTCTGGTTTCATGATTCTGCAATTTACGTTGCCTTAGCAATGGCTATGTTTGCCATTCTGTTTGGTACCCGTCATTTGGATACCGCCGAACACCACCCGGGCATGATGTTGGCGATTGCTTTTGAAGCGGTCATGAAACTCGCGGTGTTTATTATCATTGGCTACTGGGCCATAACCCAGGCCGGTGGCGCGGTCGGGCTGTTACGCGATGCGGTAAATGCGCCTGATGTTCAGCACATGCTGACCGGGTTTGATGACAGCTACATTTACGCAACCCAGATTCTGCTCGGGTTCATCGGCATTGTGGCCCTGCCACGGCAATTTCATGTTGCGGTGGTTGAGTATCAGAGCGAGGACGACCTGAAAAAAGCCCGCTGGGTGTTTCCAACCTATCTGATCATCATTAATCTGCTGATTGCACCGCTCGCTGTGGCTGGCCTGCTGCACTTTTCCAGTGAGCCGGGTGATATGGAATATCTGATTCTGAAATATCCGTTGTCCCAAGGACGTATGGATCTGGCCATTCTGGCCTTTGTCGGCGGTCTTTCAGCGGCAACCTCAATGGTGATTATTGCTACGGTGGCACTCAGTACCATGCTGTCCAACGAGATTTTGCTGCCGATGTCTATTCGGCTGGGCTGGTGGAAAGCAGACTCGAACCGGGTTGGGCAGGATATGCTACGGCTGCGCCGTGTTGGCATTCTGTTTATCGTTATTGCTGCTTTCTTTTATTACCGCTGGGTTGTTTCCTATGAAGGGCTGATTTCCATTGGTCTGATTTCTTTTGTTGCTGTCGCTCAATTCGCGCCCGCCATGTGGCTTGGTCTGTTTTGGACTGGCGTTAATCGTATCGGAGCCATCTGGGGGTTATCACTGGGTTTCTTTACCTGGTTCTATACCTTATTGCTGCCATTACTTGCACGCGCTGGTTTGGTGCCGGACGGCTTTACTGAGGTGCTTTTTTCGCTCAATGTTTTTAATCCCTATGCATTATTTGGCTTGGATGGGCTTGACCCGATAGTGCATGGACTCGCCTGGAGTATGGCTCTGAACGTTGTTGGTCTATTACTCGGCTCCGCTTATGGCCGGGAATCGTTGAAAGACCGCTTGCAGGCGTCACGCTTCGTACATCATGCCCGACATGAACAGACTACCCGCACCCGGCTGATCAGCATTGGTGATCTCCACGCGTTGATCGGCAAGTTTATTACCCAGGAGAAGCTCAATTCGTTGTTTGCCGGTTATGTCAATCCGCTTAACAGCCGACCATTGAAAGATGATGTTGCCGACTGTGAACTATTGCACCAGGCAGAGCGAACGCTGGCTTCGGTTCTGGGCGCGCCGGCCACCCGCCTGTTGTTTGAGCAAATTGAGCAGCGCCAGGGGATGAACTGGCGCGAGGTCAGCAGCATCGTCGATGAAGCATCACAGGTCTTGAAGTTCAATCGCGATTTACTCAATTCAGCGCTGCAATCCATACCACAGGGGATCAGTATTCTGGATCAGGATCTTAATATCGTTGCCTGGAACCATACTTATCAGTCAATGTTTGAATACCCTGAAGATCTACTCTCAGTCGGGCGGCCGATTGAAGAGTTGATGCAATACAATACCCACATTGGTGAATCCAGTGCGGACGAAGTGGATGAATTAGTCGCCACTCGTCTGAGTCGATATTCAGGCAAGCCATTCAAATACGAGCGTCGGCGTGGTAACGGTAAATTTCTGGAGATTGAAGGCCGACCTATGTCGGATGGTGGTTATATCACCCTCTATACCGATATAACTGAACGGCAGAAATTTGAAGATCAATTACGCCTAAGTAACGAGATCCTGGAAGAAAAGGTCAATAAACGTACTGAAGCTTTGCGGGACAGTAATCACGAGCTGGAAAAAGCCAATAAGAACAAAACCCGATTTCTGGCCGCCGCCGGGCATGACCTTGTTCAACCGCTCAATTCGGCTGCTTTGTTTGCCGCCAGCCTTCAGGCCAAACTTAGGCGTCAGGATGGCGATGAATCGCTGATCCGGTTGGGTCATCAGATCGAGCAATCGCTGCATTCTGCCGAAAATCTGCTTAATGAGCTGTTGGAGATATCCAAACTGGACTCCGATATTATTCGGCCGTCCATATCATCGGTGCGGCTGTGCGAAATGCTGTCGTCACTGGAAGATGAATTCAGTGTCATCGCGCAGGATAAGGGTGTTCATATGACGGTGATTTCATCTCGGTTCTGGCTGAAAACCGATGGCCGATTATTGCGTCGAATTTTGCAGAATCTGATCAGTAACGCGATCAAATATACACCGGGCGGCAGAGTGTCGGTGGGGGTGCGCCGCCAGGGTGATTGCTGCCGTATTGATGTGATCGATACCGGACCTGGATTGAATGAATATCAGGCTAAAGCGATTTTTGATGAGTTTTATCGCGTGCCGGAAATCGTCAGTGATGAAAAAGGCTTGGGGCTGGGACTTGCTATTGTGAAAAGAATGTCCGAGCTGTTGAGGCATCCGATCGAGATCCAATCTACGCCAGGTAAGGGCAGTCGTTTCTCCGTTTGGGTGCCAATCAGCAAAGCACCAGCAAAAGAGATGGTTGAAACGGTTATCGAAAGTCAGGGAACCAAAGCCTATCGGATTCTCTGTGTCGATAACGAGCAACTGATTATCGATGGTATGGAAAGCCTGATCGGTGAATGGGGGTATGACGTAGATGTTGCCCTGGATGAGGAAGCCGCCAACGAACTGATTAGTGAAAATCAGCCGGATCTGATCATTATCGATTATCACCTCAATAATGATCAGACTGGCCTGAATGTCGTGTCTTCCTGGCAGGAGAGCTGGTTGAAAGACACTCCAGTGATCGTTATCACGGCGGACTACACCGATGAAGTGCGTCTGGCAACCAAAAGCAGCGGCTTTAACCTGTTGAAAAAGCCAGTGAGACCGATGCAATTGAAAGGGCTGATTGAGCAGGCACTGAGCAGTTGATTTTGCGAAGCACTTGGGGCTCAGCTTATGACCTGAATCCGTGAAAGGTGTAAAACCTACGGTAGTGGTTTGATGGTTATTAGGTGGTCCCCTCTCGTTTGCCTAAGCGTTTTTCGCATGAAAGTGAAATTGGCAGAGCAAAAACTTCAGAGTTGAATGATGTTTGATCAACTACAGCATCATCCTCTGAAATCTCAGACAAAAAGGTAGAAAAATCAGATATTTGCGGGATTTTTTGGCTTAGGGTATAGACGTACTGAAGGCATGTTATTACAATGCCCACCGTTCAATTCAGAACAACCTCTACGCGCCCGTAGCTCAGCTGGATAGAGTAGGTGGCTTCGAACCACTTGGTCGGGAGTTCGAATCTCTCCGGGCGCGCCATATTTAAATTTCAATGAACCTATGGGTGCACCTACAATTTTTGAAAAACAAATAGAAATCAAGCTCTTACACCCTGCATCCACTCTGGAGTCACGGATTCAGGTGTTAGTCATCTTTGATATTCAACCTATTTTCCATTAAATCCACCATGCAAACTCACTCTGTCCATAAATTATTTCAGCAACGTATGGCGCAAGTTACCAAACCTTTCAAAGCCAGAGGGGCGGATGTTGCTCGCTGTCCTCAATGCCGTATTAATCAACAATTCTGTATGTGCCCGTTGCGCCCCGAACCTTTAGACACTCAAGCTGGTTTTCTATTGTTGTATTACGACGATGAAGTACTGAAACCATCCAATACCGGTAAGTTGATCGCTGATTTGTGTCTGGATACCTATGCTTATATCTGGCAGCGAACCGGTGTCGAACCGAGTGTGATTGAATTACTCAATGATCCGAACTGGTATCCCATCGTTGTATTTCCCGATGAATATGCTGATAAGGGGCGAGGGCAGGTTACATCCGGTCAGGATATTCCCGAGGGGTACCGACCATTATTTGTCATGCTGGATGGATCCTGGCGGGAGGCCAAGAAAATGTTTCGCAAGTCTCCCTATCTGGATCGTTTTCCCGTGTTTTCTATGACCCCGGAACAAACATCGGTATATCAAGTACGCAAAGCGGCGCGTGAATATCAGTTGGCAACGGCGGAAGTTGCCAGTGGTGCATTGGCAATGTTAGGAGAAACGCAACAAGCGGATATCATGCATTGCTGGTTTGAAGTATTCAGTTACCAATATCAGAAAGGCGTGATGCGTCCGAACTCAGGCAATCCAGACGCATTGAATCGACTTACAAAACTCATTGCAACGCACGATTCAGGGTTTCTTTAACCGAATATTTGATTGCCCATAAAGTAAACAATGCTGCAACCAATGGTGTAGGAGATCAATAACAGTGGGAAGTAACGCAGGTACGTTCCGAAGGTCAGCTCCTTTACCCGACTCATAGCGACTACACCGGCTGCTGAACCAATAACCAGTAACGAACCGCCGACACCGACTGAGTAGGTGAGTACCATCCATTCCGGCTTGCTCATTTCAATACCGGCTTTGAGCAGTGCAGCCGTTAACGGCACGTTATCAATCAGTGCTGATAACAGACCCATCAGATAGCTTGCCGCAAATGGCGGCATTACATCATAGATTTTTACCAGGTTGTCGAGCACATGAATGTGTTGCAGTACGCCAACGACCATCAGTACACCAAGGAAAAACATCAGAGTTTCAAATTCGATGACCCGGATATATTCCATAATTGGGTCGTTATCAAAATCTTCATTAAAGAAACGAGCGATCAGGAACATAACTGAAAGGCCGGTCAGGAACGTCAGTACAGGCGGTATCTGAAAGAAAATATTCAGCAGAATAGTGCTGATAATCGTTGTCAGAAATGTAATGCCGATCATCAAATCAACTCGCCGTACTTCTTTGGAGTGAGATCGGCTGACATGAATGACCTCACTTGAGGAGGTCAGTGACAGAGCTATCGTCAGAACCAGTACTGCTACCATAGCGGGGCCGATTAATAGTAGCAGGTCGGTTATAGCAACTTTGCCTGCCAGGAAAACCATCAATGTGGTTACGTCACCTGTAATCAGTGATACACCGCCAGAGTTAACCGAGAAAACCACCAGTGTTGTGAATTTAATGGTCTTTTTAGCTGGAAGTTTCAGCGACAGAATTAATGCCATGGATACCAGTGTGGCGGTTATGTTGTCCGCCAGTGAGGAGAATGTGAAACAGAAGACTGCAACCAGAAACATGAGCGCCCGTTCACTGATTTTTTTAGGCAGGAAGATGTAAATAAGGTTTTCGATCATGCCTTTGGCATTCAGGTAGGCAACAAAGGTCATTGCTGCCAGCAGGAACAGCCAGAGCGTGGCAATCTCGGCGATATTTTCACCCAGTGCTGCAATGACCTCATCTCGTCCTTCGCCGCTGGCAGATGTAATAAATAGGATGATCCAGGAAATAGTTCCGATAAATAAAGTGGTTTTGGCTTTATCTATATGGATTTTTTCTTCTAGTAGGACGCCAAGCAAGGCAAATATTGCCAGTACAATCAAAATAATATTTGGCATTTAAGTTAATCACTAAAGTCTTTGAAATTGGTGGATGCATGACATAGGTCATGAAATTGGGAGCGCAATGATACTGATATTATCTGTAACATGCGATATGGATTTTATGATGAGTAACCTGATGCGCTGGTTTGTTTAAGACCGATGAGCCTAACACAGAGGATAGATGGCGTTTTTGGATTGTATGAAATTTAGTCAGATGCGCAACTAGGCGCCAGAAACTGAGAACAAAGGGTATTATTAGTCATTTTTTCACTTTATCCTTAGCGCCAGCTACACGGATTCAGGTTTTACTCAGGCCGACGAGGTTAGTGTTAACAGGCCCTAATGAAGTTATGTGATTAATGACCGTTGAAAACCACTAAAACCGAAATCTCCTGAGCTCATTGGGATGCAGTGAGCTCAGGCGATTATTATTGTATTATGAGGTTAATAAAAGTAATGAGAACGCTCGTCTTATTCGCAATGATGCTGTGTTTGCCAGGTGTTGTTTTGGCTAATAGTGGTACAGAAGAAATGCTCAATCTGACCCATAGCTGGGTTGGTTATGGTGCACTGGCAATTTTCGTCATTGCCTATCTGTTGGTTATTTTTGAAGAGCAATTGCACCTACCAAAATCCAAACCTGTCATGGTTGCCGCCGGGCTGATATGGATTTTGATTGCGGCGGCTTATGCGACTCATCATATCCCGGCCGTCGCTGAAGAAGCGATCCGGGAAAATTTCATTGAATACGCCGAACTGTTTTTCTTCCTGCTGGTTGCCATGACCTACATTAACGCCATGATTGAACGTGGTGTATTCGAAGCGTTGCGTAACTGGCTGGTAGAAAAAGGTTTCAGTTATCGCCAGCTATTTTGGATAACCGGCTTCCTGGCATTCTTTATTTCTCCCATTGCTGACAACCTGACGACGGCATTGATCATGTGTGCTGTGGTGCTGACTGTTGGCAAGAATGAGCCAAAGTTTGTTGCACTCTCTTGTATCAACATTGTTGTTGGTGCGAATGCGGGTGGTGCATTCAGTCCGTTTGGCGATATCACCACGTTGATGGTCTGGCAAAGCAAAATGGTTGAATTCGGTGAGTTTTTCGCACTGTTTTTACCATCATTGGTTAACTTTATAGTACCTGCAATCTTCATGCATTTTGCCTTGCCTGGTGGTACTCCAGAGAAAAGTACTACCTTGAAATACGCTTCCGGGCGACTGATGAAGCATGGTGGCATGGCAATTGTTGTATTGTTCCTGCTTACCATTATTACGGCTGTCAGCTTTCATAACTTTATCGAGATTCCTCCGGTCTACGGCATGATGTTTGGTTTGGGATACCTAAAGTTATTTGGTTATTATCTGAGTCGTCGTTCGCGCAACTGGAAACGTCGTAGTGAAAATCCACCGGAAAGTTCATCGGATCCTTATGAGTTTGATGTCTTTGCCAAGGTGGCTCAATCCGAATGGGATACCTTGTTCTTTTTCTATGGCGTTATAATGAGTGTGGGTGGTCTGGGCTATATTGGTTATCTCGCTATGGCTTCTGAAGTGGTCTATCTTGGCCTGGGTGCAACTACCGCAAATATCCTGGTTGGTTTTGCATCGGCTATTGTCGATAATATTCCCGTCATGTTTGCGGTCCTGACGATGCAACCGGAAATGGACCTGTCTCAATGGTTGCTGGTGACTCTGACGGCTGGCGTCGGTGGTTCTATGTTGTCCATTGGGTCCGCTGCCGGTGTTGCGCTGATGGGACAAGCGCGCGGCCAATATACCTTCTTCAGCCATTTGCGTTGGGCTCCGGTAATCTTACTCGGCTATATCGCCTCCATCGTAGTACATATGCTGCTTCAACGCTGGGTGTTCTAATAACGAATCCGAATCAACAAGTTGTTTGGGACTGCCTGCTGGCAGAGGTAGTTCCTGCAAGTGTTTTTATTTGGCAGATCTAAACAGGAGAACGTATGCCAAAGGCTCCCGATATTAAGCAAGGCCAGGTTGTTGAGATTGATGGCCAGCAACTTATCGTCAAATCCATACAGGTGAGCAGCCCAACCGCACGCGGGGCCGCCACGCTTTACAAAATGATCCTGAATGAATTGAAAACCGGCCGTAAGAAGGAAGCAACTTTCAAGGGTGATGACATGATCAACCTGGCTGATTTTCACTCTCGCTCATTAAGTTATCTGTATGCAGATGGTGAAATGCATACCTTTATGGATGCTGAAGACTACAGCCAGCATATGCTGTCAGTGGACGATCTGGGTGATCAACTTAGCTGGTTGCATGACGGTATGGAAGGTTTAACCGGGTTGATTGTGAATGATGTTTTGGTTGCCATTCAGCTTCCACAATCGGTTATAAAGCAGATTGTGGAAACGGCGCCAGGTATTAAGGGGGCTTCTGCCTCTGCACGAACCAAACCGGCCACGCTGGAAGGCGGGGTTGTCGTTCAGGTGCCGGAATACATTGGGGTGAACCTATGGGTGCACCTGCAATTTTTGAAAAACAAATAGAAATCAAGCTCTTACACCCTGCATCCACTTTGGAGTCACGGATTCAGGTGATTATTCCAAATCGTCTTGCTGGGTATTGCCCGCATGCAGGCCGCACTCTTTTTTCGTTGCTTCTTCCCACCACCAGCGACCTTCTCTTTCGTGCTGATTTGGTAAGGTTGGCTTTGTACAGGGCTCGCAGCCAATGCTTTTAAACCCCTTCTCGTGCAGGGAGTTGTAGGGGATTTCCATCATGCGGATATAATCCCAGACCTGTGAGGATGTCCAGTTTGCCAATGGATTGTATTTTATCAGTGAGTCACCACGTCCGGCAAAAACCGGATCATGTTGTACCACGGGAATTTCCGCGCGGGTATTTGGACTCTGGTCTTTACGTTGCCCTGTAATCCAGGCATCCAGCCCAGATAATGCACGTTTCAGCGGCTCAATCTTTCGGATGCCGCAGCACTCGCCATGGCCGTCTTCATAAAAGCTGAACAATCCTTTTTCCGTAACGAATGGCTGCAATTGCTCCTGTGCTGGTGAATAAACTTCAATGGAAATGCCGTAATGTTTACGGACCTCTTCAATGAACCGGTAAGTTTCACTGTGCAATCGGCCAGTGTCCAAAGTGAAAATATGTGGCTTATCCGACAACTTACATAGTAAGTCGACTAGAACAACATCTTCGGCACCGCTAAATGAAACGGCAATTTTTTCATGATTTGCCAATGCTTTTTTGACGATGGCCCGAGGAGTTAACCCGCTGAGCTCCAGAGAGTATTCTGTAAAATTTTCCATAAGTCTTTTGGCTTCTTAACTTTACCGCAACATAGCATGATGGTTTAGCGAGTAAAAATAACTGAATAAAATATCTTTATTACATAACTATTTTGTATAACGTGGAACGCCATGTGTTCCACGTGGAAAGTGTGGAACAATTTTTGAACAGTTTTAGCCTGTGTAAATTGCTACCTGAATCCGTGACTCCAGAGTGTAAGAGCTTGATTTCAATTTGTTTTTCAAAAATTGCAGGTGCACCCATAGGTTCACCGCCAATTTTTGGGAAGTAAAGAGGAATCAATGGCTTGCGCGCTACGCCGCTATAGAGTCACGGATTCAGGTAAATCAAAAGCTGAGATAAGTCAGCAGGAACCCCGCAAATCAGAGAATTACTCTTGTTCATTTTCACTCTGCACAATAAAGTAGCTCCATTAATTTATAGCTGGAGTGAACAGTGGAACTGGCCTGCCTTGACTTGGAAGGGGTATTGATCCCCGAAATCTGGATTGCCTTTGCCGAAAAAACCGGCATTGATGAGCTGAAAGCAACGACTCGTGATATTCCTGACTACGATGTATTGATGAAGCAAAGGCTGAGTATTTTGAAAGAGCACGGCCTGGGTTTACCTCAGATTCAGGAGGTGATCGCTACGCTGTCACCGTTACCAGGAGCCAGGGAATTTATTGAATGGCTGCGTGAGCGTTTCCAGGTTGTCATACTGTCGGATACCTTCTATGAATTTGCAGCCCCATTGATGCGCCAATTGGGATACCCAACTCTGCTGTGTCATAAACTTGAAGTGGCGGATAATGGCGAAATTACCGACTATATCCTGCGTCAGAAAGATCCTAAGCGTACTTCAATAAAAGCTTTTCACAGTCTGAATTATCGCTGTATTGCGGCCGGGGATTCTTATAACGACACCACGATGCTTGGTGAGGCGGATGCTGGTATTTTATTCAGTGCGCCGGCCAATGTGATTGCCGAATTTCCTCAATTTCCAGCCGTTAACGGCTATGAGGATCTTAAGCAGGCGTTTCTTAATGAAATTGCAGGTGCACCCATAGGTTCATTGAAATTTTTGGGAAGCAAAGAGGAATCAATGGCTTACGCACTGCGCCGCTATGAAGTCACGGATTCAGGTTTATAAGCTTACTCAGCCCTGGCCGGAGTATTGAAACGAGTTTGATTGTCTTTGCTTGTTATACGAATGTAAGGGCTGTATCCAACCTGAATCCGTGACTCCTTCAGTGGATGCAGGGTGTAAGAGCTTGATTTCTATTTGTTTTTCAAAAATTGCAGGTGCACCCATATAGGTTCACCCCAATTTTTGGGAAGCAAATAGGAATCAATGGCTTGCGCACTGCGCCGCTATGGAGTCACGGATTCAGGTCCAATAGAAAACAAAGAACCAGATCAGTAGGGTCTGGTTTTTTCAGTTTTGGTCCGGTGAAATAGCCTTCAGAATTTTCTCAACCTTCACCGCACTTTCTGCGTATTCACTTTCCTGTTCACTATCAATAACAATCCCACCACCACCGGAACAGGTTAGAGTATGGTTATGAAATGTTATGGAGCGGATCAGAATATTACTGTCGAGTCGATTATTCGCTGACAGATAAAAACTGCAACCACAATAATTTCCGCGTCGCTGACTTTCCAGTTCATCAATAATTTCCATTGCACGTTTTTTCGGCGCACCAGTAATGGAACCGCCAGGGAATGCGTCATGCAATAGCTTTATTGGGTGAATACCAGATTTCATCTCCGCACTGATTGTGCTGACCAGATGGTGAACATTGTTGAATGATTGAATTTCGAACAGCTTGTTGACTTTTACCGAACCCGGCTGGGCATTTTTTGCCAGATCGTTACGCAGTAGATCCACGATCATCAGATTCTCTGCACGATCTTTGTTGCTGTTGGCAAGCTCATCTTTGAGTTTTGAATCTTCGTCTTCTGTTGCGCCACGTTTGCGTGTTCCTTTAATCGGCTGCGTCGTCACCAATGCATTATCAATACTGATAAAACGCTCTGGTGAAACGCTGAGTAGCGTATGTGAAAGGCTACGATGAAACATTGAAAAGGGCGCCGGCATGTTTTTGGTTAATCTCAAATACAGAGACAGATCATCCAGTTCAGGATCCAGGAGTGTCCACTGTCGCGTGAGATTGACCTGATAGCAGTCACCAGCGAGCAGATAGTCTTTAATCTTCTGAAAAGCAGTCTTGTAACCGGCTTTACTCATCCCACAGTGCCAGGGCGATAGGCTATATTGGGGTTTAACGGAAATGTTATCTGAATTGAAGAGTTTATCTTTTATCGTATCCAGCTGTTGCTGAATGCTGGTTGGGCAACGGTCTTGAATGATCAGGTTGGCGATTTCATTTTTATGATCCAGATGAAGTGCCCAGTCGTAATGCCCGACGACTGCCAGAGGATATTCCAAATCCGAAAAGCGTGATGGAATATTGATCACCTCCAAACCAAGATCGTAACTTAAATGACCTGCGAGCCCGCCAACAAAAGAAAAGCGCTCATCGCCTTCCAGATCCCGGGCCTGACGACAAAGAAACTCAACCCAGTTGTCCTTGATTACTTTCTCTTCACCGTTGAACTGACGAACAATAATCTGGTCATTGCCCAAGTATTCATATTCTTCGGTAGGTATGGCTGTCAGCCATTCCGTTTCAAATTGGTCGATCCCTTCATGAAACCAGATTAATCCCGGTAATTTCTGTAGGTTAGCAAGGTAATGTATTTTGGATGAAAAATAAGGGATTGACAGAACTCGCAATGATTATTCCCACTAGGTTATGGAACTGTATTTGGCGTTTTTAGTCGCGTGACTAATAATACCTGAATCTGTGACTCCAGAGTGGATTCAGGTATTATACGGAAAAACGGCGGCCCACTCTTCGAGAAGCCCTCCAGAAGTCCACCACTTCGTTCCAGCTCCTGACAAGGGAGAGGCCATTGCCTTCGAGCTGCGCCTCGCGGTGAACATCTGGAGGAGCTTTCTTAATACAGGTTTTATTCAAGGCACTACACTGGTACGGGAATGCATGATGATGCTACTAACCTGGGGTCAGGCGCTGTAGCACTGGCACTTAGGGCTGAAGGGCACCTAAAAATAGCAGCTTTAATCTTTTGTATAGTAAACGCCGGGAATCCAGCTTTTACGGACTTTCGATGTTTCTTCGAACCGGTGCTGGTTTTCGTCAATAAACTTAAAGCTGACGAAACCAACCCGAAGAATATCGTTATGCTTAATGAAGGTTTCTTCTACTTTCTTTTCATTTAAAAAAGTACCATTGGTACTGTTTAGGTCGATCAGTTTGTAACGTTCCACTTCCTGCGCATCATCGGCCGGATGGCATTCTATCCAGGCATGGTTTGAAGAAACCGTGGCATCGTCCAGTTGTATATCGTTATCCGTGCTTCGTCCAATTGAGACTGTTTTTTGCTCAATTGAAAACTTTGCCTGAACAACTTCGTTCTTTATTTGCATCAAAATTGGCATTTCCAATCTCCTGCGGTTGCCATAGGTTTCACTTTTCGGGTATAGGTTATCAAGGTCAAGATTGGAGCACTGATAAGCTGTTAACACAATGATAAAAACGATAGTTCAATTATTAATCACTCGTTTGATTCCGGGTTGGCTGCTGGGGTGTATCGCTATCATCTATACCTTCTCGCTTTTTATTCCGTTGCATTCACAAATGCTGTCGCAGTCCTGGTCTTGGTTGTTCGGTGAACAACCTGTTGAAGCACCCACTTACAGATCATCTGGCACCGAATGGCCTGATGCCGATGTTGTCATTCGCTGGGATGAATCCCGGTTTTCCATTGCACAGCCTTATATCGCCAACCTGTTGGTGGCTGATTACACGCCTGCATGGCTTGCCAAGGCGAAGATTCAGCCTGAATTAACTGGTCTGCAATATCGTCCGGTTTCAGATGAGAGTATTTGGCAGCCAGCGCACAACGGCTATAAACAACTGATTATCCATGGTGGTGGACGCAGCTATATCGACTTGGCTGCATTGCAGAGCGACTCCAATGCCGAAGTGAGCCTGGAGCAGGTGACGGTCGGTTATCGTACCCTGAAGCTGGATATATTTGGTGGTCTGTTTCTGGTGGAATCACAAATATCCGAGCCACAATGGGTTGACGATGGTCAGAACGCCGATTTCGATGTGAATCAGGACAATGAACGGTCACGTCTGTTGGTCAGCGAAATTTGGATGTTAAACAATCAACTGTTTGCCGTTAGTAACTCTATTGCCCTGGCAATCGCAGCCCTGATGGTTTGTCTGCCATGGATCAGCCGACGCTGGTTCAGTAACGGCTGGTATTTTTTCGGATTTTATCTGCTATTGAATGGCGTGCTGTATGCCGGTTTGTTGTATCGGTTTCAATGGCTTTACCCTCCCGTTGTTCCGCTGATTTCTTTGCTGGTTGCCTGGCTATGGTTTGCTCCAGTGCTGTCATTCAACCGGAAATATAACCAGCTTGAAGATCGTTACCAGCAGGCGGCCAAACAATGGGTTGATCATCTGCTCGATGATGGAAAATCTGAAGCAGCGCTGCGTTACCTGCAAGAGAACGAGCTGAAGAACGAATCATTCATCCCACAGTGGCTACAGGTTTCGCGTGGATTTGAACGCAACCGGCAATATCCGAAAGCGATTGAATGCCTGAAAGATGTGTTAAAAATTGATGCCTCTCATACCGCTGCCAAAGAAAAGCTGAAAAGTCTGACCAGTGTTGTTGATGGCACTAAAACGCTGGCGCTGTTTCAAAGCACATTGGAACTGCCCGTTGGGCAGGTCAGTGATTTGATGCTTGGTCGCTACCAGCTCATTAAAGAGCTTGGCCGCGGTGCAATGGGTATCGTCTATGAAGCCGAAGACCCCAAGATTAACCGCCATGTTGCCTTAAAAGTGGTGCATCTGAAAAATCTTGGTTTTGAGGAGGTTGATCAGGTTAAACAGCGCTTTTTCAGAGAAGCACAGGCCGCTGGTAAGTTGAATCATCCCAATATAGTGACTGTCTATGATGTCGGTGAAGAACATGATGTTGCCTATATTGCGATGGATCTACTTGTTGGTGAAGCACTGTCTGATCTGCTTAGCGAGCGGCCAATCAACGTGCCGAAGATGGTGCTCTGGATTGCGCAGGCAGCCGACGCTCTTGCTTATGCCCATGAAAATGAAGTTATCCATCGTGACGTCAAACCGGCCAATATGATAGTCGAAACCCGCTCTGGCCAGTTGAAGCTAACCGACTTTGGCGTTGCCCGAATCGCTGGCGTACAGCAGACTCAAACCGGTATTGTGCTCGGCAGCCCGTCCTACATGTCACCCGAACAGATTCTGGGCGAACAACTGACTGGTGCGACGGATGTGTTCAGTCTGGGCGTTACCCTGTATCAGTGCGTTAGCGGCAAACTGCCATTTTCCGGTGATACGTTACCATCCTTAGCCTATGCTATTACACGGTCCAGGCAGGAAAGTCCGCGTAGCTTGAATCCAGAAGTGCCGGTGTCTCTGGTGCGAATCGTTAATAAAGCATTACAGAAAAAACCGGACGAACGTTACTCATCGGCGCGTGAACTGGCTGATGTATTGAAAAAATGGGTTTTGGATCACTAAACCCGGCATTGATATTGATCGACTGGAGGAAAAACAATCCCTGCATCCACTCTGGAGTCACGGATGCAGGCAATAGTTACAGCAAGCAGTACAACAAAACCAATGAATAAAGCCTGAAGGAGCCCTGAATGGCGAAAAACTCGATGTCCGATGTTCGTACATATGCTTTAGATACTAACGTCCTTATTCACGACCCCAACGCTGTTTTTAAATTTGAAGAGCACTCCGTACTTATTCCCATGGTTGTCCTGGAAGAGCTTGATAAGCTCAAGGTTGGCGCCTCCGCCGTGGCGGCTGATGCCCGTCAGGCGGTCAGGACTATTGATGAGCTATTGGGAACAGCCACGCCACAGGAAATCATGAAGGGGGTGCCGATCAAACGCGGCAATGGTGACAAACTGGGCGAGATCTCCATTCTTATGCCCACTAAAAGCGAAGACAACAGTCTGCGCCCAAGCAGCAACGATAATTTGATCATCAACGACCTGCAGGCCTTAAAGAAATGTTTGCATGGCCGCGAGGTCGTGCTGGTTACCAAAGATATCAACATGCGCCTCAAGGCTCGTGGCACCGGGTTATCAGCAGAGGATTATCACAACGATCAGCTCATCACAGATCTGAAATCGCTGGCGACGGGATATCATCATGTCGAAGGCAGTTTTTGGGAAGCGATTGAGCAGATTGAGCGGCAAAGGGTTGATGGCGGCAAATACCATGTCATAAAAAAACAGACACTGAAGGCTATTTTACAACGCGCGCCGTATGTGAATCAGTTTATCTATGACGACCGTGAGTTCGTTTGCCGTATTTATAAAGAGGACGAAGAGCATTTTGCCATTGAACTGCTCAACACCGGCATACTGATGCGCCAAAAGGCTTGGGGCCTGAATCCTCGGGATTTGTTTCAGGCAATGGCCATGCATCTGATGTTTGACCCCGAAATTGATTTGGTCGCCCTGAATGGTGCCGCTGGCAGCGGCAAGACCATTCTTGCACTGGCCTGTGCTTTAGAGCTGACCATGGAGCGTAGGCAATTCAAACGAATTATTGCTACTCGAAGTACACGCGGGTTGGATGAAGACATTGGCTTCCTGCCTGGCACCGAGGCTGAAAAAATGCAGCCCTGGCTCGGAGCTTTCACCGATAATCTGGAAGCATTGCACTCAGAGGATTTCGACCCTGGTAGCAGTGCAGACTATATCGATGCAAAAGTGCCTCTACAGTTTAAGAGTCTGAATTTTGTTCGTGGGCGCAGTTTCCAGCAGACATTCCTGATTGTTGATGAAGCGCAGAACCTGACGCCACATCAGGTAAAAACCATTATCACTCGGGCAGGCGAAGGCACCAAAGTCATCTGTTTGGGCAACCTGGCGCAAATTGATACCCCCTATCTGGGTGCCACCAGTTCAGGGTTAACCTTCATGAGTGAGCGGTTCAAGGGCTTCCAGCATGGTGGCTCTATTACCTTACAGAGTATTGCCCGCTCGCGCCTGGCAGCCTATGCCGAATCTCATTTGTAACAAAGGTGTGATTGTTTATATTCGCCTGAATTAGTGATTTCTTCGGTGGATGCAGGGTGTAAGAGCTTGATTTCTGTTTGTTTTTCAAAAATCGCAGGTGCACCCATAGGTTCGCCCCGCTTCTTGGGAAGCAAAGAGGAATCAATGGCTTGCGGACTGCGCCGCGATGGAGTCACGGATTCAGGATTAGGTCATTAATTAATAATCTTGTTCTTCTGGTCAAATTTACAATATTTTTGAGGCGTTTTGGCCAATAAAGGTCTAAGCTATGTAGGTGTAAAAGTGGCAGGGTAGCAATAGAAATATCCAGAAAACTGTTCAAGAACTGCTTAACGGTTTTGGGTAAAAATTATTGGTTATCCAGACAGCTCGAAGTATGATCCGACGGCTGGTTTAGTAGGGGGCTCTGTGTTAGAAGTCATTGTTGTTGACGATCACGATTTAGTACGAATGGGTCTGGTTCGTTTGTTATCAGATGTCAAAGGTATTCGCGTCGTTGCTGAAGGAAACAGTGGTGAAGAGGCCGTTGAACTTGCCAGAAAACATGAGCCGGATGTTATGTTGATGGATGTTCGCATGCCTGGTATGGATGGCATTGAGGCAACCAAAAAAATTCAGCGCTTCTTGCCGGATATCAAAATTATTGCCGTCACTGCCTGCGGTGATGATCCTTTCCCATCGCGTTTGCTACAGGCTGGTGCTTCTGGATACCTGACCAAAGGTGCGTCTGGAGAAGAAATGGTTCAGGCAATTAAAACCGTTGTGGCTGGGCAGAAGTATTTGACACCTGAAATTGCCCAGAAACTCGCCATCAGCAATCTGACCGGATCGAACAATCCGTTTAGTGAATTATCCGATCGGGAAATGCAGATTGCGACGATGATCTGCTCATGTAAAAAGGTTCAGGAAATATCTGACAAGCTGTGTCTGAGTCCGAAAACAGTGAATACCTATCGGTATCGGGTGTTTGAAAAACTTTCAGTATCAAGCGATGTTGAGCTTACGCATCTTGCAATTCGTCATGGACTGTTAGAACCTCAGGAAATGGTATAACCCTTTGCTGAGAAATGACTGACACATCCACTACTGTATTTGACCACAAAGCTTTTCTGCGCAATCTAACAACACGGCCTGGTGTTTATCGGATGTACGATAGACACCAGAGTCTTTTGTATGTCGGTAAAGCAAAAAATCTTAAAAACCGGGTTTCAAGCTACTTTCGCTCAAGAGGTTTGACGAACAAAACCGTAGCCTTGGTTTCTCATATTTATACTATTGAAATCACCGTCACCCACAGTGAAACCGAAGCCTTACTGCTTGAGCAAACGCTCATCAAGCAGCACCGCCCCCCCTATAATATTCTGCTGGTGGATGATAAATCCTATCCTTATCTGCGCATTTCAAAACATCACAACTGGCCAGGACTATACCTGCATCGTGGTGCTCGTAATAACAAAGACGAATACTATGGCCCGTTCCCCAGTGCCAGTGCAGTACGTGAAAGTCTGGTGATCATGCAGAAAGCGTTTCGCATTCGTCAGTGCGACGACACTGTCTTCGAAAACCGAAAAAAGCCCTGTCTGCAGTATCAGATCAAACGTTGCAAAGCGCCATGCGTGGATTTTGTCAGTGCCGAAGAATATCAACATGATCTTGATAAAACGCGCGCCTTCCTGAAAGGCAAGAGCCAGGACCTGATTGAAACCATTCAGGTCGAAATGGACAGTGCCGCGCAAGAATATGACTACGAGCGCGCCGCTGAATTTCGCGATCAATTACTGTTTTTGCGCAAACTCCAGGAGCAGCAATATGTTGCAGGAGGTAAAGGCAATGTTGATGTGTTTGCTGTTGTGAAGGAAGCTGCCGGCGTTTGTGTTCACTATCTGATGGTGCGTGACGGTCGTATGATCGGCAGTCGCTCCTATTTTCCCAAACCCGGTATCGAAGAAGATGAGCGACTTATTATGACCGGCTTCCTGGCGCAATATTATCTGGCACGCCATCATGGCGATTGCGCTAGTACCATTCTATCCAATGTATCGATTCCTGAATCTGAATGGCTGGAAAAAGCTCTGCTGGAACAGTACAACAAGAAAGTTACTATTGCTCATGCTGTCAGAATGCAAAATGCCAAATGGCTGGAGCTGGCGACGACTAACGCACGTGAACAGCTTGCCTTGCGGATGTCGCATGGCAAGCAAATCATGCAACGTTTTGATTCATTACGCGAAGCATTGGAAATGGAAAGCCCACCTGAACGTATTGAATGTTTTGATATTTCCCATTCCAGCGGTGAAGCGACCACAGCTTCCTGTGTGGTTTTTGATCAGAACGGGCCAAACAAATCCCAATATCGCAAATTTAATATCGAAGGTATTACGGCTGGTGATGATTATGCTGCAATGTCGCAAGCGATACATCGACGTTATTCAAGATTGCAGAAAGAAGATCAGAAACTCCCGGACCTATTGATTGTGGATGGCGGTAAAGGTCAGATGGGTATGGCGCGTGATGTCATGAATGAACTGGGCATTGCTATCCCATTGCTGGGAGTGGCTAAGGGTGAAACCCGTAAGCCGGGCATGGAAACACTGTTCTTTGAAACACCGGAGCAAGTCATCCTGCTGCCAAATCATTCACCGGCGCTGCATCTGATACAGCATATTCGTGATGAATCACACCGTTTTGCAATTACCGGTCATCGTGCGCGGCGTAACAAAGCGCGCGTTGGCTCTATTCTGGATGACATACCCAAAGTAGGGCCAGGTCGGCGGCGTGAATTGATTCGTCATTTTGGTAGTGCTATTGCAGTAAAATCCGCCA
Organism: Reinekea sp.; assembly: GCA_037389025.1. GTDB lineage: Bacteria > Pseudomonadota > Gammaproteobacteria > Pseudomonadales > Natronospirillaceae > Reinekea. Next base: position 5,026 of record JARRJP010000050.1, on the reverse strand, counting down.
GCGTCGGAGAGATTGCCAAAGTAAAAGGTATCTCCAGCGCATTGGCACAGGACATCTACGATTTCCTTCACAGTAGCTGAATGTTCCTTGCCGGGTGTCATATTTCAACATTGAATGGTTATAATGCCTGGCAGTTTTAAGGCAGGAAGATTATGAATATCCCGAATTTACTCACTTTGCTCAGGCTGGTTCTTATTCCCGTGTGCGTTATCGTTTACTACGTTCCGGAAGGTTGGGCTTATCTGACTGCTGCCATATTATTTACTATCGCTGCAGTAACGGATTGGTTTGATGGCTACCTCGCCCGAAAGTTGGGACAGACAACGCCTTTCGGAGCTTTTCTGGATCCGGTTGCTGATAAGCTGATCGTTGCTGCCGCGTTGGTTGTGCTGGTGGAAAGTCATAGCACCGTGTGGCTGACCATTCCTGCAGTGATTATTATCGGGCGTGAGATTGTGATATCAGCATTACGAGAATGGATGGCAGAGGTTGGCAAGCGCTCCAGCGTTGCTGTCAACATGATTGGCAAAGTCAAAACCACGGTCCAGATGGTGGCGATTGGCGTGCTGTTGAGCCAGAGCCCTGATAATGAGACCCTATTGTCGACAGTCGGTTTGGTTGCCTTGCAGGTGGCCGCAGTACTGACGTTATGGTCGATGATCGTTTATCTCAAAGCGGCCTGGGTGGAACTCAAACCCAAGTGATTTATGCAAAGCAGCAGCATCGGCTACTTTTTTATGTCTTGCTTGATCTTGCTCCTATGTTGCCTGACTCCTGAATCCGTGGCTTGCGCACTGCGCCGCTATGGAGTCACGGATTCAGGTGACTGATTAAGTTGCATGCTATCGGATATTTAAGTAGGTTTTGATCAGTGTTCTATTGCATGGTTCAATAGGGTTGAAAAGCCTAAAACCGCTTAAAAATCAGAAAGTTATAAAAAATGTTTGACAGCGTAAGATCCCTCTGTAGAATACGCCTCCGTTGTTAGGGAGACTACACTGGACAACAATTTAGCGGGAATAGCTCAGTTGGTAGAGCACAACCTTGCCAAGGTTGGGGTCGCGAGTTCGAGTCTCGTTTCCCGCTCCAGAATATTTTGAAATATTGGCTTTATTTATATTTCGAAAAGACCCCAAGGGGTCGCGATCGGGTGCCGACCAGTTGAGTCTCGTTTCCCGCTCCAGAATATTTTGAAATATTAGCTTTATTTATATTTCGAAAAGACCCCAAGGGGGCGCGATCGGGATGCCGACCAGTTGAGTCTCGTTTCCCGCTCCAGATTTTAAATGCGCCTTTGAGGCGTTTGCTTCAAAACCCAACTTTGTTGGGTTTTATTGTAAGAGAACAGTCTATCCTGAACATTAGGTTGGACTTTAAACACGATAAGGCGCGGTGGCAGAGTGGTCATGCAGCGGACTGCAACTCCGTGTACGCCGGTTCGATTCCGACCCGCGCCTCCAATCTTTGATTGGTCACCATACAAGTCTGACTTGTACCCCGAAGCCCGGGTGGTGAAATCGGTAGACACAGGGGACTTAAAATCCCCCGGCCATTGCGGCCGTGCCGGTTCAAGTCCGGCCCCGGGCACCATTTATCATGTGGCTTTCAGCCGAAGTAGAACTCTCTAAAGTTAGGTCTGTAATTGCTCGCATCAGCAATTTGCTCAACCGTAGCCAATTGATTTCAATAGTCGTAAGCTGATTTCGTTCTATTTTCGAAGGCTATCAAGCATGCTTCAAAAACCTAATCAACGGATTGGCGCAACCTCTAATTCGCAGGTTGGTCGCGATTTTGAAAATCAAGCGAGACAATATTTTAGTAGCCAGGGTATCCAGCTCCATGAAGGTTTTTCGTTGCTGGTGGGTGTGAATGGAGAAACCAAGGCACATGCTTTTGATTTAGGGTGTGGCGATCAGAAGGTAATCGTTGAGTGTAAATCTCATCGATGGACTACTGGCGGTAATGTACCGAGCGCAAAGCTCACTGTCTGGAATGAGGCCATGTATTATTTTCTGGCCGCTCCGGATGGGTTTCGAAAAGTCATGTTTGTTCTAAAGGATTTCAGCGAGAAGCGTCGAATGGCTCTGGCTGAGTATTACATTGGCCGGTATGCCCATCTAATTCCGAAAGGAGTAGAGCTTTGGCAATTCGATACGGGTTCATTGGCAGCTGATCAGGTTTGGCCAGTGTCTACTTGATCAACTATTTATGAGTTGTCAGAAATTGTCAGGTCACTTAATCAACAGATTATGGCCGAGACGATAGTCCTTTGGTGAAAGTCGCTTTCGATCATGAAACTTTTCCCGATACTCGGTAACCGGCCACGCCCAAGCTTCTTCAATATCATACTCCCTAGAATAGAGAATCCAGATGAGTGTATCCCACTCGTAGTTCTTTGCTTTTGGAGCCAGAGTAACTTTACTGCCAGGCTTTCCGGACGGCCTATTAGCTTTAATCTGGTACCGTGAGCCTTCAAAAATGAAATCGTGGCCACGGTGTACGGCGGTTTGGGTTTGCATGTAGTGGGAGTATTCGTGCTGAGTCATACCAACGAGTAGGGCGGCATCAATCTCCGATATTGAGGATGTTATTGCCGGGGCTACGCCAAATAGCTTTTGTCACGCCAATGCGGTTTCTACTAGGGTCTGTTAACACTAATCAGTCGGTCAGCTATCAATGAGAAGTTGATAAAGAAACGAAATAATACGTCAAGTTTATCAAAGCGACTGAAGATGCGGCGAAAGCCCTTTAACCGACGAGATAATCGCTCTACTTCATTTCGTTTCTTATATATTTCTTTGTCATATTCCCACGGGGAAAGGCGATTTATCTTCGGTGGAACAACAGGCTCCATACCCAGATCAAATACCAGCTGGCGTGTTTCATTTCCCTCATAGGTCTTATCCATAAGCACTTTCGTGACCACATGAAACAGGATGTGGCGGCTTACATTAAGTATTACAACTTAGAAAGGCTGCATACGGCTAGCAAAGATGTGTCGCCGATAGAATATGAAAATCAGTTTAGAAAAGTGTCCGGTTAGGCTTGACCAGTACATTCATCAAAATAGTAATATTGTATATTTAGATTTTGTACTTCTGACATTTTAAGGGTTAAGTTGTGTCCGAAAATATCAAATGTGTCAGTTTTTGCTTTTGATATTGGCGTGTCGGAGCGAAGGTCTAGTGGCCATCTAACTGCTTCTTCAATTACAATTCGATCTAACTTCCCATCCCTATCAGTATACCATTTTTTCAAAAAGCCTTCATAAATTACGCCCGAACCAGCTACATCTACCAAGGCGCTTACTATTATATAAACAGGCTCTTCTTTATGATCAGAGTAGTGATCAGTAAAATAGTAATACCATGGCGTATTAACACGGCATACTTTGGCAAGCCAACTATCACCATGATCAAGTTTAAATTTATTAACTAGATATCGAAGAGAAATACCCAAAATTCCAGAAAATAATATCAGTGTAATAAAGTAGGTGAAAACTTTGTAGATTGACGAAGAAACAGCAACTAAAGCTGCATCCATTCTTCCTTGATAAGATGTCAATAATACAAATAAAGTATAAAAATCTATTTTGATTTTAAAAATATAGATAGTAATTATGAGCCATAAGAGATGCAGAAAAATGGCATAAATAAAAGAAACAGTAGCAGCCTTGGACAAAGGCATTTGTCCAAAATAACTTTTGTCTTCGGAGATATTAAATGTTGTACGAAATATTGCACCAGGTAGTAATATTAAAAAAATGACTACTGCCGGAAATGCAATGTTCATATTTTAGGCTGTCCGTTATACTACGAATGAGTAGGCTCAATTTCGGATATTTTGGGTTGAGGCTCAGAGCTAACAGTAATGAACTTCCCTTCAAATTCGATAGTCTGCGGCTCCCCCAACAACCTAACCCTACGAGAAGCTGCCATAAGGTCTTTCGATGCTTTAGGGTCACTTATCATTCGTTTTGCCAACTCGCTTCTTAAAGCGTCCATATTTATTTCTTTTCCAAAAGTTCGGGTGTTGATAATCTATTCATCTCATTATATGGGATAAATGTCAAAATAATAGTTGAACCGAGAGTACGGTAGCACATTATCACACGCAAAACAGTGTACCATTTGACGCTCACGTGCATATTAGTCACTTCATACTTATTGTAGCTATTCTGTACGAAATTTGACACAGACATAAACTTCATTGCTTTTATCTTCTTTCTCTATACATAAACACATCCCGCTCACCCCGCTGTATTTCTCGATATTGATCAATATCACGGGTAAGGATGTCAGTGCGTTGTTGGCGTAAGGTTTGTGGTTTTTCTGTCCGATTGTGCGGTTTTTTGGTTTCTTCCAGTTGCAGGAATATTTGTGCATCCCGTTCTTTCTGGTCACGCAAGGTTGCCAGTGCTGTTTCTCGTTCATTTTGCTGCTTAATCCGGCGATACCTGCCATTCAGGCGATCCCATAGACCGCTGATCCCTTTGCGGAAGCGCTCTTGCTTAGCTGCGTTTCAGTCTGGACACGTTGCGCTTGTTGCTCCATCAGTTCCTTACGAGCCACTTGATGGCGATGTTTCAGACCATTGCGGTCTTGTTGCAAGCGCTCAATACGGGCATCAATTTTCGCCATGCGCTTGTGCTGTATCTCAGACAGGCGCAGTGCCATCTGTGTTGCTATGTCTTTTTTCGCTTGATCTGCTAACGGCAGGTTAGGCGCATCCCCCAATTTGGTTTTAACCTCTTTTGTCCGCAGGCCAAGCCAGCGCGGCAAAGAGTAGATTTCACAATATTGATTGATCACGACAAATGCGCGTCGATTGCCCCTTGCCAGTTTCAGGCCGTGATCCTGCAAATGGGCGGTCAGGGATAACAGATCACGACTGGTTGACCAACAATCTTTCAGTAACGCTTTAATGTTTTAAAGTGACTGTCCGACTAATTTGCGCTGTTTGTTTGTGAATAACATTACAAATCATCGTGCTTTTGCGACTCATCAGTATCCAGATATTCGCCGGA
>JARRJP010000049.1:0-43705 GCA_037389025.1 Reinekea sp. | reverse complement strand
AATTTCAATGAACCTATGGGTGCACCTGCAATTTTTGAAAAACAAATAGAAATCAAGCTCTTACACCCTGCATCCACTCTGGAGTCACGGATTCAGGTAGAACTCAATATATCGCTGTCTTAAAGAGGGTATCTGATTAACCGGTTTAACCGCGAATATGAACAAGCCTGTGGTTACGCCGCATCATCAACCGAAACCAACACTATAATCCGTCAGTTTGTAACAGCCTGTAAACCAAAAGTGTTCCTACTTCACATTATTTGAACTCCAATCCCGAATCCGCAGACATTTGTTTGACTCTCCAGACTAAGCGTTCAAAATTCCGCTACAAATGGGGAGTGCATCACACTTAGTAAACTATATGCAGCAAACTGATCATAAAAAAGGAGTCATCATGCATAAAAGCATCGTTGTAATAACGGCAGGCATCACCTTGAGTGCTTCGGTTCTGGCAGCGGAAACAAATGTTGTTCAACTGACATTTTCAGGTGATTCAAACAGTCGCTCTGACGAACTGTACCTGATCCCTGAAAACGCACCATTCACCTATAACGATGCAGGATTCGCCATTGACAGTGAAGGCGAACTCATCAGTACCCCCAACCGGGATAAACTGTCCGATGATGATGCAGCAAACGATAGCGACCTGATTTATGCTGCCGCGAGCCGACGCTGGGTGAATGCCGGAACAACCATCGATGGTGTCGGGGTGGATGTTGTGCTGACCCTAATCGGCCAAACCTTTGATTACCCGGCCACCTACAGCATTCCCAGCATGATCGACAGCAGCCTTGATAACGACAGCATATCCATCAGTGAAGGGCTGGGTGCAGACAACCTGCTGTTTATGCTATCGCGCAATATCCCACAATGTGACATAGGCATGATTAACTGCAACATCGCGCAATCCGTCACCATCAAATATGCCTTTTTCGAAACAGGCACTCAAACACCCATTGCCATTGTTCCACAATTTGCCTCATACGATCTCGACCAATGGGAAATGGTTTCCTACGATCTGGATGCTGTCGATGTCACAACGCTGGCAGCGACTTCGGAAATGAAAGTCGATATCGATGCTGACCAAAATCAAATGTCCATAACCGGCGTCGGCAGTGGCAACCGTACGAAAGATCAGACCATGAGTGTCCGGTTTTATGAAACAGAGTCTGTTATAGCCACCTTTACCCGCGAAGCACCGGGCAATAACGGCAATTCACGGGCCGCCTTCCTGCAGTCAGGCAACCTTGATCTTGAGACTTATTTCGAAAACACAACACAGACCTGGACACAGGGCTCAGACCTTGTCGACAGCATTTATTTCGACGGAAATTCCTATAACAGCGAAACCGGATACCTCTCGAATATCGACAGCGTAGTCTTGACCGGCTCCGTGACAGAAGCCGCACAGGGCGGCTCCGTGACAATCACAGAAAACGGCGCCGAACTTTGCACAAGCGAGACGATTGCTGAGGACCTGAACTGGCGCTGCGTGCTGCATTCACTAAGCTCGGGTGAACACCATATCTCCGTCCTTATCAAGCTGGATAAAGGCACCGACACACTGTACTCCGTAGAGGCGTATACCATTGTGGTCGCGGCTGACAGTTCAGAAAAAGACAGCGATAACGACGGCATCAGTGACCAGAATGAAGGCAACGATGATACAGATGACGATGGTATTGCCGATTATCTGGACAACGACAGCGACAATGATGGCGTACCCGACAGTCTGGAAGGGAATAACGATACCGATAACGACGGCATTGCCGATTATCAGGATCTGGATTCAGACAACGATGGCATCCCGGATCGGTTTGAAACCGGTCTAAGCGGTAACGATACTGACCAGGATGGAATCGATGATGATATTGATGTCGACCAAACCAATGGCAACGACACAAATAACGATGGCATCGACGATCTGGCCCTACTCACAGACAGTGATGACGACGGTATTCCAAACTGGATTGATCAGGATTCAGACAATGACGGGCGTCCCGATGCCTGGGAGTCCGGCCTTGGCACGTCCGATGTGGATAACGACCAGATCGTTGACCAAGCCGACCCGGATTTCATTGCCGGTGGTATTGATGAAAACGGCGATGGCATTGAAGACAGTACAGTATTGACCGATACCGACAACGATGGCATACCAGACTATCTGGATAACGACAGTGACAGCGATGGCATTCCCGATGCCGATGAAAACGGAGCCATTGGTCATGACAGTGATGGCGACAGCATAGACGACGCCTTTGATTTCGATGTGGTCAGCACGCTCGACGCTGAATGCACGGATGAGAACACAAATGGCATTGCAGATGATTGCCTCGCCATCGACAGCGATAACGATGGCATTCTCGACAGCATCATCGACGACCTGGATACTGACGGTGACCAACTGCCGGATTATCAGGACGCTGACAACACCTCAGATGGCGACGGAAAACCCACCGAAACGACTGTGGATAATACCAACCCTGACGGTAAAGTTCGTGTCTCCATCGCCACCGGCTCAGCAGGAACAGCGTTGCTTTTGCTTCTGCCATTACTTGGCCTTCGCACCCGAACACCTAAAGATTAAACCGTTGTTTAGGCCCGGTAACACGGGCCTTGCAGTATAAGGCACACTGACATGTTAAACAGACTGACACCCTTTGTTTTAATGCTGCTACCATCTTTCCTGCAAGCAGCAGATTTATCCACGACCTTGAAAAAACTAACCGAGCACTATTACCTTGGCGGTGGAATGGGCTGGTCTTACCTGAAGCCACAGCCGGACGAGGGTACGCCCTATATCGTCTCCGACAGCAACGGATTATCCTTCAGAGCGCAGACCGGATTTCTGCTGACCGGCCGCATCTCGGCTGATGTCTCACTGGTCAGCCTCGGAAAAGCAGGCATTGCCACCAAAAACGCCCCAGACAACACACTGACCGAGATCTCATATTATGCCGCCACCGCCGGTGGCGTTTTCAGGGTGTGGGATTACGACCATCCTTACAACCTGTTTGCCAAAGTGGACTCAACACTGCTGCATACCAGTAACTCCAATGACGACGTTCCCGTTGACCGCGTGCATTTCGGATCGTTCAGCCTGGGCATGGGAGCCACCTATCGCGTTATGCCACAATGGCAGTTGCGGCTGGATCTGGAAAATTATTCACAGGACATCAAAACTGTCACCCTTGGGCTGGAATGGTCACCGGCACCCAAACCCCAACCCGTTGCCTTGGAGCCCGCCTTGCCGCCCACAGACAGTGACAGTGATGGCATTGCCGATACCATAGATCAGTGTCCGTACACAGCCCCGTTCACAAAAGTCGACAGCCAGGGTTGCGAAGAAGATCGCGACCGTGATGGCGTCGTAAACAGTGCCGACAAATGCCCTGGCACACCGCTGAATGCCAAGGTCGATAATGACGGCTGCCTGCTGTTGGAAGGGCCAGTATTCCAGCTGGAAACCAAACGTATCCAGTTTGCCTCCAATTCCACAGAGCTGACCGAGGATTCCAAAGTAGAGCTGAACCGGATCGCCGAATACCTGAAAACAGAAGCGGGCCTGCTGGTTATGATCGAAGCCCATACAGATAACATTGGCAGTAGCAGCAGTAACGACGTATTGAGCTTGAAACGGGCCGATGTCGTCCGTGCTTATCTGATCAATCAGGGCATTCTGGACAACCGAATGGATACTCGTGGGTTTGGCGAAAGTCGACCTATCGCCGATAACGACACCGAAGAGGGCCGCGCAATGAACCGCCGCGTGGAATTCCGGCTGACCAGTGTAGAAAACTGAGAAAGACAAAAGGGCCGTGAGGCCCTTTTTATTTGCGGGTTAATCGTTATCGACTTTAAGCGGATTTATTGCTGTCGGGATTGCAGGTGCACCCATAGGTTCATTGAAATTTTTGGGAAGCAAAGAGGAATCAATGGCTTGCGCACTGCGCCGCTATGAAGTCACGGATTCAGGTAATATACTACCGGTCATTGTATGTCCTTATCAATCATAGTAGGTATCCCCATTCCCGAGCCAAGGCTTCAGCCTGTTCATTGATTTTATTCTCTTTGAGATACTTTAAAGTGGCTTCCAGTTGTTCTGCAAAATCATCCGGTTTTTTATCTTTCAGCAAGTACCAACCTTGCCGACCTTTCCAGTCTTGATTCGCAACTGAATCGCGCCCCTTTACCATAAATACTGTCACATAGCTCAACAGTTTGCGGTAGGATTCTTCACTGTTCATATAAGCGTTGCCTGAAGGTGTGACCGCAACGCTGTTCAATGCCCCGGTCACGATCAAAATACAGGGGTGCGCGGCGTCGAAAACTGAGAATGCTGATCAACAGGGTGGGGATGGCAATGGCAATGGCAATGGCAATGGCGCTGCCCAGTACAATATCGCCAATGCGTGTTCGTTCGGCGTAGGCGGTATCGTAATAGTGATAATGGAAATAGGTTTTGAATGACATTTTTCCATTTTCGATAGAGTCATACATCTCCAGACCTGCTTTTTCTATATTAAAGTCCATATCTGGCTCAAAGGCAGGGTCGCTGGTTTTTCGCTCAATATAAGCTCTTAATTTCTCGTAGTACCTGGCGCAAAGGCCGGGTCTGGGCACAGTATTACGACCACTTTATTTACTACACCGCCCACGTCGCAATGGACATGGCGTTATTTGCCTTCGATAAACCTTAAATGTGCTCTTACAGTAGACTTCCAGGCTTCGTAAAAATCATTTACAGCCCAATATAAAGACAGGCAGATTCCCAGCAGCCACGGAAGCAAAAACAGCGTCCGAAGGTTACCAAAGGAGGTGCGGATGCCCACCCGTTCATGATTGATTTCGCCAATCGGTTGCGGTGGTTTTTCGGAGCGTTCAATGCGTTCCTGCAACAGGTCGTGTTGCTGCAAGGTCAGTTTGAACAGCTTTGCGTTCAGCGCGGCGTTGGGTTTTCTAAGTACGGTGGTCATCAGGAGTAAGTCTCGTCAGTCATGCCGGTTATCGGCTGGTCAATCACGCCGGTTTTGGTCAGGTAACGCCGGGGGGTGATGATTCCCGGTTGCGGTTCGTAGTGCCAGTGCAGCCGAATGTTCTCGGTGGTGGCAAATTGCAGGCTCAGTTCGGTGAGGGCGCCTTTATCGACCAGCGTGGCCTGTGCAAGGCACTGCTTGAAGGCGTCGGTCAGTGCGGCATCGGGCTGCCAGGTGAATGAGGCCCCGTGCTCCCAGTAGGCACTGTACCCGGTATTGGCCTTGAGTGCATATATTTCGCAGTGAATATCCGATAAGCCCGCCACAAAACCGGGCAGGGTGAAGGTGTAGCGGTAGGTCTGTGGGTGGCTGTCGGTGACGATAAAGGGTTTGTCCCGACCCAGTTTCAGTACAGGTTGGTAGAGGTAATTCATAAACTCCTGAAGTTCGAGCTGATAGGCTGTTTGAATAACCTTGTCATCACTTATAAGGAGAGAGCTTTCCATTCTTTTATTATACACAGGCCGTCTATCTTTATTCGACCAAAACATATACCGCTTCCCACTCCCCCAAAAACAATTCGCCAGTAAATTTTCAAAGTCACTTTTGCCATAAATCATCGTGGTTATTGCGCCGGTGATGACCAGCGCCAGGCCGACCACCGACCCGACCAGAAAGCCAATGCCCAGGGTTTCCGGGGCGGCGGTTGCACCGGCGGCAATCGTCCAGCCGGCCATGGCAAAGAGCACGGTGGAGCCGGTGCCGACCATGATGTTGCCGGTCATTTCGCCGGTGTTGCCCTGTTGAAAGCTGATGGCGGCGTACCAGAAGGCGTCGGCGGCGGCCACGAGGTTGGCGACGGCGATTATCCGGTTGATGGCCTGGCTCGCCAGTACCGTTTTTAAGGCGTTTGAGGCAGACAACAGTTTCGGTGCCAGGCGATTCGCGGCCCACGGCACCAGCCGTTCCGGCATGCTTTTGTTGAGCAGTTTGGCACTGGCGTTCAGGGCGGTGAGGGTGTCGGTGGTGAGGGTCATGAGCGCACTGCTGAGTTTGATCAGGTCGTGGCTGACATGGCCGTGGTTCAGGGGGTTGAGGGTGTCGAAGCGGTGCTGATGCGCTAACCCCCAGAGGGTTTGCACGCTGAACAGGACGGATAACCCGGCAAAGGCGCCGTCGGTGGCGATGGTCAGCGTTTCGCCGGTGTGGGTGGCAACCAGATGGTAACGGGCCTTGGCGTCGTCGCTGACCAGTACGGTGGGTAAGCGCCAGTGGGTGGGTGTGCGCTGCGCCAGGCTTTGCTGGCCCCAGTCAAACAGTTTTTGCCCGCGCTGCATTTTTTGCTCGGCCTGGGCCGCTGCGTGGGTGATGGTTGAACGCGGGTTGCCGTTGGTCAGGGCGTTGGCGAGGATTTTCGCCAGTTCGTCGGTGGTCAGTGAGACGGTGTGTTCGGTGTCGATTTTTAAGCCGTAGACGCTGAAAATCAATGCCATGAAGTCGTTCACCAGCCAGGCCTGGGTTTTTCCCGGTGCGGCTTCAATGGTGGCCGTGACTTTGCCGAGGAGGCTGCCGAGCTGGATCATGACTTTATCCAGCGCTTTAACGGTCAGTTCCTGCCATTGAACTTTCCATTGTTTCAGGGTCAGGGTTTTGCGCAGGGTTTTTAGTATTTTGAACAGGCCACTGTGTTCATTGAGCAGCAGTTCCTCCAGCATGTCCAGCCCGGCAGGACTGGCGGCGATGCCGTTGAAGAGGTCTTCCAGTGTGGGGCAGATGAGTTGCAGTTGCTGGTTGGCGTCCTGTTCATCTTCGGGTTCGGCAAAAAAGTGGCTGAAGTAGGTATCCAGCGAGCCGACCTGTTCGATCAGCTGCGGCTCAACCATGAAGGCTCGATAGAGCTGAATAAACTGGTTTTTGCGGGTTTGAAAGTGCTGGTGCGTTTGTTCCATCGGCTGCCAGAAATCGTCATGCTCTTTCAGGTTGATGCCGTCTTTCAGTACGTCCTGAATGTCATCGTTCTTCAGGTTGCGCAGGTTCTGCACGATGGCACCAATGGTGTAGGAATAGAGTTGACTGCTGGCGTAGTGCCTTTCCCAGAGGGTGAGTTTGGCGTGGATCTCGGCGATGTCTTTCTGGATGCCGATGGGGTCGTACAGGCCGACAATCTGCGCGACCTCACCATAAGGCGTTTTTTGCATCAGTTCGCTGGCAATGCCCCAGGGGGACATGTCGTAAGTGTTCTGAGTGGTTAAGACATCCAGGCCAACTTTGTCCAGTTCCTGAAGCGTTGGGTCACTGCTGTCTACGTTCAGTGCCATGACCCGTTCCTGCTGTTCGCGGTAGTCTTCGATGAGTGCTTTCAGGTTTTTGCCACTGGCGTTCACGGTGCAGTCGCTGCCGTTTTCCAGGTTAATGCGCTGCATGCACTGGGCACGTTTTTCGGCGTTGCTGTTGAGTTCGTCGATTATCTGATTGCTGAACCCGTGTTCGCTGTACACCATGCTGACTTCGGTGACTTCCTTGCGCACAAACGCAAATGGATAGCCACGATAATGCGCCCCGATTTTTTCCGGCAGGACACCTTTTTGAGCATTCACTTTATTGCGGAACATGTATTTATGAAACTGTTCCTGCACGCTGCCGTCCGGCTGTACCAGATGTTTGTAGCGGAAGATGTGGAAGTAGTCGCCGCCTTTTTCTTCTTTGATGTACACCCAGCCAGGGCGTAACAAACGGGCGACGTAGCCCTGGGTGTCTTTGACACTCTTCTGGTTCAGCATGGTTTTTAATGCAGGCGGTCTTGCGGCTGGTTGCAGTTTATCTTCGAAAAAGTTGGCGTAAGCGTAGCGCACCGGGTAGATGGGCCGGACGATGGTATCCAGAACGACGGTGGTGGTTTGGCCTGGATTTACCTGGATGGTTCTGATTGGCTTTTGGGTTTCTAATTCTGTCATCTTCAGTTTAGGATCTGTGATCAATAATGAGTGTTTAAATGTTTACCTGAATCCGTGACTTCAAAGTGGGTGCAGGGTGTAAGAGCTTGATTCCTATTTGTTTTTCAAAAATTGCAGGTATACATAGGTTTACGCCAATTTTTGGGAAGCAAAGAGGAATCAATGGCTTGCGCACTGCGCCGCTATGAAGTCATGGATTCAGGTTATAGTTCTTCCTGATATTCTTAAATCTTGTGCTCATCAGTAAGAGACTGATACCGATAAACATTAATAACCATCCTGGTTTTTCTTGCCATTGATCAAGATTTTCTATCACATTTTTGCTCCTTGATGGTGAAGAACAAGCGATAAACCGTATGGGCTTAAGAAGACCAGTAATCCTATCCAGCCAAAAGAGGAAAAAAGATTGTTTGGATTTGCCTCTTTCGAGTCGATTGGTAAAAAATATCCTGAAATCCAGAATGACAACCCGGCTAATGATAAAACAATGGATGATTTTTTCACTATGATAATCGCTGATTAATTATGATTTAATAAACTTTCTGGCCGTATTAGATAAGTTTTTAGGTGTATTTCCTCCCAAAACACCTCCTTTCGCCCCCTGTTGATTCCAAAGAACCACATCATCTTTGTCGTCTGTTTCAGAAAAAGGAATCCAGTCCTTTAGTTCACGTTTCCAGCCACCTTCAATTCCGTTGTGAGGAATATCAACGAAGCATTTCTTATATTTTGAATCGCCCTTATCATCCCATATTCGCTCGTAGAGTGTTCGGGTTAACCAAGCATAAACTGTTTTTCCAGTATGATTTGCTATGGCTTGTGCCAAGCTATCCTGTGGTTTTGCATCAGCATCAGTTTCAAAGGGAGGGTCTATTTTAAAATCCCCTGGAAAATGGCGGACATGATCAATTATGTGAGGATTGTAATCATCAGGTACAGCATTCCCTGTTCGGCAGGCATACGACCAAATCACTGCATCGGAACTAAATATTGATGTATCAATTCCTGAAACATGTTTGCTGTTGAAACTACAAGCATCATCAGAACTGCCGTGATAGTTAAAACGTATTGCTAACGGAACGCCATGCCCATAAATATTCAATCGTTCAATTTTACATACCGGACTTTTTAGGTTCAGCTCTTTTAGCAGTTCATCAGCACTGTTCACCGCAACCAATGTTACATTCATTTCGTTCAGGCTGGATATGACTTGCTCTATTTCAGCGTTGTTATACCCGTCTGCAAAATAAATGAGTCGAAAGAAATCATATTGTCCCTTAGCCATACGCAGGTCGCGCACGGCTGGCGCAAAAAACATCATTTTCAGTCCATAAGTGTTGTTATGGTTTTCTGACCCGACAACGATACAAAGCTCTCTGGCGCTAACAGTTACTTGCGTGCGAACACCTGCTTTCACTTTTATGCCTTTTTCCAATTCTGCCGGGGTGGCTTTAACGGTTGCCATGCAATTAACCTCCGTGTATCTGTAGCAATTGACTTAATGTGGCTTCATCGGGTTCACCGGTTTCAGCCAGTCCGTTTTTGGCTTGAAAGGCTGTTAGCGCTGTCTGTGTTTTTTCTCCCAGGTGACCATCAACCGGGCCACAATCAAACCCAAGGTGATTGCAGCGGCTTTGGATGCCGTTAACGGAGTTAATTTTGTCCAATGCGCCAAGCTGAATTCGCAATCTATGTGCTGGGGTATCGCTGTCAGCATCTGAGTACACATCCAGGTGAGCCTCATTCATGGTGGTGTTGGTTAATACTTGGCGAATTCGGCCAGATTCGTCGCTGGTCAGTTCCTGCGTTTCTTCGCCTAGCGTCAACACGGCTCGTGCATTGGCAATGGGTTGCCCATCTGGTTGGGTTAATACCAGATTTATAAACTTGCTTTCGGGTGCCTGTGTGGTTTTTTCAACCGAGATTCGCGCTGGCGTTGGCATTTTCGGAAAGGTGACCAGATAATCAGAAAGATGGCTGATGCCGTCAATACGGGCGACGCCTTCTGCATCGGTTCGGCATGGATATTCAGTACCATCCGGTGCGGTAATAAGACAATCGGTATTGGCGATTGCTTTCTGGTCTTCGTTCCTTAATTCAATTTCCAGCCATAGATCCTGATCAGATATAAAACCCGGCAGTTCCAATGCGGCGATTTCCGGTATTTCAATATCTGCCAATTCCGGGATGCTTTCCGGTTCGTTTGCCCCATTCCTGTCGTAATTGATTTCGCCGTTATAGGTAACCCCCTGTTTGCCTTTGAGGCTTATTTTCTTACCCCAGAGTTTGATGGTGCCAGCGCCGATTTTAATGCCACCGATACCATCGGTAATGGTGATAGTGCCTCCGTCGGCACTCAGGTTGATTGGCCCTGTCGTTTGGTGGGAGGCTCTGCCCGATACTTTAACGTGCATATCACCGCCGCTGACGGTGGTATTCAGGCCATTGCTTGCGGTGATCGTGATATCCCCTTGCGGCGCTTTAACACTGTAGTCGCCTTGGGCGCTGTGGCGGATATTGTTTTGCGCACGCAAGGTCAGGCTTGTTGCGGCCTGATGCTGTATCGCATTTTCGGTACTGGTTAAGGTGCTGTTTTGTTTTACGCGAATCTGGCGGTTGGCTCCGTTACGTTCTTCCAGATGTTTAATGGTATTGATCAGAAGCCTGCCGCCCGCAGCCAGTCTTAGGTTGCCAAACTTGCTGAGGATGGAGGCAAACTCAGCTTCGTTCTGAGCGCACAGTTCGCATTGGTTCTGGCCGTCAAAGGTAAACAGGGCGATGCGTCTGGCTTTTGCCTGGTCATCAAGCACAAGTTCATTTTGTCCGGGTGTGACGATGCGGCTTTGGCTGGCATTGGCGTTGGTCACTGGCCCGAGCTGATGCTGATTAGGGATAAAACCTAAAATCGCCATACGATTAGGGTCGTTATTTAAGCAGCTTACCAGTACGGTGCTTTTATCAAGCAGTGGGAAATGCCATCCAGCCGAGGGGTGTTTTGCTGTTGCTGGACTGCTATACAAGCTTAGACGTTCGAGCAACGGGCTGGCACCGGTAACGTCAGTATCGCTTTGGTCAAATTCCGGACGCAGATAATAGCGGCCATCAGGACTAAGGGCCGCATAATTGAGATTACTTTCGATTTTTGCCGGGAACAGAAGTGGTGTATGTGCTTTCTTTGGCAGGGCAATACGGATCGGTGTGATGCGGCGGATTGCCCAGGCTTCGTTGCGATAGCGTAAGCCGTGGTCGCTGCCTGCGGTGCTGGCATGGTGCCGTACTTTATGGAGGCGAAACTCGCCACTTTCCGGCATGCCAAGCTGGCTGGCTCTTAACGCCATGCTATACCCGGCGGTGAGCATCGGTTGGTGGCTGTGTAGTTCGAGCTGCCAGTTAAACTGTTCAGCAGCCTGTTGTTGATAGTGCGCCCGGAGTGCGGCATGAGCCGGTTTCAGCGGTGGCTCCTGACAATGAACATTCGAATTGTGCTGACTGAGGCCACTGCCAATGGTATTCAGTGCATGGGCAAAACGGCTGCGCTGTCCGGTGATTTTGCGGCGAACACGAGTAATTCGATTGAGCTGAAAATCTGGTGACATGCCAGAGACGGACTGTACCCATTCAATACCGGCAAGGTATGGTCCTTGGGCACTGTTGTTTCGGATGATCAGGGTTTCATATTGTTTATTGGGGTGGTGCTCAAACCAATAGAAGCCGCCGACTTCGGCCAGCAAGCGTTGGAAGCAGGTAAGATTATCTTCCTGTGCTTGCAGGTAGGGGCCTTCTGGCGTTTTCGCCAAATCAAGTATCATGTTCCATTCGATGGCCTGATACCCCATTTCCCTGAGCAATTGTTGTAAAACCTGCAGTCGATCCAGCCCCATAAACAGCCGGGTGCGCTGTAGTTTTTTGCCCCAGTGCAGTTTGGAGCACAACGATATTTCCCAGTATTCGCCTTTGGCATTGCTGCGATATTGGACGGCATCAATGGCTAAACGCCAGTAGCGTTCGTACTCTGCGGCATTGATGACAACGCTAGCGGGTTGCCCGGGTAAATCATCGGCGTCCAACGCAATATGGTCTGGGCAGGTGATGACCAGACGGGTGGGGTTGCTGATATCTTCCCAACCGTCCAGGCCAGTCACAGCTAATGAATGGCCATTGGCTAATTGCAAGGTGATGCGGGTTTGGCGAGTTTGGGTAGTGGACATAGGCATCAGTCCATACCAATGAAGCCTTTAATGGCAATCTTGTCTGCGGTTAATTCAATGGTTGATGCGTCTAATGTAAGGCTACCGGAACCGTCGAGCTGCAAGATGGCGTCCCCCTGTGTCAGCGTGATCGCTGCGCCCTGGCTGTTGAATACCTGGTCTTTCCCGGTGGTTAACTGGTAACCGCCATCGCTGACCAGGGTGGTGCAATCACCTCTGTCCACCTGTTGCTTAAAATGGTTTCCGGCTTGCAGATTCATGGCCTGCGCGGCACTGAGTTCGATGTTTTGTTCGGTATTGTGAATGTGAATTGCTTTGCCTGCATTGAACGCCAGATCGGTTGCCGCTTCTATTTGAATTTCGCCTTCCTGAGTCTGCAAGCGGTAATCCTGCTGTACCTGAATACTGTGCTTGGTGCCTACGGTGATCTGAGTATCTTTACCACTTTTAAGTACGGCAAATTCGCCGGCGTGCAGGCGGATCTCTCCGTCTTCTGACATCAGTTCAGCATGGTGACCATTGGCGTTGGCACTTAAGGTTAGATGATTTTTATTTTTTGGGGTGGTCAGGTGAATGTGTTCTTTATCCGGTGTGTCGTCGAACAGGAACTGGTGATCGCCACGGGTGCGAATCAGATTCTGGTGCGGGTTGCTGTTAGTGACCGGATTTTCAGCCTGTTCATTATAAAGTGTGCCCTGGATATAAGGCCGGTCAAGATCGCCGTTTTCACAGAGAACGGAGACTTCGGTGCCTTTGGCTAACGGAAAATGCATGCCGTGGTCACGGCCACCTAAGGGTTGCATCAGACGAACCGGTGCGCTGGACAGACCATCGCTTTCATGGCGCTGGTCAAATGGTAAGCGCACCCGATAGCAACCTTGCTCGTCAATTTCTTCAGTGACGATGGCACTCATCGCGGCATAGTGCGGCTTGCGCGGGGTGTAGGGTGGCAGCCAAGGCACACTTGCCGGTAACACCGTCAATTGGCATTGCCAGCTCTTGTCATTGGTGCCACCGGTAGCTGCTCGTTGAGAACCGGAAAACGTAATTTCAATGACTCTATAATGGCCACTGAAGCGCTGATGGTTTACCAAATGGATTGACATGCCTGGGCTCACATCACGGAGGGTAGTGTGCAGCGTCAGCGTCTGGCCTTTCCATGCCAATACCTGTGCCATACGAAGCGCCAGTTGTTGGCCGGCTTCGGTTGACTCATAGTTCAGGCCCCACTGTTCGGTTGTGCCTGAACCGGTATGATTTTCAACCGTAGCGTTGACATTCAAATCACCGGATTGCCACGGTTGATAATTATTCAGAGACACTTGACCAACTGAGTGCTTCCGATTGCACTCAATAGCATATACATGGGTATCATCTTTGGTGGTGCCGGTGTTGGTAATGTAGCGTTGAGTCAGCGTGTGTTTATATTCTATCAGTTGCTCCAGCGCATCACACAATTGCACTTCGGTATTGGCACCCTCTTGATGCAGGTTTAAAAATATACCTTCTTTGGCAAGGATTCGCCGGATAAAATCGTAATCGGACTCGTGATATTGCACCGTCATCGGCAATACCGGTGAAGGATTACATATTGGTTTAATGCTGGCCAGGTTTACGAGACTTTCCGTTAGCAGCTTCTGAGCAATCTCTGTGGCCGACTGATTGACGAAGACCCGGTTATGCTGCTGATCTTTTAATGGCTGCAACACCGATGAAACGGTGAGGTGCAGGCCTCGATAGTCTCCGTTACCATCGCCATCCGCCCATTCAGAAATAACACCATTGATAAATTTCAGTTCGCTGCCTAAGTTAAGTTGCAGGCTTGCGGGTGAATGTAATAGAGAATCGTCCTCTAACTCTTTGAGCACCAGAACTTTCAATGTAATCTTGAAATCCTGATGAAATCCCCATTGCTTTAGAGAAACACTTTCCACCAGAAAACTGTTTGCTGGTAAATCGGAGATTTGAAAGTAATACTGGCTAGAGTCTGCACCAAACAATTGCCGAGCAGCTTTAATAATGGGGGCGTATGTGGTGGTCATTCGGGTTCCTTACGGTAATACGATGAGTAATACCTGAATCCGTGACTCCATAGCGGCGCAGTGCGCAAGCCATTGATTCCTATTTGCTTCCCAAAGATTTCAATGAACCTATGGGTGCACCTGCAATTTTTGAAAAACAAATAGAAATCAAGCTCTTACACCCTGCATCCACTCTGGAGGCACGGATTCAGGTAATAGCAAGGAATGCGATTTAAATAGGATGTAAAGAAATTCCTTCAATTAACCCGAAAAACTGGGCATTTGAAAGGCTTAAGAACCGGATTGGTCTCTGATATTCATATCCAGAAAAAAACAAACATTCCTGCACTGGGTGACCGACATCCGGCTGGTCATATAGATAGTCTGCAATTGTACAGCTTATGGTAGGTTGGGCAAGGCCAGATTATTGTAAAACCGTTCTCGGTTTATTTTTTACCTGCATCCACTCTGGAGTCACGGATTCAGGTAATACTCAGACAGGAGCAGGAAATTAGCTCATAGCCGAATATTTCTTGGTTTACTTCCTTCAAAAGTCAAAATTCTTGTGTGTATTTTAATCCCGTTGAATTCCGCCGTTGTGTTACGGGAGGGACGTTAACCTGAATCCGTGACTCCGGAGTGGATGCAGGGTTAAGTCAGGCAAAAATCCATTGAAGGTCGTTGTCGGTATTCGAATTGGGCATACCCTGTAGAATGTGTCTATCAGACCACCTCAAGCCGCTTTGGCTGTTTTTTTATGGCTTGTCATTCAGCCTTTTGGCTAGTGTGCTGATGGTTGTGGTGGCAATGTGTGATAGCTCTTCCGGCGTTTCCTTTTTACCTCCTGTCACCCATTTAACGAGTATGGAAGATAAAAGTCTGCTTAACATTACAATAATATAACCCGCTGTTCTGTCATCCGCGAGAATGGCATAGGGTGATGCCTGAGGATGGTAAGGTATTCTTGGGGCAGTAATACGGCCTTCAAACACAAACTCCAATATCTTTTGATCCTTGCATAACTGTTCTTCCAGTATATGCATCCGATTGGCTTTAATCAGGCAGTCCAATAAAGCGCTTTTTTGCATCCATGATCTTAGGAATAACAGGATTACGTCAGCAGACGGCAGGTTCTGTTGTGCGTGGAGTTGATAGGATAAGGCGTTGTCTTCATATTCCAGACGCCATTTCAGAATATCTTCCAGGTTATTGAAGTGACGATAAAAAGAAGCTCTGCCAATTCCGGCAATTTTTGTTACCTCAATAATACTGATGGAATGCAGTGGCTTATGTTCCAACTGTTGCTGTAGCGCATCAAATAACTTTAATCTGGTGCGAATAACTCGTTTATCAATAGTTTCTTGATACATGTTAATGGTATCTGTCTCGTTAATTAAAATGCTGCTTGACCCGTTGTGGCATGGATTTTAGCCTTCTTTCCATTCCTTTCCATATAACCTTTCTGGAGCAGTTATGCATCGGTCTAAGTTGCTGTTTATCGCAGCGTTATTGTGTTCCTTTTGTTTTTTTGCCATGGCAGAAGAAGGAGCACTCACCTCAAAGCTGGTTCGTAAGGTCAAGCTTTATCGTGTTGAACAAAATGGTATCGCGGGTATCAGAACCTTCCCAGCGGACATTGTATCTGAAAACAGTGCCAACCTATCGTTTAAAGTACCTGGTCAGATTAAAACCCTTAGTATTAAGAAGGGCGAAATGGTTAAGAAGGGCCAGGTGTTGGCAACGCTTGACGATACAGATTACCGTGTTCAGGTGGATAGTGCCAACGCCAGTTACTCGCTCGCAAGAGCTCAATATGAACGCATACGTGAGAGTGCTCGTAAAGCGGTTACAACCGCAATGCAATTCGATGAAGCCCGTGCCTCCCTGGAGCAGGTTAAAGCGGCATTGGATAACGCAACCAATCAACTGGCCTATACGATTATTAAATCGCCTTTTGATGGGATGGTGGCTGATACTTATCAGGATCAGGAGGAATACGTTGGTGCGGCAACCCCTGTTCTGACTTTGATTCAAGTAGAGCCTCTGAACGTGGCTTTTGATGCCCCGGCCAGTTTGATGGCGCAGTTGTCAGATAATGTTAAAACCAAGAAGTATCATCCTTCAGTTACCTTTAACCAGTTACCAGGCCGGACGTTTTCCTCGACCTTTAAAGAAGTAACGGCTATTCCCGGCTCCGGGACCCGTAGTTATAGCGTTGTGCTGTCATTGCCGAAACCGGCTGAACTGACCGGTATTATTTTGCCTGGGATGACCGCCAACGTTCTGGTGGATATCGGGGAGCTGCTTGATGCTGAGCAGACAGGCATGCTGGCGCCGATAGAATCTGTTTTTTATCGTCCTGGCGCTGAAGATAAATATACCTGGTTATATGATGAGAGTACCAACACCATCTCTGCCAAAAAGGTTCAAGGGGATGAAGTGATTGGCAGTAGTGTCGTCATTACCGATGGGCTGAAGAAAGGCGATCAAATTGTTGCCGCCGGTACCTATCTGCTTTCTGAGGGGCAGAAGATTGTTCCTTGGACTTCGATGGGAGATAAATAGTGAATATCGGCGAGTATTTTATCAGTCATAAAGTCACCAGTTGGATGATTACTCTGGTATTAATTGTGGGTGGAACTGTTGCTTTTCTTTCCTTGGGTCAGCTTGAGGATCCTGAATTCACCATCAAACAAATGAATGTTGTTACGCAATACCCTGGAGCTTCGGCAGAACAGGTGGAAGAAGAAGTCACCTTTCAGTTAGAAACAGAAATCCAGCAACTGCCCTATATCGATAAAATTACCTCCTATAGTCAGCCGGGAATGTCTGTTCTTGAGGTGGCGTTTCAGGACACTTTACCTTCCAGGGAGGTCAATCAGGCTTTTGATGAGGTCAGAAAGAAAATCCGTGATTTAGCGCCGTATCTTCCCAGTGATGCAGAGACTCCGGTGGTGATCGATGACTTTGCTGATGTTTATGGTGTGTCCTATGCCCTGTATGGTGAGGGTTTTACGGTTCAGGAATTAAGTGATGTTGCTGACTACCTGAACCGGGAGATTTCTATCATTGATGGTATTGCCAAGGTTGAAATAGCGGGCGAACAGATCGATCAGGTTGCGATTGAATTATCTTATTCCGATCTGAGTGCATTGGGGTTATCGACAGATACTATTGCCGGTCTGTTGGCTGAGTATAACGTGGTGTCCAATGCCGGGTATGCCAATAGTGGTACACAGAGGATTCGAATACGTCCTACCGGAGAGTTATCTACCATTGATTCGTTAGGAGAATTAACCCTGGTAGGTCGTGAGGGTAATTCGGTGAAACTAAAAGATATTGCGACGATTCGCCGTGTTGTCAAAGACCCTTCAAATCAGATTATCACCTACAACGGGCATCCAGCCATTAATATTGGCGTATCCTTCGCGTCTGGCTCCAATGTGGTGGATGTGGGAGACGCGATTCAGGCCAGATTAAAACAATTGTCGGTAGAGTTACCGGCTGGAATCTCGCTTGATCCAATATATGAACAACCCAAGGAGGTTTCCGATTCTGTTAAAGGCTTTCTGATCAATCTGGCCGAAGCCGTGGCAATCGTTATCGTGGTGCTGCTACTGTTTGTGGGAATACGATCCGGTGTTCTGATTGGTCTCATTCTCTTGTTGACCATCCTCGGTACATTTATTTTCATGATGTATTTTGGCATCAGTTTGCAAAGGGTTTCTCTGGGTGGATTGATTATCGCATTAGGTATGCTGGTGGATAACGCCATCGTGGTATCAGATGGCATTCTAGTGGAACTTAAACTTGGCAAATCAAAGCTTGGGGCAGCAGGCAAGGTTGTTAAACAGAACTTTTGGCCTTTGCTGGGAGCAACAGTCATTGCCATTACGGCTTTTGCGCCGATCGGTCTGTCCCCGGATAAGGTGGGTGAGTATGTTGGTTCGCTGTTTTATGTTTTGTTGATTTCACTCTTCCTCAGTTGGGTGACGGCCATTACGTTGACACCATTTTTCTGTGACCTGTTCATGAAGGAAGAGCTGGACAAAGGTGATGGTGCTCCCCGGGAAGATCCTTATAAAGGTGTGATGTTTTCTGCATACAAATTAATTCTTAAGTATGTGATGCATCACAAATGGTTAACCTCTCTGGGCTTGGTCGTGATGCTGGCACTGGCTGTGTTTAATGTGACTTCCATTAAACAATCTTTCTTCCCGGATTCAGCAACACCACTGTTTTTTGTAGAGCTGCGTTATTCCCAGGGAACCTCTATTAATGTCAGTGAGAAGCAGGCGATGGCTCTGGAAAGTTATCTAGAACAAGATGAATCAGTTGCATACATTGCGACGACGGCTAACCAGGGATTTTTAAGATTTATGCTGACTTACACGGCAATGGAGCTGAGCCCCAGTAATGTTCAGATGGTGGTCAGAACAAAAACTGTTGAGCAGATTGAGCCGTTATTGGAGAAAATTGACAGCTATCTCAGAGAATCTCAACCGGAGGTCTCATTTGTGTTGAGACGCTTGGCTTTGGGGCCTTCAGACGGTGCAAAAATTGAAGCAAAAATCGTGGGTCAGGACTCAGATGTTTTGCGAGAGATCGCTGATCAATACAAGGCGAAATTTCGTGATTTTAATGAGTTGGTTGCCATTCGCGATACCTGGAAGCAAAAATCCAAGGTTTATCAGCCTGTTTTTGATGAAGCAAAAGCCATTGATCTGGGTATTACCAAGGGAAAACTGGATCAGGCTCTGTTAACGAATCTTGAGGGTCGCACAGTCGGTGTTTATCGTGATGGAACGGATCTGCTGCCAATTGTTATCACTGTGCCGGAGCAGGAAAGGGACAGTATTGAGCGGATCAATGATATACAGGTTTATGCGCCATATGCGGCTAAGTATGTATCCTTCTCGGAGCTGGTGACCGATTACCAGTTGATTTGGGAAGATGCTCGAATTGTGCGCGAGAACAAGCGGCGGACGCTTGCTGTTCAGGCAGATATGAGTCTTTATACGGACAAGACTGCGGATCAGGTGTTTAAGGAAATCCGGCCGGTTATTGAGGCTATTGCTCTGCCAGATGGGTATTCACTGGAATGGGGCGGTGAATATGAAGATTCCGGAGATGCCCAGAAGAATGTGATGGCCAGCGTACCTTTGGGTTATTTGTTTATGTTCATTATCACCGTGTTGCTGTTTAACTCGATACGTGAATCTCTCATTGTCTGGTTCTGTGTGCCTTTGACGATAGTGGGTATTGTGGTCGGCATGTTGTCATTGAATATTCCATTTGGCTTCATGAGTTTGCTGGGATTTTTGAGCCTGTCGGGCATGGTGGTCAAGAATGGTATCGTGCTTATCGAACAGATTAATCATGAGTTGGCCGAAGGAGTCGAACCTTATCATGCCGTGTTCAATTCTGCGGTAAGCCGTGTTCGTCCAGTGATGATGGCGGCGGCAACCACTATTCTCGGTCTTGTACCGTTATTGTTTGATCCATTCTTTCAGGGAATGTCCGTCGTTATTGCATTTGGGCTTGGATTTGCCACCGTCTTAACGTTGCTGGCCATTCCGGTATTTTACCTGACCTTTTTCCGGATCAAGGTGCCTTCTGCTAGTGTAGTGTCTTAATCCTGAATCCGTGACTCCAAAGTGAATGCAGGTGGAAATCAAGCTCTTACACCCTGCATTCACTGAAGAAATCACGGATTCAGGACTGAATTTTGAACCCCCTTCAACTGCGCAACAATGCCATCGGCCAGCTCCGCCAAAGCCATAACCTCCGCTTTTAACCAATCTGAAACTGGCAACGCAACAAAAGGCGTCTAGTATAAATTTAGATGCCGATAAGGAGTCATTATGACTTCATATACGATTCATTGTCCTCAACATCTTAACATCACCATGGTCGAAGGATTTCGGGAAAGTCTACAGGCTGCGCTGGATACCGGTGGTGAATGTATTCTGAATATTTCACTGGTTGAAAAGGTGGATTCGGTCGGAATGCAGATTCTAATTGTGTTTCAGGAAGCCATGGAAAAGCAGGGTGGGGTGGTGCGCTATAAGGGTGAGTCGGAAGTCTTTATGAAAACAGCCAGTATTCTGGGGTTGAGTCATTATTTTAAACCTGATTCCGTGACTTCTCAGAGGATGCAGGGTGTAGGAGCTTGATTTCTATTTGTTTTTCAAAATTGCAGGTGCCCCTTAGGTCCACCTCAATTTTTGCGAAGCAAAGAGGAATCAATGGCTTGCGCACAGCGCCGCTATGGAGTCAGTAAGAGCTTGATTTCTATTTGCTTTTCAAAAATTGCAGGTGCACCCATAGGTTCATTGAAATTTTTGGGAAGCAAAGAGGAATCAATGGCTTGCGCACAGCGCCGCTATGGAGTCACGGATTCAGGTTCAAAGAAAACCAAAGTTAAGCAGTGGAGATGTTGAATGAGCAAAATACTTGCCGCGGATGACTCAACGTCCATGCGTCAGATGGTGGCCTTTACCTTGAAAAGCGCCGGTTATGAAGTGGTCGATGCAGTGGATGGTGTAGATGCGCTCAATAAAGCCAAGTCACAAAGTTTTGATCTGGTTTTGTCTGATGTCAATATGCCAAACATGGATGGCATTGAACTGGTAAAGAATTTACGAGAGATGCCGAACTATAAATTTACGCCGATTCTGATGCTTACAACCGAATCTGGATCGGATCGAAAGATGTCCGGTAAACAGGCGGGCGCCACTGGTTGGATTGTTAAACCGTTTAATCCGGAACAGTTGCTCAATACCATCAAGCGAGTGCTTGATTAAGTGCTTGTCTGGGAATAGCACTCTGGCTGCAGTCAGATCGGTTTGAGTGACTTATGCTCATTTCTGTTGGAGCGGAATCGCTCTGCCAAGTGAGCATTAGTCAAAGGGTTAATAGCGGTTCAGGCAATTTCAGGACAATCCTGAGATGGCGATTGATTTGACGATGGTATAAATAGGTCAGACTTATGAGTGTTGATTTAAGCCAGTTTCATCAAGTCTTTTTTGACGAGAGTTTTGAAGGACTCGATATTATGGAAACCGGGTTGCTTGAACTGGAGCCCGGTTCTACGGCGGTTGATGATATCAATACTATTTTTCGTGCAGCGCATTCCATTAAAGGAGGTGCTGGTACTTTTGGCTTTCAGATGGTGTCGGAGTTCACTCACGTCGCTGAAACGCTGCTTGATGAGTATCGCAGCAGCGCCCGTCCCGTTGAGCAGGAAGGCATTGATCTTTTACTAGAGGCTGTCGATGAGCTGCGTTCTATTCTTGGCGCGTTGCAGGCCGATAGCGACGTTGACATGAGTAATGCTGATAGTCTCAAAGTTCGCTTTAACGAACTGCTGGCTTCGAAAACGGAAACCGGAACGGTGACGGAAGCAGCTGGTTCTTCTGCGCAGTCTTCTACTTCCAAGTCTGATCCGACCAACTTTGATAGTGACGACAGCTTCTGGCGTATTAAATTTATTCCGGCCCGGGGAATTATCCAGACCGGTAATGAGCCTATGCGGATTTTTCGTGAGCTGATGGATTTAGGGCGAACCGAAGTAACCTGTTATACCGACACCTTACCCGCATTTGCATCACTGGATCCGGAAGAACTGTTTCTTCACTGGCAGATTGATCTTTTCGCGAACTGTTCGGAGTCGTCTATTCAGGACGTATTTGAGTGGGTGATTGATGATTGTGTCGTTGAAATTACCTACATTGATAGTGCGAACACCGCTGTTGTCGCCGATGAAAAAACAATCGAAACCGAGCCGGATACTGCTGAACCTTTGGCTCAAGGTTTTACCGAACCATCTCAGCCTTCATCTGCCACGGCGGTGATTGAAGCACAGAAAAAAACAGTATCCGTAAAAGCCGCAAAATCGGTGATTGGCAGTGAAAGCCAGTCGATCAGGGTCGGTATTGATAAAATAGACTCGTTAATCAACCTGGTTGGGGAATTGGTTATTACTCAGTCGATGCTGGGTCAAATCGGTCATGATTTTTCCATCGATAAACTGCAGCGCTTGCAGGAAGGTCTGATGCAACTGGAGCAGAATACCCGCGAAATGCAGGAAAGTGTGATGCGTATTCGTATGGTTCCTATCAGCTTTAGCTTCAGTCGCTTTCCACGCCTGGTTCGTGATACTGCCAAAAAACTTAAGAAAAAAATTAATCTGGTTATGCTTGGTGAAAGTACCGAACTTGATAAAACGGTGATGGAGAAAATCGGTGATCCGTTGGTGCATATGGTTCGAAATTCTATGGATCATGGTATTGAAGCGCCCGATATTCGCCAGGCGCAAGGCAAAAAACCGGAAGGCACTCTGACCCTGAATGCCTATCATCAGGGCGGCAATATTGTGATTGAAATTGCTGATGATGGAAAAGGTATCGATCCACAGGTGATTGGCAAAAAAGCGATTCAGAATGGTCTGATGACTGAAGAGGATCAGTATACCGATCAGCAGTTACAGGAATTGATTTTTCATCCTGGTCTGTCGACCGCTGAAATCGTCAGTGATCTCTCCGGGCGAGGTGTTGGTATGGATGTCGTGAGACGTAATATCCAGGAACTCAAAGGCAGTGTTGAGTTGGATTCCAAAGTCGGCGAGGGCAGTACTTTTCGCATAAAATTGCCGCTGACATTATCGATTCTGGATGGCCAGCTTGTACGCCTTGGTGAAGAAACCTTCGTGCTACCGCTGACTAGTATTATCGAGTCGATTGAAGTGTCACCTGACCAGATAAGTTCAATTGCCGGTGAGTTGGAGGTTATTGTGCTGCGCGATGAATATGTCCCTGTCGTGCGTCTGTACGAAGTATTTAATATTGAACCGGAAAATAAGAGCATTTTTGACGGTCTGGTTGTTGTGGTTGAAAGTGGGAAGCAGAAAATCGGCTTGCATGTTGATGATCTCTTGTCACAGCAGCAGGTTGTCATAAAAAGTCTGGATACCAATTATAAACGTATCGAAGGGTTATCAGGTGCCACTATTCTGGGTGATGGCACGGTTGCTTTGATTCTGGATATTACCGGCCTGATGAATATTGTTGGTGATCGTGCTCTTTCCTCAGTGATAATGAAAACGGCCAGTTGACGGAGGTAGCCATGACCACGGTTATGACGGAAAAAAATTCACCTGATCATGGTGAAGAAGAGTTGAGCGAATCGCATTCCAATGATCAGTATCTGACTTTTGTGATGGATGACGAAGAGTATGGTGTCGATATTTTAAGTGTTCAGGAGATTCGCGGCTGGGAGAAACCGACCAAGATTCCCAATGCATCTTCCTATCTTAAAGGCGTTATTAATCTTCGTGGCACCATCGTGCCGATTGTCGATTTACGTGCCCGTTTTCATCTGAAAGAAGTGGAATACACTCCGGTTACTGTGGTGATTGTACTCAAGCTGGTTAGTGATAATCTTAGTCGTACAGTCGGTATCGTTGTCGATGCTGTTTCCGATGTTTACAGCATTATCGCAGAAGATATCCGAGAGCCGCCAGATATTCGTAATTCAGAGAATCGCCAGTTTATTAAAGGCCTGGCAAATGTCGGCAAAAAAATGGTGATTATACTTAATCTTTCCGGGCTTTTGGATGACGATGAGTTAACCGAAGCATAGATTAGCAAGCGGATCCTGCATTGATCGTTAAGCTGGTTTGCAGGGACTGGTTAATCTCGGCCCGGAAATGTCACCAAGGCATGATCCTGAATCCGGTGACAGTGTTGAAATGGATTTTTTATGGTCAGGTTTTTTGGTCAAGATGCTAATTATTTTATAACCTGAATCCGTGACTTCTTCAGTGGATGCAGAGTGTAAGAGCTTGATTTCTATTTGTTTTTCAAAAATTGCAGGTGCAGCCATAGATTCACCCCAATTTTTGGGAAGCAAAGAGGAATTAATGGCTTGCGCACTGCGCCGCTATGGAGTCACGGATTCAGGTATAAATCAATAATATATTCAAAATGTCGATAGCGTAGATGAAAATTGAGCCTACACTCCTTAAATAAAGGAGGCAGATATGTCGCTAACACAATTTGTTTTGAAATATAATCCAGTGAAATCACTTAGGGTTACTACAAAGTTAGGTGTCAGTGCCGGACTGATATTGGTGCTGATCCTGTTTTTACTTTATCAGGTTGTTCTGGTTGAAGAGGATTCAATTAATTTCCGTAAAAAGGAACTGTTGGGTGTCCAGTATATTCCCTCGATATATAAAGTGATTGCGCACACTCAGAATACGCGAGGTTTGACCAATTCAAAATTGAATGGAATAACCGGTCTTGACAGTCGCATTCAACAGAATCGCCAAAGTGCGTTGACAGCCTATGATGAGTTGCAAGCGGTTATCGATCAATACGGCGACATGGATGGGCTTGCCGCAGAGGCAAAGTCATTACGCAGCCGGTTTCAAAGTTTGAATCAGCGGGCATTTTCTTCAACCAATCCTCCCGATACCTTCGAGGCTTACACTGATATTGTTAGCGGTCTGCGTGACTTGATCATCGCAGTTGGAAATAGCAGTAATCTGACGCTGGATCCAGAACTGGACACCTATTACCTGATGGATTATTTGATCTTCAAAGCTCATAGCTCTGCAGAAGCAACGGGTGTCCTGCGTGGTCGAGGTTCCGGTATTATTGCTGCAGAGAATTATTCAGTCCAAACTCTGGTTCCGTTTTCCCTGATACTGGGTGGTGCCAACTACCATGGCTTGGAGCGTTCACTACGTAGTGCTGTGGAAGCGAATCAGGAACTGGCAGGACAGATCAACCCAATTGTGACTCGTTTGGAGGAGACAAACCATAAGCTCAGTGAGGTTATGCTGAATATCGTTGAGGAAAACAAAGCGGTAATCAGTGCTGACGAGTTTTTTGCCCTGGGTACAGAAACCATATCAGTTATTTATGAAGCTGTTGATCTGGCTAATGAAATTTTGCGAGAAATGCTGAAAGAGCGCATTCATATTGTCGAGCGGGAACGAAATCTGGATATTGCCATTACGCTGGTTATTTTCCTTATAACACTGATTGTGTTTGTAGCCACCATAGTTTCGATTATTGACAGTCTTAATCGCACCAATGTTGTTTTACAGGCGGTTGCATCGGGTGATCTGTCGCAGCGATTGGAAGTCGAAACCCGTGACGAATTTCAGACCTTGGCTGACTCACTCAATAATACCCAGCAGACATTGTTCGATAATATTGAACGCGAGCGTGAACTGGCACGCGAGACCCATCGTATCAAAAGTGCGCTTGATGTTGCCGATACGGCGGTCATGCTGGTTGATGTTGATCTGAATCTGATCTACGTGAATCAGTCGGTATGTGATCTCATGTCTGATCGTAGTGATGTGTTCAAAACAGAGATACCAAGCTTCGACCCTGCTAATCTGCTTGGCACCAATATTGATCAATTCCATAAAAAACCATCCCACCAACGTAGTCTGATTATCGGTTTGAATGATGTATACAAATCAACCATTAAAGTTGGCGAGCTCACCTTTCGACTTGTCGTAACCCCCCTGTTTGATGACCTTGGTGAACGACTCGGAACCGTTGTTGAATGGAATGACGAAACTGAAGAGCTTAAAATACAGGAAGCAGAACGCCAGGTTGCTCGTGAAAATCGGCGCATGCGACAGGCTTTGGACAATGTCTCTACCAATACTCTGATTGCCAATAACGAGCGCGAAATCGTTTATATGAATAAAGCGATTGTGAACATGTTCAAAAGTCGACAATCGAAATTGAAATCAGAATTTGGCAATTTTAATGTTGACAGTTTGGTAGGGACTTCCATGGATGTTTTCCATAACAATCCATTGCATCAGAGCCGCCTTTTGGAAACCCTGACCTCAACCTATCAGACAGAAATACAAATACAGGATTTGCATTTTGGTTTAGTGGCCAACCCGGTATTTGACGATGAAGGGGAGCGTATTGGTACTGTTTTGGAGTGGGAGGACCGGACAGAGCAGGTCAAGATACAGAATCAGATTGATGAACTGATCATATCTGCTGCACATGGCAACTTGTCGACCCGAATTCCAATGACCAATAAGGAGGGTTTTTTCAAAACCCTGTCCAGTGGTTTGAATCAACTGGTTGAAATTTCTGAGGGTGTGATCGCTGATACAGCAAGAGTCTTCGGGGCGTTGTCACATGGTGATCTGACTGAAAGCATTGATAAGGATTATGAAGGTGCATTTGGGAGTCTGAAAAACGATGCCAATGTCACCGTGACCAAACTCACAGAAATCATTACTCAGATTCGCGAAGCCGCCAGCACAGTATCAACCGGTGCCGATGAAATTGCTCAGGGCAATGCCGATCTCAGCCAGCGTACCGAAGAGCAGGCCAGTTCACTGGAAGAAACCGCATCCAGTATGGAGCAGATGACCAGTGCGGTGAAAAACAGTGCTGAAAATGCCAGTCGTGCCAATGAAATTTCAACTCAGACTCAAACACTGGCTTCTTCCGGTGGCGAGGTTGTGCAGAATGCTGTTAGGGCGATGTCGGAAATCAATGAATCAAGTAAACACATTGCCGACATTATCGGTGTGATTGATGAAATTGCTTTCCAAACTAACCTGCTGGCCTTGAACGCTGCCGTCGAAGCCGCGCGTGCGGGTGAACAGGGGCGTGGTTTTGCTGTCGTAGCTTCAGAAGTGCGTAACCTGGCACAGCGTTCTGCTGCGGCAGCCAAAGAAATTAAAGATCTTATTCGCGATAGTGTGGACAAGGTGTCAACCGGATCTGATCTGGTCAATAAATCCGGTGAGACACTGAATCAGATTGTCGACTCGGTCGAAAAAGTCTCTACGATGGTAAACGATATCTCGACCTCAGCCATTGAACAAAGCAGCGGTATTGAACAGGTTAACAAAGCGGTATCGCAGATGGACAATATGACACAGCAAAATGCCGCATTGGTTGAGGAAGCCACCGCCGCTGGTGAAGCTATGGCTGAGCAGGCACGTAAACTGATGCAACAGATGGCGTTTTTTACCCTTGGCAATGATGTTCGTAGCAATACTCATAAATCCACAGTTACCAGAAAAGCATCCGTGCCCGCAGCAACCCCCGATATTGAAAAAAATAGCGGGAGCCAAGGTGGTCTCAATGTGAGTGATGACGATTCTGACTGGGAGGAGTTTTAGAACTAAAACCTGAATCCGTGACTTCTTCAGTGGATGCAGGGTGCCAGTGCTTGATTTCTGGTTGTTTTGCACACCCATAGGTTCACCCCGATTTTTGGGAAGCAAAGAGGAATCAATGGCTTGCGCACTGCGCCGCAATGGAGTCACGGATTCAGGTTTAGGACACTACACTAGCATCGCCGGTATCACACAAGAGTAAAAATCCTGTTACTCAGTTTGTCAGTGAAAAAGGTTATCACGCCGCATCCGCGCCTTGGGACTAGGGTCTTTTCGCCATTATATCCAGCTGATTGAATCTGGCACAGATGAAGAGTTTGATAATTTCCTTAACGCTATTACCACCAACCTGACTTCTTTTTTTCGAGAGCGGCATCATTTCGATTTTTTGCGCGATACGGTGTTTCCAGAACTGGAAAAAAAGCCGTTGAATCGGGTGCGATTTTGGTCAGCCGGTTGTTCAACTGGAGAAGAGGCCTACAGCATTGCGATGACAGTACGCAGCCATTTTCAAAAGGCTGCCCGAACCAGGATATTGGCAACGGATCTGGATGCCAATGTTCTGCAACATGGTCGTCGTGGAATTTATGATGCATCACGAGTGGCGGGGCTTGATCGGAGTTTGCTGCAGCGTTATTTCC
Source organism: Reinekea sp. (assembly GCA_037389025.1). Lineage (GTDB taxonomy): Bacteria > Pseudomonadota > Gammaproteobacteria > Pseudomonadales > Natronospirillaceae > Reinekea. The sequence continues at coordinate 15,725 of JARRJP010000049.1, read as the reverse complement.
GGCATGAGAAACAAACCGGGAATGTTCAGGTAAAAGAAACAATACGCGACTTGGTGACGTTCAACCGTTTGAATCTGCTTGGTGAATGGCCAATAAAACATACTTTTGAAGTGATTTTCTGTCGTAATGTGCTGATTTACTTTGATAAAACCACTCAGGAAAAACTGATTAAGCGCTATATTCAACGGTTGAGTTCACGTGGATATCTGATCATTGGTCATTCGGAAAACATTTCCTATTTTCAGAATGAGCTCGATTTTATCGGTCAGACAATTTATCGAAAACAGGCCTAAGTGATGAATGCTCATATGCCACGACCGCCACAGCCAGAGGTTGTTCGTGGATTTGAAAGCGTTAACCGGTACTGGGATCGGTTGCATGATTCATGGGCAGCAAAAATTCTCCCGGGTGAATTCTATATCAGCCGTGGTGGTGAACTGATCAGTACGGTACTGGGATCCTGTGTGTCGGTTTGTATACGCGACCGGCTACTGGGTATTGGCGGGATGAATCATTTCATGTTGCCGGAGGAGGGTGACTTCAGTTCTCAGACCTGGGGTAGCGACCCTGACAGCCGAATGACCCGCTATGGTAATTGGGCGATTGAGTATCTGATAAACGAACTGATAAAGATTGGTGCAGACAAGAGGCGTTTTGAAGCCAAGGTTTTTGGTGGGGGGCAGGTAATCCCTAAAATGAGTGATATTGGTCAACGTAACATTCTCTTCACCTTTGACTATTTGCAGAAAGAGGGGTTGGCAATGGTCTCTTCTGACGTTGGAGACCGCTATCCACGCAAGGTAGTGTATTTTCCGGAAACCGGTCGGGTTTTGATAAAAAAACTCAAAACGCAACATAACCGAACCATCCTGGAACGTGAACAGGCTTATAGGCGTAAACTGGATAATAAAAAACCGACTGAAGGTGATATCGAACTGTTTTAAGAAGCTGTCTGAGAATGGACTGTCCTGCTGCGCTGCTGTCGGATTTGGCTAGCCTCAGTGCTGATTTCGCTGAATAAACCTTACTCTTTGCCGAAATTTGCACAAAATTGACTCAAGCCGGATCGCTCCTCACGACAAACGCCATTCTCGGACTGCCCTCCAGGCTGGAGATTTCAGCCAAGAGCGAAGGTCGGTGCAAATTGTCTCCGGCATAATGGCTTGCGCACTGCGCCGCTATGGAGTCACGGATTCAGGTTAAAGTGCCCTGCACACATGGGTTACAGTCGATTTTCGAGCACTTTGATGAATTTTCCGGGCAAGCGTTTATTGGCTTAATCTGTAAGTGCTGGCGATAGAAAACAAAGGTTCAGAAGATGATTAAAGTCCTGGTGGTTGATGATTCCGCATTAATCAGAAAAATTCTGACAGAAATATTGTCATCCGATCCGAATATTAACGTGGTCGGAACGGCGTCGGATCCCTATCTGGCACGAGATAAAATCAAACAGCTAAATCCGGATGTGCTGACACTGGATGTTGAGATGCCGCGAATGGATGGCATTACCTTTCTACGTAATCTGATGAAGTTGCGACCGATGCCGGTGGTAATGGTCTCCACCCTGACTCACAATGGCGGCCTGGTGACGCTGGATGCACTGGAAATAGGTGCTGTGGATTATATTCCCAAGCCTTGCCTGGAAGGTGAGGGGTTGTTTGCCATGCGTGAGGAGATCTGCGATAAGGTAAAAAGCGCCGCTGCCGCAAAAGTGGCGGCGTTTGATCCGGATCGGTTTGTACAAAAGTCAGTTATTCAACCGATTGATCGCGCGGTGCAGTTGTCCGACAAAATTATTGCGATTGGCGCTTCAACCGGAGGTACCGAGGCAATCAAGGATATATTGATGCAGTTGCCGGGGCAGATGGCGCCGATTGTGGTGACACAACATATTCCCAAAGCATTCAGTACCTCTTATGCACAACGGCTGGACCGTAGCTGTCAGATTAACGTTGTCGAGGTCGCAGACGGAATGCGAGTTTCGATGGGTTACGCCTATCTGGCACCCGGTGATCAACATCTGAGGTTTGAATATTCAGGCCAGAATCTGGTTTGTCGACTTTCGTCCGCCCCTCCGGTGAACCGACACCGGCCTAGTGTCGAAGTAATGTTTGATTCTTTGCGTCAGGTTTTTAAAGGCCGTATTGTATCCGTTATGCTCACTGGGATGGGAGCAGATGGCGCTCAGGCGATGCTCCGACTTAAACAGGCGGGTCACACCTGCCTGGTGCAGGATGAAGCCTCCTGCGTTGTTTATGGCATGCCTAAGGTAGCTTTTGAGCTGGGAGTTACCAATGTGACGACTGCTCTACGAAAAATGCCCGAGGTGATTCTGACCGAGTTACGCAAGAAAGTCTGAACAACGGTTTGAAACGCCCGGAATAGCCGCTACTATTGAGGGAGCAGGCTACAGAAGTTTAACTTCAGCCAGTGTTGGTTATTTATTGCTCAATGAGGGTTTTGCATGGAGTTGTTTTTGACAAGCATTGGTAGCATGGTTAATGAACAAAACCGGGCCAAAATTAAAAATTGGTCTAAAACTAACTTGCCATTCTGGCGTGATTCATTTAAGTATCTAAACTGAAAGGTTAGTGACACTGTTACGAGGAAAAAATATGGCCGTCACCGCGACAACAACTGGAAATTCGATCACCATAAAAGTATCAGGTCGATTCGACTTCAGTTCTCATCAGGAGTTTCGTCAGATATACGAAAGTGTTCCTGCCGAAGTTACCAAATACTCGGTGGATATGTCTGAAGCGACCTATCTGGACAGCTCCGCGTTGGGAATGCTTCTACTAATGCGTGACCATGCAGGAGGTGACACCGCACAAATTGAGATCGTTAATTGTAACGAAGATGTGAAAAAAATACTGACCATTTCCAATTTTGGTCAATTGTTCACTATAAGCTGAATGCATTTATGTCACAGTCTCTTCGCATCCTGATTGCCGATGATAACGAAACTGATCGAATGATCCTGCGAACGATTGTTCGTAAAGAGGGGCATGAGGTATTTGTCGCAGCCAACGGTGAAGAGGCATTACAGCAGGTCTGGGATCGCCGTCCTGATCTGATTCTGCTTGATGTTATGATGCCAGTCATGGATGGGATGGCTGTTGCTCGTACTGTGCGCACTAAACTGCCAGACGATTATATTCCGATCATTTTTCTGACATCCCTGCAGGATGCACAGTCATTGGCGGAATGCCTGGGAGCGGGTGGGGATGATTTCCTTCCCAAACCCTATAACCGGATTGTTCTGAAAGCTAAGATCAGTGCTTTTGGTCGCATGCGTCATATGCACGGTAAGTTGCAGGAACATAATCGCCAGATGCTGCTGGAACAGCGAGTTGCGAAAACCATTTTTGATAATGTCGCTCACTCAGGCTGCCTTGATCTTGAAAATATTAGCTACAGCCTTTCACCACTGTCTGTTTTCAATGGTGATACGGTATTGGCAGAGCGTAAACCGGACGGTGGAATGCATCTGTTTCTGGGGGACTTTACCGGCCATGGTCTGCCTGCTGCGATAGGCGCTATGCCCATGGCGGAAATCTTCTACGGCATGACTGCCAAAGGTTTTTCTGCCGATGAGATTTTGCGTGAAATCAATAGTAAGCTGCGAACCATTCTGCCAGTCGGCGTTTTCTGTTGCGGCTGCTTTGTTGAAATGGATTTCTATGTTCAGGCCGCTCGGTTTTGGCTTGGTGGTCTGCCGGATATTGTCTGTTATCGAGGTGTTACTGGTGACATAGAAACCTTCAGTTCCACCAATTTACCGCTTGGCGTCCTTGAAGCACATAAGTTCAAGCCGCAAATGCGGGAGATTCTCATGACGGAGGAAGATGAGCTATTCATCTGGTCTGATGGCATCATTGAATCGCGCAACGAAGATGATGAAATGTTCGGTGAAGACCGATTGCTGGATATTTTTAAAAAAATGCAGCGAAAGCAACCGCTTTTCAAATCCATTCTTGACGCGGTCGAAGATTTTATTGGCGATAGTGACGCAGACGATGACCTGACATTGCTATCCGTCAAGATGGCCAGTCTCGACGATGTCGGTATGCCAGACTTTAATAATCGACGTGGTTCTGTGGTTGGGCCTCAGCAATGGGAGTTTTGCTATCAGCTAGAAGGTCAGTCATTAAAGGCATTCAACCCTTTGCCACTGGTGCTGAGTATCATCACCGAAGTCGAAGGTCTACGCTCAATGAGCGGGCAACTTTACACCATGCTGGCTGAGCTATATTCCAATGCATTGGAGCATGGTGTTCTTCAATTATCTTCATCACTGAAAGCTTCAACTGAGGGTTTCGCAGCCTATTATATGGAGCGGGAAAAAAGACTTGCTGAATTGAATGACGGAAAGGTTGCCATACGTGCGCGGCACTATCCAGAAGGCAGTGGCGGGTTACTGGAATTATCTATTGAAGACAGTGGAGACGGCTTTGATTCACAGAAGTTTCTGGCCAAAGCGGCACCATCCGAAGATTATTCTGGTCGTGGAATTCCATTGATTCGTGGTATTTGTGAAGATTTCCATTATAACGAAAAAGGCAATGCTGTTGTAGCGCGGTTGCGATGGCCAAAAGTAAATTAATATGACTAATCAACGAATCGATTTGGACGCAGTATCTGAATTAAAAGAAATTCTTGAAGATGAATTCAGCACACTGATATCGACTTACATCAAAGATACAAAGCAAAAACTGGATCTGCTGAGCGAAGCAGTCAAAGAACGCAATGCTCCTGAAGTTCGTGAGGTGGCCCATAGCATTAAGGGCGCCAGCATTAATATTGGAATTGTGCAATTGAGCGAACTGTGCCAGCAAATGGAAACCGTAGCAAAAGAAGGTGCGATAGATGAGTTTGATCAGCTTTTGCCGCCAATTCAGGATGAAGTGCATTGGGTTTTACAGGCGTTAATTGAAATTTAGTGTCCTGGTTGGATAAGCCATGACATTCGGGTATGAAACCTCAGACAATCCCACCAAAGCTGGCCCCGTCATTGCAAAGGTACTCTGACGAATCTTTCAGGGTCTGCCTTAATGATGCTCAACAACATGCTGCTTTCTTTGCAAAGCACACAGACAGGATCGCCAGAGTCAACGGAATCATCCGGTTTATCAGGGCTGCTGGCAACGCAGTCCGAATCTGATTCTCCCTTTGCTGCACTGTTGTCCCAGTCGGTTTTTTCATTAGCCGATGGTTCTGGTGAACTGGATTTAGCCGCTTTACTGAATGACCTTGCCGAGCAGATGGGCAAAATATTGCCGGTTTCAGAAGATGGCGAATTATCCGAAAGTGTTTCGTTCTCTGATGAGTTACCGAGTGATCTACAAGGTGAAGAGTTGTTGGCCTTTCTGATGGCGAATGCGGGACAGCAGGTTGTGATGCCGCAAAGTATTGATGCTGACGCTCTGATTGATAGTGACACTGAAGAAGGTGATGAATCGCTATTGGAGGTATTTGTTTTGGTATCTGACTCCGAAGGCTTGAGCGATGAATGCGAAGCCGATTTGGACACTGAAGCCAATGTGAATACAGAACCAGAAGAAGAACCATCTGATGACATTGACGTGGTTGTATCACCAGCGACTGAACAACCATTACCGACAATTTCAAACCCGGATGATGACGATGAAACCACGAGCGAAGCGTCAACTGCCAAAACCTCCGATAACACTATTGTATTCCCGACATTAAATATAGAAGGCACTGAGTCAGAAACAGACGACATAGCAGAAGCAGAAATAACAGGCGACATGGCACAGGTCGAAATGCCAGAGCCGCTTGAATCCGCCATTGCGCCACCGCAACCGGCCGGTGCTGCCATGAAGGCTGCCACTGACGTAGCGGCCAATCCGGTTGTGGTCGCAGGGGAAATCAAACCAACACTCTCCGATAAGCCCAAACCGACCGCTGCCATGAATCCACTTACTGATGCCGTTGCCTCGGCCTCGCAGACAGACACCGATATGACGGATCGGTTACAGGCCGCCGTGCAAAGCCAGACCGCTGAGACGGAACCCGTAGATATCGACACCGATGCGTTGCTGGATAAAACACTGAAACCTGTCCGCGAAGGTCTTGATGTCAAAACAGAGCAGGATAGTCGGTCGATGAATATGCTGGAAACCGCCGGGCATCGTCAGGCTGTGAAAGCGAATCCTCCAACAGTGCAGATACCTGCTGCACTGGCGCAGCAGCTTAACCGCCCGATGCATCTGGACAATTCAGGTCAGGCGCTGACCGAACGTATTACTACCATGCTGTCCCATGACATCAAGCAGGCAGTGATTCAACTGGATCCGGCCGAACTGGGTCATCTGGAAATCAGACTGCATCTTCATAATGATCAAACCCAGGTGCAGATTGTAACGACCAATCATCAGGCGCGTGATGCTCTGGAAGCGCAAGCAGCGCGTCTGCGTGAGTCTTTGAATAATCAAGGCCTGGATCTGGCTCAGTTGGATGTCTCTGATCAGCCATCCCGCGACACTTCGGAACAGCAATCCGAACAACGACAAGAGGGGTCTGACAATGGTGACATTGATGGCGAGGAAATTGATGTGGCGGTCATTGATCAGTACAAGGTTGGCCTGGTGGATCAGTTTATCTGAACTTTTGCGTCGAATATTTGACTCGCGCTTGATCCGAAGTGCAGGGCCGTATTGGCCAAATCTGTATGCCTGCCCACGCCTGCTAGACTGAATGGATGCCACGGTAAAACAGGCATTGGCATAACGATTGCTGAACAGGGTTTAACATTTAAAAGGTTGACATATGGCAGACGAAGAACTCGCCGCCGACCGCCAGGAAGAAGGCAAGGGTAAGGCTGGTGGTAAGCTTAAAAAAATTCTGTTCATCGTATTGGGCGTGATACTGATCTCCGGGTTATCGGTTTTTACTACTTGGTTCATGCTTAAAGATAAGTTGTCTGATCCGGTAGATCCAGACATCACCGATATTCCACTGGGCGAGCCGACGATGTCTGCTGATCAGGGTGAGGCTATTTACCATGCGCTGCAACCGGCTTTCATTGTGAACTACAATACTGCTGGCAAGTCGAGATATGTACAGGTTGAACTATCGGTTTTAACCCGAGATCCAACCGCAGTGGAAGTGCTTATTCAGCACAATCCGTTGATTCGTAACAATCTGCTTGAGGTGTTCGCCAAACAGGATGTGAATGAACTGGTCAGCGCAGAAGGGAAACAGAAACTGGTCGATGATCTGACCTTGGCGATTCAGGATATTCTGGTTGCCGAAATAGGACGCCCCGGTATTGAGACCGTGTTGTTCCGAAGTTTTGTGATGCAATAGGGGACGGTTATGCAAGATCTTCTTTCCCAAGACGAGATTGATGCGCTACTGCATGGCATTGATGACGGCGCTGTTGATGAGGATGACGGCGCCGATGCCGAAGGGGTCAGGGCCTATGATCTGACCTCGCAGGATCGTATTGTGCGTGGGCGAATGCCGACGCTGGAAATGATCAATGAACGTTTTGCCCGCTATACCCGCATCAGCATGTTTAATTTTCTGCGTCGCTCAGCAGATGTTGCCACCGGTGGCATTCAGATTCTCAAGTTCGGCGAATATGTCCACACGCTTTATGTTCCAACCAGCCTGAACCTGGTTAAAGTCAGACCGTTGCGTGGCACAGCCTTGTTTATTCTTGATGCCAAGCTGGTATTTAAACTGGTGGATAATTTTTTTGGTGGCGATGGTCGCCATGCCAAGATCGAAGGCCGCGAGTTTACCCCGACTGAAATCCGTGTTGTGCAAATGGTTTTATCCCAGGTTTTTCAGGATATGAAGGAAGCCTGGGGAGCGGTACTGGATGTCGATTTCGAATATGTCTCCAGTGAAGTAAATCCCGCGATGGCCAATATAGTTTCGCCCAGCGAAGTGGTTGTGGTCAGCACCTTTCATATCGAGCTCGATGGCGGCGGCGGCGATCTGCACATGACCTTGCCTTATTCGATGATCGAACCGGTGCGTGATGTGCTTGACGCCGGTGTGCAATCCGATGTTGATGAAATCGATGAGCGATGGGTTGAGTCACTGCGTCATGACATCATGGGTGCCAAAGTTCCAACCAACGCCATTGTCGCCCAACGCGAAATTAAATTGCGAGAATTGGTTGATCTGCAACCGGGCGACATCATTCCGATTGATTATCCGGAATCGATTAAGTTTAGCGCCAATGGTATTCCACTTTTTGAAACCAGGCTCGGTCAGTGTGGCGACAACCTGGCGTTACGGATTGAACGCCCGGTACGCAAAAGCAATCGCGATATCAGTGATATGAAATCGCGCTTGCTCGGAATGCGAACCAAAAACCGGGAAGAAAAGGCAATGGAAGCCATTACCGAGGCAATTAAAGAAGAAAAGCAGCAAGAAGGTGATAACAATGAGTGATGACGATCTGCCTAATGATGACGATGAGTTAACGGGCATTGGCATTGATGTCGATGCGCTGGTCGATGAAGTGGCCTCTGGCGCGGACGATCAGGCACTGGCCGATGAATGGGCGGCGGCCATGCAGGAATCCGGCGACGTGCCTTCGGATGACGATGATGAATATGGAGCCAAAGTGGCACCGCTGGAACAGTTTTCTGCTACCGGCAGCGGCGGTGATTTTAATGAGGATAACCCTAACCTGGATGTCATTCTGGACATTCCCGTCACCATTTCTATGGAAGTGGGGGCCACCCAAATTCCAATTCGCAATCTACTGCAATTGAACCAGGGCTCGGTTATTGAACTGGATCGATTGGCCGGTGAGCCTTTGGATGTTCTGGTCAATGGTCGTCTAATCGCCCATGGTGAAGTGGTGATGGTAAACGAAAAATTCGGTATTCGCCTGACTGATGTCGTAAGCCAGCAGGAGCGGGTACAACGCTTGGGATAAACCAATGAAGACGTTCTCTATTGTTCCATCTGTTATTCCAATAGTTGCAGTCATGCTGATCACCGGATCGGCATTGGCTGCCGACAGCAGCCCCATGCCAGCCAGTCAGAATTATCTGAAAGTGGCGTTGGTGTTGATCTTTATTATTGGCCTCATCTTTGCGTGTGCATGGTTAGTACGACGAATGTCTGGCGGTGTCGGATTCAATCAGAATCAGATGCAGGTAATGTCGGTATTGCCATTGGGTACACGTGAAAAACTGATGATTATTCGCGCTGCCAATGAATATCTATTGATTGGTGTAACGACCAATGGCATCCAGACACTGCATCGGTTTGACGAGCCGATTGAATCAAACGCATTGGCCGCTGCCAGCCCATTCGCCGACAAACTCAAGGGGCTATTGAAGGGTTTTGATGGTGATCCTCTGGCAAAACACAGGTCTGTTTCGCAAGGTTCTGAAAAGCACTAGATGTGTTTTTCCGTTATTGATTTTATGCCTGCCTCAATTAGTTCAAGCCGCCGGTATTCCGGCGATTGAACTGGAAACCACCGACGATGGTGGCACCCGCTATACCGTAACCATTCAGGTTCTTGCAATCATGACGGCGCTGACGTTTATTCCGGCAGCGTTGATGATGATGACCAGTTTTACCCGTATTATTGTAGTGTTTGCAATTCTGCGTCAGGCCATTGGTTTGCAACAGACGCCATCGAACCAGATGCTGATCGGGCTCGCCCTTTTTTTGACGTTTTTCATTATGTCCCCGGTCTTCAATGAAGTAAATGTCATTGCCATCCAGCCGTATATACAGGAAGAAATATTGCCACTAGAGGCTCTCAATCGTGCTGTGGTTCCGATTAAAACCTTTATGCTGGCGCAGACGCGTGAAGCCGATCTGGAAATGTTTATTAATCTTGCTGACACAGAGGGCGATTTTTCCGAACCAATGGATGTGCCATTGCATGTACTCATGCCCGCCTTCATGACCAGTGAATTGAAAACGGCTTTTCAGATCGGTTTTTTATTGTTTATTCCATTTTTGATTATTGATCTGGTCATCGCCTCCATTCTGATGGCAATGGGTATGATGATGTTATCGCCAATTATTATTTCATTACCGTTCAAAATTATGCTGTTTGTCCTGGTTGATGGTTGGGCAATGGTAATGGGCTCGGTCGCAGCAAGTTTTAATATGTAATGACTCAGAAGAACCGATAACAGATTGAATTTTTTCAACAGTAAACAATATTTTTATACTAAGAAGAGGCAGCTTATGGACGCAATGAATATTGGTGATCTTTTTTCCGAAGCTCTGTTTATTGTCGTACTTCTGGTTAGCATTATTATTGTGCCGAGTTTGCTGGTTGGCTTGATCGTATCAACTTTCCAGGCCGCAACGCAGATAAACGAACAAACCTTGAGTTTTTTGCCGAGACTACTGGTGACATTATTAATGTTGATGACTACCGGCCCGTTTCTGATCAGTAAGGTTGTCGATTATGCACACGAAATTTTTCTGAATATTCCGGCGCTGATTGGTTAAGTTACTGTGATTGAATTAACCGACGAAATTATCGGCAGTTGGATTAGCCATTTTATGTGGCCGTTCTTTCGTCTCAGTGCGTTTCTGGTCATTGTACCGGTGATGGGCGCGCGAATGGTCCCAAATCGTATCAAGTTGGGATTGGCGTTAGTGACCACCATTGTGGTTTATCCGGTACTACCGGATATGCCGATTATCGAAGCGCTCGACCTGCAAACCTTCATCATTATTCTTGAACAGATTTTGATTGGCACAACGCTGGGGTTTCTGGTGTTTATCATTCTGCAGATTTTTATTCTTGCCGGGCAAACCATATCCATGCAGATGGGGCTTGGTTTTGCTTCGATGGTTGATCCAGCCAACGGTGTTTCCGTTGCAGTGTTGTCACAGTGGTATCAGGTTCTGGTGACTCTGGTTTATCTGGCATTGAATGGACATCTGATTACCTTTGAAGTGGTTATCGATTCATTTTACGCGCTGCCGGTTGGTCAGGGGCTCTTTACCATTGATTCATGGATGGCACTGGCCGAATTCGGTGGCTGGCTGTTTCGTGCCAGTCTGATGCTGTCTTTACCCGCCATTACCGCTTTGCTGCTTGTAAACGTTTCGTTTGGCGTGATGACTCGTGCGGCACCTCAGTTAAATGTTTTTGCTCTGGGTTTTCCGGTTACCATGCTGGGTGGTCTGATTATCATCTGGGTCAGTTACGCGGCTGCTGCACCATTAGTGCAGCAATTTCTGGATGTGCATGTACAGTTCATGCGCTCATTAATCGGGCTATGAGGAGAGCGTATGGCAGAAGATACCTCCCAGGAGAAGACCGAAGAACCCACGCCCAGGAAAAAACAAAAGGCGAGGGAAGAAGGTAATATTGCCCGGTCGCGCGAACTGAATACCAGCGCGATCCTGATTGTGGCGGCAATCTGTTTTATGGTTTTCGGAAAATCGTTTGCGCTGAGTATTCAGCGCATTATGGCGTTCTGTTTCAAGTTTGATCCACGCGCCAGTTGGGATCCCCGTGTTGTTGGCGACTATCTGCATGCGGTTTTGTTTGATGTTTTCATGACCATTCTGCCTGTCTTTGGTTTTCTGTTATTCGCCGCCTTATTTGCCCCCATTGGCCTGGGGGGCTGGAACTTTTCAACCAAAGCGCTGGCGCCGAAAGGTTCGCGGTTGAATCCGTTGTCAGGCTTCAAACGTATGTTTTCAGTTAATTCCATTGTTGAACTTTTGAAAGGCTGGGGCAAGGTTCTGGTCGTTGCAACAGCAGCCATCCTTGTGCTGATCAGTTTGAAAAACCAGCTATTATCGATGGTTTTTCAACCAATGGAAACCGCAGTCAGTCACGCGGCAACGATATTAGTCTGGTCTTTTCTGTTAATTGCAGCCAGTACGGTGGTGATTGCAATGATTGATATTCCATTTCAGATTCACAGCCACACCAAAAAACTGCGTATGACCATGCAGGAGATTAAAGACGAGTACAAAAATACCGAAGGTAAACCGGAAGTTAAGGCCAAGGTTCGGCAACTGCAGCGGGAGATGGCAAATCGTCGCATGATGGCCGATGTACCGGATGCTGATGTCATTATCACCAACCCGACTCATTATGCTGTTGCCCTGAAATATGAACCCAACGCCATGCCAGCGCCGTTACTGGTCGCTAAAGGTGTGGATGAGGTTGCGCTGAAAATTCGCGAAATTGGCACCGAGTATAAAGTTCCGGTACTGGAAATCCCAGCGTTGGCCCGAGCTGTTTATCACAACACAAAAATTGGCGATGAAATACCGGAAGGTCTTTATATCGCGATTGCCCAGGTATTGGCCTATATCTACCAGGTTGAGCAGTGGAAACGTGGCCGTATGAAACAGAAACCGATCATGCCGGATACGCCGATACCGGATGATTTGCGGAAAAATAGCTAAAGGCTATGTGCTGATATTAGATAATTAATTATTTCTATTTTACAGCGTTACATCGCTTTCTGCTTACTGAAGATATATCGATAGTCGGATTTTTTTACAGTGGTCAGAATGGTTTATGACGATATCAATATCGCTGAAAAACCTTGTAAATCTTTGTTCTTTTGTGATTCGAATCTCCTTTTGGTTGTTAAATGCATCAAAAAAATGCAGGAAACTGTCGGATTTCTTGACGATTTGTGGTCTTTTAGCGACATTTTTTCGAATAGTGGTTGTCTACCAGTGGGATTGCGCATGTCGGTATGACACTTGCTAAGTCGACAGTGCACAACAGCTATGTCGACAGTGCACAACAAATGTAGTTCACGGACAAAAATAATTATGAAAAAATAGAATCTGTTTTCAATTTGTTTAATGGCGATTTCTATTAGCAACGCTGGCGCAAGTGTTATTGGAGTTGATCTGGCCTCAGGTCGATGGGCTGCAGCTACTAATGACAATTGGACCCTGGGTTATGAGTTCTCCATAGACTCACAACAGACGGTCGATGGTTTGGGTTTTTGGGATGCTGATGGCAAGTTTAATACTACTAATGTAGGTTTGTGGGACACTAACGGTACCTTGCTCGGCCAGGTTGATTCAGCAAGTACAGTTGATACCTTTGCAACCGGAAATGGTCGCGGCTACTGGAATTTTATCGATTTTGATTACACGCTTGCAGCAGGTGACTATGTTGTCGGCGCCTGGGGGGATGGTATGGAATACACCTACAGTTCCGGTGGCACTATCACTGAAAGTATTCTTGAGTTTCAGGATGGCCGAGAAAAGGCTGGAGGCTACTTCCAATTTCCAGATAACGAATATTGTGGTAACTGCAAAGGTATCTTTGGAGCCAATATCCGTTTCGCTGAAGTTGTGAATGTTCCTGAGCCAGGCTCGTTTGCACTGTTGGGTGTTGGTGTTGTCGGAATTTTCTTATCCAGAAAGAAAAAGAGTCGACTTGGTTAAGCTTTAACCATCTGACGCAAAACCTGCAGTATGGTTTTGCGTCAGAATTGTATTGCATATCGCTCAAGTTCAGAAAAAATTTAAGTTGATGCTGATGAACGCTTTATACTCTTGTCCTGCTTGGGCAGGTTTAATGCAAAATCTCTTAACCTTGCCAGATTTTCAGCACCATGGCCTCTATTTCGTCTATTGGTAAATCGTCTATCCCATTGGAATTGTTGCCACTCATATTGAGTAATCGTTCGACTATCTGTCCTGAATCCGTGACTCCATAGCGGCACCGGATTCGGACAATACTGATAAGTGTTCAGCCCACCTATCAACCCAATCGGATCATGATTAATACCTGAATCCGTGACTTCAAAGTGGATGCAGGGGGTAAGAGCTTGATTTTTTCTATTTGCTTTTCAAAAATTGCAGGTGCACCCATAGGTTCATTGAAATTTTTGGGAAGCAAATAGGAATCAATGGCTTGCGCACTGCGCCGCTATGAAGTCACGGATTCAGGTAATATACCGCCCACAATGCGGATCATAAAACCGATGCAGATTCTGATAAAGCCCCGTTTCCAAATCCTCCCACTGGGAATGCACCGGGCGGCGTTCCGCTAATGCTGTGGGCGCATGAATGCGCAGGAACAGCGTTGCAACAAGCGTGACTGGGCCGGAGAGAGCGGGCCGCAATATTATTGCAAGCACGGGTTGAACGTGATGCCGTTGACCACCATTGCTGACTAACTGAGCGGGCGCTGGCTTTGCGGTTTTGTTTGCAAAGACTGTGAACGCGGGGTGGGGGGGTGGTTGTCCGATGGTGGCGGAAAAGAAAAGCCCCGGTTCGAAGATCAGGGCTTTAATTTATGGTAAAGGTTAAAAGTTAAAAATCAATGACTCTGACCCCTACGATTTTCAACGATGAAGTTGTTCAATAAGACATTCCAAGCATTGAAAACAAATGTCATTATGAAAACCGAAAGCACTAAGTACCTTTTTACGTTAATCTCTTTCATGAAATGTAGCCACGATTAACTAAGGAATAAAAAACTTCATTTAAAAATATAGAGCTTAACGTTATTTTATTTATATTTTTACTGTTAACCCAAAGAAGTTCTTCGATCTCATTACATGGGAGTAAATTTTCCCAATGTCCATCAACCCAAAAAACACTCATGGTTAAAACTATATCCTCATTTCCAGCTGCAGGAGCAGAAAAAACACCATATGGAGATATATCACTCTTTGAGATGCTTATACCAATTTCTTCATTTAACTCCCTAATTAGAGCATCTTCTATACTCTCATTTATTTCAGGTTTGCCTCCTGGAGCAAAGTACATGTCTTTTCCTCTTGTTCTAAGCACAAGAAGAGATTTATCTTTAATAATTATCCCAGCCGATTTTTTCATTATTATACCTTTCTTATGTAAAAATCAGTTTTCATTTTGGTGAGTGACCTTATGTATTTCTTCTAATGATGTCAATAATGATGCGGATTCAAATCCGAAGTACATAGCCATGTTAATTAAATTCCAATAGCAGCTATATGTTTCTTCATTAGCTGGTTTGGGGTTTGATGCTTATGCAGACACCCACCATAAAACGATGTTCATAATACTCAATCTATCGCTGTATTAAAGTGGGTGTCTGTTTAACGTTCTTTGGCTTGCGGCGTTTTATGCAAGCCATGTGACGGCGGGCCGTGGGTTGATTGTCCGATGGCGCGGACTTTAAAACGCTATATCAGCTCCTCCAACATTGCATTCATTCTCAGAAATTAACTTGATGCCAACACCGTGCTCTGGATCCCAATCGCAATTAAAACTAAACCCAAGGCTGCTTTCTGCTGATTTCTCAAGGTCTACATAAATACAGTTAAGGCTTAGCATCGCCATAAGGTTCTCATCTCCCGGATGTTCATGAAGGGTGATAGAAAAAGTAGATTTATACTGATCTTTTTTAGGAAGTATTTTTTCTCGATAGTATTTTTTTGTGTAACTTAAAATGAGTTTTTCTATGCTTTCGATATGATCAAAGAAGTACTGAATATCATCTTTCATCCTAGTGATTTCATCTGCGTCACCTGTTATTTTTTCAGCTTCAAATCGGATTGTTTTAATGTCGTCGTATAAAAATGACGATTGAATTTCAGATGCTAGGAAGTCATCTTCATCCAAAATTAAATTTTCGGTGATGATCATGATTGCATTCCTGTTTTTTCTTCATCACTCCCTATAACCTCATCGCTAGGAGCATTAATATTCAATAGATGTACAGTTTCATCTGGATAATATATTCCATTTATATTTGGACACTCTTGGTGCTGAAT
>JARRJP010000048.1:0-39804 GCA_037389025.1 Reinekea sp. | reverse complement strand
TGATTTCTATTTGTTTTTCAAAAATTGCAGGTGCACCCATAGGTTCACCCCAATTTTTGGGAAGCAAATAGGAATCAATGGCTTGCGCACTGCGCCGCTCTGGAGTCACGGATTCAGGTATAAATCAATAGGAAATTAATTATGAAAAAGTCACTAAATCTAAAAGCTGTAAAAATTGTTAAAGCATCATCAGTAGCTCAACGTGCCCAGCATGTAATGTTCTGATTTTAAGAGGCGAATTTGCGCCTCTTCTTCCTCAAATTAATTATTAATGGATAAACATTTTCAATGATTGAATGGTTAGCTAAAAAAGAAAGATTTGAAAATTCCTTGGTAGATGATTTTGAAAAGTGTTATATGTATAAAAAAGGTTTTTCAAAATTACACCATCAGCTTTCGTGCAATCAAGCCGAAGCATATCTAAGGGATAATGAAGGCTGGCTACAAAACTTGCTGATGTTGTATAAAATGGCGTTGATTTACCTATCCCAGCTAACAATAATTTAAATGCTACAGGGCAATTTAATTACATATTCGATGTATTTAAATATGGGGCGACTTTGAAATTGGAAGAGCTGGAGAAAAGAAATAGCGTTATATCTGGGATTTGCAGGGGGTTTGAAGACCTTTTTGGCGGAAAGTCTTGGTGTAAAGCTTTTTGGACCTCCTACAATGAGAAAGGTGTTCCTGCGCACTTTGATACTACTTCAATCGTTGTGGTTCAATTGGATGGTACTAAAACTTGGTCGCTATGGGATCAATTAGTTGAAATGTCAAATAATTCAATGGCCTACCCCTTAGATGCAGACGAATTAGGACCACCCGTAGCTGAGTTCCAACTAGAGCCTGGGGATATTTTATATTTGCCTTCAGGCGTTCCACATTCTGCGCATTCTTTGAATCATCACTCATTGCACTTAGGTTTCGCAATTCAGCCTATTTCGTATTTGGATGTATTGCTTCATGGTTTGAAACTCGCCGCAAAGGAAAATCCAAGTTTACGAAGATCCATACTGCCGTGTATGCAAGAAAAAAACTT
Source organism: Reinekea sp. (assembly GCA_037389025.1). Lineage (GTDB taxonomy): Bacteria > Pseudomonadota > Gammaproteobacteria > Pseudomonadales > Natronospirillaceae > Reinekea. Next base: position 38,765 of record JARRJP010000048.1, on the reverse strand, counting down.
TACATCTATAGCTAACAGTCTTTCGAGTTTTGATGAAGATGTGGTTGAGCAGTTCTATAAAGACTATAAATTTTCACTTTTTGCTAACTCGATTCCAACAGGTCATAACAAGTTAAAGTCGCTGGCTATGATAAAGAAAGGATCAACTCAATTTCGTCGTTCTATTGATCGCTCTTTTGAGATGAAAATTCAAGGTGAAGAATTAAGAATTGTCATACCTTCACAAATCATCCCGGAAAAGCCGGTAGTTTTAGGCGATCCTACCTATTTAAGCCTACCAGTTGAAAATTTAAATTTAGTTAAGCGAATGTTAAATGGGCAAGTTTTCGATATTGAATTAATTGAAAGTAATTATGATAGAGACTCGATCTGCCGGTTGAGTGAGATAATATTGGACGCAGGAATGCTAGTGGCCGTATGAAAAAATTGCTAACCATATATACTCTTTCGAATTTATCATCATGGTTAGATTTTCTGGCTGTAACGCTTATTGTTTCGTATTCAATGGAGGCCGGAGTATTTACTGTTGCATTAGCAAGTATTGCTTTAGTAGCGCCCCAGTTTCTATTTTCCAGGTTGTTTAGTCACCAGTATTTTACTTCGAATATTCGAAGGACTTTAACAGTAACGCTCTTATTACGTGCACTTATAACCAGTTCTCTTTTGTTTATTGATAGTCCAGCTTTACTTCTTCTGATAATTTTGCCAAGGTCGTTGCTGCTCGGTTTTTTTGAGCCAATGTTTGCAGCTTTAATTTCAAGGATGCAGGCAGATACCAAAAAACTGGCAAGCTTCACAAGTCTAATCAATACTGGTAGCAAGCTTGTGGCTCCAGCGGTAGGGGGGGCTATTGCCGCGAGCTATGGTGAAAACATAGTTTTTGGACTTGGCGCTTTTATGTGCTTATTAAGTGGAATCTTGACATTAATCTTTGTTCAGGATTTAAATAAATTGCCTTCTTCGATCAAAGAGCAACATGATTCGAAAGATTCGATGATGCCGAGTAAACCTCCAATTTCAGATCCGTTCTACGTAAATATCCTTATACCTAGCGTGATATATTATTTTATGGTATTTGCAGTAAATAATCTGTTCCCGTATCTACTGAATTATTATGGCGCGCCAAAATCCTTGTTGGGTTATTGCTTATCTGCAGCGTCACTTGGTAACGCAATAGTAGGATTTTCTTTGCTTCGTTTAAAGACGAAGTTTGAAGACTTGCCCTTTGTACCATTAATTACGATAGTGATAGCCACTGCATTTTTAGTAATATCATTCACAATTAAGTCATCTATGTGGGTAGCAATTGTTATTGTTTTTTTAATGACGGGATTATTCACTGCCTCTATGATGATTTTATCTAGCCGAAAGATTTTCAGCTCTAGTGAGCATTCTCCTTCATATGCATCTTCATTGCAGTCTATTCAGAGTTTTACAATGATGTCCTCCCCAATTTTGGGGGCTCTATTAGTAACGTATTTTGGAGAAGATATTTTAATGGCTTTTGTTTCTATTGTGGCGATCGCATTAACTCTTTTATATTGGGGAATTACTGCATTGAAAAAATCTCAAAGGAGTCGGGTCGTATGATAACTAGCCAAGTACTTCAATTAATTGAAGATATCGTTGGCGATCAAGTCAATACCCCCTTTTATTCACTTATCTATAGAATATTTTGATAAATTACCAGGACGATATTCTCAAAACCTATACGCCATACCTTGGCTCGGCTATAACAAACTCAATGGTCTGGAAACATCCACCTCTGCCGCCTTGGTCAGAGAGGCCGAGTCCGACATGGCGACAATGATCAACCAGATGGATGCGGTGTATCAGCCATTGCTGCCCGGCTAATGGCTGGTAAAGCCTTGTTTAATTTAAAAGAAGAAAAGCCCCGATCCGGGGATCGGGGCTTTTTGGTGAAACTAAGATCAAAAGTTTAAAAAATCAAACGACTCTGACCCCTTCGATTAACGACTCTGACCCCTTCGATGATTGCAGAATGGTTTCTATCGCAAGTTTCAGCATTTACCACAGGTCGAGCATGACCAACCCATGAATAGAATTAATAGTTTGATGATTTAATACCATTATTACTCATTAAACAAACGTTCTAGCATTGCCGGGTCTTTAATGATCAGGAATGATGCAACATGGCTCTTATTCATAATCTCGGTTTCCCGCGCATTGGTGCTAAACGTGAACTTAAGTTTGCTCAGGAAGCGTTCTGGCAAGGCAAAATACCGCAGCAGGAATTGCTGGCAACCGCGCAGACACTGCGCGTGCAGAACTGGGCAGCGCAGCAATTCCTGGATTGGGTGCCAGTCGGTGATTTCTCGCTTTACGATCAGGTTCTGGATATGAGCGTAACGCTCGGTAATCTGCCAGAGCGGGTTGCCAATCTCAACGGCAGTGAGCTGGATAATTATTTTCGCATTGCCCGAGGCCGTTCCGCGAATGACAGCGACAGTAATGGCATTCACGCCGGTGAGATGACTAAGTGGTTCGATACCAATTACCACTACATTGTGCCGGAAGTGACGGCGCAAACCGAATTCTCGCTCAATGCAGAGCGTCTGCTCAGTCAATTGGCCGAAGCGCAACGGGTGGGTGTTAAGGCCAAGCCGGTTATCGTCGGCCCGGTCAGTTATTTATGGTTGAGCAAGACCAAGGATGCTTCGAGCCGCCTGGACTTACTGGAAAAACTGTTACCGGTTTATCTCGATCTGTTGCAAAAACTGGCGCAGGCTGGCGCTGAATGGGTTCAGATCGATGAGCCTATATTGGTGACCGAACTGGAACCCGATTGGCAAAAGGCATTTGAAACAGCTTATAACGCTTTTAACGCCAGTAAGCTGAATATTTTGCTGGCCACCTATTTCGGAACCTTGCAGGAAAATCTGCAATTGACTGTTGATTTACCGGTCGCCGGTTTGCATATTGATGCCGTGCGTGCGCGTGATGAAGTCGATAGAGTCGTGGACTTGCTGACCGAGGATAAGGTGCTGTCGCTGGGTGTAATTGATGGTCGCAATATCTGGAAAACCGATCTCACAGCAACACTCAACTGGCTGGAGCCGATAGCCACAACACTGAATGATCGCTTATGGCTGGCACCATCCTGTTCGCTGTTACATGTGCCGGTGGATTTAACCAGCGAAGAAACACTGGATGCCGAGATTCGTCACTGGTTAGCCTTTGCCAAGCAGAAATTGCATGAGCTGTCTGTACTTGGCGAAGCGGTTAATAAAGGTCGTGCGCAGGTGGCTGAAGCGCTGGCGCAAAATCAGTCCGCGATCAACAGCCGCAAGCAATCAACCCGGGTGCATAATCCGGCGGTGAAAAACGCCGTCAGCAAAATCGATAAAAGCTTTGGTCAACGTAATAGCAACTACGCTGAACGCATTATCGGCCAACGCGCGCTGCTAAATTTACCGCTTTACCCGACAACAACCATCGGTTCCTTTCCGCAGACTCAGCAGATTCGTAAAGCTCGTCAGGCCTATAAAAAACAGCAACTGTCCGCAGCCGGTTATCAAGCAACAATGAGAACTGAAATTGAATACGCCGTGCAGGAACAGGAAAAACTCGGCCTTGATGTTCTGGTGCATGGTGAGGCAGAGCGCAACGATATGGTGGAATACTTTGGTGAACAGCTCGAAGGCTATGCCTTCAGTCAATTTGGCTGGGTGCAGTCTTACGGTTCACGCTGTGTAAAACCACCGATCCTGTTTGGTGACATTCAACGGCCAAAACCGATGACGGTGGAATGGATTCAATACGCCCAGTCTCTGACCGATAAACCAATGAAAGGCATGTTAACCGGGCCGGTCACTATCCTTAACTGGTCCTTTGTTCGCGACGATCAGCCACGCAGCGAATCGTGCCGGCAATTAGCGTTGGCAGTTCGAGCCGAAGTACAGGCGTTGGAAGCCGCCGGTATTCGGATTATTCAGATTGATGAAGCCGCCTTGCGTGAAGGCTTGCCACTGCGAAAATCTGAATGGCAGCATTACCTTGACTGGGCCGTTGAAGCCTATCGCATTGCCGCCAATGGGGTTGATGATAATACCCAGATTCACACCCATATGTGCTACTCAGAATTCAATGACATTATTGACGCCATCGCGCAGATGGATGCGGATGTCATTACTATCGAAACCTCACGCTCGGATATGGAATTGCTCGATGTGTTTGAAGAGTTTCATTACCCGAATGAAATTGGCCCCGGTGTTTACGACATTCATTCACCAAATATTCCAAAAGTTGAACAGATAGTCACATTAATTAAAAAAGCCGCAGAGCGTATACCACCAGCGCGCTTATGGATCAACCCGGATTGCGGTTTGAAAACCCGGCAATGGCAGGAAGTGATACCTGCGCTGGAACATATGGTGGTGGCAGCGCGCTTATTAAGGGAGGAGGGTGTAAGAGCCTGATTTCTATTTGTTTTCCAAAAATTGCAGGTGCACCCATGGTTCACCCCAATTTTTGGGAAGCAAAGAGGAATCAATGGCTTGCGCACTGCGCTGCAATGGAGTCACGGATTCAGGGTATATCCATATGGTACTCAACATCGATATTCTATTGGTATGCGCATACTAAAATGCGGCTTTCAATTTGGGCTGGAGTCACGGATTCAGGTTTTAATCAGGCGTTTCTGTTAGTCTCCCATGTGTAAAGTTATAACGTCTGTTTTCAGCTCTGATGGCGTTACTGGAATGGCATCAAAAAGCCAGTTCACCGGCCGATTTTTTTCGCTGCTCCTTTCTTTATTGCTGTCTTTTGCCTTGTTCTTTTATCTCGTTGCCAAAGTAACGACCTGGTATTTGCCGGTCTGCTGTCTGGTTGTCATTCTTGTCAGCGCCATTGGACAACAAACCTTGCGAAAATTGGGGTGAACCTATGGGTGCACCTGCAATTTTTGAAAAACAAATAGAAATCAAGCTCTTACACCCTGCCTCCACTGAAGGAGTCACGGATTCAGGATAATGGCTGCAAAACCCTGCGCTGCAATTGTGCATGGTGTGAATGAATTACACTGTTGCGCTCCATTGTTGTGCCCTATCTGGTGTAGTGTCTCAAACCTGAATCCTTGACTCCATAGCGGCGCAGTGTGCAGCCATTAATGCCTCTTTGCCTCCCCTGAATTTTAATGAGCCTACGGGTGCACCTGCGATTTTTGAAAAACAAATAGCAACCAAGCTCCTACACCCTGCATCCACTGAAGAGGTTACGGATTCAGGTTAACCTGATCAGGCTGCACGGGTCATTCAGAAACAACAGCGGGGCACTGTCAGGTCTTACACGGTATTCCTGTTTGAATCTAATGAAAGTTCATGATTTTGAAATAAACCATTGAAATTTTGGTACAGACGTTGAATAGTGACAGGACGATTAACTGATTTCAGGTGAAATGTGCCAGTTGCTAATGCTATGAGCAATGAACAATATGTTCGCTTTGTTAATGTGAAAAAGAGTTACGATAGCCGCAGTTTGGTCGTCAAAGATTTTAATCTTGATATCCGTAAGGGCGAGTTTGTTACGCTGCTGGGGCCATCAGGCTCGGGCAAAACAACCTGTCTGATGATGCTGGCGGGCTTTGAAGATGTTACCAGTGGTGCAATCGAAATTGATGGCCGTTCGGTTCAGGATGTTGCACCCTATCATCGTAATATTGGTATGGTTTTCCAGCATTATGCGTTATTTCCTCATATGACGATTGCTGAAAATCTGGCCTATCCGTTAAAAGTTCGCAACAAAACGTCCTCTGAAATTAATACCTCCGTACACTCCTCTTTGGCTTTGGTTGAGCTACAGGATTTTGCCAAGCGTTATCCTGCGCAACTTTCCGGTGGGCAGAAACAGCGTGTGGCCCTGGCGCGGGCGTTAATATTTGAGCCCAGTATCGTTTTAATGGATGAGCCACTTGGTGCGTTGGATAAAAACCTGCGTGAGCAGATGCAGTTTGAAATTAAGCGATTGCATGATGAACTTGGCTTTACCGCTATTTATGTCACTCATGATCAAACTGAAGCTTTGACCATGTCAGATCGCATCGCTGTTTTTAATGAAGGTGTTGTGCAGCAATGCGATATTCCCAGTGTGTTGTATGAACGACCGTCGAACAGTTTTGTCGCAGATTTTATTGGTGAAAACAACCATGTTATCGGCACTGTTACCCGGCGTGATGACCAGACTGCTTCGATTCAGTTGCCGAGCGGCACAAGCATAACCGCTGATGCGACACTCAACTGTCCTGAAGTGGGGCAGGAGTGTGCGTTGACTATTCGTCCTGAAAAACTCTATATCGCAAGCGAAGAGCAATCCTGGGAGAATAAAATCAGTGCAACTTTTATCACCCAGCTTTATGTTGGTGACTCAATTCGTTATTTCTTTGAACTACCGGATGGCAATGAAGTGATGGTGAAGGTGTTGAATGATCATAACGCTCCCCAACTCGCCGCTGGCCAACAAACCGATCTGACCTGGCAAACTTGCTTTGGTCTGGCTTTGGACAAACCCAACTCTTGAACTGGAGAATTTATATGAGAAAAATCGCTCAGATTGCTGCATTTTCGTTTGCACTTGTTAGTTCATTAACGATGGCAGAACAGATGACTGCAGTCTCCTTTGGTGGTGCTTATGGTGATGTTCAGCAGAAGGCCATGATTGAGCCATTTATGAAAGAAACCGGGAATAAAATTTTATTTGAAAGCTATTCCGGTGGCGTTGCGGAACTTAAATCCCAGGTAGAGAGCGGTAATGTTCTGTGGGATGTTGTTGACTTGGAAGTGATTGATCTTGAGCGCGCCTGCTCTGAGGGATTACTTGAAGAATTCCCGATGGATACCTTGCCGAAGGGTGATGATGGTACGCCAGCCAGTAAAGACTTTAGTGAGGCTGCATTGGCGAATCCTTGTGGTGTAGGGCAGATCGTTTGGACGATCCTCTATGCTTACAATACCGAAACCGTTGAAGGAGGCACGCCCAGCTCAATGGCTGACTTTTTCGACACCGAAAAATTCCCTGGCAAACGCGCTATGCGTAAGCGCCCGCAGGTTAATCTTGAATGGGCTTTAATTGCAGATGGTGTTCCCGCCGATAAGGTGTATGAAGTTCTGGAAACAGAAGAAGGTCAGCAGCGGGCCTTTGCCAAGCTTGCCACTATAAAAGATGATATTGTCTGGTTTGATAGCTGGTCGCAGGCCCCTCAGCTACTGAATGATGGTGGTGCAGTCATGGTGCAGTCCGCCAACGGACGATTCTTTGATGCAATTCAGAAAGACGGTCGGCCCTTCGTTATGGTTTGGGACGGACATGTATATGACCTTGATGTCTGGGCTATTGTGAAAGGCACCAAGCATAAAAAACTGGCAGAGGACTATATACGTTACGCCACTTCGTCCAAACCGCTTTCTGCCATGCCTAGCATAGCCTATGGTCCGACTCGTAATTCTTCTTACGCTTATGTTGATAAGAAAGTTATTCCGATGCTGCCGTCATCTCATATTGATGAAGGTTTGCATGCGTCCAGCCTGTTCTGGGCTGATTGGGGTGAATCTCTGGGCGAGCAGTTCAATGAGTGGCTGTTGCAGTAATCCTTGATCCCCTGCAGGGCCATCCGGCCCTGTTTCCCGTATCAGATTAACGGAAAAGGTTATGACTGACTCTTCATTGACCAGTGCAGAGCGCAAGAGCTTTATTAAAGCCGAGCGTAAGACCAAGCGCATGGCGCTGTTATTGGTAATGCCGCTGTTGTTGTTTATCATGATGTCGTTTGTGTTACCCATTGGCACTATGCTGTTTCGTAGCGTTTACCATCCTGTGGTTGCTGAACTTATTCCTGAAACGCTGGCGGAGTTAAAGCATTGGGACGAGCAAAGTGACATGTTACCGGAACCGCCGGTGTTGAAAGTCTTCGCGGCCGAGTTGAAAGTGCTATTGAAGAATAAGAGGTTCGGTAAACTGGCCGAGGAAATCAATCGGGCTATGCCGGGCAGTTCCAGTCTGATTAAAATGACTGCGAGGCGGATGGGGCGCTTAAGCGATGAGGAGTTACAGGCGACAGGTGATGAAGCTCTACTCGGTGTCAATAAAAAATGGTCTAACCCTGCGTTATGGCGGGAAATAAAAAAAGCGGGCGCAGTCTATACTGGAAAGTATTATCTGACGGCGCTGGATAAGGAAATGAATAGCTCGGGTGAGCTGGTTGATCGCGATACACAGATTTATACCGCGCTCTATATCAAGAGCCTGAAAATTGCATTTTATATCACCGTACTCACGGCCATTATTGGTTTTCCTCTGGCTTTTTTTCTGGCTAATGCACCGGATCGAGTTGCCAATACACTGATGGTATTTGTCCTTTTACCCTTTTGGACATCATTGCTGGTGCGTACCACAGCCTGGATGGCATTGTTGCAGACTAATGGCGTTATCAATTCGATATTGAGATCACTGCATTTGATCACTGAGCCATTGGAGATGCTGTATACTCAGTTTGCGACCATCATTGCCATGACGCATATTCTACTCCCCTTTATGATTTTACCGCTGTACAGTGTGATGAAATCAATCGACCCAAGTTATTATCGCGCTGCCTTGTCACTTGGCGCAAAACCTATTGCTGCTTTTACTCAGGTTTATATGCCGATGACTACCGCTGGTCTCAGTGCTGGTGCGTTGCTGGTATTTATTATTTCCATTGGCTATTACATAACCCCGGCGTTGGTCGGCGGTGTGGATGGGCAAATGATCAGTAACCTGATTGCCTTTCACATGCAGTCATCAAATAACTGGGAGTTGGCTGCGGCTTTGGGGTCGCTGCTGCTTGCGGTCATTCTTTTATTGTATTGGATATACGACCGATTGGTCGGTGTCAGTAATCTGAAGATAGGCTAAGCGATGAAATCTTTCCCCAACTATTACGGCTTCTGGCACAAGGTGGGCTATTACGGGCTTCGAGTGATCGCGGCATTGGTATTATTGTTTTTGATGTTGCCAATTCTGATTATGATTCCATTATCGTTCAATGCTGAGCCTTATTTCACTTTTACCAGAGAAATGCTGACCTTCGAACCTGGCGCCTATTCCCTGCGCTGGTATGCCGAGATTCTGGATAACCAGAAATGGCTATTGGCGATTAAAAACAGTTTTTATATTGGCATTGTGTCGGCAACAGTAGCTACTGTGCTGGGTACTTGTGCTGCTGTTGGTCTGACGAACCCTAAGATGCCGTTTCAGCGTCTGATTATGGCGGTTCTGTTGTCACCCATGATCGTACCGTTGATTATTACCGCTGCCGGTATGTTTTTCTTTTACAGTAAACTCAATCTGGCGGGTAGCTATGCTGGGGTTATTATTGCTCATGCGGCCTTGGGTACGCCTTTTGTCGTGGTGACGGTTAACGCTGCGTTGTCAGGGTTCGATTATTCTCTGGTACAGGCATCCCTTGGTCTGGGTGCTAAACCGCTCTATACCTTTGGTAAAATTATTTTCCCGCTGATTCGTCCAGGCGTGATATCAGGCGGCTTATTTGCCTTTGGGACTTCCTTTGATGAAGTGATTGTTGTTTTGTTTATGGCCGGGCCTGAACAGACCACCATTCCTCGGCAGATGTTTTCCGGTCTGCGTGAGCAGATTAATCCGACCATTCTTGCTGTTGCTACGGTTCTGGTTGTGCTGTCAGCATTAATGCTGCTGACGATGGAGTTTTTACGCGCTCGCGGTGAGCGGATACGTCTGGCACAGCAGGTTTAGGCTGGAATTGACTTCATCGAAAAATTGATGCAGTAAGATCTGAATCCGTGATTCCAGAGTGGATGCAGTGCGCAAGCCATTGATTCCTCTTTGCTTCCCAAAAATTGGGGTGAACCTATGGGTGCACCTGCAATTTTTGAAAAAAATTAGAAATCAAGCACTTCCACTCTGGAGTCACGGATTCAGGTAAGAGTCTTACTTTTCTGATTGGTATACAATTGTAGCGGTATAACTATCGTCAGAGTAAGAACATGCAAACAACATATAAACTCACTGAGTACAGTCATGGTGCTGGCTGTGGCTGTAAGATATCTCCTAAAGTACTCGATCAGATATTGCAATCGAAATTATCCTTGCCGGATTTCCCCGATTTACTGGTTGGTAACAGTACCAGAGATGATGCAGCGGCTTTTGCCATTGATGATGACCAGGTAGTGCTCAGTACCACTGACTTCTTTATGCCCATTGTTGATGACGCGTTTGATTTTGGCCGCATCGCAGCAACCAATGCCATCAGCGATATCTACGCCATGGGCGGCAGACCCCTGATGGCGATTGCAATTCTAGGTTGGCCAATCAGTCAGCTTCCGCCTGAAGTTGCTCGTGAGGTGGTCGAAGGTGGACGGAAAGCTTGTTCTGATGCAGGGATTCCGTTGGCCGGTGGTCACAGCATTGATGCACCGGAACCCATCTTTGGGTTGGCGGTGACTGGTCTGAGCGCGCGTGCGTCCCTGAAACAGAATAACCAAGCCAGGGCGGGTGATCGTCTTTATCTGACCAAACCTCTGGGAATCGGTATTTTAACAACCGCCCAAAAGCAGAAAAAACTGTTACCGGAGCATAGGCATTTGGCGCGCGATCTTATGTGTCAACTAAATACGGTTGGAACATCAGCAGCGCAGATGAACGGTGTGCATGCTATTACCGATGTAACCGGTTTTGGTTTAATGGGGCACCTATTGGAAATCTGTGAAGGAAGTGGTTTACAGGCTCGTATTAATGCGCAGCATGTCCCCATTATTGATGAAGCCAAAAGCTATTTGGCACAGGGTTGTGTGCCAGGCGGTACAGGGCGAAACATCGATAGTTATGGTGAAAAGCTGGCGCCGATGTCGGATCAGTCTCTGCAATTGTTTTGTGATCCGCAAACCAGTGGCGGGTTATTGATTGCGGTGTCGCAATCGAATGCTGACGCTCTGGAGTCGTTATTGCGGCAAGCTGGTGTTGAGTCGCAGTGCATTGGTGAGCTTGAAGATCAAGCAGGTAGTCAGCTGGTTCGAGTTGATTGACCAACATTACAGACCTTTAATCGAACAATAGGCTTCGACAATAGACACTTCCGGATTTAAGCGCCTTATCGTTGATTCAACCAGTGACAAGGCGCGAGAGCGTTCAAACTGATTGATCAGTCTGACGACAAAGAATGGATTCTTTTTGATTTTTTTGCTCTCGACAATGTCTTTAACATAGGCATCCAGAATGTCGGTAGACTTTGCGTTGCGCTCCAGTTGATAACGATTAATGGTTTTTTCAACATCGCTGATGATCGCTCTGATCTGTTCGTTAATGGTTTCTTCCATTTCGTCAAAGCTGTATTTTTTGATTCGTTCAATATCGAAAAATTCCGCGCAGACTTCCAGAGTTTTAAGCCATAAGCGCCGATCATGTTTCATGATATCCGGGAATTTACTGGCCACGGTTTTGATTGCAGCAAGGTTATATTGCTGCTGCTTCTGTTGTTCACTGCTATCTGTCTCGTCAAAAAAGTATCGGTAGCCAATCAGGCGACCAAAGGCCATCATGCAATCAAGATAACCGAGTTGCCAGAATCGGTTGATAAAATCCGGATTGAAATCAAAGGCATTACCCATGTCAATTGAGTTCTTTATATAGACAGTTTCACTGCCTTCAGTGCGAGGACGACGATTAAAACCGATACCGGAAATATCAACCAGAATAATCCTGCGATAACCTCGACGGCGAGCCATGGTATACGGGATATTGTCATAAATGCCGCCATCAATGTACTTCTTGCCGTTGATTTCAGGCCGACTGAAACCGGGAAAAGCTGCACTCGCCATGACGTAGTTAATAAGCTGGCCAGGCTCCATCTGCTCAATGAAAACTTCACGTGGTTTGAAGTCACTGACATTAACCGTTGTTATGCCGAAGTCGTAGCCATTTTTTCGAATCTTGTCTTCATCCAGAGAGCTTTCCAATAGCGTGCGCATTGGCGTTGTATCTAGCCCACGGTTATTAACCACGTTTTTATAGACTCCCTGCCAATAAATCAGCGAGTGATCCAATATTGACTTTTCATCAGCCAGAGCCTGATCCTTATGGAGCCGAATCAGCGTTTGTAAATTTATTGAACGCGCAATGTTGAGTAGTTTTTCTTCTTCATTCTGCGCAAGAAACGAAGCGATGACCGCTCCAATGGAGTTGCCGATAAACGCATTGACTGGAATTTTCATTTCCTGGATGGCTTGCCAAACTCCAATGTGATAGACGCCTTTGGCGCCACCACCACCGAAAACGAGGCAATAGGGTTGTTGGTTCTGGTCTACCATGATGTTCGATTCTGTATAGTGTCGGCGGCTATAATACCTGAATCCGTGACTCCAGAGTGGATTCAGGTATATGTTCAAATCTTAGCTGGTCTGGTCGCTCCTATGCTATAGTTGAAAATATGATTGTTGATCGTGTTTTTCGAGGGCAGGGTGTTGGTAAAGAAATTCTTCATCACGCGACAGAAAAAGCTCGGCATTTAAATTGCTATAAAATCGCTCTGATGACAGGTTCGAAGAGAAAGGAAGTACTTGATTTCTACCGTGCAGCAGGATCCAGTAAAGATAAGGTCGGGTTTCAAATTCGGTTTTAGGCTTGAAAGGAGCCTAAAACCGAATAATTTTAGTAAAAAATGAGAAAGTAGCTATAACAGGTGTGGATTGGCCCTCTTATAGTCACGTAAGGCTTTCCGTGCATTTTCTACATTTCCATATAGTCGCATGCGTTCGTCTTTATCACCTGCGCCATTTGGATTTTCTTTTACAAATGTTCTTTTTTCGGCTTCGGCGTTTTCAATCGCCTGTTCTAATATTTTTAGCTGTTCGTCCATATTTTCCCTCGATCTTAAGTTAAATCTGCATTATTGGAGTTAGCTCCTTGCCAGATTCCACTGGCGTGACCAGTGTAGTTCACATTATCTTTATTTTGAACTTTCTATTTATTATAGGTCTGTGACTGGCGGATTATTGTGACAAAACTTCGCATGCTGTTCTACCGTTTGCCGACAGTTTCATAATGTTTACATAAATATGGGGTTTTTTCTAAATTGATTTTCCAACACAGGTTCTCAAAGCTATTACCGTACTTCTATAAAGGATACAGAGGAAAACCTGTCTGGACAATTCTTTAAAGCGCTTTCTGATAAAATCCTTCCATTGGAAAATGTGGAATTCAAACCCAGGTCCATCAAGTGATTAATTTTTGTGCTGATACCTGAGTCCGTGACTCCATAGCGGCGCAGTGCGCAAGCCATTGATTCCTCTTTGCTTGCCAAAAATTGGGGTGAACCTATGGGTGCACCTGCAATTTTTGAACAACAAATAGAAATCAGGCTCTTACACCCTGCATCCACTGAAGGAGTCACGGATTCAGGTTTGAGGCAGTTGGTCGCTGAGGATGTGAACGATTATACTGCCTGACTTTGGCCGCTATGATAGGGGCTCTCGTACAGCCAATGTTGCTCGCGAGCAACTGCAGGTGTGGCAATCAAATTTTACCGTATCCTGGAATAACATCGCCCCTTATCTGTCGGAAAATCACATCAACTATGAAACACAGCGGTTTTTTTCAATGGTATGATGAATGGTACCTGAATCCGTAAAATTTCAATGAACCTATGGGTGCACCTGCAATTTTTGAAAAACAAATAGGAATCAAGCTCTTACACCCTGCATCCACTTTGAAGTCACGGATTCAGGTGGTATTAACAGAACCCAATAGCTCTGCTGAGCGTTTGAACGATTTGTCTTTAAATTGGTTTTTTTATGAATCTGACTTTTTTTCTGAATGCGTTGACCAGCTTTTTTGTGGTAATGGACCCGCTTGGTTGCGCGCTGATTTTTTATTCCCTGACCCTGGGTATGTCGCTTAAGCAGAAAGTGCGAACCTTGTTGCAGGCATTGGCCGTTGCGTTGGGTATTATTCTCTCCTTTGCCTTGTTTGGCGAGCGCTTGCTGTCGGCCATGGGGATATCTATGGATTCGTTGCGTATTGCTGGTGGTATTCTGCTTTTCAGTACCGCTTTTAAGATGATTACTTCAGTACCGCATCCAGAGCAGGCATCCGCTGTGCGCACGGGATCGATCATTGTTTACCCATTGGCGATTCCATTGGCTGCCGGGCCGGGGACTCTTACATTGACCGTGTTGCTGATGGCTAAGGGCGAATCTTTGATTCAGCAAGCGCTGGTGATTGCTGCGGCAGTTATCGGCCTTTTGATGATTTTTATTTTTTCTGTGATGTCTTCTAATCTGCGTCGTTGGTTAGGATCCACAGGAGATGAAATAGTGCAGCGCCTGCTTGGCGTTATACTCGCTGCGCTAGCTATCCAATTTGTTGCTTCGGGGATTGAAGGGTTGTTTTGCCCGGAATGCCTCACTTTGTCATGAATAGGTGACTGCTCCTGAGTTCCGCTAGCCTCGAAAACACCAGCTTAGACCTGAATCCGCGACTTCTTCAGTGGATGCAGGGAGTAAGAGTTTGATTTCTATTTGTTTTTCAAAAATTGCAGATGCACCCATAGGTTCATTGAAATTTTAGGGAAGCAAAGAGGAATCAATGGCTTGCGCATTGCGCCGCGATGGAGTTAAAGATTCAGCTTGAAAGCCTCCGGTCTGTAGTCGCCCGAAGGTCTTGTCACTGGGGTTAGGTGTTGTCCGCTTCAGTGCTGCTTCGGGGGCAATGCTATTTCGGGGATAGCATTGGACCGGTTAACCGTTACTTGGCGGAAAAAATAATAGTCGGCTGAGTTTGCCTGCTATGAGCTGCGGTTTGCTATTCAGACCAGACCGCGAACTCGTTACCACCGGGCTCGATAAAATGAAAGCGTCTGCCACCTGGAAATTCAAAGATATCACGGCAGATTGATCCACCGGCATTGATGATCTTCTGCTGAGTTTGTTCCAGATTATCGCTGTAAAAAACGATCAGCGCTGAGCCATGACTGGTTAATGCGCATTGATCAGAGTGATAAAAGCCACCATCCAGGCCTTCATCAGAGAAGGCCGAGTAGTCCGGGCCATAATCAACGAAGTTCCAGTTAAGCGCCTTATTGAAGAAGGCCTTTGTTGCAACCAGGTCGCGTGATGGGTATTCAATATAGTTCATCTTTTCATGCTTGGGTATCATTCTATTTCTCTTATTTTCGTGTATGTATATACAGTATTGTCAGAGTGTCCTGAAAATCAAGGTGAAAATTGATGCTCAGTGTTCATTGTGATGTCTGAACTGAGAGTCCAGGAAATAGCGAGGTATAACACAGCGATGCCGCTACGGTTTCTGGTATAGCTTCAGCATTCCGTTCGGCTCAACTCGAACAGGCACAGGATCGAGTAATCGGCCGGAGAAACCCTGTTCAGTCTCATTTTCAAAGCCCATAAGATAGTGTTGACCCCTATGTTCAATAATGTGGCCAGCATACCGGTGATGCAGTTCATCTACATCAAAAAAACTGCCCGGTGCCATTTGCCAGGGGCCAAGAGGTGAATCCGCCAGCATGTAATGAGTACCTGTTGTGGGGATGCCAGGATATTGTGCGATATAATGCTTGGACCAGTCTTTTGGAGTATTACAGAACATCAGGTACCAATGATTGTTCCATTCAAATACCTGAGGTACTTCCAGTTGACCGAAAACACCGGTAAAGACAGGCTGCTGTAATTGCCAATGATCAAGATCCTCTGATTTTGCAAGGCCGATGGCTCCGCCTGCATTAGCCTCGGTAATACCAGACGCTCGGGCGGTAAAAAACATCAGCCAACCCGAACCATTCGGATTTTTGATGACCCACGGGTCGCGCATGGCTCTGTCATGCCACTTATCTTTAATATGTTCGACTTCATAGTAATCAGAATTATCTCCAACCAGATCGAGACAAAACCCATTGCCAACTCTTTTCCAGTCGTGCAGATTTTTGCTGATTGCATGACCGATACGCTGATAAAGGCCATTTTCTTTGTCTGACGTACCGGTATAAAAGAGGTGAAACAGCCCTTTGTCATCGTCGATGATGCAACCTGTCCAGGTGGTTTTGTTGTCCCAGCTTTCGCCCCTGGCGGGCTCAAAACATGTCCCCAGGTATTCCCAGTTGACCAGATCTGTTGATATTGCATGTCCAATACTGGCGTGCCAGTGGCGTAATTCCGGATCGCCCAGACTTCGATTGGCCTGTAAAAAAATCACGTGCCCTATATCGTTGTGTTGTATATACCAGCTATCCCATAGCCATTTTTCTTTTAATTCTAATGCCATATTGTTGTCTCCCAATTTCCATTTAGTGGGGCTCATGGTGAGCTATTGTTGTGCAGCCATTCCATTACCTGAAGCCGTGACTCTATAGTGGCGCAGTGCGCAAGCCATTGATTCCTCTTTGCTTCCCAAAAATCGGGGTGAGCCTATGGGTGCACCTGCAATTTTTGAAAAACAAATAGGAATCAAGCTCTTCTTACACCCTGCATCCACTGAAGAAGTCACGGATTCAGGTTATTGTCTGGAATCAATCGCTTTCCCATACCGACAGCATGATCTTCAAGGTAGCCTAGCTTGCGATAGTATTCGATCATTTGAGTATTTGTAGAACGAATTTGCAGATTAACTTTCGGGCAGCCCAATGCTAACAGTTTTTGTTCAGTAATTTTGATTAACTGTTCACCAATTTTGTGTCCTTGGGCATCGGGTGTAACAGCAAGGTAGTTAATCCAACCACGGTGACCATCATAACCTCCCATAATTGTACCAATGACCAGACCATCACGCTCAGCGACTAAAAATAATTCCGGGTTAACCTTCACCTTTCGAGCGATGTCTTTTTCTGGGTCATTCCACGATGTAACTAAACCACATGCCTGCCAGATTTGGATAACGGCATCCTGATCTGCTATTGCGAATGGGCGAATATTCATAAAAAAGCCTCAAAAAAATTAACTTGGTAATTTCTCTGGTTAAAATAAGTGCTCCGCAAATCAAAGCACAATATTTAGCCTGAATCCGTGACTCC
Source organism: Reinekea sp. (assembly GCA_037389025.1). Taxonomy (GTDB): domain Bacteria; phylum Pseudomonadota; class Gammaproteobacteria; order Pseudomonadales; family Natronospirillaceae; genus Reinekea. The sequence goes on along the minus strand of JARRJP010000048.1, from coordinate 21,721 downwards.
ATAGCGGCGCAGTGTGCAAGCCATTGATCCCTCTTTGCTTTCCAAAAATTGGGGTGCACCTGTAATTTTTGAAAAACAAATAGAAATCAAGCTCTTACACCCTGCATCCACTGAAGGAGTCACGGATTCAGGTTTAGATTACCTCACATTCCTGCTGCGCAAAGAAATGCCGAATTATATATAAAACAGTCAAAGCGAGTACTGCACCCACCAAAGAACCTATAAGGCTGTTATGGTAACCATAAAACTGTGCCAATATTCCTGCGCTGGAACTGCCAAACATGGAGCCGGTCCGTAAGGCGTTCGTGTAGAACGAAGATGCATAGCCGGTACGCTCCGGTAATTCATCCTGCAGAATACTGATACAAAAAACAGTGCAGCAAAATAGAAGGCGGCCGTGAATACCCGGTGTCGAGTGAAATGAGTACTGAGTTTTGGTGCCAGCAGCAATGCAGGCACTTCCAATGCGGCTGCCAGACCGAGCATCAGCCCGACCGCAGATTCGGCTAAACCAAGATCCTGTTTAATATAGAGCGGCATAGCAACGATATAGAGACCATTGCAGAAGTTTCCAAGGAGGATGACTGAGCCAAATAACCAGAAGCGGGATGACGGGCGTTTGAAGGCTTCTTTGGCCTTTGTCGCCGATACAACCGGTTGCGGATAGTCCGGCAATAACCAGACCCCCAATAACAAGGCCAGCAATGCCATACTGGCCGCTAAAACATAAGTGAACGAGAAACCGAATTTTTCGATGCAGCTAAAGGAAAGAGCGGGACCTACGATCCACATAATAGAAACGCCGCCGCGCATCTGTGCATTCAACTCGGCACTGCGCAAGCCGCTTTGATCGGCATGGCGACGGATCATAACCAACAGGATTGGAATGCAACTGTTTCCGGCAGAAAATAGTGTCACTCCAACAAGAACCGCCTGCCAGAAGGCATCAATAACGGAGAAAAGAAAGCCTGTTATTACCAGCGATGAGTTCGCCATCAGAAACAGGGTTTTGGCGCTGATGCCTCGATCAATCAGATTGCCAATGTTGCGATTGACCAGTAATGACATCACTGCGGTTGAGACGGTAAATACCCCGATGTAGATTGGGTCAGTACCCAGATGATCTACGAGAAACATACTCATGATAGGTAAAACAAAAGAGTAGGAGATGGCGGTCAGCAGATTGATTGCCAGTAAGTTTCGGCTTTTGCCGGTGAATATTGCAAGGCGTAGAATAATAGAAATCCGTCAAAAAAAGGGAATAATATCTTGTTTGTTTTTTATTGGAAAGAGAGTAGGCGATGGTTTGCGCACTGCGCCGCTATGGAGTCACGGATTCAGGTTTAAATAAAAATGCCCGCGTTCTGAGCGGGCATTCTGTTGATTGTCGATCTCGGTCGATCAGATTTTCGAAAAAATCAGAGTGGCGTTAGTACCACCAAAACCGAAGCTATTGGACATGACATTGTTCAGTTCAACATTGTCCCTTCGTTCGGTTACAACATCGGCAGCGCCCGCTTCTGGATCCAGGTTGTCAATATTTTTGCTGGCTGCAATAAAACTCTGCTGCATCATGATCAATGAGTAAATCGCTTCCTGCACGCCGGTAGCACCAAGGCTGTGGCCTGTTAAGGATTTCGTTGATGCGATAGGCGGGGTGTTATCACCAAAGACAGCCTTTACGGCATTCAGCTCGGTAATGTCGCCTGCTGGTGTGCTGGTGCCATGCGCATTGATGTAGTCTATCGGGCCATCGATATTTTGCATGGCCATCTGCATGCAGCGTTGGGCACCTTCACCGCTGGGTGCCACCATATTGTAGCCGTCACTGGTCGCGCCATAACCAACCAGTTCACCGTAAATCCTGGCACCACGGGCTTTGGCATGTTCCAGCTCTTCCAAAACGACCATGCCACCACCACCGGCAATGACGAAACCATCACGATCTGCATCATAGGCGCGGCTGGCGTTTTCCGGTGCATCGTTGTATTTGGTGCTCAGTGCTCCCATCGCGTCGAACAGACAGCTCATGGTCCAGTGCTCGGATTCAGCACCGCCGGCGAACATGATGTCCTGCTTACCCAACTGAATCAGTTCAGCCGCATTGCCAATGCAATGTGCACTGGTGGCACAGGCTGAACTGATGGAATAGTTCACCCCCTTGATCTTAAAAGGGGTTGCCAGGCAGGCTGACACAGTAGAGCCCATGGTCTGGGTTACCCGATAAGGCCCAACTCGTTTCAGGCCTTTCTCGATCAGAATGTTGGCGGCTTCGGTCTGGCTGGCCGAGTCAGCACCACCAGAGCCGGCAATGATGCCGGTTCGAATGCTGGACACCATGTCTTCGCTCAAACCTGCATCTTCAATTGCCTGCTGCATTGCAACGTAGGCATAGCCTGCTGCATCACCCATAAAGCGGATGGCTTTGCGATCAATAAAATCTGCCAGATTGATTTTCGGTGTACCGCTGACATGGCTGCGCATACCCAGCTGCGCATATTTTTCATTGAATGAAATGCCGGATTTGCCGTTTTTCAGTGAATCCGTCACTTCAGCCACATTATTTCCAATGCAGGACACAATGCCCATGCCGGTTACGACAACGCGTTTCATGTTATGCCTCAGCTCATTTGTTCAGGTTTAAACAGACCTACTTTCAGGTCTTTGGCAAAATAGATGTCTTTACCATCGCATTCGACAATACCATTGGCAATGCCCATGACCAGTCGACTTTCGATAACACGCTTGATGTTCAGTTTGTACACCACGTGCTTTGCATCCGGCATAATCTGGCCCTTGAACTGCAATTCACCAACGCCCAATGCGCGGCCGCGTCCAGGATTACCGCGCCAGCCAAGATAAAAGCCGACCAGTTGCCACATTGCATCCAGGCCAAGGCAGCCAGGCATAACCGGGTCTCCAGGGAAATGGCATTGGAAGAACCATAGATCTGGATTAACGTCCAGTTCGGCGCGAATCTGGCCTTTGCCATATTCACCGCCTTCTGATGATATTAAGGTTATACGATCCATCATCAGCATATTATCAACCGGTAACTGTGCATTACCCGGGCCAAACATACGACCGTGGCCGCATTCAATCAGATCTTGTTTATCCAGAGATGAAGGGCGATCAGACATAAAATTTCCCAGAGAAAAATAAATAGATGGCGCGCACCATATCAAAAAAATGTTAACTCATTCATGCGATAGAGGAAAAAGATCGTTTATTAGAGTGAGAAAAAAGCATGAATGCATAGAAACGCCCATGCCAGCAGATAAACCAGAACGGGATTAAATCCTGAATCTGTGATTCCATAGCGGCGCAGTGCGCAAGCCCTTACACCCAGCATCCGCTGAGGAAGTCACGGATTCAGGAGAAAGTCATTCGGGTTCAGGCGCTATTTTAAAACAAAAACACCTTGCGCCCATTGTGAATCGTCGGTGGTCTGAAGACCAAATCCGCCGACAAAGCCAATGGTCGGATTTCCAATGCTATCCTGTGCCGGAGTAAACATACCATCAACATGGCCGACAGCATCCAACGTGGTGCTGCTGGTACTGTAGCTGCCCCAGCCGTAGTCACTGAAAAACTGCGCATTTTTAATTTTGCCGCTGTATTGCATATCCCAGCCCCAGTCTTCTACGGAATTCTGCAGTGCCAGGGAACCGGTTGCCTGAGCGGTTGAAAAATCCACTGCCAGGGTCGCGGTGAGATCCGCCGTGCCAGAGCCCGCACCGAGCACGCTATTGATATTAGAGCTGGTGGCATGCCAATCCACGACAGTCGTTAACCTCATTGCACCAACCAGATCTGCCTTCTCAATGGGAGGAGCGCTGACAAAGAAAAATGGTGTGTCTATTTCCTCAAAATCAGACTGATTTTTTGCATTCTGATACAAAATTGCCGGATTGCTTGCGTTGCTTTCCCAATAACCCCATTCAATCTGGTTTTCACCATTTGTCATGCTATTAGCTGAATTAAAATAGGTCAGTGTTGCTGTACCGTTGCCGTGAAATACGTTGTCCGGTTCTATGTAACCGAAATTCAACGCAGTGATACTTTCATTGTTGTAGTTAACGAATACTGGCCCGTTCTCGCCTGGCACAAAATAACCAAAGTGAGTCGCGGAAGGGTAGTCACCCTGAGTATTCTCTCCCGCTGAAAAACTGGCCGTACAGCTGATTGTTGTGCCGTCACAGAGGCCAAGGCCATAGACAGTCGCCAAAAATTCCGGCAGCCCGCCAGTGAAATTGTCAATCACGATGGCTTGATCCGGCTCATCCACAAACCCTTTGAAGACGAGGTGTGCGGCGCCACCATTCATGACAGCTGTAACATCAATTGCAGGTGCAATCTGCATCTGGTTGCTGGCTGGACCAACGAAACCCATCTGGGCTTTTATCTGACTGTTGATATCGGCGGCCAGCATATTCGGGTCGGTATAAGAGCTGTCCAGAGTGATGGTGAACGTTTGATGAGCCAGCGATATATCAAAAGTCACAATATTATTTGAGTCTATCTTGTCGATGCCGTTGAACTCGGCCAGTTCATAGTTGGCTATACGATAGCCGCGAGGGTCATCGTTGACGATAACGAAACCAACATCCGTTCCTGCGGTAAGTGCGGCAATTTGCTTGGAAGTGAGCCGCATATCAACCTCATCCGCCAGTGTGGTGATGGTCTCCTGCACATCGCTGCTGATGCTATTGATCAATAGGGTCTGGATGGTTTCAGGGGTGCCTGCAGCCTGGTTTACTTCAGGTGCTGTGGTCGTTGGTTCAAAAAGGTTTTCAACCAGCAAGCTGTCGTCTTCTTCAGTCAGCTTTGCGCTTTCTTCATCGCTCAGTGGTGTTGTCGATTCGGCTGCTGCTGGTGACAGAGAAGTTGATAACGGTTTACTTAATTCTTCCGGTGCTTCAACAAGACCTTTCACAACATCATTCACGCTATTGACCTGCGCAAAGCTGAAGGAGCTGTCCAATCCCAGAAAGATTTCACCAGTATTGTTCTGTACCCATATGCCACCGTGATAAACACCAACGAGCAGGCTGCTGTCGCTTAATACCGCTTCGTAATTTGTACCACGCACGCCAATGCTCGCGTTCGGGGTTTTAATCTGGTAGGCGTCGCGGTTGCTTTTGCCGAAGCTGCCGGTAATGGTGCGGAAACCACCGGTCAGCAGTTTCATAAAGACTTTATCCTGTGCCTGTGGGTCAGGACCACCGGAGTAATCATTTATTTTCAGTTGAGAATTCGCCCGCAGGGCCAGAATGGCGTTATCGTTAAAGCGGATGTGCAGTTCACTGTCTTTGCCAGTGACCAGGGTATCGCCTTCCAGCACATCGGATCGGCGTTGCAGCAGTCGATAGTTATTACCTGCGTCTATGGCGTAGGTTTCACCCTTAGCGATGATGATTTTGCCAATGTTGGCCCAGGCGCTGGTGGTCAGGCCAATGAACAGCGCCGCTATGAACAGATGCCAGGTTGCTATTTTCATGACTGTGCTCCTCAAAAACGGAGTTTGATTGCCGAGCTGGCAATCCATTGCTTATAACAGTAGGCGTTTATATTGCTGGCGACCTGATGCCATTCCACAACCAAACTGGTTTGCAACCATTGATTGGGTGTCCAGCTGGTATTGAATAGTGCATCAACGACCTGATCCTGGCGCCGCTTGAGGGTGGTTGAAGTATCGCTGACGGTAAAAAACAGATCGTCAGCCTGGAAATATCGCCATTGATGTTCAGCCGAAAGGAAAGCTGAAAGGCTCCAGGGCATACGCCAGTTCAGTTGATATCGGTTCGCCAGACCTTGCCACTGCTCATGTTCATCATCCAGTCCAGCTATCTGAGTCTGCAAATAACGGCTGGATAAACTGTGAATCCGTGCTCGTTCTTGTGCGTTCAATACAATACCTGCCGAATCCCTGACGGAACTGTTGTTGTCCTCGTTCAGTGATAAATTGATCTCTGTGGCAATATTGACACCTGCCCATAGCGGTCCCCAGATTCGCCATTCCCGGGTAGCACCCAGGTTGGTCGTGTTTTGCCACCAGCGGCCTTCATTCCAACTGAATTGGCTGCTGATCGGTATTGAGTAGCGTTGTTTGTCATAGCTTTTGTTCAATTGCATCAACCCGGTGAGAGAGCTGGTGTCAGTAATGTTGCTTTTTACAAATTGCTTTTGGCTGTATTCCAATCGGTATTGATGACTGCTGTTCTGTGAGGTGGGCTGGATCAGCCCGGTCATAACGGACCATTGAATAAAAGCTGAATCGATCGGCTTTGATATTTCGGCCAGACTGGTCAGGCCAAGCAGGTTTGGATCAAGCTCGCCATCGTCCACTGAACTACCTAGATTGGCGTTGCTGTCCCATCCAAATAAAACCTTTCCGCCAAATAAGGTTTGTTCCTGTGAGCGCCGCATTGCGGCATCATTCAGCTGCAACAGAGAATAGACAGTTTGGGTGATTTGGTCAGGCGGATTGGCTGCCAGTACCTGTTCCAGCGCCTCCTTGGCCCGAACGTAGTTCTGTAACATGTAATAAGCCCGACCGAGTTCAAGCCTGGCACGATGCTGTTGTGGGTTAAAGATCAGAACCCGTTCAAAGGCAAAGATGGCTTCATCGAAACTCTGCTCGTGAACCAGCAGAATGCCGTAATAAAGGTCAAAGCGGGGTAGGCCTTCAAAACGATCCATCAGTTCATTGGCAAGGGTGCGGGCCAACGCCCATTGCTGCTCATTGACGGCGATGACGAAAGCGGCAATGGGCTCTACTGGCTGACCATCCAAACCATTGAGCGGTACAGCGCCATTCGCGGATAGAGGTAAAACCAATGGCGCTGAGACCAGCGGCGGGGCATTGATGCTGTTTACCAGAGCCAGTAGTTCCGTACTGATGGGACCGTGGCCTATGGGATCGGGCAGATATCGCGCTGCCGTTCCCTCGCTGACAACGGCTGCACGGTGGCTGGCCGTTAATTCCAGTAGCTCACCGCCAGAGTCGACACTGCTCACCAGAACCGTGCCACGATAGTGGATAACCCGGGTTTGCGACGCGGAACTGATCACTTCAAACTCGGTGCCGCGCACGCCAATAGTGGCGTGAGCACTGCGCAGTTCGAAAGCATTCGCCTTGGAAAGGCTGCCACTGATTAGCTGTAATCGGCCATACAGCAGTTCCAATACCATTTTCTTTCCGTTGCCATCAGGCTCAGGGTTGAATCGGCTGAGGAGAACGCGTGTGTTCTCATCCATCACCAATACCGACTGATCGGCAAATTTTATGATGCTGCTGGCGTTTTCACCTGTAGTAATCAAATCCTTTTCTGCCAGATATAGACCTGATTGAAGGGTGGTTTTGCCCGCGTCAAGCGTCGAGCGAATCACTTTTCCAGAGCTTTGAACGACAACCGCTATATCATTTGCAATTGCGAGAGGCGAAATACAGAGAAAAAACAGCATGGATAGCAATCGCATCCTGGACTCCCGGTTCGGTCTACCTGAAAAAGAAGTGATTTGTAGCTGAATCCGTGACTTCGCAGTGGATCTGGAGTGTAAGCGCTTGGTCTCTATTTGCTTTTCAAAAATCGCAGGTGTACCCATAGGTTCAGTGAGATTTTTGGCAGGCATACAAGCATCAATGGCTTGTGCACCATACCGCGATGGAGTCGCGGATTCAGGCTATAGTCTAGACGCAATATCGGCAAGTTACGTCTAAAATTGAATAGTAATTAGAACTTAAAGGATCTTGAAGCTAGTCTAATACCTGAATCCGTGACTCCTTCAGTGGATGCAGAGTGTAAGAGCTTGATTTCTATTTGTTGTTCAAAAATTGCAGGTGCCCCCATAGGTTCCCCCAATTTCTGGGAAGCAAAGAGGGAACAATGGTTTGCGCACTGCGCCGCTATGGAGTCACGGATTCAGGTAATAATGTAGTGTCTCAAATAAAGCGCATATTAAGATGACCCGCCGGTTGCGGCATAGGTATTATTCGGAAAGATGGCGGCCCGCTCTTCGAGAAGCCCTCCAAAAGTCCACCGCTTCGTTCCAGCCCTTGACAAGGGCGGGGCCATTGCCTTCGAGCTGCGCCTCGCGGTGAACATCTGGAGGTGCTTTCTTAATACGGGTTTAATTTAAGACACTACACTGGATTGAAAGAACTTCAGACTTATTTGTTGCTTATGGATAACTTGAATCTTCCGGAAAAATGCGTGCTGGTCATTGACGATTTTGCCAATGTGCGTAAATCAATCAAGACTCAGCTGCAGGACCTGGGGGTTCGACAGGTTGTGGAAGCCTACGACAGTACTTCAGCATCCAAGGCATTGAAGGATTATCAGTTTGATTTGATCTTGTGTGATTTTAACCTTGGCAAGGGTAAGGATGGCTCGCGCTTGCTTGAAGAGTGGCGTTTAACCAATGCTATCCGTCAGGAAACGATTTTTGTCCTGATTACCGCAGAGACATCGCGCGATATGGTGGTCAGTGCGATGGAATATCAACCGGATGATTATCTGGCCAAACCCTTCAGCATGGACGTGTTTTCCAACCGTATTGTTCGCTGGTTTGAAAAACGCAATGTTTTCTTGCCGTTACTGAACTCAGTGGAGGAAGGTGACTGGCCAATTGTCACGCAGCAGGCTCGTCTGATTATGGAGCAGTATCCGCGCCATAGGGCTGCTGCGCAGCGCTATTATGCCCAGTCTCTGGTGAAGCAGGGAATACTGACAGAAGCTGAAAACTTCCTGCGTGGTCTGGTTGATAAACGCTATCTGAGCTGGGCGCAGGCTGAGATTCATCGAATCGATATGTTGCAGGAAAATTATCAGGTAGCTGAAAAAGGGCTGAAAAATGTTTTGATTCGTGATCCTAATCTGACCGAAGCCTATGATCTGTTAGCTGAAGTATTGAAAAAGCTTAACAAAACCGAAGACCTGCAAAAATGGCTGGAAGTGGCAGTGAACCGAGCGCCCAAAAATATTAAGCGGCAGGAAACTTTAGCTGAAGTGGCGCAAGGCAATGAGGATTATTATCGTTCCTCAGTGGCCTATCGCGACATCATGAATATGTCTTCTGACACCATACATGAAAATGTTGGTGTTTATCAGAAATACCTTAATAGTCTGCATCAGGAAGAGATTACGACTGACTCAGAACAGCGTAAACGGGATATTCATCGCGAGATGGCCAGCGCCAGTCGCCGGATGACTGATCGATATCAAAGTGATCCCAGTGCCAGGCTGTATGCCAAAGCAATGGCTTTGATGGAGCAAGAAAATCTCCGCTCAACATTACACGAAAAACAATTGAATAAATTGTTAATATCGGCACTGGAATCCATTGACAGAGTGAATGGCGAAACCGCCATTATCTGCACGCAGGTTATGTACCGGGCTGAACGGTTAAGTGAAGGCGATGAGCTGGTCGAACGATTTCGCAGTCGTTTTGCCGAACAACCAGACATTCTGGAAAGGCTTCAGGCTCTTCAGGCTGAGCCTGCGTCACAGGAAAAGCGGCAGAAAGCCACAGATCTGAACCTTAAAGGAGTTGAGTGCTATAAGAACAAGGAATTTACTGAATCGATCGTGTACTTTCAGGAAGCCATGCAATTGTCCCCACGCCATCCCGGTATTATTCTTAATTTTGTGCAATCTCATCTAGTGGAAATGCGTACTGACAAGGTCAATATACAAAAAGTGGAGTTATGCCTGGAGTATTTGAACCGGCTTGTTTATCTGCCTGAAGATCACTATCAGTATGAACGCTACCGGAAGCTCACGAAAACGCTCAAAAAAATGAAGCAGGGTAAATAAAAATGAAGCAGGGTAAATAGAGTATGGAAATGCAAACGGTAATGGCATCAATGGTGCACGATGTTAAAAACTCATTGGGCCTGATGACAAACCAGTTGGACACAGTGTATAACAGGCTGGCCGATCTCGACCCGGAAGCGGCACAGATCGTACGACGTCTCCAGTTAGAATGTGGCCGTATCAATAACGATGTTGTCCACATGCTTGGCTTGTACAAACTCCAGAGCGGTATGTTTACGCCAAGTTTTGATGAAGTTTACGTACCGGATATTATTGATGATGTTGGTTCACGCTATCGCGATATTCTGCACTCAATGGGTATCGAGTTAATTGTTAACTTTGATAATAAGGATTGTGTCTGGTGCCTTGATTCAACTCTGGTTGAGGGCTTGCTCACTAATGTCATTACCAACGCCATTCGTTACACCAAATCATCGCTGCAATTTTTTATCAGCCAGACCGAAGACGGCTGGTTGCATATCCGTATTGTTGATGATGGTAATGGCTTTCCAGATGCGATGATCAACATATTGAATCAACCCGAGTCAGTCTGCTTTCAATCCGGAGCTACAGGTCTGGGGCTTTATTTTTGCCAGCAGATTGCTCAGATGCACCAACATGATGGACATAACGGCTATATTGAACTCAGCAATCGTGATCAGCCTCCTGGCGCTGTATTTGACCTCTGGCTTCCCTGAATTGACTGTTCAGCCTGTTTTAGTGACCCAAATTAGGGCTGGTTGTTAAATGATGGAGCACAGGATGGAGGCATCACAACATATATTGTTCAATTTTACTTCTGATATTGGGCCTGTAAATGATATTTGAGCCTTGATGTTTGTGACTTGCTTAAGCTAAGGGGTCCTCCTTTCTTTGTTTCAAACATCCTGGCAACGCCGTTAAAAGCGGACAGCAAAGCCTGTAACTCAAGATTTGTAGGGTTGGGTTCATTTACCTGTTGAATATGATACATTGTCCATGTCCTTCTGAGTCTTGACCGGATCTTTTCGGTCCCAACGTAAGAGAGAATGTATCTTGGATACTGCACAACAACGATTAAATGAAGTGTTCCGGTCGCGTAAGAAGGCCGGTCGAATCCGACAGCAAAACGAAGCTAATATTGTCAAAGCTGCAGAAATTGAATTTGCCCTGAATGGCTACAAAGGTACTTCACTGAATGCCGTTGCTGACCGGGCCGGTTTGCCGAAATCCAATATACTGTATTACTTCAAAACCAAGTTTGGGTTATACGGTGCCGTGTTAGCAGACATTCTGGAAATGTGGAACCAGAATTTTAATGAGGCAACGGAGGATTCTGATCCTGCTGAAGTGATTTATGGCTATATTGAAGAGAAGCTGAATTATTCGGCATCCAACCCACTGGCTTCGCGCATTTTTGCGATGGAAATTGTTCAGGGTGCTCCCCACCTTGAACAATATCTGGCAAAAGATCTTAAACACTGGATCGATGAACGGGCCACAGTCATTCAATCCTGGATTGATCAAGGCAAGATGAAACCGGTGCATCCGATTCATCTGATATTTTTGATTTGGAGTTCTACCCAGCATTACGCTGATTTTGGTACCCAATGCGCTTGGGCTCTGGGTAAAGAATCCTGCGAAGCTGATGACTTTCGAGCCGCCAATGATACGATTTCCCGTATTGTGCTCAGTGGTTTGGGGCTTGAAGTCCCTGCCGATAAAGTGGCTGATTCTGAAGCTGAAGCCTAATACTGAATTCCTTCTAAATGACGGACTCCGCAGACCTGACTCTCTGTGAGTCAGGTTTGACATTTTTTGTATATGACTCATGAATAACCAGACTGAACTTGTTGACCTGTTGCAAGAAACCTTTGCCGATCAAACCATTGATTCACTCGAAAAAGCGACGCTGTTTGATGCCTTCAAACCCTTGACTGAAGAGCAGCGTGCTTATGTTCGCAATCGAGCGTTTGATATTGTCAAACAGTTCAGTCGCGAAAATCCGACCGCGCCACCGCCTTATAAATGGCTGGAGCAAATTATCAAAAGTCTGGATAGCACATCACCGATAGTGGCCACTGCCGCTGTTTATTTCAGCCCGGGTGACTCTTGCCTGAATGCCTTGCTGAATATGATCAACCGAAGTGTGCATCAACTACAGGTTTGTGTATTTACGATTTCGGACAATCGTTTGCGCGATGCACTATTGAAAGCATATCAGCGCGGTGTGGATGTCAGGATCATTACTGATAATGATAAAACCGAAGATCTTGGCAGCGATATTGAGTGGCTTGAACGTCACGGTCTGGCTGTACGAGTTGATCAGACTCGGTATCACATGCATCATAAATTCGCGATTGCTGATCAGAAGACACTCGCTACCGGCAGTTTCAACTGGACCATGAGCGCGACCAGGTACAATCATGAAAACGTTTTGATGACCGATGATGCCAAAATCATCGCGGACTGCAGTGAGGAGTTCGAACGGTTATGGCAGAATTTCAACGATTAGAGCGCAAGTTGGAATCATGTTGGCTGAGCAATTCATCCAGTGTTAACTGGTATGAGTCAACAAAATTAGCCATAAAATAGTCGACTTCCGGTTGGTTCAGATCTCGAATGGAGTGCTCAATTTCCTTTTGGGCGCTGGAAAACTCCTGATTTCCGGCATGGGTTTCTGCCTGACATTTGAGAAAGGCGCTGATCAGATCCGCAGATTTCACCAATCGTGCCACATCAGGATGAATTTCCCGGTGCAGTAGGAATTTCCTGAATGAAGGTTGTAGCTGACCGGGCAACTGCTTCAGTATTTCCTCTTCAGCTTCATCTTCAATACGTTTGTAGGCATCGGTAATGGTGTTGGAATGGTATTTAACCGGTGACGGCATATCGCCAGTAATGATTTCGCTGCAATCATGATAAAGCGCGGTGGTAGCAACCTGATCTGGCGTATAGTCAGTCGACGGCTGCTTCAGAACATCGAACTTAATCAGCGCCAGCGCATGAGCAATGGTGGCAACCTGCCAGCTATGTTCCATGACATTTTCCTGGATCACATTACGCATCAGACTCCAGCGTTTTATCCAGCGCAGGCGTTCCAGGTAGGCGAAAAAACGTGATGTCTTCATGGCAGGTTACTTGGTTTAATGATGTATCGACAGCGTTCACCATCGGTCAGCAGGTGCTCATGGCGCAGCACGGAAAATTTACTGCCCAGCGCGTTCCGAAATACCGCCAGTTCCGACTCACAAAACCCCTGGCAGGTTTTGGCTACCGCGCAGATAGGGCAGTGATGTTCGATCAGTTCCCAGCTATCATCTGTCGCAATGACATCCGCCATATAGCCTTCTTTACTGCGTTCGTCTGCCAAGGCCTGTATTTTTTCAGCGATATCGTTGGTTGACTGGATGGCTTCTTTGTATTTGCCCAGTGATTTATCTTCGCGGGCCTGAATCAGTTGATCCAGACCTTTCTGACCGAAAATATCCCGGACGTTATTGATCAGCTCGACAGCAAGCCCATTGTATTGGTGCTGGAACTGACCATGTCCTTCGTCAGTCAGAAACCAGAGTTTTTTCGGGCGACCACGACCGGATTTTTGTTCGCGAAAATCCACCAGACCTTTTTGAGCTAGGCGTTCCAGGTGACCGCGTGCGCCCATGCTGGTCAGCCCGGCTTCCTCAGCAGCTTCCGCAGCCGTTATTTTGCCCTTGGTTTTCAGGCAGTTCATAATGTTCTGTCGTTCGCTCATAATGTGTATTTCGACCTTGTTCCTGCGCCATTTACTGCTTTAGCATCCAGCATCTCTCTTCTATGCCTGACACTACACGAGAGTGTTGTCCGAGAACAGACCAGTCGCACAGTGATCAGGCGTATTGGCTGCTTTTTGTTACCTGAATCCGTGACTCCAAAGTGGATGCAGGGTGTAAGAGCTTGCATTCATAAAAAGTCTCGGATTCAGGTGTCAGTCATCGTACCGTGGCGATAACTCCGGCAGATATTAACCGTAAGCGGGAAATAATGAGTTTCCTTGCCTGATGCTAATTTCAGTATTTTTACCACACTGATACAAATTCTGTTGAAGAGGACACAGGCAAGGTTCTTAACATAGTGTCGACCGGGGTGTGGTCATGCTAAAACCAGACAGACCCGGCGAATGCGGGTCTGTTCTCCTGTGTCATTGACTGCTGGCCTGGTTTGTCAGTGCGCTGCAATCTTATCAAGCTCACCAATAACATACCGCAGCGTTGGACTTATTTCGGTCAGATGAACTTTTTCACCTGTACCACTGTCTACTGTTACAGTCTTGTGTTGGCGAGGATAGATATAGCGTTGCGAGCGTTTAAACAGGTGGCCTTTACCGGAACGAAAACGGATTCTCAGAATATCGCGATCTTTCTCGGTGGTGAGTGAATAGCCATTAATGTTATCAAGGTCTTGAATACCAAGAGCGAGTAGATTTTCGTACATATATTTCTCCAACTGGATATGCGTCCCAGATGACCGGGTAACGGCTTACTGGATTTATCAAGCTAGGGTTGGGAACTTTTGATTCTTTTGCTCATAGCCTTATGAGCACTAACCCTAGGTAATTTTTATGCTACATAATATAGAGCGATTGGCGATATTTTGCGCTTTTTTAACTTGCTCCAGCTCAAGATTTTCTTCATCATTTTCAAGCACATGTGCATACATTGGGGTGAACCTATGGGTGCACCTGCAATTTTTGAAAAACAAATAGAAATCAAGCTCTTACACCCTGCATCCACTGAAGGAGTCACGGATTCAGGTGGTCGTCATAGATTATCCCGAGTATGCTACATGAGGATGGATTTTTCAGATGAGGTAATGCCTGCCGATGCATGATTGCCCCTTGAGAGCAGGGTAGGTCAGTACCATTCAACAATCTGCAGGTATTAAAGAGACTGGCGGTCGCGTTGGCCGTAACATAGTGAATAATAGCTGTAGTGCAAAGGTAAGCTATGAATGAGTTTGTATCCTTGTTATTACCAATGACTTCGATTCAATCTGATCGCATTCAGGGAATGGCGCGGTATATGAATCGTGATGGCGCATCAACTGAACTGGTGACACTTGGCCTGATTTTTATCGGTATGGTGGCATTGATCATCAGCTTGAAGATGGTGGCAAATTATAAAGCTCGCAAGCATGAGGCGGCGTTGCGCGCGCGCCTTGAACGCAAACGTAGCCGCGAGAAAAGCACACCGTCTTAGCCCGAAAACTTCAATCCAGGTACTTTGCTGAGGCTCCCGGGCTAGAGTCACGCTCCTCGGTTAAGATGAGCATGTTTCGGCGAATGCCGTCATTGTATCTGTTATTGTCGCGAGATCATCAGCGCTCATGGCGTAGGCTGGCATAGTGTAAATCAGCCGACCAAAAGGACGCACCCAAACACCATGCTCGATAAAGAACCTCTGAGTTTGCTGTGTATCCACTTTCTCTTGCATTTCCATCACACCAATCGCCCCAATACAGCGGGCGTTGTTAACCGCTGGCAGCCTGTTTAATCTGGCAACCGCTTTAACGAAATGTGTTTCGATATTTTTAACGCTGTCTTGCCAGTTCTGATGGATTAACAGTTCAATGGATTTATTGGCAACCGCACAGGCCAACGGATTCCCCATAAAGGTTGGGCCGTGCATGAATACGCCCGCAGCGCTGGCGCAGACACCGGTAGCGACTTCATCGGTCGCCAATGTTGCCGCCAGTGTCATATAGCCAGCGCTGATCGCCTTACCCAAACACAGAATGTCCGGGCAAACATCGGCATGTTCCAGTGCGAACAGCTTACCGGTACGACCGAAACCGGTGGCGATTTCATCGAAGATCAAAAGCAGATTGTATTGATCGCAAAGACGTTTGATTTCCTTCAGCCATTGCGGATTATAAATTCGCATGCCGCCAGCACCCTGAACCACTGGTTCGATGATAAAGGCCGCCAGCGAGTCCTGATGCTCGGCGATCTGTCGTTCAAAATCGGCCAGTTTCTCAGTATCGACCGGAGCCTCAAACCCCTGCGGAATCTCTCCGAGAAACAATGACTTGGGCAGCACCGATTCAAACAGACTGTGCATACCATTGACCGGATCACAGACACTCATCGCGCCGAAGCTGTCACCGTGATATCCGTTATTGACTGTCACCATTCTGTTCTTTTCCGGCTGCCCGCGACCAGCCCAGTATTGAATGGCCATTTTCAGCGCAACCTCGACCGAGATGGAACCTGAATCCGCCAGAAAAACTTTGTTCAATGGCGTCGGCGTCAACTCAACCAGTTTTCGGCCCAGTTCAATGGCGGGTTCATGCGTCAGCCCACCAAACATGACATGTGCCATTTTCCCGGTCTGTTCCATGAGCGCCGCGTTTAACTGCGGATGGTTATAGCCGTGAATGGCCGCCCACCAGGATGCCATGGCATCTATGACTTCGGTGCCGTCTTCAAACTGAAGCCGCACCCCATTGGCCGAAGTAACCGGATAACAGGTATCGGGTTTCGAGGTAGAAGTATAGGGGTGCCAGAGGTGGTTCTTGTCGAAATCGAGATCGATGGTCATGGATATTCTTCGTTCTATTCATTTGTCAGGGCCAAAAAAATACCCGCCGTAGCGGGTATGTCAATTCTCAGCGTATCAGAGAGCATCCAACTGCGCGACCTGAGCATTCAGATCGTTCAGTTTGCCCTTCAGAGCCGCCGCCTTTTCCTTCTCTTTGGCGACAACCTCTTCCGGTGCATTGCTGACAAATTGTTCATTGCCAAGCTTGCCTTCTATACGCGCCAGTTCTTTTTGCGTGCGTTCCACCTCTTTACCGATACGGGCTTTTTCGGCATCGACATCGATTAGTCCGGCCATCGGAACCAGAACCTTCAAATGACCAACCAGAGCTTGCGATGAAGCCGGTGCCTGTTCGCCAGTGTTCAGCCAGGTCAGACTCTCCAGTTTCGCCAACTGTTTCAGGAAGCTGGTATTGTCTTCAAAGCGGCGTTTATCCTCATCGCTACCGTTTTGCAGTAACACGTTAATGGCTTTGCTTGGCGCAATCTGCAGCTCACCACGAATATTACGCACACCCATGATGACGCCCTTGACCCATTCCAGATCGGCTTCGGCTTGAGTATCGATCTTGCTTTCATCGGCCATCGGGAATGCTGCAACCATTATCGAATCACCAGTCGCGCCAGAAACCGGTTTCAGGCTCTGCCAGATTTCTTCAGTGATAAACGGCATGATCGGATGCAGCAGACGCAGCAGGGTTTCCAGTACCTGAACCACGGTGTAACGGGTGCCGCGTAATTGCGCTTCGGTACTGTTTTCATTCCAGAATACCGGCTTGCTCAGCTCCAGATACCAGGAACAGTATTCATCCCAGATAAAGGAGTAGAGTGCCTGACTCATCAAATCAAAACGATATTGCTGGAAGTGCTTGTGCACTTCGTTTTCCAGAGCTTGTAAGCGGGAACGAATCCAGCGATCTGCCAGCGAAAATTCCATTTCGCCACCGTTCTGACCGCAATCCAATGGCGCGCCGTGCTCATCGCTGTCTTCGATCTGTTCGAAGGTGTTCATCTGCACCAGGCGCGCGGCATTCCACAATTTATTGCAGAAATTTCGATAACCTTCGAGTCGCTTAACATCGAAGTTAATATCGCGCGACAGTGATGCCAGTGAAGTCAGCGTAAAGCGCAGCGCATCCGTACCTGACTCAGCAAAGCCTTCCGGGAACGATTTCCGGGTATTTTTTTCGACCTTGGCAGCCAGTTTGGGTTGCATCATGCCGCTGGTTCGTTTGCTGACCAATGCTTCCAGATCGATACCATCAATCAGATCAATCGGGTCCAGCACGTTACCTTTGGACTTGGACATTTTCTGGCCGTGTTCATCACGGATTAAACCCGTCACGTAAACGGTCTTGAACGGCACCTGCGGCTCACCCTTTTCATCTTTGATGAAATGCATGGTCATCATGATCATGCGCGCCACCCAGAAGAAAATAATATCGAAACCGGTCACCAGGACGTTGGTTGGGTGGAAGCGTAATACCGTTTCCATATCGTTCGGCCAGCCCAGAGTTGAGAAGGTCCATAAGGCAGAACTGAACCAGGTGTCGAGTACATCTTCGTCGCGGTTCAGTGGCAGGTTTGCGTCCAGATTATACTTGGTGCGCGCTTCCGCTTCACTGCGAGCCACATAGATGTTGCCTTCATCATCGTACCAGGCCGGAATTTGATGGCCCCACCAAAGCTGTCGGGAAATACACCAGTCCTGAATATTGTTCATCCAGTGGAAGTATTCATTTTCAAACATCTTCGGTACAAATTCGATCTTACCGGTTTTGACTGCTTCTATGCCTGGAATCGCCAGTTTGGTAGCGGCAACATACCATTGGTCGGTCAGCCAGGGCTCGACAACCGCACCGGAACGGTCGCCGCGTGGCACCATCAGACTGTGATCCTTAATGGAGTCAAGCAGGCCTTTGGTGTCGAAATCGGCAATGATTTTTTTACGGGCATCGTAACGATCAAGGCCGCCATAACCATCCGGCAGCGTGCCGTCAAAGTCTTCCAGTGGCTTGCCGCTGTAATCGAAGGCCTCGGCACTGTTCAGAACGGCAGCGCTTTTATCGAAAATATTGATCAGCAGCGCGTTGTGACGTTTACCCACTTCATAGTCGTTAAAATCGTGCGCCGGGGTGATTTTCACACAGCCGGTGCCGAATTCCATGTCGACATAATCGTCCGCAATAATCGGAATGCGTCGGCCAACTAATGGCAGGTCAACAAATTTGCCGACCAATGAGGCGTAGCGTTCATCTTCGGGGTGAACGGCAACGGCCGAGTCACCCAGCATGGTTTCCGGACGGGTGGTCGCAACCACCAGATAGTCTTTACCATCTCTGGTGATTGCACCGTCAGCCAATGGATAACGGAACTGCCAGAGGCTGCCCTGTTCATCGTGGTTTTCCACTTCCAGATCAGAAATGGCGGTGTGGAATTTTGGATCCCAGTTCACCAGACGCTTGCCACGGTAGAGCAGTTCTTCATCGAACAACTGAACAAAGACTTCGGTGACTGCTTCACTCAGGCCCTCATCCATGGTGAAACGTTCACGAGTCCAGTCAACAGAGTCACCGAGGCGGCGCATCTGATTGGATATATTGCCACCAGACTGTGCTTTCCATTCCCAGACTCGATCGATAAAGGTCTCGCGGCCCAGATCATGGCGGCTTTTGCCTTCTGCTGCGAGCAGGCGCTCAACCACCATCTGTGTGGCAATGCCGGCATGGTCAGTGCCTGGTTGCCACAGGGTGTCATTGCCCATCATGCGATGGTAACGCGTCAGCGCATCCATAATGGTTTGTTGAAAGGCGTGACCCATGTGCAGCGTGCCGGTGACATTCGGCGGTGGAATCATGATGCTGTATGGGGTGCCCTGACCCGTTGGTTGGAAGTAGTTGTTTTGCTCCCAATGATCGTAATGCTTCGCTTCGATCTGGTTCGGTTGGTAGGTTTTGTCCATGAGGGTTCAAATTCTCTTTTCTGTCATGATTTCAACGGCATAAGGTCGGCGATTATACATAGGCGTTGCGGAAATTACCGCAGATTATGGGGCGGTTAGGGAATTTTATGCATCGGGCCTGGATCCGTCATTTCCTCTGTGAAACGGGACTGGTGGAATTTTCGCGTTCCGTTTTGCAGGGACAAAATTAAGATTTTCGCCAAAGATTGCTATCCACTGAAGTGAATGAATCGTCGAACCCACATGATGCAGTCGGTTTTTTCGGTTGAATAGGAAAGGCCTTTGTGGCGAATGAATAACTTGAATTGATCAAAGAAACGGGGGGATTTGGGGTTAATCGTTTCCGGGTATCGATTGTTTGCATTTTACACCGCCATGTAAGAATTTGTTTATAACCTGAATCAATTGCAGGTGCACCCATAGGTTCACCCCAATTTTTGGCAAGCAAAGAGGAATCAATGGCTTGCGCACTGCGCCGCTATGGAGTCACGGATTCAGGTATAGAATACTGTGTATATAAACAGTATATATAAAATAATACTGATTGTTTGTAATGAATGTCACAAAACATCGTACTTTTTCGACTCAGTATCCAGATATTCGGTCTGGAGACGCAGTATCCGGCAAAATAGGCTGAAAACCTGATGCTTGCCCGGCTGGTTAAGTATCATGAATATTCTGTAACGCTATGAATTTAGCGATCTGTAGACGACCACTTTTTCTGGATACTGCGTCGCGTGACGGAATATCCGGTGAGTGAAATTGACAGGGGTGAAATGCGTGCCTATGTTTTATCTGGTTTGATTAGGCTGGATGGTGCTTGGCTGTTCAGGAAAAGGCGTCTTGATATTTTGTCAGGTGACGTAGAATAGTCTGTTAAAACATATTTGAAATTTCCTAAATCTAAAACCCAGAGGTAAATAGTAGTGATAGATGCCATAAATCAATACTTCATAGAATCAACAGTGTCCGTTGATATTGAAGATTCAGTTAACTCGCTGAAAGAGCTAAAGTTACTGGATAGTAGCTATGAGATCGATAAGGAAATTAGCGTCTGGGATAATGCAAGTGCGATTGCCTATCAGGTAGCAGAAGCAGATAGCAATTATATTATTTGGTTTGATGGTGAATGCATTGAGAATCAAGATGACTATGCTTCATTAACTCGAACTATCTTTTCACATTTCTCAATACCAATAAGTGATGTTCAATCTGAGTTTAATATTGATAACAGGACTGCTAGTGTTTTAATTAAGTCGAAAGATAAAGTTTTTAAAAAGGAATGGATTCAAGATGGTGATTGGGTTGAGGAGGAATATATTGAGTTTATATTTGACATATTTATAGAGGAATTTGAAAAGTATGCAATGCTTCTACCTTCGTCAGATCAATGTATCGGCATATTGGTTATAGAGGCTTTAGATAAATATAAATGCATTTCCGATTTGTTAGATATTGAAATATATGGCATCAATAAGCAAATCTATTTTGCTGGTATGTTCCTTTCTATCTTATTTACTCATGGGTTAGGTTTTATTATTACTACACTACTTGCACTCTTCGTTACATCATTTTTGAAAGGTCTGCTGGGTTCAGCAGTGGTGTGGAGTGTATTTGGTCTTAGCCGCTGGTTCTATGAAAGCTTTAAGTTTAATAAGAATCGGAAAGCAAAAGAAAAAACTCAGCTAGAGGTAAAGGAAAACCCTGAGGAATTCGGTCGAATGATTGGGGAGATGGCAGTCAAAGAGATGTACAATAAAACTACCAACGAAAGCACAAAAATGAAAATGAAAGCTATCATGGAAGTGAACGAAAAGTACTCAAAGAAATGAAAATGTGGCGTTTCTTACTTTAGCCTGAATCCGTGGCTCCATAGCGGCGCAGTGCGCAAGCCATTGATTCCTCTTTGTTTGCCAAAAATTTCAATGAAACTATGGGTGCACCTGCAATTTTTGAAAAACAAATAGAAATCAAGCTCTTACACCCTGCATCCACTTTGGAGTCACGGAGTCAGGTATAATTTAAGATGATCAGAAAACAAGTTAAACTCTATTATACTTTCAGATTCTTCAATGTCACAGTCCAGTCGGCGCTTCATTCGTCTGTAAGTGACCCCGTTCCCGCAGTATCGCTTCAGCCTGTTCATTGATCTTATTGTCTTTCAGATATTTTACCACGGCATCTAACTGCGCTTCAAAATCGTCCGGTTTTTTCTCTTCATACAGATAAAACCCCTGACGGCCTTTCCAGTCTTTTTTCATGATGCTTTCGAGACCATTCACCATATACCTGGTAATAAAAGCCAGCAGAATCCGGTAATCCACAACCGAATTCATATACAGATTGCTGGAAGGTGTTACCAGTATGCCGTTGTAAACAAACTCA
>JARRJP010000047.1:0-47236 GCA_037389025.1 Reinekea sp. | reverse complement strand
TTACCGACTTTTGTTTAAAGCTAGTCGGTAAGTGGGGGTTTTACCAATTTGTTTGGTGAGTGAGTGGTGGGTTCTGGCTGGCTTGTGGTGGGTTCTGGCTTGGGCATGCGGTGGCTTCTGGCAAGCTCGCCATCATTTTCGGTAGACTAAAATCAGCCAGCAATGGATAACTTCAAAAACATTCACCTTGATGACATCTCTAGTTGCCGTAGCAATTGAATCTCGATTATCTTTAGGATCATCAATTTGATACCTGAATCTGTGACTCCAAAGTGGATGCAGGGTGTAAGAGCTTGATTTCTATTTGTTTTTCAAAAATTGCAGGTTCACCCCAATTTTTGGGAAGCAAAGAGGAATCCATGACTTGCGCACTGCGCCGCTATGGAGTCGCGGATTCAGATGATAGATAAGGAATCGAAGATTGATTGATCTCGCTATGGGTTTATCGGAATACCAACTTCACTGGAAAGGATGGAATATCAATGGCTGGCTGGTATTTCTCTGTGTTGGAGTGATTTACTTTGTCATTTATTGCCTGTGTCGAAAAAGCTTCTCAGGTAACTCAACCGGGAAACCACAAAAGCAGGAAGCCTCTAGCCAGCACAAACTAAAACCCTTGTCTGTATTGAATGACGACCCAGACACTGCACAGCAAAACAACTTTGCCAAAGATGAACTACTCAAATATCTGAAATCCGGCCCAAGCCACAGCATACGCAATATTGCCATTACTGGTCCCTATGGTGCCGGAAAATCCACCTTTATTGAGCGTGTTCTAAAACAAAGCACGAATCTTTGTCCAGTTACATTGAGCCTGGCAAAGTTTACTGGTAGCGAAAATGCTGGTTCATTAGAACAGATTAAGTACAGCCTGGTTCAGCAACTGGTGTACCGTGAAAACCCGAGCGAGTTACCAGGATCGAAAGTCAGCCGTTTAACTGTGTTAACACCGGCAATGGCTGCGAAAATGGCCAGTCAGGTGCTGTTGTTTATCATCGCCTTAACAATACTCGCTGATTGGGATAAGAAAATCCCGCTTTTGGCGGCTGTTTACACGCGTTTTCTTGAGGTATGGAAAAGCAGCTGGATCGGCCCGGCAGTGGCAGCTGCACTATTAGGTTTTGCCCTGCTTATTGTATTACACTCTGGTTATCGGTTGATTACCCTGTTGATTATCCAGATTCACGATTTTCGTCTGGATAAGGTTTCGACAAAACACCTGCAAGCCAGCCGCTCAGATGATGGCTCGCTGGTCAATCGTTATGCTGACGAATTACTGTACTTCTTCTCGGTGACTAAAACGCGCCTGGTCGCAATTGAAGATCTGGATCGTTTCGATGCGAAAGACAGTATCCAACTATTCACCGAATTACGTGAATTAAATAGCTTGATTAACCACTCGCCATTGATCGAACAACCGGTCTTCTTCCTCTATGCGGTCAAAGACAGTCTGTTACCACCTCATGAACGAACCAAGTTTTTTGAACTGGTTATTCCTATTGTACCGATTGTCAATAATACAACGACCAAAGCCCAGCTTATTAAGCGTCTGGAAGAAAATGGTATTAAAGTCGTTAGGGATGAAGTTGGAAATACCGACGGTAATGGATGGTTGCGTAGCGACCTGGTAAAAACCTGTGCTAGCTATCTGCATGATATGCGCATGCTGGAAAATATAGTCAACGAATTTGTGATTATCCGCAGTGTTCACTCTCATTTAACAGGTGATAATTCAAATCTTGGAAAAATATTTGCTTTGGTTATGATTAAAAACCTTTTACCTGTCGAGTTTGAAAAATTAATTCGAAATAATGGAGCTATCTTTGAGTTTATTAAAAATACTCGGCAGAGTATTGCAAAATAAATAGGTCCTATTCAGGCAGAAATAAAGAGGCTATCTGAACAAATTAGAAATAGTCAGGAAATGGTTAAGTATAATCACAGCGCTGTAGCGGGAGCAGTGATTGCTAAGGCGCTTGAAGAAGCTAATATAGGATCGCATGATGTTATGAGTATCGACGGCCATTCAATTCCTCACATCTTACATAATGAAGAAGTATTTAATAATCTGTTAATCAATAGCCGACAAATATATACGGTTATATTTTCTAATAGAGCAAGGATCACCAAAGGAATTCCATTTAAAATAATCTACGAACAATATGGAAAATCCCAACAACAACTAGCAGATGCACGGGATGCTGATATCGAAAATTTAATTCAGAAAAGAGACGATCTGCAGAAGCAGTATGAAACGATTAAAAATGCACCATTGTCCAGTGGATTGACTGAACAGGTTTGGGATAACTTCTCCAGAAAAAACGCCACTCTATCAATAGAAGATAAGGAAGCATACAAGCTTGTTGTAACATTAATAAAAATGGACTGCCTGGATGAAAATTATTTCTACTATACATCGGTATTTCAGTCTGGTGACCTTACCCAAGATGAAGTTGCGTTCTGTCACAACCTTCAGGGGCGTATCTCAAAGCAGCGGGATGTCAGATTCGAAGTGCCCAGAGTAGTTTGTATTTTAGACGAGTTATCGCCGAGAGCCTTAGCTGACGGCTGGGGGTTGCATCCCTCTTTCATGGAATACTTCTACGATTTTTTAAAACATAAATGTAGTGATATTAAAGGAGGCAGTTTAGTCAAGAGTCATCTTGACATCATACTCACAGATAACTCGACCACCTTAACCGAGCTAAAGGACTACTATCGTTATCTGGAAGAAAACTCTGCCAGCCAGGATTTTCATAACCTACTGATGGTACTTTATTATTGGTCGCCTGAATTATTGCTTAAATTTACTAAAGCAACTGGAGATCACGACTACTTTATTCGAGAGGTTTTTATTGCGTTGTCATCGGAGGAGGTCCAGTTAACGACTGATTTATTGCAAGAACAACCTGCTATATCCGCCCTGGTTGATCGCTTTTCGAAGATACGTGAAATTGGCCCATTAGGGCCAATAATAAAATACTTTTCAAAGCGTCCTGAATTCGTTAAATATCTACAGGACTTGGATTTTAAATTCCAGAACCTGATCGATGAAAATTATGAGCTTAATGAAGCCAAATTTCTGTTAACTACGAATCTATATGTTATTTCTTCGAGCATTCTCTCCCGACTGCTTTCAGCTTTGGATGGTACTAACAGTGCAGTGTCTATCGGACGTGTTAAAGCTATTGTTGAGCGTCATGATATTGAGACAGCACTGTTAGAAAAATGCTTTGACGATCTGGTATCAAGTTGCCTGACGCAATCTGATGACTGGAAAGAAAGTCCAGAAGAGACTGGAAATTTAGTGAACCACTATGCAAGCCTTGAAATCAGTAACGATGGTGATGACGGTACAGACCTAACACTAATATCGATATTGATAAAAATAAAAAGCCGAGTAGAAAATTTTTCTTATATTAATGATAAAAGAATTTGGCCATTTCTGGTGGAATATAATGTGGTCGAGTTCTCAATGGAGAACTTAGCCGAATACTGGGAAATGGCAGCACTGAGCGAAGGGTCATTATACTTCCCTGAAGGTTTCGAGAACTGGCTAGGTGAGAACTCCGCAGTGGCTATTAATGAAGATAAACAGATCACTATATCAGACGACATAATATTGGATTTTGCTAAGCAAAGCTGGGCGGATAACACGACAAATTGGCTTTTAAAGAATACTCGATATTCTGATTCGGTTATAGACCCGATACTATCAGAAAATTCTCTCGCAGAGATGATTCTTTGTAATAGAAACTTTAAGCATCCATTGATTGCCTTGGAAAGGATCGCTGCGAAAATACCGGATCTGCTTGTGAAATTTATTACTTGCCATCAACGCTCAATACCTGATAGCAGGATTCCTGAAACTATTGAGCAATCACAGATCATTGATTTATTGACAGGTCTGGAATCAGAAGGCTTAAAAGCAAAGCTATTTTCATTGCTGTCAGATAAGGGTTTATATCAGTCAGAGGGTACTATCGATGACTTGATAGATGTTCTGATATCTCTCAACCCACAAACAAAGCTGAAAATAACGAATGAAGTTGTTTCTGAGTTGATTGTTCAGTCTGATATGGAAAAACGCATTGAAATCATCAAACACTTACAGCCTGAGTCAATACCAAGAGATCGGGAATTATTGTTACGGGATGTGCCCGGAAACGAAGATGTTCGATGCTTAAGGGATGCAAAGGAAGACTGCAAACTAGAAAATCCAGATGACCCACAAACAAAACAAGCCGTTGAACTTCTGCTTTTGGCTGAGTGCATCTCAATATCAGGCGAGAAGCGTCAGAAAAAGGATACTGTTCATTTTTTGGAACCCAATAATGATTGAAACTTTATTAATTGCAGGTGCACCCATAGGTTCATTGAAATTTTTGGGAAGCAAAGAGGAATCAATGGCTTGCGTACTGCGCCGCTATGGAGTCACGGATTCAGGTTAGATACAGGATTGGTGTGAAAAAGGTGGTCGATTACACTAGTTTAGTGTCTCAAATAAAACGCGTATTAAGATGACCCGCTGGTTTAAAGCTACGGCATAGGTATTATACGGAAAAACGACGGCCCACTCTTCGAGAAGCCCTCCATTTTCCCTGGCATCTTATTATGCGCATAGGGGGAAAGACGAAAAATGCCTATCAGAAGGTGACGCATCTTGTGCAAACTGCACAACACCGCCCAGAAGTGAAATTGGAACCAGAATGGTATTATTGAGAAGGTTACTGACATGATTGAATTAACCAGTGGCGATATTTTACGAGCCGATGCGGAGGCAATTGTAAATACCGTTAATTGTGTTGGTGTTAGTTGATTGAGTTGATGCAACGCTATTTAAGAGGCGAAAAACCGGTGAAGCATTAACGCCGACTGGGGGGGCACCTCTAACCCATTTGGAATACGGAATGGGTTTCAAGGTGCCGGATTCTACCGATGGTTGCCGAATGTATTTTTTAATCGGCCTCACCCAATCCCGCAATCCCCCCCTCACAAACCACCTTAACCACTTCTCGCAAGCGCTCAACCTCACCTGCCAACCAATCCAGCTCCTCCTCAGTAATCTCAAAATGCTCCGAATAACGCGCATCCACATAAGCCCGTTTCAAGCGCGCAAAGCTGCGCCGTTGAAAGCGATCCTGCCCTGCAAAAATATCAAAAAACGGGGAGTCCGGTGAGGTGCGGTCAATCAACAGATGACGCAGCATTTTCAGATTATGGCTGTGTGGCCGGTAATTGGAAAGCACGAGTAAGGCGCAGGTGAAATATCGCTCGGTGGCTTGGTGGAGCATGAAAGACGCATTATTAATGGAATTTATTTTCCGCATAGAATCGTATGCGACTATGAAATCAGAAGCACTTTCAAACCACTGAGCATAATGCCTCTGAGCAATCGGTAACCATTCTGCCTTAGTCAGGTTCTTTGCCTGCGGCATCCCTTTTGGGTTCCGGCTGTACAAATAAATGCCCTGCTCACGAATATCACTGAAAAAGTACTGCCCTTCACCGAGCCACTGCGAAATATCTTCATGGGAATGCACAATCAGGTTAATGGGTGTGCGCGTCAGCCGATCCAGCTTTTCTTCCAACTGATTCCAGAACCTCAGGTCTTCTTCAAGCTTGCGGCCATGCACGGCAACGAGAATATCGTAATCGCTGAGATAGCCGTTCACCGGGTTTTCCACATAGGTGCCACGCGCGTAACTGCCGAACAGTACCAGCCAGACGAGGTAACACTCGTTCTGCTTGAGTTCAGCGCGTTGCTCAACCTCGTTGAGTATCAGCCGCCTGATTTCGCCAATGGTGCGTTGTTTGCCTTCGGGCAGGTGGGTGAGGTCGGTGTTGATCATGATTTGGACATCTGTTGGTGTTGTGGTGTGACTTTACCAGAATAGTGGCGGAGTTGGGTATTCCTGGTCACGGATTCAGGTTCAAGACACTACACTAGAATGCGCTATGCTGGATTTTGATGAGCGCAAGCAGTAGTTACGGAGCATGGCATGGATGTTGAGGGATTGTGGCACCCTTCAGTGACTCATAAATATTCTTAGACATAGTTGGGATTTGCATGAGCAAAAAAAGCATTTCAAAACCATCAGCTACCGCTATCTGGATTTGATGCTGAGAACATCGAAAAGGTTCAAAGTCAGCATTTTTCAGGAAAGTTCACAGATTCTGACTTCAGCAAGTACATCGTTTACGTAGATGAAAGTGGCGACCATAGCTTACAGAGCATTGATGAAAACTATCCTATATTTGTCCTGGCTTTTTGTGTTTTCCATAAGCGTCATTACAGTGAGGTAATTGTTCCTGCCCTGGAGAAGTTCAAGTTCAACTATTTTGGGCATGATCAGATTGTTTTACACGAGAACGAAATTAGAAAGGAAAAGGGGGTGTTCAAGATTTTTAAAGGCAGAGAGCACCGACAGGCATTCATGGATGACCTGACTCGAATTATCGAATTTAGTAATTTTACCCTTATCTCTACCACCATTGATAAGCGTGAATTAAAACAACAGAATGCAGAAGGCAATGCCTACCACATTGCCCTTGGTATATGCATGGAAGCGCTGCATGAATTTCTATCAGAAAAACAGCAACAAGATAAACGAATTCAAGTGGTGGTGGAGTGCCGGGGAAGGAAAGAAGGCAAGGATTTGGAGCTGGAATTCAGGCGGATTTGCGATGGTGATAATCGACAGGGCATTTGCTTGCCGTATGAGGTTTTGTTTGCAGATAAGAAAGTGATGTCTACGGGTTTACAGTTGGCTGATCTCGTCGCCAGGCCCATTGGCATAAGTCTATTGCGACCGAAACAGGCCAATAGAGCATTTGAAGTTTTTAAAACGGAAATTCTACTGTGAAGGTGGCCGAAAATATGTCGGAGACGGTTATGAAGGTGTCGGGATGCAAATTTATCCACCCCCAAAAAAGCGAAAACCCCGGTGAACCCACCGAGGTACTGACGCCGACCGGGCACCCCCAATCCATTTGAGTGCAGTATAGAGGTAGAAACACTCACGAATTAACTGTTGAACTGGCTTATTTTTCCGATACAAACCTGAGCGGGTTTAGTAAAAAAGCGAAGTGGGAGTCGTATTTATTCAAGGAAGATATGGCAGAAGGATGGGATGGGATGGGATGGGATGGGATTAGTGCGCCATTGAATCATCCGTTATTTCAATAGACTAAGAGGTGATGACTGTTCTGATATCGGCACAGTTATTGTTCAACCTGAATCCACTTTGGAGTCACGGATTCAGGCATTAGTTTACATCATTTATGTAACTGCGGTTTTTAGGTTTATCTTGCTTCAGCTGGAATTGTATTTGTGGATATTACGGTACAAAAAAAGCCAATGCTTACACATTGGCTTCGCTGAACCGGATTAGATGCCTTAGATCTTCAGAATCAAAGCATCGTCACAGCTGGTTACTGAATTGCAACAGTGCCCACAATGGTGTCGCTGCCACCTGGAAGTGTCACTACAACGTTAAAATCTCCAGGGACAGTAATCTCATTAACCACCACAGAAAATGTATAAGAGCCTGCACCTGAAGAACCTAGTTTAGGAACGACACCGAGAATACTAAAATCGACGTCAGTAGTACTACTCTGTGCTGCGAGCGTTACTGTCGTTCCGAAAGGAGGGAAGTTGCCGTTAGAGTCAGATATAGCCAGCGGATGGGAACCAAGCCCCCAAGTTCCCAGCGAAGAGTTCAACTGAGGTATATTGGTATTCAACGCTAGCTGCGCAGTATCCCAGACATGGACGCTCGTCTCTGCACAATGATTTGCCTGCGCAGCAGCACTGCTGCACAAAGCGCCGCGATAGGTAGTAGAGGATGCCTCAAAAGCTTTGCTGTTATTGTAGTCAAGATAGGCCTCTGAGTTGACACCCAGGCCAGATCCTGCATCAGTAAAACTGCTGCTATCGTAAGTTCCATCAAAGTCCAGGTCATAAAAGACTTCACTTTGAGTGATAATTGCTTCGTCAATATCGTAAATACCGTTTTTCGCGCCGGCATCAATAAAGGCATCCTCACCCACCGTATAGGCCAATATGGTAGACAAACCATCTAACGGCCTCATACCACTACTGGTCCAAGTAACAGAACATGTACCAGAAGAGGTTTCACAGGTAGGTTCTATATAACCATACTCAGTCCAGAACGACACTACAGTGCCATCAGCAACCGGATTGTTGTTTCTATCCGCCAAACGGGCTGTAATACTTGCTGTTTTACCATCCTCGCTAAAAGCTGAGGCAACACTTGCTTCAGAGACAGCGAAATTGAAGCTATTCGCATCTACCGGACCAGTATTTACGGCAATCGGCAACGACTGAGTGGAAATAGGATCGCCAGTGGTCGGTGTAAAGGTTGCTATCACCTTGACATTTGCAGGTGCAGACCCTGCGTTTAACAGAACATCAACTAAACCACTTTCATCTGAGACATCTGAGGTAACACTAAGCACGGCACCGTGATTGGAATCACTGGAGGAAATAGCAAAACTGACAGGCTGCCCCTCAACGGCAAAGCCGTACTTGTCAATCAGTTGGAACTCAACTCGTGTGAAACTGGCCTGGCTGCTGTTTCCTGAGTTTGAATAAGCTATTGAGCTTAGGAATCCGCTACCAGTAAAGCTGATAGCATTAACATCAGAGGGGGCAACAGTTAAGGTCACTCTCGCTGAGGTTGAGTCCACATTGGCAACAACAACATCACTGCCAACACAGCCTTCTGCTGTGTAGGTCGTTGAAGCCGTGCCTGAAGATGTCGCGACAGTCGCATTTGAAAAGGATGCTTTCCCGGCACTGACACAGGTAGAGGAAAAGGTTACCTCAACACTTTCTCCGGTGAACAGGTCATTGCTACTGCTTGTGTCAACAATATTAACTGTCAGGGAGGTACTTCCTCCGGCTGACAGACTGGTGATATTTGCACTGATATTTCCACTACTAAAGCTGTCACCGCTTCCAGCACCCAGTGCAATGACTGCACCAGTTAAAGTCGTGGTCGTAGTTGTATCAGTAGTACTATTATCACTGCCATTTCCATCATCAGTTGTTTCATCAGCAGGGTCACACGCCGCTAATGCAAAGGCCGCAATCAGCACTATCAGCCATTTAAATTTAGAGTCCACAAATCTCTCCTTTTCACTACGTATTTTGAATAGAATGATCGAGCATTGCATTAACAGCTCACAGAATCAATGCGCACCAGTTCAAGTTTTACCACTATTTGTAAATTTAGATACTACTTTTCGTATATACAACACTTTTCGCATAAACAACGTGAGAAACGACCGCAGCCGGTCTAATCATCCCTTTCGTCCGTTTTGCCGATATGTTTTTTATAAAACTGAACCAAAAACCAGATTTTGACGGACAACAAGGCTAAGACGCCGAAGATGGCCAGTGTTATAAGTACGTCAATTGACATATCCTTTATTCTCCACTTCGCTAAATTGAGCTGTTTCTAAACAGTCCTTGAACATAACAATAAGTTTTTACACTGTTCATTTTAATTATTAAACACGATCTGCCTCAATCATTACACTGGTAGTTCGCAAATCTGTCCAAGGAATTATCATGAATATCGCTAATGATGTTACCGCTCTGATTGGCAATACCCCTTTGGTTAAGCTAAATCGCTTGTCAAAAGACTGTAAAGCAACTGTCGTCGCCAAGCTAGAGTTCTTCAATCCAGGAAAGTCGGTCAAGGATCGCATTGGCGCAGCAATGATCAATGCCGCAGAAGAAGATGGCACATTAAAGCCCGGTATGACTATTGTCGAGCCAACATCCGGTAATACCGGTATTGCGCTGGCAATGGTTGCCGCAGCCAAGGGTTACAAGTGCCTGTTAACCATGCCGGAAACTATGTCCAAAGAACGCCGCCTGCTGTTAAAGGCCTATGGTGCAGAACTGATACTAACGCCAGGCCCAGAAGGAATGGGCGGTGCCATTAGCAAGGCGCGGGAGATTCTCGATTCCGACCCAAACAAGTATTTTATGCCACAACAGTTTGAAAACCCAGCCAACCCGGCGATTCACAGTAAAACCACGGCAGAGGAAATCTGGAACGATACTGACGGCGAGGTGGATATCCTCATCAGCGGTGTTGGTACCGGCGGTACAGTGACCGGTATTGCCAAACTACTGAAAGAACGTAAACCATCGTTTCAGGCAGTTGCGGTTGAGCCATCGGCATCACCGGTTCTGTCCGGTGGTCAGAAAGGCCCACACCCAATTCAAGGTATAGGAGCTGGTTTTGTTCCTGCAGTTCTGAAGACCGAGCTGTTAGACGAAATCATTCAGGTGACGAATGATGATGCATTTGCAACCGCAAGAGCGATGGCCACTCAGGAAGGCTTGCTTGTGGGCATTTCCTCCGGTGCAGCGGTTTGGTCTGCGCTGCAAGTGGCACAACGGGAGGAAAATGCGGGTAAATTGATCGTTGTGATTATTCCATCCTTCGGAGAGCGTTACCTTTCAACAGCCTTGTTTGCCGACCTGCTGGATGACTGATCTGGCGGTACCGGACACTATACTCGGGTTGGGGGATACGGATGCTCGTTTACGAGTTTTTATCGGTAATCAGCCCTACCTGCCGCAAGGCTTTAAACTCAGGAGCCTGGTTCCGTTGGCGCCGGGTGAACTGGATCTACTGATTGAGGAGAATTCAAACCATTGGCGCAAAATATTTAATATTTACGCCAAACTCTGTTTTGCATTACATCCGAATCAGACAACAAGCTGGCAGGAATACCGGAAACAACACCTGTTACAGGCTGAGCACAGGCATGCATTGATTTTCAGCCCCTGGCGAAAGCAGCAGGCCCAAACGGACGCCATTACACTTATCTGCGGCAAAACCTACGCAACCAATCTTGGTTTGTTAGCGCACTGTGATGATCTTGGTGACGGTTTTTTTATCGATTCAACCGAGCGTCTATTAGTAACCCCCTATTTCGATTATCGGGCCCTTTCGAATCAACGGTTGAAGCGGCTAACGGATTTGATTACAAGATATTTCAACCTGAATCCGTAACTCCATAGCGGCTTGTGCACTGCGCCGCTATGGACTCACGGATTCAGATTCAAGTAAAAAACTCCGGGATAACAGCAATCCCGGAGTTCATTTGAAAGAAAAGATCAGCAATTACAGAAAGGCTTTGATGACCTCAGTCAATGGCGTAGTCGGACGACCAATCAAGGAGGCCAGTTGGCCGCTATTCTCAAACAGATGCCCATTTGACACACCGGTGTCGGAATCGGCCAGTATCGCCGCAAAGCCTTCCGGCAAACCGGCATCAACCAATGCTTTGGCATAATCCGCTTCAGAAAGATTCTGATATGCGATGGACTTGCCTGTCAGTTCAGAGACTGTTTCAGCAAACTCAGACAGCGTATAAGCCTTGTCGCCAGCCAATTCGTATATTTTACCAGCCTGATTATCCAGCGTCAGAACCTTCGCAGCCGCAGCTGCATAGTCAGCTCGCGCAGCAGAAGAAATCTTGCCTTCACCAGCACAACCAAATACGGCGCCAAGTTGCAGAGCGGTACCTACCCCCATTGCATAGTTTTCGGTGTACCAGCCGTTGCGCAGAATGACATGCGGAACACCGGATTTCTCCAGATAAGCCTCAGTTGCCTTATGCTCTTCAGCCAGTTGCATTGGCGAGGTGTCTGCACGCAGCAGGCTGGTATAGGCCAGCAATTGCACTGCGTTGGTTTTGGCTGCATCAATAACGGCCTTGTGTTGTGCTGTACGCTGACCAATTTCGCTGGAGGAAATCAGTAATGCTTTGTCAACACCCGCAAAAGCGGCAGTAAGCGTTTCAGGGCGGGCATAATCGGCTTCACGGACGACAACGCCTTTATCTGCCAGATCCTGCACCTTTTCTGGAGAGCGTACTGCGGCGATAATTTCGTCTGCAGGCACGGTAGTCAGCAACTCTTCAATAACCAGACGACCCAATTGACCGGAAGCACCTGTTACCAAAATCATCTTCTTTCTCCTTTATGGATTAAATTTGTCAGCTTACAATACCTTCACAACGAACTTTTAGTAAGTACATACAAAAAGGTAAGTATGAAAAAAGTAGAAATAAAAGATCAAAATAGCAAAGTGATGGAATTCACCCGAGGCAATGTACTGTCTGACAAATGCCCGTCACGCGATATCCTCAAACACGTCACCAGCCGCTGGGCGGTTTTGATTTTCATGGCACTCAAGGACGGCAACACTTATCGATTCAGTGAGTTACGGCGCACCATTCAGGGGGTTAGTGAAAAAATGCTGGCGCAGACTCTACAAACGCTGGAGCAAGATGGTTTTGTAAAGCGGATGTCATACCCGGTTGTGCCACCGAAGGTGGAATACAAGCTCAGCACGACAGGCATGGCTGTGGCTGAGCGGGTCATCGGGCTGGTGGATTGGATTGAGGATAACATTATGGATATTTTGCAGTCCTCACCAGATAAAGCAGAGTATCTGATCCATTCCGGGCTAAATAAAACCTGAATCCGTGACTCCATAGCGGCGCAGTGCGCAAGCCATTGATTCCTCTTTGCTTCCCAAAAATTGGGGTGAACCTATGGGTGCACCTGCGATTTTTGAAAAACAAATAGAAATCAAGCTCTTACACCCTGCATCCACTCTGGAGTCACGGATTCAGGTTAAAAAAACCGTCAGCGAAAAACCACCGGAATAGTTACCCACTGCCCAATCGACTTACCACCTTCCGTTGCCGGTTGGTATTGCCATGTCGCTGCCTGCTCCAGAGCCGCTTCATCCAGAATATCATGGCTGGAAGATTGCCAAACCATCAGTTGCCTCAACATCGCCTGTTCATCCAGATAACCTCGCAACACCACTCGGCCCGTCAGCCGCTTTTTCCTGGCCAGCGGCGGACGAATCGCGATTGGAGGCTCACCCGAAAACCGAGCCCGATAGTATTCGTTTTCTTCAGCGGGAGGCGGTGGTTGGATCCAGTCAGCAGTGATTACCCGTTGCTCAGTTGCAGAAGATTGGGCTTTAGCAGAGCTTGGTACAGGAGGCATCGGAGGTTCTATCGAGGCTTCAGTATGATTTTGCAATTCTTTGCTGGGGGTTGCTATAACAGCTTCTTTCTCAACCATTAGCGCTGATGTTTCTGTGACTTCTTTTATTGCAGTACTGATTTGATCAGATGATACCGCTTCAGAAACCACCGGCACTGAGTGCACTACTTCCGCCGAAGTATTAACAATAACAGGAGTTCCCGTCGGCTGAGCAGGAAATTTTTATGTTAATCTTCACGATGTAATTGACTGTTCAACTGGTGCCTCGATCGAGCGCTTTTGCGTTGCCTGCTCGGGTTGCTCAGGCAACGCAGGATTTGCTGGAGCAGGCGGCGTCTGACTGCTTTCATTCGGTCTCGGTTCAGAAATTTCAGTAACAGCTTCAGCCACTCCAGCTAACCGGAAGGAAACAACTGCATGACCATCGTTGCTGCTTCGCTGTGGCAGGAGTTTCAAATGTGCGAACAGAGCAAGGTGCAACAGAAGTGATAGCAGAACAGCAAGAGGCACAATAGAACCAGAACGGGGATGTCTTTCCAGGTTGACCGACTGACTTTGCACTTTATAATCGAACCCCTTACTTTCAGGTGACCTAACGTTTAAACGGGAAACTGGTGTAAATCCAGTACTGCCCCCGCAACGGTAAGAGAGGGTAAACCATCAATTCAACAGAAGCCACTGTGTACGCGGGAAGGCGTTGGATTGACAGTTTCACTGGCCCTTTCAAGTCCGGATACCGGCCTGAATCATTCTAGTACGGTGGGTGCAATGTTATGTATTCAATTACGTGTCAGCAGAGGGCTGTGTGTCCTGCTGAGCGCGTTTTCATTTGCGGCTAATGCCTCAGCCAGCGATGATCAATTAGAGACAGTGTATTCTGATTTCCTTTCTGCTTCTGATACTGCACCAGAATTTTCGGTTACCAACGCAACCGTTATCACCACTGAATCTTTTCCGACAAGCGCCTTAACAGCAGCCGATGTGATTGAGCAGGCCCCCAGCGTACAAGTCCAGAATCAGGGTGAACAGGGCAGTTTTTCCAACGTTAGTGTTCGTGGTGCGCCAAGCCAGCAAACGCAAATTTACATCGATGGCATTTTGCAGTCCAACGTAGGGGGAAACGGCGGTTATCTACAGCAGATTCCGCTTACCAACGTTGACCGCATTGAGATTTATTCCGGTAGTTTGCCCGGCCAGTTTTCTCAGGCTACACCCGGCGGTGCCATCAATATTATCCGCAAAAAAGAAAACCGGACTCAGCTGTCACTGATTGCAGATAGCGGCAGCTTGGGTCGCCGACGCTTTTCAACCGTCGCAGAACAGCAATACGGACACTGGCATTTTTCAGGCTTTGCAGAAGCACTGGGCACTGACAATGATTTTGAATACATCAATGATAACGGCACCTCACTCAATAGCGAAGATGACTCAATACAACGCAGAAATAATGCGGAATATCAGTCCTTGCAGGCATCCGCAAAGGCAACCTGGCAAAAAAAGGATACTCAGTTTCATCTAGCAGCAGAAGGTTTCGACAATACTAAAAATCTGCCGCACTGGAATAATCTGGAAGCAGTCAATACTTACTATCGACAGCACGGTATCAGCCTGACTTCTGGAGTCGGTTGGAACCAATGGATATCAGGTCTGGACAGCGATCTGCACTGGCACTCCGCTCAGCATAATGGGCATTTCAGTGATCCAGACAGCTTAATCGGCCTGCACATCAATGACAGCTATGACGAACTGACCAGTCATCAATTACAACACCATTCTGTTTTGTCGATACCAACAGGACTAATGACATTAACCAACGAATGGCAATACGGACATTTTCGCATCAAAGACGACAAGATCGGCGTCACTCTGAACGCACAGCGCAACCAATTCAGTAACAGCCTGAGCAACGACTGGTTTATCAACGACCGACTGATACTGGCAGCAACCGGCCGACACCTGTGGTACGAGGATCAGCACGATTCAGTGACTGAAAATCATCAACAGTGGGGAGCTGAGTTTGGCGCTCGCTTCGATATAAACAACATTACACTGAAATGGAATGTGCAACATGCAACCCGGCAGCCCTCGTTGATCGAACGCTTTGGAAACCAGGGCAGTTTTGTCGGTAATGCAGACCTTAAAAGTGAGCAGGCGACCGCGACCGATCTGTCCCTGTCATATCTTGCCGATAATATTCAATGGCAATCATCGCTGTTCTATCGTCACGCAGAAAACGCCATCGCACCAACATACAGTTCACAGGGTATTGGTCGTTATATCAATCTGAATACGGCCAAGTTCGCGGGCATTGAGTGGAACGGAATTTATCGCTTCCCCTCAATTCAGCTATTAAGCAGCGGCTCATTACAGGACTCCATTGCGCTTAACAACCAGAAAGCTTTTGATCAAAAACAGGTTCCAGGCTATTACCCGGTCAGCACCACACAAACTCTTGCCTGGAAAATACGACCAGCTCTGAATCTGTCAGTCAGCTACCTGTTTGAAACGGGTTTGTATTACGACCGCGCCAATTCAACCCAGGCGCCAGACAAACACCAGATCAATACCCTTATGAACTGGAAAGTCGGCGCTTTTGATCTGTCATTTGAAATAAAAAATCTGTTAAACCGGGCGCATCTGGATTTCAGCCGAATGCCGTTACCGGAACGAACCTATATCGCAACGTTAAAGTATTCCATGGGAGAAAAGAAATGAAAAAACTGGCATTGGTATTAGTCACAGCGACAGCCTTAAGTGGTTGCCTGTTTGAAAAAGATGATAAAAACAAAGATGCAGATATAAGCGGCTTCAATGCGAAACTGGTTCTTGCAACATCAGCTCCGGATTATTCATCCAGCGACATTGTGGTTATCGGTAATTCAGATACAGAAAACGATGTCGTAATCGAAGGTCAATTAGCCACCACCGAGGTGACCGATGCAGCTGTCGCCAGCTTTGGCGATACGATTTACCGCCTGAGTCGAAGCACATCCAACATTACTGAAATCAACTGGAATGCCACCAACAAGACCCTGTCAACGAACTGGCAATACAGCGTATTGGGTGACGATACCAGTGCCAACCCCTATGACATGCTCGTGGTCAGCGGCTCAAAAGCCTATGTTGCCCGTTACGATTCTAAAAATTTGTGGCAGATTAATCCGGGTGCGAAAACTGAATCAGAATTCAAAACCGCAGAGATTGATTTGTCAGCCTTTGCTGATGATGAATCCGGCATAACGCGTATGGCTGATCTGGAGTTAGTCGGTAACCGACTATTTGTTTTGTTGCAGAATCTTGAAACCGTAACCTATTACGCAACTTATAATTCCAAGGTGGCAGTGATAGACACAACTAATAACCAGATCATTGACACTGATGACGCAACGGCAAATGTTCAAGTGATCACCCTGCCAATCCATAATGCTACAGATCTGAATCTGGTCGGTGATACTTTATATATATCCGGGCGAGGCGATGCCTATAACTTTGGCGATGCAACATTCAAATATACGGGCGGTATTGTTACTCTGAATACAGAAACCTTTGCATCTGAACTCGTTGTTGATGATGGCGATTCTACATCAGCGCCTTACGGCACCATTACCAATACCGTTGCAAATGCATCCGGGGATATTTATTTCACCGGCAGTGCAAGCTGGGGGGATGATCACCTCTATGTTCTGCCAAATGGCGCAACGCAGGCAACTGAGATTAGGCTGGGTAGCAATAACTATAACATTAGCGACCTGGCTTTTCGTGACGGCAATATTTATGTGGCGGTGCATGCGCAAAACAACGGCAGTGAAAGTGCCGGTTTAAAAGTTATTGATACCAGTAGTAATGAATTAAGCGGCATGATTGAAACGACTTACAACCCGACTCAGATTGTAATTTCGGGCTAGCATGAAGATTATTCGAAGCACTTAAAAAATCCAATAGTGCAATAAACTTGGGCGGTATTGATTCTTCACCGCCCTTATAAAAACCCACATCACACTCCTTCTGCGATTACATTTACCAAGCCGATTTAATCAGACATGACCCTCATAATGAAGTCTGATACGAGTTAATAACCTATCGATTTATTCATTCCCTTATCATTATGGAAATCAAAACATCAACCTAAAATCAGTTGACCGGCTTTGACTGTTCTAGTCTAATACCTGTATATATACTAAAAGGAAAATTAAGATCATGACTATCAAATCATCTTTGATATTGTTAATCACCTCTATCTCATTGCTCTCGTGCAATGATGATGGCAACAGCAATAAAGAAGCCATCAACAGCTTAGAGTCACTTGCTGGAATCTACAATGCTTCTGAAGACTATGGAACTGAAGGGTATGATGAGTTTTACCTTGGCTTTGACAAAGATGGAACTATCACCAACTATAATTACTTAGGTGACAGCTACGATAATCAGGGAAATTGCTACATGATTGATTCTGGTGGCACAATAGCTCATTCCTCTGGTAACGAATTTCTCGCTGATGATGGCACCATCATTTCCGTTACGAAAGATGGTGATACCTATACTTTCCAGTATGACAATAAGTCCATATCCTATAAGAAAACAAACTTAGTGGCATCTGACCTTCTTGCCGCAAAATGCGATGTCCCCTTAGACACTGACCCCGCGCTTTAACAAACCGAACAACAAAAATCTCTCTTTTTAAAATACCAAAGGCCCTCTATCAAGGGCCTTTTCACCAACTAAAGTCTGTTTGGAAAGGATGCTTCGATTCCGCCAAACGATACCGAAGCTACCATTCAAAACAGAGACTCGCGATAACCTGAATTAGCCAGGCAAATAACTCCGCCCCATCAAATACTCATCGACAGCACGAGCCGCCCCACGACCTTCATTAATCGCCCAGACGATCAAACTCTGACCGCGACGCGCATCGCCACAGGCAAATACACCATCAACACTGGTTGCAAATTCCCCATAGTCCGCACGGGCGTTGGAACGCATATCTTTTTCAACACCAAGATCATCAAGGATTTTACCTTCAGGACCCATAAAGCCCATTGCCAGTAATACCAGATCTGCAGGATAAACTTTCGCACTACCGGCAACTTCCTGAGGAATCATTTGACCTTCTGGATTTCTCTGCCACTCGATCTTCACGGTATGTACCGCTTTGACCTGAGCGTTTTCATCCTGCTCGATATATTTGGTCATCACCAGATAATCGCGTGGGTCCCGTTCCTGCACAGCAATCGATTCCTGCTGACCGTAATCCACCAGCAACTGCTTTGGCCATTGCGGCCATGGGTTGTCTTCCTGACGGGATTCTGGAGGCTTTGGCATGATCTCCAATTGTACGACCGATTTACAGCCGTGACGCAATGCCGTGCCTACGCAGTCAGTACCGGTATCACCACCGCCGATAACGACAACATCTTTATCCTTGGCATTGATATAGCGACCGTCTTCATGTTGCGAGTCGAGCAAACTTTTGGTGTTTTTACCGAGAAAATCCATCGCAAAATACACACCGTTGGCGTTACGTCCCGGTATAGGCAAATCGCGCGGTACCGTTGCGCCGGTTGCCAGAACCACGGCATCAAAATCATCGTACAGGCGTGATATGGCAAACCACCGATACGATCTGAACGTTCATAAACAGTGACCAGGTGACCTGCGCTATTCAGTTGCGCCGCAGCCGCCAGACCGGCAGGGCCAGAACCGATGACGGCAACCGTTTTACCGGTGCGGGTTGCAGGCGGCTTAGGCTGTACCCAGCCTTCTTCAAAGCCGCGCTCAATGATGGCGACTTCATGGTGTTTGATCGTCACCGGATCCGCATTAATCCCCAACACACAGGCACCTTCACAGGGTGCCGGGCAAACACGGCCAGTAAACTCGGGAAAGTTATTGGTGGCATGCAAACGCTGCAATGCCTCTTTCCAGCGACCACGATAAACCAGGTCGTTCCACTCCGGAATCAGGTTATTAACCGGGCAGCCAGCAACCGTTGGTGCATATTGAGACTTGCCAGACATGCAGAACGGCACGCCACAATCC
Organism: Reinekea sp.; assembly: GCA_037389025.1. Lineage (GTDB taxonomy): Bacteria > Pseudomonadota > Gammaproteobacteria > Pseudomonadales > Natronospirillaceae > Reinekea. The sequence goes on along the minus strand of JARRJP010000047.1, from coordinate 28,125 downwards.
ATACAGCGGGAGGCCTGCTCACGAATGCCTTCTTCCGGCATATGTTCATGAACTTCCTGCCAGTCGATTAATCGATCTTTTGCGCTACGGTCTTCAGGTAATTGACGTGCGACTTCCAGAAATCCAGTCGGTTTTCCCATCTTTTCTCTCCTCAGACCTTAGCTGCTTGTGGTTTTGGCTGCGTCAGATTTTCAATATGCATATCAAAGGCCGCTGCTGAAATCTCATCATCGGTTTCATATTTCCCGGAGTGACGCGCAATCTGCATATATTGCTGAATGCGTTTGTAATCGACCGGCATCACCTTGGTAAACTTACTCAGGGAATTGCGCCAATCAGCCAGTATACGCTCAGCAACATCCGAACCGGTTCGGGCCTGATGCTTTTCGATCAGCGCCTTTAACTGCATGACATCGGTTTCATCCAATGCTTCCAATTCAACCATTTCCATGTTGCATTTGCTGGCAAAGTCACCCTGCTCATTCAGCACAAAAGCAACACCGCCAGACATACCGGCCGCAAAGTTACGACCGGTTTCACCAAGCACAACAACCATGCCACCCGTCATGTATTCACAGCCGTGATCACCAACACCTTCGACAACCGCAGTTACACCAGAATTGCGCACACAAAAACGTTCACCAGCACAGCCTCGAATAAAGGCAGAACCAGACGTACCGCCAAAAAAGGCAACGTTACCAACAATAATATTTTCGCTGGCAACAAACGGCGCTTTGCTATCCGGGTAAACCGTCAGCTCACCACCAGACAACCCTTTACCAAAGTAGTCATTGGCGTCACCTTCCAGCTCAAAACTGACACCCTTGGCGGTAAAGGCTGCAAAACTTTGACCGGCAGAACCATTGAACTTCACATTGATCGTGTTAGCCGGTAAACCCTTGGCCCCATAGCGCTTGGAAATCTCATTCGACAACATGGTGCCAGCAGAGCGGTCTACATTGCGAATGTCATAACTCAGCTGAACAGCCTCACCACCCTCCAACGCTTTGACAGCATCTTCAATCATGTGACGATCCAGAATGTCATCAATAAGATGTTTCTGGGCAATGGAACAATACAGTGTATCTTCAGCAAACATCGGTTTGGCTTTATACAGAACCGGTGCAAGATTTACGTGCTGAAATTTCCAGTGGTCAACATCATTGCGTGCTTCGAGGCACTGCACCTGGCCAACCATTTCATTAATCGTACGGAAGCCAAGCTCCGCCATAATTTCACGCAAACCTTCCGCCATAAAGGTGAAGAAATTAATAATGTTTTCGACCTTACCTTTGTAGCGCTCGCGCAGGCGTTTATCCTGTGTGGCAATACCGGCCGGGCAGGTATTCAAATGACACTTACGCATCATGATACAGCCTTCAACCACCAGTGCCGCTGTGGCAACACCCCATTCTTCGGCGCCGAGCAGCGTAGCAATAGCAAGGTCGCGCGGAGTTTTCATCTGACCATCGGCCTGAACAGTAATCCGCGAACGCAGACCATTCTGCACCAGTGTCTGATGCGTTTCAGCCAGACCCAGCTCCCATGGCAACCCCGCGTGTTTGATTGATGAAATCGGCGAAGCACCAGTGCCGCCGTCATGACCAGCAATCAACACCACATCGGCATAAGCTTTACAGACACCGGAGGCAATCGTGCCAACACCCGCTTCAGAAACCAGCTTGACGTTAACACGCGCATCGCGGTTGGCGTTTTTCAGGTCATAGATCAACTGCGCCAGGTCTTCGATTGAATAAATATCGTGATGCGGCGGCGGTGAAATCAATCCAACGCCCGGTGTTGAACCACGGGTTTTTCCAATCCAGCCATCGACTTTATGGCCCGGTAATTGACCGCCTTCACCAGGCTTCGCGCCCTGCGCCATCTTGATCTGTAATTCTTCAGCATTGGTCAGGTAATGACTGGTCACCCCAAAACGACCGGAAGCCACCTGCTTGATCTTGGAAAGCATATTGTCGCCATTGGCCAGTGGTGTGAAGCGAATGGGATCTTCACCACCTTCACCGGAGTTGGACTTACCACCAATACGGTTCATCGCGATGGCCAGAGTCGTGTGGGCTTCCCAGGAAATGGAACCAAAAGACATCGCACCCGTTGCGAAACGCTTAAAGATACTTTCAACCGGTTCAACTTCGTCCAGCGGAATCGGTGCGCGGTCCGCGTTGAATTTTAGCAGTCCACGCAAGGTGTACAGATCTGCCGACTGGTCATCCACATTGCGACAGTACTCTTTAAACTGCTCAGCATCATTCTGCTCGGTAGCGTGTTGCAACAGACGAATGGTTGTCGGGTTAAACAGATGTCGCTCGCCATCGTGACGCCAGGCATAATCACCACCGGACGGTAAAACTTCTTCAACAAAAATACGTTCTTCCTGCGGATAGCCATTGCGGTGTTTCGCCAGAGATTCGGCAGCCATTTCATCCAGACCAATGCCTTCAATGCGAGATACCGTGCCGGTAAAATATTTATCCACCACATCCTGACGAATACCCAGCGCTTCAAAAACCTGCGCTCCCTGGTAGGACTGTAAGGTTGAAATTCCCATCTTGGAGAAAATTTTCAACAGCCCCGAATTAACGGCCTTGGCATAAGCGTCAAAAACCTGCGCATCCGTCAGCTCAGTATCAATAACACCTTCGTTACGAAGCTCGCTTAGTGTTTCAATCGCCAGATATGGATTCACCGCAGAGGCACCGTAACCCAGAACAGTGGCGAAATGGTGTGTCTCGCGAACATCACCAAACTCACCAACGATGTCACAGTCAGCACGCAGACCGGCACGAATCAAATGGTGATGCACTGCGGCTGTTGCCAGCACCGATGGAATGGCGACGTGGTCGGAATCAATATCGCGGTCGCTGAGCAGAATAATCTGGAAGCCATCACTAATAGCATCAACAGCGTAACGACAGATACGCTCCAACGCACGTTCCAATTCACCCGGCTGACCGCTGGCGCGGAAGGTCGTTGGAATGGTGCGGGTTTGAAAATGTGAGTGGTCGATATAACGCAGTTTCTGCAACTGCTCGTTATTCAGAATCGGCTGTTTGATTTCCAGCTTGTGACAATGCTTAGCACTTTCTTCCAGCAGGTTCAGATTACCACCAATATAAGTACGCAACGACATCACCATTTCTTCACGAATTGGATCAATCGGCGGGTTGGTTACCTGGGCAAACAATTGCTTGAAGTAGTGCGACAGATGCTGTGGCCGATCAGACAATACGGCAAATGGTGTATCCGTTCCCATTGACCCCAGAGGTTCTTTCTTACCGGAAACCATATCCGCCAGAATCAGATTCAAGTCTTCATTGGTATAACCAAACGCGCGCTGACGTTTTTGCAAATTACTGAGCAGCGGATGCTCGACCTTGACTTCTGGAACGGGCAGATCATCAAACTCAATTTTTTCCTGTTCAACCCAACCCAGATAATCTTGAGCGGAACAGACTTCTGTTTTCACTTCATCATCGGAAATGATACGACCTTCGTTCAGGTCACAGATAAAGATTTTGCCTGGCTGCAAGCGGCCTTTTTCAATCACCGTCGACTGATCCACCACCAGCGCACCGGTTTCAGAACCCATCACCACCATACCGTCTTCGGTCACGCAATAGCGTGATGGACGCAGACCATTCCGGTCAAGCGTTGCACCAATGACATGACCATCGGTAAAGGAAATGGAGGCAGGACCATCCCACGGTTCCATAATGCAGGCATGGTATTCGTAGAAGGCACGTTTGAGCGGATCCATATCTTCTTGCGTCTGCCAGGCTTCTGGCACCACCATCATCATCGCCTGTGCCAGCGAACGGCCGGACAGTACCAACAGTTCAACCATCATATCCAGGTTGGCAGAATCAGACATGTCACGATCATAAATCGGCAGCAACATACTCATCTCTTCAGTAGTGAAATTCACCGACTCAAATAATGCCTGGCGTGCTTCCAGCCAGTTGATATTGCCTTTAACCGTATTGATTTCCCCATTGTGTGACAGGTAACGGAACGGCTGCGCGCGGCGCCAGTTTGGAAAGGTATTGGTAGCGAAACGTGAATGAAACATGGCTAGTGCAGAAATGGTACGGTCATCCTGCAGGTCCAGATAATACTGACGCACCTGCGCTGTAGTGAGCTGTCCCTTATAAACAATGGTACGCGAGCTGAATGACGCGAAATAAAAGTCTTCACCAATGTTGTTGACCGTGTCGTAAATCAGGTGTTGAGTGTAGTTACGCAATACGTATAGTTTGCGTTCAAATTGCTGCTGCATTTTGCAGCTTATGTTCTGTACGAACACCTGCTCAATCTGTGGTTCCTGATCTTTTGCCGCCTGGCCAATCATGCTGTTGTCATGCGGAACCACGCGGTAACCAAGCAGTTTCAAGCCAAGCTTTTTGATATTGCGTTCCAGAATAGAGCGACATTCTTCACGCTTGTTAAAGTCAGCCGGAAAAAAGGCCATACCGACGCCATATTCACCGAATGCAGGCAAAGCAATATCCAGCTTCTCGGTTTCATCGAAGAAAAATTCATGGGGAATCTGGATCAACACGCCAGCGCCATCACCACTGCTTATGTCAACTCCCGTACCACCACGGTGCTCCATTGCTGCCAGCATCGTCAGCGCATTCTCAATAATGTCGTGTGATTTCCGGCCCTTCAGATGAGCGACAAATCCAATACCACAGGCATCATGTTCAAATTCGGGTCGATAAAGACCAGGGTGCTGCTTTTTCATAGGACTCTTCCGTCTATTTTATTTTTTTAACCCCAGCCTGTCTCATTCTGCTCTGAGTCAGACCTGAATCCGTGACTCCAGAGTGGATGCAGGTCAGATTCATAGCGACAGGCCAGTTAACTAGCAGAAAGCACAACAATTCAAAGGAGCCCTAATGATCAAGCCGAGCCTCGGTGTGGTAGCCTGATAGGGTTATATTCCCGACCAATCGGCGACATTTCGCTGCTGATCGAGTATATAAACTTTCTGCAATGTCGCCACACTGAAACCGGGGCGCACAATAACCAAAGTCGGATGGTAATGATTAAGGGGTGATGAGCAACGTCGAATTTATGTGAAACAGGGCGCAGATCATGGTTCTTTGTGCTTTTTTTATCCCAAAAAAGCTGAAAGAGAATGACATTCAAACAAGATCAGGTTTCATGTCCGGTTTTGGGTCGCACCAACCGTGCGCTACAGGGAAGATAGCAATAGCCTGCCAGGCAACCTTCATGCTAACCATTTATGCGAGTTTCAGGTGGTGATATTAAGGTGATTTTTTTGCTTGTCAGCCTTTCATTTTTTGCATTTGGTTGAAAATAAGACACTTTAGAGCATTTATTCCAGGTTATCTCTGAAAATGACCAGAAAACGACCTATTTTTGATCTAAGAAAAAAATAATGCGGTACATTGAGTTCTGAAACAAACCTACTACCGTCGTGGTACATAAGAGAAGCATTGAACGGTAGTTCTAATTTGGGTAATGTTTACCTGAGAAAGTCCCGAATCCGTGACTCCTTCAGTGGATGCAGGGTGTAAGAGCTTGATTTCTATTTGTTTTTCAAAAATTGCAGGTGCACCCATAGGTACACGCCAATTTTGGGGAAACAAATAGGAATCAATGGCTTGCGCACGGCGCTGCTATGGAGTCACGGATTCAGGATATAACCAATAGAAACCTTCGACTGAGGGTGGGAAATACCGATCAATTATCTACTTCTCTAAAAAACTACGAATTCATGAGTTCAACCTAAATCCGTGACTTCTTCAGTGGATGCAGGGTGTAAAAGCTTGATCTCTATTTGTTTTTCAAAAATTGCAGGTTTACCCCAGTTTTTGGGAAGCAAAGAGGAACCAATGGCTTGCGCACTGCGCCGCTATAGAGCCACGGATTCAGATGTTATCTAGACAAAGGAATTATTTATGAACAACAGATGGTTTTTAATAATCACCGCTACATTATCCATATCGACGACTCTAGCAGATCAAATTATTGATCTAAACGACGCTATTCCTTCGGATGGAACTGATACAACCTACATAAGTGGCTTCAGTTTTTACAATAAAGAAGTTTCTTATGAAAAGAAAAACGGACTGGCTGTACTTGAAGGCGATATCATATTGGGAACTTATTATCAGGCCAATAGATGGAAGCAAATACATGATACTGATCAGTCGTCTGCTAAAACTCCTCTCTCGGTAATAAGGACTGGTCAGCGATATCGATGGACAAACAATCTAATCCCCTATGAGTTCGCTCCCAACGTCTCTCAGGCAACTCAAACTATGGTATTGAATGCCATGGACCATTGGACAAATAACACTACCATTACCTTTGTTAAACGAAATGCGTCTAATGCACCAATCTTTCCTGACTATATAAGAATTCAGAGCGATGATCTTGCTTGTTGGTCATATGTAGGCAGACAGGGTGGCAGGCAAGACCTAAATGTTATTCAGGATTGTGGCTTTGGCTCGACAGTTCATGAGATTGGTCACGCCATCGGTTTATGGCACGAACAATCCAGAGAAGATCGCGATCAATTTGTTCAGATCATATGGCAAAATATTAAAGCAGGCAAAGAGAATAACTTTAATCAACAGATACAGGATGGAGATGATATAGGTGCCTACGATTATGGTTCAATAATGCATTATGGACCATTTGCGTTTTCAGACAACGGCTTTTATTGGAAACGCTCTGCTGCTTGATGGAAGCTATTCTTTCGATCCCAATAGTAGCACGTTAGTTTATTCTTGGGATCTTGATGATGGTTCACCCATTAATACCACTTCATCGGTGCTAGAATATACCTATCCAAGCAAGGGGAAGTACAGGATATCTTTAACTGTTACAGACCCTGAAGGAAATAGCGCAACAACTACTGCCGATGCGGTTATATATGGGTATGAAGTACTTCTACCAGCTATTAATTTAGCTCTTCAGTGATAAAACATTTATCATTTCTTGTGCTCAGGGGGGTAAGAGCTTGATTTCTATTTGTTTTTCAAAAAATGCAGGTTCACCCCAACTTTTGGGAGGCAAAGAGTAATCAATGGCTTGCGCACTGCGCCGTTATGGAGTCACGGATTCAGGTATTATCCTTCAACCTGAATCCGTGACTTCAAAGTGGATGCAGGGGGTAAGAGCTTGATTTCTATTTACTTTTCAAAAATTGCAGGTGCACCCATAGGTTCATTGAAATTTTTGGGAAGCAAAGAGGAATCAATGGCTTGCGCACTGCGCAGCTATGAAGTCACGGATTCAGGTTCAATGCAGCCATACAACATTGATGTTAACCTGAATCCATGACTTCTTCAGTGGATGCAGGGTGTAAGAACTTGATTCCTATTTGTATTTTCAAAAAGTGTAGATGCACCCATAGGTTCACTGAAATTTTCGGGAAGCAAAGAGGAATCAATGGCTTGCATACTGCGCCGCTATGGATTCAGGGTTAAAACATGCCACAAAGTTTACTGTTTCACTCCCTCCTTTTCACGTCCACCATTCCAGATTAGATAACAATGAACGCTGCTCTCATGCCAACACCCGCCATTCATGCCATCGATTCACGCCGACAATATTGGCAACGCAATGCCGGCCTCTGGGCTCTGGCACTATTGATGTGCCTTTTCTGCCTGATCATCATCAGCGAAATGGGATTCCGACGTGGCTTTGACCGCATCTATCTGACAGCAAAAAGTCAGGTTGAAAACGAGTTGAAAATGCAGACGCAAATTCTGGAGAGCCATCTGGAAAAGTATCGCTTACTGCCAGTCATCATGGCTCACCAAAGCCAGTTTATAAATGATACTTCGATGTTCAACGAGCAGTATATCGTCAACTGGCTGCAGCAGCTAACTTATCTGACCGGCTCTTATGACGTACTGCTGCTGAATGCCAACGGTGATATTCGGTACACTGCTCACCATCTGAACCCGATCCGCAAGGCGCTGCAAAAAACCGACCTGATAAAGGCACCACTGCAGGCCCGTCTTGGCCGCGGCTACCTGCTGCTTGATGACAAAATGCCAGTCTATGGGTTTTCGGCCCTGGTTGATCGACCTGAGCAAGGGCCATTGATATTGATGTTTCTGGTTAACCTGGCGCCGGTCATGGAATCGTGGGCGCTTTCCAGTGCCACTGTGATTGCCAGTGATACTGAAAAAACAACCGTACTGGCCAGCAATATCGACTTAATCGGGCAAAATGACAGTGCCGCTGCGTTACGCAACCATCCAGACTATGCGCCAGCGCAAAAAGACCTCCTCACCATGGATTGGAGCATTGAGGCATTTCAGAAAATTGATCGAGGATCAATCACTCAGCAGTCCGTTTTGTTCAGCCTGTTGGTCTGCCTGACGATTTTTACTTCCTTTATGCTCTACATTCGCCGTCGTGAAATGCAGGTTAAACAAATACTGCGCGACCGCCTTTACGCACAGGAACTGGAACGACAGATAACATTCCGTACTGCCGAGCTCGTCTCCGCCAATAAATATCTCACCGAAGAGATCAACGACCGGCGCCGTGCCGAACAGCAACTGGAAACCAAACAGCAGGAACTGATTCATTCCGCCAAACTGGCCACCATCGGTCAGATGAGCACTACACTCAGCCACGAGTACAACCAACCACTGGCGACCATTCGAACCTATGCCGAAAATGCAATTCGCTTTTTACAGCGCGATCGTATCGAACCGGTAGAAGAAAACCTGCAACGTATTCTGCAACAGGCGGATCGGCTCGGTGATCTGTCAAGAACGTTGCTCAGCTTTGCTGGCAAACCGGATCGCCCCGTGGCGGCAGTTAACTTAAGTGCCAGCGTTAATGAAGCGATCATGCTGGCTCAGGCCAAACTAAAGAAATACAGCATCGGCATTGAGCAAACCGTGCCTGAATCACTGCAACTCAAAGGTCACACGGTTCAGGTAAGTCAGGTTATTCTTAACCTGCTGACCAACGCCATTGATGCCTTGAAAGAAGTCAGCCCACGCGAAGGATTCATTCGCATCCGAGCCACACAGCAAGATGGTACTATTTGTTTGAGCGTCGAAGACAACGGGCCAGGAATTGAAAAAACCATTCAGGCAAGCCTGTTTGATCCATTCGTGACCACCAAATCCTCTGGTAAAGGACTGGGTTTGGGACTCTCGATTATCCGCGACATCATTACCGAACATCAGGGAAGAATACAGGTTAGCGACTCAGCACTGGGTGGCGCCTGCTTTACTGTTCTCTGGCCAGTATGGAAATATACTGATGACTGATATGACACCAACCCTGGAAGAACTGCAGCAAAACGCCACTATCTGGCTGATTGATGACGATGACGATTTGCGTCATGCCTTGCAGCAAGGGCTGGAACTTGAAGGCTTTAACGTACAGGCCCGGCATGAAGTCGGTAACCTGCTGACCCAACTGTCCAGCGCCAGTTACGGCGTGATTGTCAGTGATATCCGCATGCCTGGTACGGATGGCATGTCTCTACTGAACCGTGTTAACGAGATTGATATTGCGCTTCCCACTCTGCTAATGACCGGCCACGGTGATGTACGTCTCGCGGTAGAGGCTATTCAGTCTGGTGCCTATGATTTTCTGGAAAAACCATTTGCAGTATCACACCTGATTGAAGTCATCAAACGTGCTCTGGAAAAACGGCGACTGGTATTGGAAAACCGTTCTCTGCGCCAGTCAATGGATAATAACGATCCATTAACAGATCGCCTGGTTGGTCGCTCCGAAGGTATTAATCATCTGCGCCAACAGATCAACATGTTGTCAGATACCAGTGTCGATAGCCTGATCATCGGTGAAACCGGCTCTGGTAAAGAAGTTGTCGCACGCGCAATTCATGATTTTTCACCGCGCCGAAATGCTCCTTTCGTCGCCATCAATTGTGCCGCCGTACCAGTCGATATTATTGAAAGCGAGCTATTTGGTCATGAGGCCGGTGCTTTTACCGGAGCCAACAAAGCCCGCATCGGAAAACTGGAACACGCTCAGGGCGGTACAGTATTTCTTGATGAAATCGAATCCATGCCAGTGGATGTTCAGGCCAAAATTCTACGGGCGATAGAGCAGCGCAGTATCGAAAGACTGGGTTCCAACAAAAGTATTGAACTTGAGGTAACCTTTATCGCCGCCACCAAAAAAGATCTGCAAAAAATGTCAGACGAACAAAAATTTCGAGCCGACCTCTACTTTAGACTGAATGTAATTACCTTTGAAATTCCGCCACTGCGCGAGCGTAAAGAGGATATCCCGCTACTGTTTTTTCATCTGGCTCGCCTGGCCCGCAGTAAATATCGCCGCGATATTCCAACCCTGTCACCGGAACTGGAAAACCAGTTAATGCAATACGACTGGCCCGGAAACGTGCGCGAATTACGAAATTATGCCGACCGTTTTGTACTGGGCATGTGGAAAGGCTTTGTGCAAGCACAAAAGTCGACAACCGGTGGTGATCTTGCCTCAAGAATGCAGTATTTCGAACGCAGTGTTATCGAACAGGAACTGATTCGCAACGGAGGAAAACTGAAGCCGACCTATGAAAAACTCGGCCTGTCCCGTAAAGGTCTATATGATAAAATTAAGCGTCTGGACATTCAGGTTGACGAGTTGATTGATTCAGAAGGTCACTAGTTATGATGAGAGTGTGGGAAAACAGGCTAAATCTTGCCAAATGTTATGATGGATAATTTAGGGAAACGTACGATGGGAGTTTGGGCGGTAACAACAAGCGTGACTGGGCTGGAGAGAGCGGGCCGCAACATTATTGATTCGTAGAGGATACCGGTTTCAAAAACTTTGCTGCCGTTAAAGCCTTTGGTGACTCGTCCAATAAAGGATTTTCCTTTATGTGCCAATGGTGAGCCAAAGTTGGCTGGTGCTATCATCACCAAATTTTCGATTGGAATGGCTCATTTTTCGCGGGTAAAAAACTGGTGTAACCAGTTACGAATGATCAGTGCGCCAGTTGAGTAGGCCAGAAGGTTAACCTTGTTTTCCTGATGTAGATTCTTTGAACGCCATGCGCGATCAAATCCGACTGTCAGGTCACTCATCCGAATGTCATCATCAAGGGTGATGTAATTGCCAAGAAAAATATCCACGACATCCTGACGGGTATGGTGTTGCAAAAGCCGCGCTAATGGTTTCAGGGTGCTCAGCTCGTCACCCCAACCATGTATAATAACCAGCTTGTTCATTTCTTATTCGCCGTTTTTAAAAAATGCATTACGGAGTATAAGCAGATAAAAATAAAGGCGGGTCAAACCCGCCTAGTATCATTGTTTAAACGCTGGTGCTCGCAGTTATCGAATACTTCTTCGCGTTCTAAAACCCAGCAGCGTTGTTAGCAGGATCAATAAACCGCCAGCACTACCAGAGTTGAATATACCTTTACCAGTATCGGTGTCTGAATCGTTATCGGTATCTGAACCGTTATCGGTGTCTGAACCGTTATCGGTATCTGAACCGTTATCGGTATCTGAACCGTTATCGGTATCTGAACCGTTATCGGTATCTGAACCGTTATCGGTGTCTGAACCGTTATCAGTATCTGAACCGTTATCGGTGTCTGAACCATTATCGGTATCGCTGCTGTCATTCAGATGAAGAACAACTTTACGAACAGATATACCGGTCTCTTTGTACATTTCTGGTACGACGTTTTCAAAGTCTTCTACATCATTGTAATTACGAACAACCTTACTATTTAACGTTTCAGGTTCAATTTTAAAGCCAATCAACTCGGTATTCAGAAAATCGTTAACATCTGCAGGTGTATCGCTATATTGTTCATTAGTGAAATAATTCAGCGCATCAGCAGGAATTACAATTTGTAACCACTTATCTGTGGTATCCGCTGCGTCTTTCTCAAAATCCAGTTTCACTTTACCCAGGAAAGTAGAGACTTTCTCATTATCAAGATCTTTACCAAAGACTGCTACATTCAAATTAATATTGCCTTGATCCATTTCATTCAGATCCGCCTCATCGACGAAACCTTTATAGGCATCAATAACTTCCTGATAGTTGGGAATATAGGTCGTATCTGGATTGAATTTGATTTCCATGGTCACATCTTTCAGATCTTTGAAAGTCAGGTTTTCGACCGGAAAACGATAGTCAAGTCCAGATAGGTGCTGGCTGTTCCAGTTGGCATATTTCTTCACCAGAATGGTTTTCATAACGTTCAGATCAGGACAATGGTTATCTGCAACCACGCTATCAGGAGCTACGCTGTAGCTATCTTTTAAAAACTGATACCCATTTACTGATGCGGATGCGGCGTCCCAGTCGTCATAGATTTTACTCCAGCTGTGAGTTTCTGATTTTCCGGCATCACTATGTTCCTCGGAATTAGTCAGGTGGTCGACTTGCTGATTGAAGATAACCAGCGAGCTGTCCTCGTCCTCGGCAGTTTCCGTGCAACTGTTTAGTTGGTTCTGAATCAATGGCGTTGTATTCACTTTGCCTGGTTGATTGCCAGCGTCACTGGGACGGGTATCTTCGTTGTCGTTAAAACGAACAGCGATGTTGTGAATGGATATGCCTTCTTCTTTGTACAATTTCGGTACGCTGGCTTCAAAGTTTTCTACATCATTGTAATTACGTACTACCTTAGTATTACCAGTCTCAGGAGTGATGGTAATTTTTTTGACTAGAAAATCGCTGAATTCACCAATGCTCAGATTATCTTCAACGACGGCATAATCTTTTTCTGTGTAGTATCGAAGTGCTTTGGCTGGAATAACCAGTCGTAGCCATTGATCAGAAAGCGCTTCCCGATCCAGATTTATATTGATGGCACCCTTGAAAACGGCGTTCTTGTCTTCTGCCAGCGCCTCGCCGTCAAGAACCAATTGCAGGTTGAAGTTTCCCTGATCTATTTCCTCCATGGTTTCTTGTGATAAAAACTCACTGTATGTATCGAAAAATTCCTGAGTATTAATATAGGTTTCTTCAGAATTCAGTTTGATGTCCAGAACGATATCTTTGAGTTTACCAAAGCTAGCATCAGCTTTATGAAATTCGTAAGCAAGACCATTAGCGTGTTGTTGGTCCCAGTTGCCGTACTTCTTGACCAGAATGGTTTTCAGTATGTCATGGTTAATGCAAGGCGAGTCTGCCCCGATATCAACAGTGTTGATAGCATACGGTGAAGTATCGTTTCCAGACATGAAGTGCAGTCCTGGAAATTTTTCTGGCGATTTGGCGATGTGGCTCCACTTTCCAATTACTTGTTCATCTTGGGAAAACAGAACAACATCATTGCCTCTGATTTCAACTGGTTGATCGCATTGGATGTTGCTGATAATAGCCTGATCATATTGGGCCAGAGCGTAACTGCTGCCAACACCATAGAGGCCTGAGGCAATCAGAACAGATAAAAGTTTTTTATTTGGTAGTGAATGTAATTTAATTTTCATGATTAGTCAGTCTAGTTGAATGTTTTTAGCAGCCAATTCACCACAGTATTCAGCAGTTGACTGAGCAATACACTGCTCTCAGAAAACGAATCAAATCCGTGTGAATGACACCTGTAAGAACCCTGGAATTAGAATAATTGGGTGCTTGATCCATACATTTTCTATTATGCAACTAATTATTAGATAAAGATGATAACTACTTAGTATTTTTCTAAATGCCTGCGATTCTCTTCTGGTTTTTCAAAGCAGTTCACAATTTATTCTGATCATGCTGACCATAAGAAAGATTTGGATACATTATCGAGTTACTGGAAACAAGCAGTATTTCAGTCAGTTTGTTGTCTCCGTTGGTCAGCTTATCCATAGCCTGGATCGTTTCTCAAAAAAAGTAGGGTGATGAAGGATGAAGTCCCTTCTGTAAGGTTTATACAGGTATGTATGATGGAGTGAGTTTGTTTTATAAAACCTGAATCCGTGATTTCAGAGTGGATGCAGGGTAGAAGAGCTGGATTTCTATTTGTTTTTCAAAAATTGCAGGTGCACCCATAGGTTCATTAAATTTTTTGGGAGGCAAAGAGGAATCAATGGCTTGCGCACTGCGCCGCTATGGAGTCACGGATTCAGGTTCTATCTATTTTTCAAAATTAAGCGGCGGGATAAACCCGCCGAAGGAAGTGGAGATTCACAACCTGTTCAAAAACAGTCTACGGGTGTTAATGACAGGTTGTTATGCGTCAGCCTCGCAACAGATAATCGTAGGCGCTCAGAGCTGCCTTTGCGCCTTCGCCGATGGCGATGACTATCTGCTTGTATGGTACGGTGCTGACATCTCCCGCAGCATATATGCCTGGTTCTGAGGTTTCACATCGTTCATTGATGATAACCTCACCAAAACGTGACACCTCAACGATCCCTTTTAGAAACTCGCTGTTAGGCACTAAACCGATCTGGACGAAAACACCATTCAAATCGGCGCGTTTCATGTCCTCAGTCGCACGTTCCTGATATTCCACGCCGACCACTTTTCCGTTGTCGGCAATAATTTCTTTAGTGACAACATTTTTCAAAATTTTAATATTGTCACGACTTTCGGCCTGTTTAATCAGTACCTGATCGGCTTTCAGTTCGGGCATGAACTCGAATACTGTTACCGAGTTTACAATGCCTGCCAGATCTATAGCGGCCTCAATTCCTGAGTTACCTCCACCGACAACGGCAATATCCTTGCCTTTGAAGAACGGACCATCACAGTGCGGACAGTATGCAACGCCTTGGCCGATGTTTTCCCTTTCTCCTGGAATACCGAGTTCTCTCCATTTGGCACCGGTAGCAATAATCACTGTTTTGGTTTCAATTTCTTCGCCAGAGAGCAGAACCACCTTCTTTGTATCCCCTTTTTCAATACGGTCGACACGAAGTTCCCGTTTGGTGATTTCGTAATCGTTCATATGTGTTGCAAGGTCGGCGGACAATTCCGGTCCGGTCGTTTTTGATTTGCCGATCAGGTTCTCGATACCCATCGTGTCCTGAATCTGGCCTCCAAAACGATCAGCGACAATGGTGACTGCCAGACCTTTACGAGCCAGGTAGATCGCTGCTGACACACCGGCAGGACCACCACCGATAATGACTGAATCCTGCAGCGGCAGTTTTTCTGTCGACTTGTGCGCACCGGCGAGTTCAGGATGTTTTTCCAACAGTTTTTCAATAATCTGTGCCGTGCTGATTTTGCCGTTCGCAAACGGCTCACCATTCAGATAAACGCTTGGTACACCTTGAATGTTGCGCGCTTCAATTTCACTTTTGTACAGGCCGCCATCAATGGTTTCACTGACGATGTTGCTGTTCAGTGCGGCAAATTGATTCAGCGTCTGAACCACATCAGGACAGTTATGACACGACAGACTGACAAAAGTTTCAAAATTTAGCGGTTTGTCGATAGCACGAACCATTTGCTTTATTTGCTCGTCCAGTTTCTGTGGTTCTTGGTCCGCATGTAGTACCGCCAAGACCAGAGAGTTGAATTCATGACCACCAGGAATACCAGAGAAAACAATACCGGTCGGTTCACCATCGGCTTCAATCTGGAAACTGATTGAACTGCGCAGTGCAGGCAGTTCACGCTCTTCAAAAATAAGCTTGTTTGAAACTGAAGCAAAGTCGTTGAGGAATTTTTTCAGCTCATCGCGCTTGCTGTGTTCACCGTTGTTCAGTACCAGGCTAACGGTACGAGTCATACCGGCCGTGTAGCCTTTTAAAGCGGTTAAGAGATCGTTCGTTAACATGGGTTATTTCCTTACTAAAGGTTGGCCGTTTGGTATCCAGTCAGTCGCTGTCAATTCAAAGAGCCACGGATTCAGGTAGAAGGTTTTAGAATCAGGTTTCGCGTTCTGCTTAGATCTTACCAACCAGGTCCAGACTAGGAGTGAGCGTTTTTTCGCCTTCTTCCCAAGCGGCTGGGCAAACTTCGCCGTCGTGGTTTTGAACATACTGAGCGGCTTTTACTTTACGCAGCATGTCTTTTGCAGAGCGACCGATACCCAGGTCGTGAACTTCTTCTACCTTGATAATGCCGTCCGGGTTCGCCAGGAACGTCCCTCGCAGTGCTTGACCCGCTTCTTCGATCATGATGCCGAAACCGCGAGTCACTGCACCTGTTGGGTCGGCCAGCATTGGGTATTCCAGAGTGCTGATCGCGTCACTGTGTTCATGCCATGCTGCGTGTACAAAGTGAGAATCAGTTGATACTGAATAGACTTCAACGCCCAGATCTTTCAGTTCACCGTAGATTTTCTGCATGTCTTCCAATTCTGTTGGGCAAACGAAAGTGAAGTCTGCTGGGTAGAACAGGAAGATAGACCATTTGCCTTTTACGTCTTCGCTGCTGATCGTTTTGAATTCGTTGTTATGGAAAGCTTCAACGGTGAATTCAGGGATAGATTTGTTGACCATTGTCATGATGTTTTCCTCTTCGTTGGTTTTGTAAAGCGCTACGTCGTTTAGCGATGGGGGTATATTAGGGAGTAGCCATTGTTCTGAAAATCAGAATAAATAGATACTTATGTTCGATTTTATCGATTGATAAAGTATGCTGACGGTAATGACCATTGGAGGTGGTGCATGATTTCTCTGAAACAACTGACTTATGCCCTGGCCGTGCAGGATACCCGTCATTTCAAGCAGGCGGCAGAACGCTGTTTCGTCTCTCAGTCGACGCTCAGTTCCGCCATTGCTGAGTTGGAGGCCCAATTAGGCGTGCAACTTTTCGAGCGCGATAATAAAAAGGTATTGATTACGTCTATTGGTGAGCAAATTCTGTCACGGGCGCAGAATGTTCTGACCCAGATCCACGATATTGAGCAATTGGCGAAAAGCCAGTCGGAACCGCTCAGCCAGCCAATGCGGCTGGGTGTTATTCCCACTATTGGCCCGTACCTGCTGCCCAAGGTGCTACCAACCTTGCGAGAGCAGTATTCAGGTTTTGCCTTGTCGCTGGCTGAAGAGCAGTCAGCAGTGCTGGTAGACCAGGTTCGCCGAGGTGTGCTTGACACCGCTATTATTGCACTGCCCTATCCAGTGGCGGGTTTGTTGTCATTTCCCTTCTGGCAGGAAGATTTTTTTGCTGTATGCCATAAAGACGCTGAGCTGGCTTCGCTGTCACACATTGATCATACCTCCTTGGAAAATACGTCACTTCTGTTACTGAAGGAAGGCCATTGTCTGACCGATCATGCCCTGTCAGTCTGTCATATGCCTCGCCCTCAACAGGATAACGCCTTTGCCGGCACCAGCCTTTTTACCCTTGTACAGATGGTCGCTGGAAAAATGGGGGCCACTTTAGTACCCGAAATGGCACTTGATGTTTTGTTGACCGGTTATCAGGAACTGACAGCCATGCATCTGGATGAACCAGGCCCGCATCGTGAAATTGCTTTTATTATGCGTCCGAATTATGCGGGGATGTCTGATATCGAAACGCTAATGGCTTTGTTTAAAAAAACGTTGAGTTCTTTTTCCTGCACGTCGAAGAGTTGATTGGGTTTTGTGGAGCCAGGTTTTTTTAAACCCGTTTTTTAAACCTGAAAAAGCGCAGTCACAGATATGTAACTACGCAGATGATTATTATGGTGCCAGTAAAACCAGGAAGTCATTCGGTCAAGCACGAGCAGTAGTCGGCTTTCTGACTTTGTGAGGCGACTGCATAAACAATAGAAATGGAATCGCCGCCAGTGTGACGAACATCATCAGTCTAAAGTCCTGCAAATAAGCCAGGGTCACGGCCTGCCCATTCACCATACCATCAAGCAGACTCAGCCCGGTCGGTGTTGGAGACAAAATTCCTTGGTTAACCGCATCGGTCAAAGCATGGTTTTCCGGGCTGATCAGGCTGGAAAAAGCGGCATGGTTACGCTGTATCGATTGGGCGAGGAAAGTCGTGACAACTGAAATACCAATACTACTGCCGATATTACGAATAAGGCTGTACATTGAAGTTCCTTCAGTACGATAACGTGGTGCCAGAGTGGCAAAGGTGACCGTGCTGAGCGGAACGAAAACAAACCCGAAGCCAAAACCCTGTAATACGCCAGTCTGGACCAGGTCAGCGCCTGATGTATTGGTCGTGAAATGGGTCATTTGCCACAACGAACCTGAAATCGCCAGCAGTCCGATGAGAATCAGGTATCGAGCATCCACCCTTGTCGTCAGCCTTCCGACAATCATCATAGCGGCCATGGTGCCTAAGCCTCTAGGCGCGAGCAGATAACCGGTGTCGATCACCGGGTAGCCCATCAGGTTCTGCATGAAGGGTGGTAACAGCGCCATGGATGCCAGCAAGACCACACCAACAACAAAGATAAACATCAACCCCGCAGAGAGATTGCGATCCTTGAATAGAGCCGGTTCAATAAACGGACTTTTATGAGTGAAAATATGGGCGATAAACAGATAGAACGCCAACAATGCCAGCAAGCATTCGATGACCACTTCACCGCTGGCAAACCAGTTCAATGAACTGCCGCGATCCAGCATCATCTGTAACGATCCAATACCAATAGCCAGGAACGAAAAGCCGAGCAGATCGAAACGACGGTTTTTATCCAACCCTGTTTCCGGTACAAAGCGAATCAGCCCAA
This sequence comes from Reinekea sp., assembly GCA_037389025.1. Lineage (GTDB taxonomy): Bacteria > Pseudomonadota > Gammaproteobacteria > Pseudomonadales > Natronospirillaceae > Reinekea. The sequence continues at coordinate 9,527 of JARRJP010000047.1, read as the reverse complement.
ACAGGGCGATCATGCCAAGCGGTACATTGATATAAAACACCCAGCGCCAGTTGTAATATTCAGTGAGAACACCGCCGAGGCTAGGACCAAGAATCGGCCCTAGCATGACACCGATGCCAAAAGTCGCCATGGCTGAACCTTGTTTCTCACGCGGAAAAATATCCAGCATGACCGCCTGCGCCAGAGGTATCAGACTGGCCCCGAATATTCCTTGTAACAACCGGAACAGGACGATCTGATTCAGTGACTGCGCGGCACCGCAGGCCATCGATGCCAGGGTGAATCCTGTCACCGAGATGATCAGAATTTGTCGACGTCCATAACGAGCGGTCAGAAAACCGGTCAATGGCATGAAAATCGCCGAGGCAACGATATAGGATGTTAATACCCACGAAATCTGGTCCTGCGAAGCACCCATTGTTCCCTGCATGTGTGGCAGAGCGACATTGGCAATGGTCGTGTCCAGTGCTTGCATGATGGTCGATAGCATCACCGAGAAGATGATAAAAAACCGACTGCTAGGATTCAGTTCAGTTTCCTGGTTCATTGCAGTGTCAAACCCATCAGGCTGCGTTTGCGACCCGTATTGATGGCAACTTCCGAACTCAATCCGGCACGCAGTTCAGGGCTGTTATCTGAGGGTTGAATCGCAATACGGACAGGCACACGCTGCGCAACTTTCACCCAGTTACCGGTGCCGTTTTGGGCAGGCAGGATAGAGAATTCTGCACTGGTTCCCGGACTCAGACTTTCGACAATACCGTGCCAGATATTATTCGGATAAGTATCAATACGAATATCGACCTCCTGGCCAGGCTTAACATAAGTCAGGTCTTTTTCTGGATAATTGGCTTCGATCCAAAACAGGTCATTCTCGATAATAGACAGAGCACTCTGTCCGGCCGGTATAAACTGACCCACCTTGGGTGGGATGCGCACAATACCGTTAGCCGGAGAAATGATTTGAGTGTGGGACAGGTTGAGTTGTGCCTGTGCCAATTGCGATTTGGCAGCCAGATAGTCAGGGTGTTTTTCAACCGGGATGCTATTGCTGCCCCCCAGACTTTGCAGAACCTGATTCAGACCGTCCTGTGCCGCAACCAGTTGCAGGCTGGCAACGCGTGTGCTCTGCTGCACGGCATTGAATTGAACGCTGGAAATAATATTTTTGGTGAGTAGATTCTGGTTTCGCTTTTCTTCAGATAGCGCATAGTCATAACGGCTTTGTGCCAGCTCCAGCTCAGTTTTCTGGCGCTGATAAGACACCTTGAGGGCTTTTAGCTGAGTGGCAACCTGTGACAGTTGGGCTTCGGCACGCTGCACGGCCAGTTCGAACGGTGCTGACTCAATTTCAAACAGTACATCGCCCTGATGGACAGGTTCATTTTCTGTCACATTCACCTGTTGGATGGTGCCGGAAACTTCAGCGCTGATACTGACCCTATCGGCTTTAACATAAGCGTTGTCAGTTACCACTGACTGACCGCCTTTAAGATAGATATAACCACCTCCACTGGCAGCTAAAAGAGGAATAACAACCATCATTAGTAAACGTTTGGTGGGGCTGCTTTTTTGCCTGGCTGCGTTGTCGCTACCAAGGCCCTGTGCTGTTGTATCTGACATCAATTCAAATCTCCAGATGAGTTACAAGGTCAATAATCGGTCACGAATCTGGTTCAACAGCCGGAAAAACTGCTCGGATTCATGTTCATCAAGGTCTTGCAGCATGTCTTTATGCAGCGTGTTTATTATTTTTTTCACCCGCTTGATGTACGGGCCGGCGTCTTCAGTCAAATGGATTAGATGAGCACGACGATCGTTTGGGTCGGGAACCCGAATAATCAGGCCTTGCTCAGCGAGCTGGTCCAATTGTTTAACCATGGTCATTGGTTGTATTTCCAATATATCGGCCAGTTCCTTTTGCTTGACTCCTTGCCGCTTGGCAATGATCAACAGGGCTTTGGCCTGTGCCGGGGTCAGATCACTTTCTTCTGCACGGTGGGCATAGACACGTCGCATCTGGCGATGGATATCCGTTATCAGAAAGCCAGGACTGTTGAGGTGATTGTCAGCGGACATAATCCATTCCATATAGTAAGTTAGGATTATTATATGTCTGGCAATGATAATGGCAATGCAACGAAGGTCGGATCGGCTAATTAAATCCGACTTATTGATGAAATAACAAAACTGGTTGTGGGGCTTCTGGGACAGCCTGGAGCAGTGCTATAGTCCCCGGTCTTCAGCATCCTGCAGTACGACTATGATTAATTTCTACTCAGTCTTAATACCTGTTTTCGCGCTTATCTTTGTTGGTTATCAATTGAAACGCTTAACCTTTCTGGACGATGTTGTCTGGCTTGGTATTGAGAAATTGACCTATTACGTTTTATTTCCAGCCCTGCTGATACATACACTGGGCTTGCAGAAACTTTCAGGTACTGAGTGGTGGACATTAAGCTGGATCAGCATTGCCGTTCTGTTGATCGTTTCGTTGGCTGTCTGGTTGGTGTATCGGCTGAAACCAGCCTACCCGGCGGAGGCGTTTACCTCGATATTTCAGGGCAGTGTGCGTTATAACACCTATATTGCACTGTCGGTCTCATCAGCCTACTTCGGATCACAAGGTCTTGCGGTTGCCTCTTTGAATGCCGGTTTTATGATTATCGTGATCAACCTGTTGTGTGTTTCAATCTTTGCTGTTTATGGTAAGACAAAGTCTCAAAATGCCAGTGATTTCATAAAGCAAATTATTCGCAATCCGTTAATACTCGGCTGTGTTGCCGGGTGGTTTTTATCACTGTCAGGAATCGGATTACCGAGCGTAACAGAAGACTTTGTCGAAATTCTGGGCCGCGCCGCGTTGCCATTAGGTCTTCTTGCGGTGGGTGCTTCATTGAAGCCCAAATCGTTGGTCAGCGGATTTTTGCCAGTCACTATTTCCATATTTTTCCAGTTTATTGCCAAACCGGTATTGGTTCTTTTACTGGGTAACATGGCTGGTGTCAGCCAACTTGGGCTCGGAATATTACTAATCAGTTTCAGCGTACCAACGGCATCCAGCTCCTATATATTGGCGCGGCAACTTGGTGGTGATGTTGATGCCATGGCATCCATTATTACGCTGCAAACCATGGTTGCCTTTATTGCCATGCCTATATGGGCGGCTGCTTTTTTAACCTGAAGTGCCTGTGGTCTGCACTGAAGGTTAATCGTATTTATGCTTTCAATTGGTCTATAGCAAAATCTGAATAACTGCGGAAGCAGGGCATGTGATTTCGACAGCTATTTGATTTAACCCTGAATCTTTGACTCCATATAGCGGCTTTCCGGACTGATGTCGCTGGATGAAAGCGAATTGAGCCGTGTCGCCCGCACCGACACCCCCGCGAAGGTGGATGGGCATGTTGTCAAGGATGACGATTACGACGAGGTAATCCAGACCCAGAAACAAGAAATCAAGGATTTGGAAGCGCGTAAGACGGAGTTGGAAGGGAAGAGGCAGGCGCAACGGTTGGCTATTGACGGACAGAAAGAGAACATAAAGACTCTGAAAGAGGATTTAATAAAGTCCCGACAACAAAAAAGCCGACCTCGAAACCCAATACCGCATCACGACAATGCTCGTTATATCGGCAGCGGCCTGGCGGTACTCTCCGGGGCTCTGATGATTGTCGCCCTGGTCGTGGGCAGTGTGCCGCTTTCCATCGGCTCACTGGTCCTTGGGGTGGTGAGCGCGCGCTTCTCCGCCTTTTACGAGACCGCCGCACAAACCCACTGGCTGAAATCCGGTTTTGGTCACAAGCGCGACCAGCATCAAGAGACCCGGGGCTGGAGAATTGGGACGACCCGACCATCTGCGCCCAGGGCCTGCGGTCATTGCTGTGCCGACCGATTATCGAGATGAACAAAGATCCGTACTGGGTCACCATCACCGTGCAAAGCAGTGTATTGGCTGGCTATACGACGCCGGAGATAGAGCTGGATATCAAGGCCGACTTCAATATAGGCAATGAAGACGAACACCCATGGCAACCACTGCACAGCCCCTTTATTGCCAATACCGATGCCAAAGCGGTGGCCGATGCGCGCATTATCCAGCAGGGTAACCAGACCCAGTACCGGTTTGACCGAGGCTTGTTTACAGAAATGCTGGAGAAGTTGAATAAAGACAACCGATGGTATAAGGGAGCCTTTAATATCGATGATTTTCTGTTCCAGGTACGAGTACGCGGTATAATGATACCAAGCAGCCGAATCTGCCCTCAGCGTACTTTGATAAAACCTTTAAAACCGATGTCAATATGAAGCAGGAATTGGTTGATCAAGAGCGTTACTGCACGCGCAGTGGTCAGGCTTGGTATTGCAAAGAGTTTGAGTTGGACCTGAAATAAGGGAATAAAGCATATGAAAACAAAAACTTCATTTTGGGATCGAATTGCTGACAAGTACGCCAGCATGCCCATTGCAGATGAAGTGTCTTATCGGATTAAACTCGATAAGACACGCGAATATTTTCAGCCGGATAGCGTTGTGCTTGAGTTTGGTTGTGGTACCGGCGGTACAGCGCTGAGCCATGCTCCGTATGTAAAACAGATAGATGCGATTGATCTTTCCGCCAGAATGCTTGAAAAATGTGAGCAGAAACGACAACAGAATAATATCGATAACGTTCACTTCCAGCAGCATTCCATTGAATCACTGCCGCTGCAGCCAGGCCATTACAATGTGGTAATGGGGATGAGCATCCTGCATCTGGTTGATGATGTTGATGCCGTTATTCACAAGGTTTATCAACTATTGAAACCCGGTGGGTATTTTATCTCCAGCACGATCTGTTTGGGTGATGTTATGCCTCTGTTCCGGTTTATCGCACCGCTGGGTTACCGGCTGGGATTGATGCCAAAGGTATCCTCATTGAAAGCTGGTATATTACAGCAGCATATTGTCAACGCTGGCTTTCAATTGGATCATCATTGGCAACCGAAGCGCAAAGCAGCCACGTTTCTGATCATGCAAAAACCAATGTGATAAAACTCGGTCAGTTATGACGACAGTCAAACCTCTGTTGTGGCTTGATTATCGCCAAGCCGAAATCCTTCCGCTATTCTGTAACTTATGCAGGTTCTTCTGTTCAGGATTCTCTTGTTATGACGCATTTCAGTGCTTTTATTGCTGACCGACCTTGGGAAAACCCCGCAGTCGTCCAGCAGAATCGAATGGCCTCGCACGCGCCGCTGTTCGGCTATACTCGTGTTCCCGATGCCCTTGCCAAGACCAACGCCAGTCGTCGCTCGCTCAATGGTCAATGGTCATTCGCCTTTTTTGACAAACCTGAACAAATACCGGATAGGTTAATATTCAAAAATAAAATAGATGTCCCTTCCAACTGGCAGTTGCAAGGTTATGACCGTCCGATCTACACCAATATCAAATACCCTTTTGAAGAGCAGCCACCCTTGGTGCCTGTGCAGAACCCGACTGGGGTTTATCGTAAAAATTTTGCCCTGACCAAAGCCGATCTGGAGCAGCAGGTGCGGATTATTTTTGATGGCGCCAATGCCATGCTGTTTCTCTATTGCAATAACCAATATGTCGGTTATTCCAAAGACAGTCGTTTGCCTGCTGAGTTTGATCTTAGCCAGTTTGTTCTGGCCGGTGAAAATCAGGTGACTGCTATTGTGTTGCGCTGGTGCGATGGTTCTTATCTTGAAGATCAGGATATGTGGTGGTTATCCGGGTTGTTCCGCGATGTTTCGTTACTGCTGAAACCTAAGGTTGCCATTGCAGACTATAGTGTTCAGACCGAATTGGATGCGGTGTATCGTGATGCGGTGCTTAAGGTGGAAACCCGTATTACCACGGCATTACCGGAAGGTGAGTTGACGGTGCAGGCGCAGTTGTTTGACGGTGACCAGGTTATTGCCGAGGCTGAAACCCATCCTGGCTCTGACATTGTCGATGAACATGGCGGCTACCCCGAGATCGCTCAATTATCGGTTCCCGTCACCAACCCGAAGAAATGGACCGATGAAACTCCAAATCTCTATACGCTGGTAATCAGTCTGCATGATGCCCAAGGCAAAGTACTGGATGCCGAGCGTACCCGAGTAGGCTTTCGTCAGGTCGAAATTCGCGGCGGGTTGCTTCGAGTGAACGGTCAGCCGCTGTTGATCCGCGGTGTTAACCGGCATGAACATGACCCTCAGCGCGGCCATGCCGTTACTCGCGACAGTATGATTCAAGACATTACTCTCATGAAGCAGTTGAATTTCAACGCCGTACGCACCGCACATTACCCGAATCATCCGGAGTTCTATGACCTGTGTGACGAATACGGCCTTTATGTGATGAATGAAGCCAATCTGGAGACACACGGTATGTGGCCTTGCGCGCGTCTTTCTGACGACCCGCTCTGGCTGAACGCTTATATGGAACGCATTACCCGGCTGGTTTTGCGCGACCGTAATCGTCCTTCCGTCATTATCTGGAGCTTGGGTAACGAATCAGGTCTTGGAAAAAATCATCATGCCATGTATCAGTGGGTCAAGCAGACAGATCCGACTCGACCGGTACAGTACGAAGGTGGCGGTGCCGATACCGCTGCGACTGATATTATCTGCCCAATGTATGCACGAGTGGACTACGACTTGCCTCATCCGGCTGTGCCAAAGTGGGCAATCAAAAAATGGATCAGCCTGCCGGATGAACACCGTCCGCTGATACTGTGCGAATACGCTCATGCAATGGGGAACAGCTTGGGCAGTTTTGCAGATTATTGGGATGCATTTCGTGAATATCCCCGCTTGCAGGGCGGCTTTATCTGGGACTGGGTCGATCAGGGGCTTGAGCAGGTCGATGCCAACAACAAGAGCTTTTATGCCTATGGCGGTGACTTTGGTGATACGCCCAATGATCGTCAGTTCTGCATCAACGGATTGATATTTCCAGATCGGACATTGCACCCGACTGTCATTGAAGCCAAATATTGTCAGCAGTATCTGAGTTTTAGCCATTGTCCCGGTGCCGATGTACGAATTCAGGTAACCAGTGAATACCTGTTTCGCAGTACAAATAATGAAATACTGCACTGGCAGATTGAAGAAAATGGTCATCCAATTCACAGTGGTCAGTTAGTACTTAAACTACAACCTGGTGAGCAGCAGATTCTGACCCTGCTGGGAGCGTTGTTAGAGCCGAAACCCGGCTGTGAATACCATCTAACGCTTCAGGTCAAAACCCGTAAAGCCACCACCTGGTGTGACTCAGGCCATATTGTCGCGCAGGATCAGTTTGAGCTGCCGGCGTCTGCCCACTTACCTGAGATCTCCAGCTATCCCAAGGGTCGTCGGGTGTCGGTTCAACAGGGTAAGGTCGTGCGCGTTATCTGTGAAAGCGCACAATGGCAGATTGACTCCTTCAGCGGCGAATTGGTGAGCTGGATTCGGGCTCATGGCAAAGAGCTGCTGGCTAAACCTCCAGTGGATAACTTTTGGCGGGCACCATTGGATAATGACATCGGTATCTCGGAAGCTCACCAGATGGATCCGAATGCCTGGATGGTGCGTTGGCAGCAGGCTGGTCTGGATCGACTTGAGCGGGTGCTGGTTAGCCTGAATGTCAGTGAACACAGCCAGTATGCCGAAGTTGTTGTTATTCAGCGTTACCTGGCCGACGGTCAGCCGGTTATACAGAGTCGTTGGGCCTATCAATTCCATTCGGATGGTCGCTGGACCTTGGATGTCGCTGTGGATATTGCCAATGGACTGCCACCCTTGGCCCGCATTGGTATCGAAATGCCGTTGAAGCCTGTGGCAGAGCACATTAACTGGCATGGTCGCGGTCCGCATGAAAACTACCCGGATCGAAACCGAGGTGCCCTGATTGGCCGTTATCAGGCAGGCATTGATGACTTCCATACGCCATATATTTTTCCATCTGAATCCGGTTTGCGTACTGATTGTCGTGAAGTAGAACTGGCTGGGCTGGTTGTTAGAGGTAACTTCCACTTCAGCGTCAGCCGCTTTAATCAGCAAACCATCGCCCTGGCTCGCCATACCAGCGAACTGGTTGAGGATAACTGTATTTATCTGCGTCTGGATGCTGAACAGATGGGGGTTGGTGGAGACGACTCCTGGAGTCCATCAGTACACAAAGCCTACCTCCTGGACAAGAAGCGCTATAGCTATTGTCTGACTTTCAGCTAATTCGAACTTTCCCTGGCGCAAGGATGGCGCCGACATTTCCTGAACCCGACGCGCTCGCGCTCGCGTTTTAAAATCCGTAGAATGCGCGCAAATTTCCCCCTAAAGCCCGGTTTCAACGTAAAGGCAATGACGGACACTCTATTGATATGTGGTAAAAGTCGCATGGTATGGAAAACTCAATCGCCCCATTATCTGGATCGCAAAGACGATGACATCAACGATATTATTTTGGCAGAACATGCATTATGAGTAAGAAGAAACGCGATATCCCTCAGTTTGGTCAGCCGATCATTGAAACCCATTGTCACCTCGACTATCTGGAAGGCGATGCTCTGGATGACGCTATTGCCAGCGCTCAGTCTGTTGGTGTTGAACGTATCGTGACTATTGCTGTGTCTCCGGGAAATCTCGCCAAAGTTCGCGAGCTGACACAGCATGAATCAATCTGGGGAACGCAAGGCATTCATCCGCATGAAGCTGAAGCGTTTAACGACGATACTGCCAGTGAGATTCGGGCTCATTGTAGTGATGACAAGATCGTTGCTGTCGGTGAAATAGGTTTGGACTATTATTATGACCATGCTGATAGGGCTATCCAGAAAGTTGTCTTTGAGCGCCAGCTACAGTTGGCGGTTGATCTGGATTTACCGGTAGTCATACACACCCGCGACGCCGATGAGGATACTCGTGCGATCCTATCGAATTTCAGCCGTCACTTACGTAAAAAGGGTGTTATTCACAGCTTTACTTCCGGCCTTGCATTAGCCGAGTACTGCCTGTCTGAGCGTTTTATGCTTGGTTTTAACGGCATTATTACCTTTAATCGTGCCGACAATGTACGCGAGGTGCTCAGTGCTACACCAATGGCTCAGCTGGTTGTTGAAACCGACGCGCCTTACCTTACACCCGTACCGAACCGGGGCAGGCCGAATGAGCCGAAATATCTGCCATTTATCATTGAAAAGATTGCGCAAGTGAAAGGTATTTCTATTGATGACGTGCTGACACAGACATACTCAAATGCACAGCAGTTGTTTTGGGCATAACCGCTACTGCACGAACTGACCTTCATTTTGGAGTTGCTCAATGCCTCCAGCCCTTTCAAGGTGCGGCGTCCGAGGGTGCCATACTGGAAGGTGAGTGTTTTTGTTTGAACTGGCCCTGGTCCTGGTCCGGTTACTGTTTCCATCCCAGGCACCCACGGGTCAGCGCCGCTTTAGCGAGCCTGACTATCCAGCCATCCACCAGGAGCTGAAACGTAAAGGCGTGACCAAGCTGCTGCTCTGGGAGGAATATCGGCAACAGCACTCCAGGGATGGT
>JARRJP010000046.1:16816-72595 GCA_037389025.1 Reinekea sp. | reverse complement strand
TACCAAAAAGCCCTAATCCCAGGATCGGGGCTTTTCTTTAGCCGCCATCCTCAGACAACACCAACCCACGGCCCGCGTTCACATGCTTTGCAAACAAAATCGCAAAGCAAGCGTCCGATTGGTTTGCGATTTTGGCACCTTGAATCCACGCTGAAATTATGGATTCTGGCATCGAAAATCAGCCTGCGGAGTTAGATCTCAGGCTGTTCTGTGATATTAACAGCGGCAGTAAGGACTGCTGAAGATCAGTTGACGTAAGTTGACTCAAAAATTTTGTCCGCGCTGGCGGCGACAAAGCCCTGGTACAGTTCACCGTTATCGTCAAAATAACGTTTGGCGAATTCGTAGTAACAAGTGGTGACCATTTCTCTGTGCCCGTTGGCAAATTCCATCTCTGCACGCGATGCTTTGGTCGATGATTGCTCCAGTAGAACGGCGGGTGAGCCTTTCACTGCACCGCCGCTGGTGTTGATGTTGAAGCCCAACTCTTCGATAAAAGTATTCATCTGACTGACTTCTGTAATGCTGTTCAGTTTGTTGATGTCGATTGTGAAGTGATTGGCGCGCAGACCGATAATACTTAGCCAGGCAGCGTATTCACTTTCATGCAACAGCGCCTGATACTCCTCGATGGACGGTGTGGACCACAACCGTCCGCGCCAGAACAAACTGGTATCATTAACCGCAGACTCATCAATCTGTTCAACCAGTTTGTGAATAATGGTTTGTACTGTACTGCTGAGTTCTTCTACACGTAGTTCGCTGATGAAAATACGTGGCAGATCATCCTGCGGTGGTACGTAGCCGACAGCATTAAGTTTTTTGGCTGCAAACTGATAAGGTTCCAGGCGCCGATAACCCATTTCAAGGATAAAGGGTTCCAGCTTTTCAAGCCGTGCAGGTCCAATATTAAAGGTACGAAAGGCAACATGATCATTGACAATGGTTTCGCCTCGTTCCCGCAAGGCGTTGTGGATAGCTTCTGCCTGGGGCGTCATCTGAATATAGTCATCCCACAGGTGACTGAAAAAATCGCTGATCTGCACGCTTGTTCTCCTGTTGTTCTGCAGTGATGGCAGAATAAGGCCTGGATTCAGCCATGGGTTATCAGGCGGGCGTCGTGAGTTTGTGTGGAAGGGACAGGTGTATTTGCAGCTAAACCTGAATCCGTGACTTCATAGCGGCGCAGTGCGCAAGCCATTGATTCCTCTTTGCTTTCCAAAAATTGGGGTGGACCTGCAATTTTTGAAAAACAAATAGAAATCAAGCTCTTACACCCTGCATCCACTTTGGAGTTACGGACTCAGGTATACAGCTAACGTCTTTTTAAATCCCCATACCTTTTTCATACGGCGCAATTCTAGTGCGCTGGTTTCAAATGGTGCACAATGACGCATGATTTTAACCTTGTTCTTGGCCCTTTGACTGTTCAAAATCTGGTTCAAGACTTGCAAGACTATAGATTCAAAAAATAAGGAAGGAATTATCGATGATACGTAAGTGCTTATTTCCAGTCGGAGGGTATGGCACCCGTTTCCTGCCGGCAACCAAAGCTTTACCCAAAGAGATGTTGCCGATCGTAAACAAGCCTCTGGTTCAGTATGGTGTTGAGGAGTCCATTGGCGCAAATCTGAATTATGTTGGCTTTGTCACCGGCCGCGGCAAACGGGCTATTGCCGATCACTTTGATATCTCTTATGAACTTGAGCATCAGATCAGTGGCTCGTCAAAAGAGCAATATCTGTCCTCTATTCGCAATCTGATGGACACCGGTGTTTTCTCCTATACCCGACAAAAAGAAATGAAAGGGTTGGGGCATGCCATTCTGGCTGGTGAAACTTTGATTGGTAATGAGCCGTTCGGTGTCGTATTGGCTGATGACCTGTGTGTGAATGAAGATGGTGAAGACAATGTTCTGGCGCAGATGGTCAAGGTGTTCAAGCAATTTCGTTGTTCCATCGTAGCCGTGATGGAAGTCCCTCGTGATGAAATCCATAGGTATGGTGTCATTGCCGGTGAAGAAATGAAAGATGGTTTGTACCGTGTCAGTGACATGGTAGAGAAACCGAAGCAGGGTGAAGAGCCAAGTAACCTGGCGGTTATTGGTCGATATATATTGACTCCAGATATTTTTGATATCCTCAAGGATACGCCTCCAGGCATCAACAATGAAATTCAGTTGACTGATGCGCTGAAGCAACAGGCACAGGATGGTGTTGTGATGGCTTATCGGTTCAAAGGCAAACGATTTGACTGTGGTTCCGTGCAGGGGTTTGTTGAAGCAACCAACTATGTTTATGAAAATATCTACCTGAAGGAAGAAGGGGTAAACTGAGTTTCTCTTCTGAATAAAAAGCAGTCATTAATCGACCGCTTTTTATTTTGCCTCTCGCCAGTTTTCGCTGAAAACATATTTCCCGCTGTCATTAAACTCGCGTTTTAGTCGACTCGTCGTCCTGTCTCAAAGGTATCAACGTTTTATTCAGGTTGGTTGCTCCAGTCCAAAAAAAGCCCGACATGAAAGTCGGGCTTTGGAAGCTGTTATTTGTCGTTCGTTACAGAATCAATCGACGAACGTCGGCCAGAACTGTTGATAGATAAGTTGTAAACTTAGCTGCATCAGCTCCGTTAATAGCACGGTGATCGTAAGACAGTGACAAAGGTGTGAAAGTGCGTGGTACAAACTCTTTGCCCGTCCAATAAGGTTTTACTGAGTTTTTGGAAATACCCAGAATAGCAACTTCCGGTGCATTCACAATCGGTGTGAATGCTGTGCCACCCAGACCACCCAGGCTGGATACAGTAAAGCAGCCACCTTGCATTTCAGTTGGTTTAACTTTTCCATCGCGGCCGCGCTTGGCAAAATCGATGATTTCTTCGGCAATTTGCCAGATGGATTTTTTATCAGCATCTTTAATCACGGGAACGATCAGACCATTTGGCGTATCGACAGCAACGCCGATATTCACATAATGCTTCTGCACGTAACGTTTACCATCGGCCATCAGCGATACGTTGAACTTCGGAAATTCAATCATTGCAGAGGCGCAAGCCTTAACGATAAAGGCTAATGGACTGATTTTAACGCCGCGTTTCTCCATCTCCGGTTTCAATGACTGACGGAAAGCTTCAGTCTCAGTGACATCGGCTTCATCAAACTGGGTTACATGTGGAATAACCAGCGTGTTACGAACCATGTTGGCGGCCGTAATCTGCTGGATACGGTTCATGTCAACAATGTCGATATCACCGAACTTGGCGAAGTCCTGATCCGGTACCGTTGGCAGTCCTGCACCACTGCTGACTTGCTGTGGTTCCTGGAGCCGTTTTTTAACCCAGCCCGCAACGTCGTCCTTAACGATACGCCCGCGTGGACCGCTGCCTGGAACCAGCGCCAGGTCAACGCCGAATTCGCGAGCCAGTCGGCGTACCGCTGGGCCTGCGTGAACATTTTTGCTCGGCTTGATTGGCGCATTGTCATAAGCACTTGCCAGTGTTGGCAGTGACGGCGCTGGAGTGGATACTGTTTTGGGTTGTCCCCCAGCCGGTGCAGGCTGTTGAGTAGGGGCAGAAGGTACCGTCGCGCCTGCCGGTTTAATCGTTAGGAGCAGCGTACCTTCGGAAACGTCATCACCTTCATTAACGGACACGGAAATGACTTCGCCAGCCGCAGGCGACGGTACATCCATTGATGCTTTGTCTGATTCCAGAATGACAATAGTGTCTTCTTCTTTCAGTGAATCACCAGGTTTTACCGATACTTCGATAATTTTGGCGCTGTCCATACCGATATCGGGTACTTTAATTTCTTGCAATATTGCTGCGGCAGGTGGTGTTGTGGCACTTGGCGCTGCAGCTACTGAGGCGTTGGATAGCGCTGGTTTTGCCTCTGCGGATGAGGCTCCTGCAGTTTTCAGTTCAATCAACGCCATACCTTCAGAAACAGAATCACCTTCGGCCACTTTAATAGCGACCACTTCGCCGCCTTTGGGCGAAGGAACATCCATGGATGCCTTGTCAGATTCAAGAACAATAATGGTGTCTTCTTCGTTAATAGTGTCACCGACCTTGACTGTAATTTCGATGATATTGGCACTGTCCATGCCGATATCCGGCACCTTCACAGTTTCAACGGCACTACCAGAAGAGGCGGGTGCTGCCGCAGCGGGTTTGGATTCCGGTTCTGTTGGTTCCGTCCTGGTGTCTTCTGTGGCATCGCCATCGGTGGAACTTTCCACTGCAAGATAAACCAGTTCATCACCTTCAGAGACAGAATCCCCTTCATTGATTTTTACCTGTACCACTTTACCGGCTATCGGTGACGGAACATCCATCGACGCTTTGTCGGATTCCAGCACAATAATGGTGTCATCGACACCAATTATATCGCCCGGCTTAACACTCACCTCAATGCAGGTGGCAGAATCCATACCGATATCGGGTACACGAATAATTTCAGTACTCATGAAAAAACGCTCCTAATTCTGCTATCACACGGTCATTGGGTTTGGCTTGTTGATGTCCAGTCCCAGCTTGTTGATGGCGGCGGTGACTTCTTTTGCCTCAATCGTGCCTTCTTCAGCCAGTGCTTTCAGTGCGGCAACAGTGATCCAGTTGCGATCGACTTCGAAGAAGTGGCGCAATTTGCCGCGCGAGTCTGAACGGCCAAAACCATCAGTACCCAGAACGTGATAATCCTGAGGTACCCACTTGCGAATCTGGTTGCCATAGTTCTTCATATAGTCACTGGCGGAAATAACTGGACCATGCTGACCTTTAAGCATTTGTGTGACGTAAGATTCACGTTGCTCTGCTTCTGGGTTCAGCAGGTTGAAACGCTCTGTATCCAGTGCTTCGCGAGTCAGTTCGTTGTAACTGGTTACGGCCCAGATATCGACCTGCACACCATAGTCATTACGCAACATCTCCGCTGCCGCCCGAACTTCCTGCATGATGGAGCCTGAGCCCATCAACTGAACAGCTTTCTTGCCTTTCTTCACACCGCTTTCCAGCAAGTACATCCCTTTTTTGATGCCTTCAACCATTTCAGGTTTCAAGCCCGGATGCTGATAATTTTCGTTTAGCGTAGTGATGTAGTAGAAGACATTTTCCTGATGCTCAACCATACGCAGCAGACCATCCTGAATAATGGTGGCCAGCTCATAACCGTAGCTGCAATCGTAGGTGACGCAGTTTGGAATGGTGCCTGCCAGAATATGGCTGTGACCATCCTGATGCTGTAAACCTTCACCGTTGAGTGTTGTTCGGCCAGAGGTAGCACCGATCAGGAAGCCACGAGCTTGAAGGTCGCCTGCGGCCCAAGCCAGGTCTCCAATACGCTGGAAACCAAACATGGAGTAATAGGCGTAAAAAGGAATTAACTGAAAGTTGTAGGTTGAGTAGGCAGTGGCAGCGGCGATCCACGAACTCATTGCACCATCTTCGTTAATACCTTCCTGAAGAATCTGACCTTTCAGATCTTCCTTGTACCACATGACCTGGTTCTTATCCTGAGGGATATAAGTCTGACCCCAGGGTGAGTAGATACCAAATTGACGGAACATACCTTCCATTCCGAAGGTTCGGGCCTCATCCGGCACGATTGGTACAATGCGGTTGCCGATTTGCTTGTCTTTCATCAGTTGCGACAGAATTCGCACAAATGACATGGTGGTTGAAATTTCGCGATCACCGGATTCTTTGGTAATTGCATCAAAGGATTCCAACGTTGGTACTTTCAGTCCACCCTCGGCTTTTTTGCGGCGCATCGGCAGGTAGCCACCCAGAGTGTTGCGGTGGTTGCGGATGTACTGCATTTCCGGGCTGTTTTCGTTTGGACGATAGAACGGAATTTTGCCTGCTTCGAGATCTGCGTCGCTGATCGGAACTCCGCAACGATCACGAAACTGTTTCAGATCATCAACTGACAGTTTCTTCAGCGAGTGGGTCATATTCTTCGCTTCACCCGCCTCAATGCCATAGCCTTTTACAGTGTGAGCCAGAATGACTGTTGGCTGACCGTTGTTGTCGCTGATGGCTTTCTGGAAAGCCGCGTAAACTTTATATGGATCATGACCACCTCGGTTTAGACGGAAGATGTCATCATCGGACATGTCTTTAACCAGTTCAGCCAGCTCAGGATATTTGCCGAAGAAGTATTCCCGAGTGTAAGCGCCACCGTGTGATTTATAGGCTTGCAGTTCACCATCAACCACTTCGTCCATACGCTTTTGCAGCAGGCCTTTTTTATCTTTGGCAAACAGCTGATCCCAATGGCGGCCCCAAACAACCTTGATTACGTTCCAGCCTGCGCCACGGAACATACCTTCCAGTTCCTGAATGATTTTGCCATTACCGCGTACCGGGCCATCCAGGCGTTGCAGGTTACAGTTGATGACAAAATTCAGGTTATCGAGATGCTCACGGCCCGCCAGAGAAATAGCGCCGAGTGATTCCGGTTCATCCATTTCACCATCACCAAGGAAGGCCCAGACTCGACCACCTTTTTCGATTTTTTCATGGTTTTCCAGATAACGCATTACGTGCGCCTGGTAGATTGCCTGAATTGGACCAAGACCCATGGAGACGGTCGGGAATTGCCAGTAGTCCGGCATCAGCCAGGGGTGAGGATAAGAAGAAAGACCTTTGCCATCGACTTCACGACGGAAGTTTTCAAGCTGTTCGTCTGTCAGACGGCCTTCAACATAAGAGCGAGCATAGATGCCAGGTGCAATATGGCCCTGGAAATAAACCATGTCGCCAGGGTGGGTTGCTGTTGGCGCGCGCCAGAAATGATTGAAGCCGATGTCATAAAGGGTGGCTGAGGATTGAAAACTTGAAATATGACCACCCAGATCATCACCGGACTTGTTGGCGCGAACCACCATAGCCACGGCATTCCAGCGAATCATGGCGCGGATCTTTCGCTCCAGTTCGTTATCGCCAGGGTATTTAGGCTCTTCATCAAGACGGATCGTGTTTCGGAAAGGTGTGTTGATTGCGAAAGGAACCTTCTCACCCGTGTGAGAGACTTCATCGGATAGCCGCTTTAATAAAAATTGTGCACGGTCATTGCCTTCTTCGCGCACGACCGAGGCGAGTGCGTCGAGCCATTCCTGCGTTTCAATAGGATCTATATCGTGTTCCATAGAGACTTCCCCAAACAATAGACGGTCGAGCCGTCGAGATGGTTGTAAAAATTTTTCAGCTTAGCAAGCTGAACAGAAAATTTGTTTACGCATGGTAAAAAACCAATAGCGATGGCGGCAGTTTCGGCGAAATTTCGCTTTTTATCTGCTCTGAAACGCAAAACGGCAGCCCGTAAGCCACCGTTTGTTTCAAAAATTCATTAGGCGGTCTTTTTACAGGATATAACCAACACTTACAATCTTAAATGTGTTTGAGCCACCGTGAACACCCTGGTGGTCACCATAAGCCATGATAACCAGATCACCATCTTTAACGATGCCGCGCTTCTTTATTTCGTCCACAGCTGTTTTTATAACCTCAGTCGTGGGCAGAATAGTATCATCAAAAGGTATGGCTGCTACGCCACGATACAGTGCTACCCGTCGTTGTGTGCTTATGTGGCGGGTCATGGCATAAATTGGCAAGCCAGAACTGATGCGCGACATCCACCTTGGTGTTGAACCGGATTCTGTCATACAAAGAATGGCTTTAACACCGCGTAGATGATTGGCTGCATACATCACAGACATGGCCAGAGCCTCGTCAATTCGTTTGAATTGTTGACCAACCCGATGGCGCGATTCTGTGGTCAGCTTATGGCGTTCCGCGCCGAGGCAGATGTCGCTCATCGCTTTGACCGTTTCAATCGGGTAGCTGCCGGCTGCTGTTTCCGCTGAGCACATAATCGCATCGGTACCATCAAGTACGGCATTGGCGACGTCAAAGACCTCTGCCCGAGTCGGGAACGGGTTATCAATCATCGACTCCATCATCTGAGTGGCGGTGATCACGATTTTATCCAGTGTGCGTGCCCGTTTGATTATGTGTTTCTGTACGCCAATCAGTTCAGGGTCTCCAATTTCGACACCAAGGTCGCCCCTGGCAACCATGACAACATCCGATGCGAGAATGATTCTATCGAGGTTCTCATGATCAAGTGTTGCCTCAGCACGTTCAAGTTTGGCAACAATTTCGGCGGTGGAGCCAGCAGCGGTAACGAGTTTGCGTGCTTGATGAATGTCGTCTGCAGAGCGCGGAAATGAAACAGCAATATAATCGACACCTATTTCAGCAGCGATGAGAATATCTGCTTTATCCTTCTCAGTCAGTGCAGCAGCAGAGAGCCCTCCGCCTAGTTTATTGATGCCTTTATTGTTCGATAATGATCCGCCCTGGATGACCGTTGTATGGACTGCATTACCTTCGATTTTATCTACCTGAACCTTTACCCGGCCATCATCGAGCAGATAAATATCGCCCGGCGCGCTGTCTTTTGCCAGAGCAGGGTAGTCAATGCCGACTCGCTCTGAATCACCGGAAGATTTATCGAAATCAACATCAAGGATAAAACATTGCCCGTCCTGCAGATGGACTTTTTGATCATTTTGGAAGCGAGCGATTCGAATTTTTGGGCCTTGCAGGTCGCCCAGGATCGCAACGGGCGGCAAATTGTTCTTTTTGGTTAGTTGGCGAACTGCCTCTGCACGGCGTTTATGATCTTCAGCATTACCATGTGAAAAGTTCAAGCGGACGGTGTTGGCTCCAGCCAATAATAGTTGTTCAAGTACTCCTTCATTATCTGTAGCGGGTCCTAATGTGGTAACAATTTTTGTGCGTCGCATGTACTGTGCTCCAAGTAAGAGAGGGCTTTTGCAATCTATGTACCTGACCTGAATCCGTGACTCCAGAGCGGCGCAGTGCGCACTTTTTGATTATTTAATGTTAATCCGTTGCTTGTGGGTCAAAACGCATTTCTGCCAGGACGGACTTAATGCGTTTCAGATGGCTCTGGAACTCAGGACCAAGCTTCAGTGTGACTCCGGTGGCCAGAACATCCAGTATGGTCAGATAAACAATGCGTGAGGTCATATTGATATATATGTCGGTATTTTCCTGACTGTCGACACCCAAAAGAATATGACAGTTATCAGCCAGTGGTGAATGTGGTGTTGTCAGTGCGATTACGGTAGCACCGCTTTCTCTGGCAATCTTGGCGGTTTCCACCAGAGGAATGGTTCGACCAGTAATGGAGATTATGAAAACGACATCCCCTGGTTTGGCCGCTGCCGCTGCCATGCGCTGTTGCAAAGCGTCGGTATAGGCTGCGCAAGGGGTATTCAGACGGAAGAACTTATGATGCGCATCCATTGCCACACTGCCCGACGCGCCCAGACCATAAAAGCTGATGCGACGTGCTTGTGAAAGGGCGTCTACCGTTCGACTCAGAGCGTTAACATCAACTGAGCGCTTGGCATCACTGACAGCACTCATGGTTGCTTCAAAAATCTTGCTGGTATAATCCTCAACCTTGTCATTTGGTTCAACATTCCGGTTTACATAAGGGGTGCCGGTTGCCAGACATTGGGCCAATTTCAGTTTGAAGTCCGGGAAGCCAATGCAATCCAGGCTGCGACAGAAGCGATTTACCGTTGGCTCGGAGACATCAGCAGCCTTGGCGAGACTGGCAATCGATGAGCGAATCGCTTTATTAGGGTCGTTCAGAATAACTTGAGCGACTTTGCGTTCACTCTTGCTCAGGCAACTGGGGTTTGATTTCAAGCGATCAAGGATGTTGGTTGACATTGTAGTTTTGTTCCAAATATTCGACTGCTACTTGATTGTAGGGAAATCTCATCCAGCAGGTAAAGTAATCTGTCATAACTATTTGACATATTTGTCAAAATTGCGATCCCGACTAGACTTGCGGGTAATCTGCTGATTTCGTTCAACTGCTGTTTATCTTCGGTTCAAGACACTGATTGTAGTAAAATTACTCGAAAATTCATTGATTCGAACCAATGACAGGCAAAGTTTGTAGTACATTTTCAAAGGCCTTGTCACAAATCAACAGATCTCCATGATGCTGGAGTATGTTCGCCGACAGGCCGAAACGAATGAAACAGTGAACGAATTCAGGCGGCCAAGTCTCATCTGGCTTGTCAGTTGCTTAGAATACAGTGAGTGATAGAAACTGATTAAAACAATAGTTAGAGGTAATTCTATGGAACAGCTCGGGCTGATTGCTGATATCGGCGGCACTAATGCGCGTTTCGCATTGACTCCCTTAAGAACGATAGCGCAGGGTGTCCTGACGCTCGCGGAATCTGACCTGATTGCGCCGACCGCCCTGAATGGTGCTGAGTATGAAACTATTCAGGATGCCATTGAAGCCTATCTTGCTGGCCCTGTAGCGGACTACCCTCGTCCAGAACATTCAGTGATGGCAATTGCCTGCCCGACTGATGAAGATCAGATTACCATGACTAACCACACCTGGGCCTTCAAAGTATCCGAGCTTAAAAAAGCATTGGGTTTTAAAACACTGAAATTCATTAACGACTATAACGCGATGGCGAATGCTATTCCGCAGCTTGATGAACAAGGACTGGTAAAAGTTGGCGGAGGTGAAGCCTTGCCGGGTATGCCGGTTGCCGTTACCGGGCCGGGTACCGGTTTGGGTCTGGCAGGGCTTGCCTTCAGTGAGCAGGGGCCTGTGACGTTGCAGACTGAAGGTGGTCATTCGCATTTTGCACCGACCAATGCCGTGGAGATCAAAATTCTGGAGTTCTTGCTGACAAAGTATGAACGAGTATCCAATGAACGATTAATTTCAGGCATGGGACTGGAGAATATATACCAGGCGTTGTCTCATCAGGCTGGGGATGGGCAGCAGTTGAAGGCGGCTGACATATCAACGCGGGCATTGGCAAAAACAGATCCGATATGCGAGCAGGCACTAGAGAATTTCTGTGCTATTTTCGGTAATTACGCGGGTGACATTGCCTTGGCGCTAGGAGCGAAAGGTGGTCTATATATTACAGGTGGCATTGTTCCCCGGTTTATCGAATATTTTAAAGCCAGCCCGTTCCGAACCCGTTTTGAGTCCAAAGGGCGGCTTTCCAATTACGTTAAATCAATGCCGACCTACATTGTCGTGTCTAAGCAACCTGGATTATTGGGTTCCGCAGCTGTTCTGAATTACTGGCTCAACCAACACGCTGAATGACGAGTTGTGGCCGGTTTTGCTTTTTTAAATAGATGGTTTTTAGCAGGTAGGTGATATTAAACCAGTTCGAGAATGGCACTGGCGAGATTGGAGATCGTAATCCAAATCTGCTTGCCAGAACCGTTTTGAGCTGGTTTGAATCTCGACTGAGCATGAAATTAGCGTCATAGCTCGCAACAACAAATAGTAGAGAAAGGGTGATATTCATGGCAAATCAAGAACTTGTCTCAAAAATAGCGCATCTGAGAAATGTGTCGAATCAGTTTCTGGATTTTCAGGGGCGTGAGACAAATGTTCCGTTTGAGAATATCGAACGTATTGTCAGTGCAATGGGTTATGATCTGAATAATGACGATCAGCTGGCTCAGGATGCTTGGGAGCTGGATACGCATCAGTGGTTTAAATTGCTTGAACCTGTCACGGTACTCTCTCCGCATCGTGATTACTGGGGTGTTAGCGTTTATGTCAGTGATCATGATTTGCACCAGTTATTGGAATGGTCGATAACCACAGAATCTGGTCAGGTGCTGAGCGGTCGTGTAGAGCTGTCTTCTCTGACTCAGACTGGAGATTACAGGATGCCGGATGGTATTCAGTACGTGCGCCGCTTACTGAATTTACCGAATGATCTGCCGTTGGGTTATCACCAATTGTCTGTCGTTGTTGGCGATAAAAATGCTGAAAGCCCTCTGGTTGTGACACCGAAAACCAGTTTCCACAACGATGCTATGTGTCAGGGTGATAAAGTCTGGGGTTCTGCAATTCAGCTTTATACATTACGTTCTGAACGAAACTGGGGTATGGGCGATTTCACTGATTTGGCCGAGCTGATCCGCCACTTGGCTGATCAGGGTGCCGGTTTTGTGGGACTAAACCCTATTCATGCGCTATATCCAATCAGCCCGGATCATTGCAGTCCTTATAGTCCTTCCAATCGTAGCTTTCTCAATGTGCTTTATGTCGATGTTGAGTCTGTACCTGAGTTTCAGGAATCGGCTGCGCTGAAACGCAAAGTAACGACCGAAGCATTCAGTGCCAAAGTCAGTCACTTACGCTCGGTTGGCTATGTGGAATACAGTGGTGTCAGCGCACTGAAGTTTGAATGTTTCAAAGTGCTTTATTCTGTTTTCAAGAAGGAGCATCTGGGTAAAGGCACCAAGCGTGACAAGGCGTTCCAAAGTTTTGTTGAAGAGCAGGGTGAACCTCTGAAGTTGCAGGCTTTGTTTGATGCCTTGCTGACGCATTTTAAAGAGCAGGATATCAATGCCTGGGGCTGGCCAGCCTGGCCAGAGGCTTATCAAGATTATCGCTCGGATGCCGTGGCCCGATTTGCGCAAGAGAACCGTGATGAGGTCAATTATTGGATGTATCTGCAGTTTATCGCAGATGAACAGTTACAGCAGGTGGCGAAGCTTTCCGATGATCTGGGTATGAAAGTTGGATTGTACCGTGATTTGGCGGTGGGCGCCGATCGGGGCGGTGCCGAAGTTTGGAGTAATTGCGAAGCCTTCTGTCTGGATGCTTCTGTCGGTGCGCCGCCGGATGCACTGGGTCCCAATGGGCAGAACTGGGGGTTGCCTCCAATGGATCCTGTCGAAATGAAGCGTGAAGGCTATCAGACCTTTATTACCCTGCTGCGTAACAATATGCGAGCCTGCAATGCCTTGCGCATCGACCATGCCTTGGGTTTGCTGCGGCTGTGGTGGTGCCCACCTGGTAAAGGCGCGGCTTATGGCGCTTATATTTACAATGATCTGTTCGATCTGCTTGGTATTCTGGCACTCGAATCCCAGCGTAATGAGTGCATGGTGATTGCTGAAGATTTAGGGACTGTTCCAGAGGAAGTACGTACTTACTTCCCGAAAGTCGAGCTTTACTCCAACAAGATTTTTTATTTTGAGATTGACCATACCGGATGTCTGCCTCCTCAGGATTATGCGCCGAAAGCGTTAGCGGTCGTTTGCAATCATGACATTCCAACAGTTAAGGCCTATTGGACAGCGAGTGATCTCGATCTGCGTTGGCAATTGAACATGTTCGGTTCCAAACAGGACTTCGACAATGAGAAAGCAGCGCGTGAATGGGCAAAAGGGCAGATTCTGAACGCGCTGGATCAACAAGGATTGCTACCGAAAGGTTATTCGGTTGAGCAGGCGGTATCCGAGTCCGGGATGTCATTCGAATTGTCGCAAGCCATCCATCAATATCTGGCGAGTAGCCGTTCGCAAATGGTTGGTGTGCAATTGGATGATATGTTGCTGATTGAGGAGCCGGTCAATGTTCCCGGTACCAGTTCTGAATATCCAAACTGGCGCCGCAAGCTGACTGAGAATACTGATTCGCTGTTTGCGCGCAAAGGCGTCAGACAGCTTTGTACGCGTTTGAATAAAGCTCGAAAAGCCTGATCCCGTGCTGCGGAACTGGTGCTGGCTGATAACAGTTTTGTGGCTGATTACTTTTTTGTTTGCTCAATTAGCCTGATTTGGATCAGCAATAATCACTTTGGACTGGACAGACGTTGTATAATTACGCGTATAATGGACGTTAAAATCGACTTTTATGATTTTCGCTGTAATAAAACTACAAATGAACAGTAATGCGGATGAACAGACCCAGAAGGGCGGCATCCAGAAGCGCTCGAAGCCTCGCCGCTTTGGGTATAAGTACCAAGACAACAAACGAGTGAAAGCTGATGGCAAGTATCAAATTTGAGAACGTTATTAAGAGCTATGGTGATGTTAACATCATCAAAGGTCTTGACCTGGATATTCAGGATAAAGAATTCATGGTTCTGGTTGGCCCGTCTGGCTGCGGTAAATCGACGACGCTTCGCATGATTGCGGGCCTGGAAGAGATTACTGACGGCAGTCTGTACATTGGTGACCGCGTTGTAAATAGTGTTCACCCGAAAGACCGTGATGTCGCAATGGTATTTCAGAGCTATGCACTTTATCCGCATATGTCTGTATATGAAAACATCGCCTTTGGTCTGCGTCTGCGCAAGATGCCGAAGGATGAAATTGATCGTTTGGTGACTGAAGCCGCAGAAACGCTGGGTTTGGCGCATCTGTTGGATCGTAAACCGAAAGCCCTTTCTGGTGGTCAACGTCAGCGTGTGGCTCTGGGTCGGGCGATTGTTCGTAAGCCTTCTGTGTTTCTGTTCGATGAACCATTATCTAACCTCGATGCTGAACTGCGTGTACAAATGCGTGCCGAGATTGCCAATTTGCAGAAGCGCCTGGGTATTACTTCAGTATATGTAACCCATGACCAGGTTGAAGCTATGACTATGGGTGACCGTATTGCGGTCTTGCATGATGGGAATCTGCGTCAGGTCGGCTCACCTCTGGATCTGTATGACACACCGGCTAATGTCTTTGTCGCTCAGTTCATTGGTACACCAAATATGAACGTTATCAAAATGAAGGTGTCAGATGATGGTTCTCAGCTGGTTCATGCTGATCTGACCGTTGCGACTCCCGCTGTCTGGAAAGAAGGCGCAGAGGCTCGTAAGGGTAAGGAAGTTTTTGTTGGTTTCCGTCCCGAACATGTTCGTGAAGCAGAAGAACATGATTGGGCCAATACGGCAAATGTCTCAGGTGTCGTAAAGATTATTGAAACGCTGGGCCATGAGGTTGTAGTTCACTTGGGGCTTGATAATGAAGCCAAGGAAATTGTTGCCAAGATGGATGTGCATCGCACCCCGAAAGTTGGCAGTAAAATTAATCTACACGTGAATACAGACAAGTTGCACATTTTCGACGGTGAAACCCAAGAGCGACTGTAAGTTTGATATTGTTCCTAAAAGCCGACTATTAGGTCGGTTTTTTTGTGCCGGAAGAAAATAATAGTAAACTGCCATTGTAGACCCTCCATTGCTTCCATTGAGAAATTATGAAATTTCAGATTGCATCACCCAGCCACTACTTCACTGATTTGTGTTTACCTTGGTCGCGTCATTTGAACGAATGGCCGGAGGAATTATTTGTCGAGGTAGCGCGCGGGATTCATCGTAATGTCGTGAAATTTATTTCTCATAAAAGTCATGTTTATGCCCTGAAAGAGTTAGCAACACCGATCGCTCAAAAGGAATACAAGCTATTGCGTGAGCTTGAGGAGCTGGGTTTGCCGGTCGTGGAGCCGGTAGGACTGGTCACTCAGCGCGACAAAAATGTCAGTGCCGCGCAATTGGAAGATGATTCTGAGCGTATGGATTTGAAGGATCGGGGACTATTGATTACCAACTATATGATCGGTGCATTGCCTTACCGTGTCATTATCCAACAGGGGATTTCAAAGGAACAGATGCAGCAGATGCTGGATGCCTTGGCGGAGTTGCTTGTGCGCTTGCATTTATCTGGTTTTTACTGGGGAGACTGCTCTTTTTCTAATGCCCTGTTTAAGCGTGATGCTGGCTTAATGGCAGCCTATCTGGTGGATGCTGAAACCGGAGACCTTTTGGATGAGTTGTCAGATTATCGTCGGGAGTATGATCTGGAACTGGCCCACACTAACATCGCAGGAGATCTGATGGACTTGGACGCTGCCGTTGGTTTGCCTGGAGGGCTGGATCCGCTGGATCAGGCGGACTCTCTTGTTGATCGTTACAATGCGCTATGGGCCGAACTGACCCGGACCGATACTTTTAACCCGGAAGATCAGTATCTGATTGAAGAGCGCATTGGACGATTGAATGATCTTGGTTTTGATATTGAGGAAATGGAAATCTCTACTGTTGATAACGGAACGCGAGTAAGGATGGTGCCACGTGTGGTCGAACACTGGCATCACAAACGAAAGCTGGCCTCATTAACGGGCTTACAGGTTCAGGAAAATCAGGCTCGACGCTTATTGAACAGTCTTTATCGTTATCGGTTGGTATTATCCGAGCGGGAAGGGCGTGATGTTCCAGTGCCTGTTGCTGCTTATCGCTGGACTTCTGAGGTGTTCAACCCGTCTGTCCAGAACATTCCATCATCTCTGAAAGGGGGGTTGGATGATGCGGAATTGTTTCATGAAATACTTGAACATCGCTGGTATCTGAGTCAAGAAAAGCGGGTAGATGTCGGAATGCCCTACGCCGCGCACAGTTATGTTGAAAACGTGTTGAAGAAGCGTCAATCTTTGTAAGGTATTGAAGACAAGACGTGGGTGGGTCATTTATTATCTCGCGTCTTACATTTCACTCTATGTCGTTCTCTTTAACCTGAATCCGTGACTCCATAGCGGCGCAGTGCGCAAGCCATTGATTCCTCTTTGTTTCCCAAAAATTTCAATGAACCTATGGGTGCACCTCCAATTTTTGAAAAACAAATAGAAATCAAGCTCCTACACCCTGCATCCACTCTGAAGTCACGGATTCAGGTTGAAGTCAAAACCCCAGTTCCCAAGGGCTATCAGTTAAAACATTGATTTTTACTGAACCGTACCCACCATAGAGGCTTGCTCTCAAATCAGGTGGGTTATGTATGCCGAATGCGCTGGAAATTACAAACCTGGAAAAGGTTTATGAAAACGGTTTTCGAGCCCTGAAAGGGATCAATCTGACCGTTAAACGTGGTGATTTTTTTGCCTTGCTAGGGCCTAATGGCGCAGGTAAGTCCACATCGTTGGGCATCGTGTCTTCGTTGGTCAACAAAACCAGTGGCGCTGTTAAGGTTAATGGTTATGACTTGCAATCCGAAAGGGAAAAGGTCAAGCGCAGCTTGGGTGTTGTGCCGCAGGAATTTAATTTCAACTCCTTCGAAAAAGTTTTGGATATTGTTATCCAACAAGCCGGTTATTATGGATTACCACGACAAAAAGCCGCTGTTCAGGCTGAGAAATTTCTGCGCAAACTGGATCTTTGGGAGAAACGTAATACTCAGGCCCGCATGCTTTCTGGTGGTATGAAGCGACGCTTGATGATTGCTCGTGCTCTGGTTCATGAACCGGAAGTTCTGATTCTTGATGAGCCAACGGCTGGTGTGGATATCGAAATCCGCCGATCCATGTGGTCGTTCCTGACTGAATTGAACGCATCTGGTGTCACCATCATTCTAACCACCCACTACCTTGAAGAAGCGGAAACCTTGTGTCGCAATCTTGCGATCATTGGTGCTGGCGAAATTATTGCCCAAGGGCCAACCAAAGAACTGTTAAAGGATAAAGACCGGACGACGTTTGTCGCTGATCTTGACAGCCATCATCAACAGGTGCCCAGCACACTGGCGGAGTTCGAAGCTGAGCTTCTGGACAATACCACGTTAGAGTTTCACCTTCATAAAGGGCAAGACCTGAATCGTTTTTTTCAGCAGTTAACCGAAGAAAAAATGCGTATCATCAGCATTCGTCCGAAGACTAACCGGTTGGAAGAGCTGTTTGTTGATCTGACCGGCAACGCGTCTAAGGAGGCGTCATGATGTATATGTATTGGGTTGCGTTTTCGTCCATTGTGGTAAAAGAAGTGCGCCGATTCTTGCGTATCTGGCCGCAGACATTGTTACCACCGGCCATCACAATGGTGTTGTATTTTGTTATTTTCGGCAACTTGATTGGCTCACGCATTGGTGAAATGGGTGGGTTTGATTATATGCAGTTTATCGTGCCGGGGCTGATTATGATGAGCGTCATCACTAACAGCTATGGTAACGTCAGCTCCAGTTTTTTCTCTAACAAATTCCAACGCTCAATTGAAGAGCTGCTGGTCGCTCCGGTTCCAAACTGGATTATTCTTTCAGGATTTGCCATTGGCGGTGTTGCCCGGGGATTAGCCTGTGGCATCATTGTATTATGTTTGAGTCTGTTTTTTACTCATCTGCATATTCATAATATATTGATTACGTTTTCTGTGATTCTGATGACGGCAGTCGTGTTTTCTATCGCAGGGTTAATTAATGGCTTATATGCCAATTCTTTCGATGACGTTTCGATCATTCCGACATTTATTTTGACACCTTTAACCTATCTGGGCGGTGTTTTTTATTCCATCGGACTGTTGCCGGAGTTTTGGCAATGGGTATCCAAGCTCAACCCTATACTGTATATGGTAAACACCTTTCGCTATGGCATTATTGGGGTGTCTGATATTCCAATCGGTTTGGCTTTTAGCATGTTATTGGTGTTTATTGTGGCATTGAGTTCATGGGCTCTGTTTCTGTTAAATCGTGGTCGAGGTCTGCGTAGCTAGTATGATGAAAGCACCGGTTGAACAGTCTCCGCTGGGTAAAAAAAGTGCCTATGTGGATCAGTACGACGCTTCACTTCTGTTTCCTATTCCCAGACAGCAGAAGCGCGATGAAATAGGTATTGGTGTTGACCTGCCGTTTCGCGGTGTTGATATCTGGAATGCTTATGAACTTTCCTGGTTGAATGAAAAGGGTAAGCCGGTTGTTGCATTAGCGGAGTTTTATGTGCCAGCGGAGAGCCCAAACCTGATTGAATCCAAATCGTTCAAACTGTATCTGAACTCCTTTAACCAGACCCGTTTTGCGTCATTACAAGAAGTGCAGCATCATTTGGCGACGGATTTGTCTGCAGTGGTGGGCTCGGAAGTCAAAGTCACAATTGTTTACCTTAATCAGGCTGGGCACAGTGCGGATATTCAGAGTGTAAATGCCGTTTGTATCGATGATCTGGATATTGAGATTGATACTTATCAGACTGCACCTGAGTTGTTGCAGACTGATGTCGAGGTTGTTGAAGAACAGTTGGTTTCCCACCTGCTGAAATCCAATTGCCTGGTTACTGGTCAACCCGATTGGGGATCGGTACTGATTGACTATAGTGGCCCCCGAATTCATCACGATTCGCTGCTTAAATATCTAATTTCTTTTAGACAGCACAATGAGTTTCATGAGCAGTGTGTTGAACGTATTTATACCGATCTTAAACGGCATTGTCACTGCGAGTCGCTGACTGTATATGCACGTTATGTTCGGCGTGGCGGGTTGGATATTAATCCATTCAGGACAGATCGAGGTGATCGGTTCGCTGACAATATACGATTGATTCGCCAATAGCGGAGTCGGAAACCGGGGAGTCTCGGTTTCTTTATATTGGTTTATTCAATAATGAAGATTTCACTTTATCAATCATCTCGATGATACGGTCTTTGTCATAACTTCTGACTTTTTCCATATCCAAAGACATTGAAAAACCTTCCAGTTCCAGGTCTGTGAAGGTTTTACGCGCACCCAGATCACGTCGGAAATCCATAACCTGATAGACCGGAATTGGACGACTGAACCCCTTGGCTTTTATTAACCCCTTTTCTTTGCATAAAATACTGTCTTTAATCAGAGAGTAGGTTTCGCTGGATATCAAAATTTCGCTTGGTTCTGCTGCCGATTCCAATCTGGAGGCCAGATTCACTTCTTTACCCAGTAATGTGTAGTCCATGCGTTGTTCGGCCCCGAAATTACCGACAGTACAGTAACCTGCATTAATGCCCATACGAATTTCCAATGTTTGTTGAATGCCCTGTTTTCTCCAGCGTTGGCGCAAAACTTTCATCTGACGACGCATTTCAATAGCCATTGCAACGCAGGCCTCAGCATCTCTTTTAACTCCTTTTGTTTCAGGGTCGCCAAAAAATACCATAATCGCATCACCAATAAACTTGTCGATGGTGCCACCGTGTTTAATGACGATTTTGCTCATTTCAGTCAAATAGCTGTTAATCAGTGCGGTTAATGCCTCAGGTTCCATCTGCTCTGACAATTCGCTGAATCCTTTAATATCCGAAAAGAAAACCACCAGACGTTTACGTTGTGTTTCCAGTTTCGCATCTCGTTTTCCATTGAAGATATTTTCCCATACCTGAGGTGAGAGATATTTTGACAGTTTGCGCGACAATTCCCGGTAATGTTCGTTCTGCTGATACATTTCCAGTCGGGCGGCTTTGAGTCGTCGTGCGGACTGGTTGGTATAGAAGGCCGTAATAGCGACATAGAGCCCGGTTCCCGCTGCTGCAATCAATGAGGTCAGTAAATCTCCATTCTTGAAGTCGGTTACTGGTAAAATGAAATAAATGAGGGTGGCGCCGAACAACATGGCTCCGAGGCAAAGCATGTAGGCGAAACTCTGGCCTAGCGCAATAAAGCTGGCGTTGGCCATAATCAGCAAAAATACAGAAGGAATAATCTGCAGGCCGAGAAGGGTTAGCATGGTTCCGATAAAGAACGCATCAAACAGAATCAGCCCATAGCCAATAGACTTGGGTGAGCGCTGTCTTCGCGGTAGACTGATAAATCGAGTCAAGGTTGGGTAGATGACGCAGAAAACGGCAATCAGTGAGTACAATTGTGAAATCACGCCATAACTGATGGAGCTGACCAGAGTACCTGCTAGCGTTAAATAAATTATTGATCGTGAATTGAATTCAGCTGAAATTGGTAACACGGTAAAGTCATCAAACAGTTCCAGTTCCTGAGCAACCCTTTTATTGTTGGCTGCCGTCGCTGATACCGACTTTTTCTTGGTGGTTGATTTCTTTACATTTGACATAAAACGCCTTGAAAGTAAATTCAGGATATAAATAACTCAGAGTACAAATAACTGTACTGCAAAATAATAGGAAAATCATTATTAGGTTGACAATGACAATTAAAGAAAGCCTCTCATTGGTAGTCGGTTTGCAGCGGCGTGTATCTCATCCTCGCCTGACGGACCCCGCACCACCACCTCATATCCTGGCTGAATGCTACAAAGCTGCTTTTCGCAGTCCTGATCATGCTTGGCTCAGACCGTGGCGTTTCATTGAATGCCGCGAGGGCGAGCGGGAGAGTCTTGGTAATCTGATTGCTGATGCCGTGAAATTAGAACAGGAGAACCTGTCCGATATTGCTGAGAAAAAATATCGTAATGGTCCATTGCGGGCGCCATTAGTGATTCTGTGTCTCGCTGAGCTTCAACAACACCCTAAAGTCCCTGATATTGAGCAGAAAATAGCCGCCGGATGCGCAGTAAATAACCTCAGTAATGCGATATATGGTCATGGTTATGGTGCTGTTTGGCGTAGTGGTGATCCAGTATACTCTGTCGCTGTTCATAAGGCGTTGAAGCTAAGAGCGAATCAGGTCTTGTTAGGCTTTCTTTATGTCGGTACGCCTATGTCAGCAGACAAAGAAATACCGACATTGGATCAAACTGATTATGTGCAGTCGTTAACCGACCACCTGGCTAACCCGTTGTTTTTACATGATAATCCTTGATCTTGAGAAATCTTTTATTTATAGTGCGCGCCACTTCGCTGAGTTGCCCGGTTTTATTACCGATATTCGTTGAAAGGTCTGTCTTTTCAAAGTCGAAGTATTATATGGTGAGTTGTCCGAGTGGCTGAAGGAGCACGCCTGGAAAGCGTGTATACGAGAAATCGTATCGAGAGTTCGAATCTCTCACTCACCGCCAATAGTCGGAGCATAGCGCAGTTTGGTAGCGCATCTGGTTTGGGACCAGAGGGTCGGGGGTTCGAATCCCTCTGCTCCGACCATCTTATTTTACCCTCATTTATCTTTTTATATTTCCTGCTCGGTATTTATTGGCAAAAAGCGTCCTTTGCGTTACCTGTCCGTTTATTGCGTATAACCTGAATCCGTGACTTCAGTGTGGATGCAGGGTGTAAGAGCTTGATTTTTATTTGTTTTTCAACAATTACAGGTGTGCACCATAGATTCACCCCGATTTTTGGGAAGCAAAGAGGACTCAATGGCTTGCGCACTGCGACGCTATGGAGTCACGGATTCAGGTATAAAAAAACACCCGGGTAGATAATCTACCCGGGTGTTCGCTTCCTTGCAGAAGTCCATTTCAAAATTGCATCCTTGCTACTTTTCCTTTCCTTTCTTACTGCTTTCCTGAATACCTTTTTGGTATAGCGTTAATCCATTACACTACATATCATCTTAGTCGGGTCGGCAAAGCCTATAGCCTTCTCTGTTCAGTCGATTGCTGGCCCCCCTATGCCAGCGGCGGTGTATCCCTTCATTGCCTTGAAACGATTACGTTTCTACAATCAGTCAGTACTCTGTATCACCAATGCGCAGTGCTGACCGGTTTTTCTCCAGTGTTGATGGGCCAATGCCTGAAACCATTATTAGATCCTCAACATTGGAGAACGGGCCATGCTCCTTGCGATAAGCGACGATTGCATTTGCTTTCTTCAGACCAATCCCTTTTAGCAAATCTGCCATTTTTTCAGCACTGTCGTTGTTGATATCAACATACAGAATGGTTGTTTCCGTAACCATTGGTGCTTCCGTGCTTTCTGCTGAAACTGGCATTGCAACTGTCAAGCTAATAGCGGCGAGTACCGCGGCGAACATCTTGTTCATTACTTCTTTTCCTTTATATCCTTTGTTTAACAATCGTTACCCCTTGGCAACGAAGACTAAGATATTAAATTTATTGCCTGAAGTGAAAAGGTATATGAAAAGTAGCGCTTAAGTGTTCTGTAGGTATGGCTATTGTATTCTTTTCGAATTTTCAGTTTTGTGAATGTTCTGTAAGTCACTGAAAAATATAATGTTTTCGAAATATTGATGAGATCATCGCATCATCCTCAGCTTGTAATGCTCTCCTGATAAATAAATCAGCACTCTGAGCTAAGAACAGGCCGTATCACTTTGGTAAAGTTCAGCCTGGCTGGAAAGGGGCGTATCATCCGCAAACTGCCGAATACCCTGCCTTATCTATGCACCGTTGGCTGACGCTTTTACTTCTCGTATTAGTTGTATTGGGTGTCTTTCGTCGTGATCGATGGGCCAACTTAACCCTGAATCCGTGACTCCAGGGTGGATGCAGGGTGTAAGAGCTTGATTCCTATTTGTTTTCCAAAAATTGCAGGTGCACCCATAGGTTCATTGAAATTTTTGGGAAGCAAATTAAAAGCAAGCACCATGATAATCGTTTTACCGCATTTTCTTTATGGACTGCCAAGCGTTTTGAATACGGCGAAACTGTTCTGGATCGCCGCCTTTATCTGGATGGTGCTGTTGCACCAACTGACGATAACGAGCCTGCTTTTCTTTTTTATTCTCGCTGCCTGTTAGTCCCAGTACCGTTAATGCTTCGGGCTGATGCTGGTAACGTGCCAGTGCCTGCCAAAAATTAGTGAGCATTGTGTGAATGCTCTGGTTATCCTCCCTGTTCAAATTGACTAAATTAAGGTAATAATCGCGTAAAGGATCGTGATTGTCAGGAAGTGTGTCATTTGAACTATGGTTGAGCGTTTTCTGAAAAAAAGTGGTGTTGAAAAAGCAGTAATGGCTGGCCCAGATCTGGTTTTGGGTAGAGTTCACCGTAGTTTTGATCCAGTTCAACCATCAGATCATATTCACTGATCCCTGCTGGATGCTGATCCAGAATCTGGTCGACAACTGTCATCAAGCGCGTACTGCTGTTAACGGACTTCATTGAATAACCGAGGTTTCCCAGCTCAATTCCATCATCATGACATGTGATTGGCCTGGTTTAACTAATCGGGAGTCTTCTGAAACATTGGTTGTTTCCACGCAGAACATTCGGCGATATTCCTCTGGATGGAATTGACTGAGTGTCTTGGCTTTTTCAATCCATGGATTCCAGACCACCAATGAACGGCTGCCCATTCGGGTCAGTTTCAGGTTCGGTTGGCCGAGGCCGGTAAAACCAACTGGCTTGCCGGGTTCCAGCAGTAGCCAGTCTATTTCCCGGTCAAAACGGAAGTCGCTTGGAAAGTTGGCATTCTCGCCATTGAGCTTATTGTTATAGAACGCGCCCTGCAGGCCATGTAACTGAACTTCAGATATTTCCTGGCAGGGAAAGTAGCTGTGTAATGCCTGGCTGAGCAAGAAAGGTACATTTCCCTGATTCATGGTTGTCAGAGACATTACCAGCGTTTCTCCGACGCTGATTAATAATTCAGCGCGTGCCTGACAGGGGAAATGTTCATTGCTGCCGGTAGTTTCCAGCCAGAACTTCAAGTCAGTACGTCGATCGCTGTCAGTTATGACCTCATATTGCCAGAGACTTGTTCGGGCAAATCCGTGTGCCGGGGCTGACTCATTGCTAGGGTGATCGCCAAACCATGGCCAGCAGATCGGAATTCCGCCACGAATAGCTTTGCCGGTTTCAAAGTGTTCAGCGCTGGACACGAACAGGCAATTATTGCCACCACTCGGGGTGAATTCGATCAAGTGTGCGCCCTGCAAGGCCACTGTAGCAGTGGCGCTTTGATTGCTGATGCGCAGCACATCCAATTCGTTCAGAGTGCTGAGTGTGACATGCGTTGAGATAAATTGTTCGGTCATAACGATTGCTGATAAGCCTTAATTTTTTGCAGGGCTTGAGTGTGCCAGCCCGTGGGCAGAACGTACACCGGTAGTTTGCTGTCAGGCAGTATAAACTGTGCCGGTAAGCGGATGTTGGCTTTACCAGGGCTGTCATGCCCACTCAGCCAGGCTGCCTTTTGCAATGGTTTGGCGCCTTTAGGCAGGGCCTTATCCTCTGCGGTTATCCAGTATGATACCTCGCATTTGGGGTTTAAACGCCATGGAGTATCCGGTACAGCACCCGCCATACTCTTGAATTCAATACCTTCCGGCAGATAGAGTCGGCCAGGAATCCAGAGCCTGTGTTTATCTGGAAAGGGAAGATGATCCGGCCAGCCATTAACCTGTTTCGCGATATTGGGCAGGACAAGCTGATGATGGTACAAGCGATGCAATTTACGATGCAGGAAGTCATGCAGTCCGGCACCAATAAATCGAGTAGCAGGTTCACCCGGGCCGGTCAGGCCCAGGTAGAATTTCAGTGCCAACTCCAGATGAATGACCTCATCTGTTTCCAAGTCTTGCAACAGCAGGTCAACCTCACCCAGGGTACGTCCGTTATGGCGAATGATTATATTATTAGCCAGTAGCTCAAAACGCGGGTGTGCCATAAACATAGCGTGTACCAGCGTTTCGAAATAAAGACCGAGCTTACCGGAGCGTCGGCTGGTAATGGTTTCCAGATTTTGCCAGATGATACTGTAGTCAATATTTTCAGGTACTGGCATCTGCCACAGCTCTTCAGACCGTGTCAGTAACGATGGGGCGTTCAGTATCCACTCCACATCGGAGTGAATTGCTGGCCAGGGCAGGTATTCGTTCATAGAGCTTCCTTTGATATGCTTGCTCGGCATCCCATGATCAGGTACTTCAATGACAACCACAAAACTTGCCGAGAATTTCAACAAAATCGGTATTGTCGGGCGATTGGGCAGTCAGCGTGTTGAGCATTCCGTTCAGCGTTTGTTGCAGTTACTGTCACAGCAGAGCAAATCGTACTCTATCGAACAGTCGCTGGCTGACGCAATGAAAGGCCTGGGCTGTACTGCCATGAGCCGGGCGGAATTAGGCGCCTGGGCTGACTTGATTATAGTCGTTGGTGGCGATGGCACATTTTTGGGAGCTGCACGAGATTTTGCCCAGTTCGGAATACCTATGCTCGGGGTCAACCGTGGTCGTGTCGGTTTTCTGACTGACATCATGCCCGATGAAATGGAAGCCGGCATTCTGGATGTCCTTGAAGGTCGGTTTCGAATGGAAGACCGATTTCTGCTTAATACCAAAGTGATCCGTCAAGGCCAGGTATTTGCCGAAAACTGCGCCTTAAATGATGTGGTTCTTCATTCAGGTCAGTCGATCCGGATGATTGAATTTGATTTACATATTGATGATCAATTTGTTTACAGCCAGAAGTCAGATGGTCTGATCATATCAACGCCAACTGGTTCAACGGCTTATGCATTGAGTGCTGGCGGACCACTGGTCCACCCGAGCCTGCATGCTGTGGTATTGGTGCCAATGTTTCCGCACAGCCTCAATAACCGGCCAATCATTGTTGGTGCTGATGCTCAATTATGCATACGCATTGGCGATAAGAATGATCAACCACCTCATATCAGTCTGGATGCTCAGAACCATGTCACCTTGGAGCATGGCGATGAACTGCTGATCAGCAAGTATCCAACAACGGTGCGTTTACTGCATCTGAAAAACCATAATTACTTTGAAACCTGTCGAACTAAACTAGGCTGGAGTAGCCGAATCGATAAGGTGGAATCGGAGAGCGAATGATGAACTTTGATGAATTAGCCACCAATATGACGCCGGATATCTACAGCCGTTTGCGAGAAGCCATTGAGTTGGGACGCTGGCCAACCGGCTTGGCGTTATCAAAGGAGCAGAAAAGCTTATGTCTGGAAGCCGTTATTAAATATGAAATCGCTCAGGATATTCCAGTGGAGCAGCGCACCGGTTACATCAGCAATGAGTGTCAATCGCATAAGGACGCTGAAACCATTCCGACGGTCAATGTAAACGATGAGGATGCCTGATGATGACGCCTGACCTGTTTTCTCAAGACAATCTTTTCAGTGAAGAAACCACAGGGGTGCTAGGTAAGATGGTGACGACCTGGATACAGGGTAAACCAGTACAATATCGTTTGCCGCTTGGTGATGAGCGTTTGTATTTAAATGACAGAATAGGCAATCCAATCCGGCTTGAGCATACTGGAAAAATTTATTGTCTTTACTGTGGTGAAGAAACCAAAAAATCCTTCGGGCAGGGTTTTTGTTATAAGCATTTTATGTCGCTGGCACAGAACGATACTTGCATCATGTCTCCGGAAAAATGTCATTACGATCAGGGCACCTGCCGTGAGCCGGCCTGGGGTGAACGAAACTGTAACCAGACACATTATGTTTATCTTTCCAATGCCAGTTCGCTCAAAGTGGGCATTACTCGTGGTGGGCAAATACCGACGAGATGGATTGATCAGGGGGCCACACAGGCGATTGCTATTGCTCGGGTAAGCTCGCGCCAATTAGCTGGTTTTCTGGAAGTCATATTCAAAAAACATGTTGCTGATAAGACCAACTGGCGCACCATGCTCAGAGGAAATATCGAGTCTCTGAATATGGCAACTGAACGTGACCGATTGTTTCAATTGGCACAGGATGACCTGCATGAACTGATCAACGAATATGGCTTGGCAGCGGTACAAATACTGATGCATGGTGATGTGTATGAACTGGATTTTCCTGTGCAGCAGTACCCAGACAAAATCAGCAGTTTCAATCTGGATAAAACTCCCTTGGTTGAAGGTACTTTGTTGGGCATTAAAGGACAATATTTGATACTTGATACAGGCGTCATCAATATTCGCCGTTATGGCGGCTATGAAATAAGGTTCTCATGATTCTACAGAGGTTTATTGATAATCGATTTTGGCGATTCAGGCCAAAGCGAAACCTCTAAATACCAATTAAAATAAAAATACTCACTCTCGGGGAAACAGATGAAAACAGAAACTCCTGTTACTATTCGACTGAAAGACTATCGTCAACCAGATTATTGGATTCGCCATACCCATCTGACCATCCGGATATTCGATAATTTCACCCAGGTGGAATCGTTGCTGACAATCGAACGTAATGGTGATGCCAGCGTATTACCGCCGCTTGTCCTGGACGGTATTGAGCAGGAAATCAAAAAACTCCAGTTAGATGATGTCGATTTGGATGATTTCGTATACGAACATGAACGATTGACAGTACAGCCGACACAAGCAAGCTTTGTCTTTAAGTCCGTTACCCATATTCGCCCTAACGAAAATACCTCCCTGGAAGGGTTGTACAAATCAGGCAGCATGTACTGTACCCAGTGTGAAGCAGAAGGTTTCCGGAAAATCACTTTTTATCTGGATCGACCGGATGTCATGGCTATCTTTACTACCCGAATTGAAGCTGATAAAGAACTCTTTCCGATATTACTGGCAAACGGCAATCCGATAGAAGAAGGTGATCTTGATGATGGGCGTCACTTTATCGTATGGCATGATCCATTTGTAAAACCATCTTATCTGTTTGCAGCAGTCGCCGGTGATCTGGTACGCAAAGATGATAGCTTTACCACGATGTCTGGTCGCAATGTCTCGCTGCGATTATTTGCCGAACCACGCAACGCCCATAAAACAGACTTTGCCATGGAATCACTGAAGCGCTCCATGAAATGGGATGAAGAGCGTTATGGCCGCGAGTACGATCTCGACATTTTTATGATTGTTGCCAGTGATTTTTTCAATATGGGCGCAATGGAAAATAAAGGACTGAACATTTTTAACAGCGCTGTGGTACTGGCTTCGGAAGAAACTTCGAGTGATGATCGTTTTGAGCGTATTGAAGCCATCGTCG
Source organism: Reinekea sp. (assembly GCA_037389025.1). Lineage (GTDB taxonomy): Bacteria > Pseudomonadota > Gammaproteobacteria > Pseudomonadales > Natronospirillaceae > Reinekea. Next base: position 44,201 of record JARRJP010000046.1, on the reverse strand, counting down.
CACATGAGTATTTTCACAATTGGAGCGGCAACCGGGTGACCTGTCGAGACTGGTTCCAGCTTTCGCTCAAAGAAGGCTTTACCGTGTTTCGAGATTCTGAATTTACCGCTGACATGCATGACCGGACTGTAAAACGAATTAAAGACGCGACCTTCCTGAAGAACCATCAGTTTCCCGAAGACAGCGGCCCGAGTGCACACCCGGTTAAACCGCAGGAATATATGGAGATCAACAACTTCTATACCGTGACCGTCTATGAAAAAGGTGCTGAAGTGGTTGGTATGATTCAAACTTTAATTGGTGAAGAAGCATTCCGTAAAGGCAGTGATCTGTACTTTGAGCGTTTTGACGGCCAGGCTGTCACCACGGAAGATTTTGTCGCTTGTATGGAAGAAGTCAGCGGCCAGGATCTGACTCAGTTCAAGCGCTGGTACATGCAGGCTGGCACTCCAAAAGTTTCTGTTACTGAACACTATGATGACGCTGCTGACCGTTACAGCCTCACGTTTAAACAAATCTGCGATCCAACGCCCGGGCAAAATGAAAAATTACCCTTTGTCATTCCAGTGAAAATGGCCTTACTGGATCAGCAGGGTAATGAATTGGCCATCAATACTGATGCAGCATATAACGCCGCTACCCAAGTATTAATACTGACAGATGAAGAGACCGTTGTTAATTTTGATGGTCATAGCGCTAAACCCATCCCAAGCCTGTTCAGGGATTTTTCTGCACCGGTGCGGGTGTCTCTGGCTATGTCTGAAGCTGATCGCCTGGTATTGGCTCAGTGTGATCCAAATGCCTATAACCGTTTTGATGCGATACAGACCCTGTACCTGCAAACACTTCTTGATTCGATTCGCTATGGACGAAAACAAGTACCGGATATTATCCGTACCATTGTTGACAGTACTCTGAAAGACACCGGACTTTCCTATGCCATCAAAGCAAACCTGTTGCGACTGCCATCGTATCAGCAATTGCAGGATAACCTGACTGAGGTAGACCCTATTGCCGTGGCAGAAGCTCGCGAATATCTGAAGCAGTTTATTGCCCAGGAGTTTGTCAGCCAGTGGGTGCGCCTGACTCAGGATCTGTCCAGTGCTGAATCCTACGAATTCAATGCCGCTGAAGCGGGGCGTCGAGAACTGCAGGCTGTCGCGTTGAGTTATTGGGTGGCGAGTGGTGCGGCTGAGGCAATTACCTTCGGTGAGGCACTGTATCGTGCCGCCAACAATCAGACTGACCGGTTGAATGGTATTCGCGCGGTTCTTGACGGTAGCAATGATGATCGCAAGCAACTGCTGTTGTCTCATTTTTATCGTCAATGGGCGGGCGATACTCAAATGCTTGAAACCTGGTTAAGCCTTCAAGGTACGTCAGATAGGGTAACGCCTGAGCAGATCGAGCTATTGATGCAGCATGAGGCGTTTGATATTACCAATCCAAATAAAGTGCGTTCGTTATTAGGCGGTTATGCTGGAAACTTTAAACAGTTTCATGATGCTGAAGGCCATGGTTATCAGTTCCTTGCCGAACAGATTCGCAGGCTTAATGCTATCAACCCTCAAACTGCCGCGCGCTTAATTAAACCTCTGGAAAGCTGGCGTCGCTTTGTCCCGGCTCATTCGTTGAAAATGGAAGCGGCATTAAATTATATTCTGGAAACTGAAAATCTCTCAGCAGATGTTTTGGAGCTGACTCAGAAAGCATTGGGTTGATGAGAGGCGACATGATTTGATATTGCAGATTAGTGTCGGGCCAGGAGCAAGTAATAAAGCCACCTATTGTGTGGCTTTATGGTTTTCGTATTTGAGTAGGGAAGTAAATGTCGAGCAACTTTGATACCTTTGATACTGTTCAGAGACTGGTTCAGTATTATCGACGGTGTTACCAGGCCTCATTTCAAACGACACAAGGCGAAGGGATTTTCAATGATAAGAATATCGTACCAATGTTTGTGTCAAACGAGACGCCTTTTTATATCCATGGGGCAACCGAAGCCATTCTGAAAGAATGGTTGGTCGATCAGGAAAACTATCATCTGGTCTGTTTTCGAGCTTTTAAACTGTATCCGACGTCCAATAAATACGGTACAACTGACGTTTGTTATTTTCCCGGCTCGGTGAGTGATTTCCTGACAGACCTCTTAGAATATCAGAAAGACATATCTGAACTTCATTATTCTGCCATCTTCTCAGAAGAAAAATATATAAAGAAGTTGTTTCCAAGTGATGCAACACTGGAAGATCTGATCCGAAAGGTCTCAACACTGGATAACATTATCTGGGGTAAGTTTGCTAAGGTTAATGCAGATCAAAAGCCAGATCACAATATCGCAGAGCCGGTCGCAGACTATACTTCTTTTCTGGATAAGTCAGTTGAAGATCGACTTCAGGAAGCCGCCGTCGAACACCAGATTATCCTCCCCCAAAAAATGCAGAGTCCTTTGGGCAACCTTAATGTTAAAAAGTTGCTGGAGGGGTATCAGAAAATTGCTGTAAAAGACTGGTTGCCTGAAGTTTGTTGTGGTATCAATCTTGTTGATGCAATAGAGACCGGATCATCAGCTAAAGACCTTCTAGCCGAATTGGATAGTAATGAGTTTTCAAAAACAGGACTGGAAAATGTTCTTGAGCCTAAACCGACCGCTGTCTGTCTGCCTCATCTTACAGGTCAATATCCTGCTATTGCTGCCGAAGATTTTGAATCAACAGTGATGAAGGTTTTTTCAGAACTTGGTATTCATGAAGAGTTCGAAGCAAAAGTAGATAAAAAAAAATAAAAGAGCCGGTAACTATCTATCTTAATGTTGTGGCGCTTGTGCCAAGAGATTATCGATCTGTCGAATATAAACAGGAATTAATGCAGCATCTGGACAGGATCGCTGAAGAGTATGCTTCCTCGACTTCATTGATCAGTAACCTGTTACGACGAACCGATCTGTTTTCGTATCGCTATACTCAACGGCAGCAGACCGAGAAGGAATTGGCCGCTACTTCCCTGCCGTTTCTATCCACAAAACAAAACCAGGCTTTGACTAATGCATTAAACTATCCGGTCAGTTGCGTTCAAGGCCCACCGGGGACGGGTAAAAGCTATGTGCTTGCGGTGCTGGCTTCGGTTCTGGCGGGCAGTGGCAAGTCTGTATTGATCGCAACCCACAGCGATCATGCCCTGTCGGTTATTCGCGATAAATTGGTGCAGGATATTGGTATAATTAAAAATTCTCCAGTATTATATCTTTTATTGTTTCTCTGACCGGACAATTTAGTTATTTAGTTCAGATAACCCCTGTTTTTTATGTATAATAATTAGGTTCACGAGGTAAGTTTGTTGCTTACCTGTAGCTGTTTTTTTGCGTATGCGATATGGTGATCAACCAAAAATTGCACAAAAAATTATTAAACTGCACAGTCAGTTGCAGCAGTGTCGCGATCTATTGGGGCAAAAGACCAGTGCAACACTCGCGGCTAAATTCAGCCAGGCATACCGAGAGGATAAATCGGTCTGGGGCGCTGTCAGTCAGCAAATCGGCAAAACCTCGGTCAGGTCTGCAATAACAGCGGCTCAGAAGAAATATCATAACGAATTTGAGCTACAACAGGGAATGGGCTTGTGGCTTATGTCTCTGGAAGACATTGTTCAGAATACTCACGGCTCATTTGATTATCTGATTATTGATGAAGCCACCCAGGTGAACCTGGCCAGCACGATACCGGCTTTGAATATCGCTGAGAATCTCATTGTGCTTGGGGATACCAAACAGCTTCGTCACTACAGTTTCCTCTCCAACGAGCAGGAAAAACGTATTGCGGAACGGCTTGAATTACCTGAAGGCAGTTATGCCAGTTTTCGCAGTACCAGTTTTCTGGATTATATCGATGACTATCTGGCCCAGATCGGAAAGATGGAGGCTATAACCTTGCTTGATGAACACTACCGTTCAGCACCACCTTTGATGCAGTTCAATAGTGATCAATTCTATGAAGGCAATGTGCAGGTGCTTACCGGCTTTTCCAGTAAAAACCGATTGCACGCATTGCATCTTGACTGGCAGATGGTACCGGGAGGTGTCTGGGAGGAGAAAACCAATGTGCAGGAAGCGAACGCATTGATCGTTTTTCTGCAGAACTTGATTGCCAATGAAAAGTCGCAGTCACATAAAACCACTATTGGTGTGTTGTCTTTCTTCAGTGCTCAAGCCGAATATTTAAAGAAAAACCTGTTAACGCGCCTTTCGACTGAGGAGATTCGACAGCATCAGATTAAAATCGGAACCCCTTTTTCATTTCAGGGTGAAGAGCGTGACCAGATGCTGATTTCCTGTACGGTCGATGATGAGGTTCACCATGGCACCTGGAATTATCTCAATAAGCCAGATGTCTTTAATGTTGCTACCAGTCGCGCTCGTCGCCTGCAGACGCTCTTTCTCTCTGCGACGCCTGGTAAGTTACCGGTAAGCTCACTGTTACGGCAGTATTATCAGTTTAGCAGACCAGATAATTTAACATCTGAGCCAGTGACGCCGGAAAGCTGGCTCGTTGAGCTTACGGCAAAGCTGAAGCAAGCCGGTTTTAATGTTGAGTATCAGCATAAAATTGCAGATATCGATATTGACCTTATTCTGGAGAAAAACGGGCAGATGTTGGCGGTCGATCTGATTGGCTTTCCGGGTGATGTTGGCGAGGCTGTGCATTTGAAACGTTACAAGGCGTTATTTCGAGCCGGTATTCCGTTATATCCACTGTTGGCGGTTGAATGGCTGTTGCATCAGGATGACAGTATTGTGGATCTGCTCAATTGGATTAGAGAGCTGCAAAGCCGCCTTTCCTATAATGCTGAGCATCTTTCCTCAATCAGTGAACCATCAATTGCTACTGGCACAGAAGAGTTAGCCGTTTTGATTTTTCCTGACCATTTGTTGTTGCTTAATCAGTTGCTTCAAGCTCCAGAACTGAATAGAGCAGTAGAGTTTAATATTGCTGCACAAGTAACCACACTGAGCAATATCAGCCAGTTGCTGGCGCAGATGTTTGAGGTGACCTCGTTGAGCTATCAACGCTATCAGGCCTCTATTAATGCAGCAGTCAAAAAATATCTGGATAACCTGATTACCTTTCAAATGCTTTACAAGCAGGTTTGGGAATCGACAGGAGCAGACCATTCCTATTGGAATACCTTGATTCAGCCTATTCGGGCTCGACATCAGGAATTGACCAATGCTCTGGCAAAAATGTTGATTGAATTACAGCAACAGATTGCGAAATCTGACAGTGAAGATAAGTTGCTTTTAGATGATCTGGATGAGCTCGCCGAGAGGCTTAAAAATTATTGACTGGTCAGTTTTCGGGCGGCTTGAGATATTGGGGTGAACCTATGGGGGCACCTGCAATTTTTGAAAAGCAAATAGAAATCAAGCTCTTACCCCCTGCATCCACTTTGAAGTCACGGATTCAGGCTGGAGTTACGGATTCAGGATATTTATTTGCAGCCGCGTTTATGTATAAAAGCTCTTATTTTGGAATAACAAGATAATAGGGCGTGAAAGAAAAAACGGTCTGGTGTAATAAGTTACGCCAGATTACGCATCAATAACTCGGAGATTGAACAATTGGCCGCACGGGCTTTTCGTTGCAGCAGCCGGGCAACCTGCTCGTCAATAGGGACCGCAACGGTACGGCGAGTTTTTTGCTCGCTATCCGCAGTGGATGAGTGGCGCAGTTTAAATGCAATCAATGCTTGCTGTACTTCATCACGACGACGTTTGGGTAAAAAATACTCTGACCAGTCAATAAAGTCCTGTGATGTCCGGACTTTCTTAAGCGTTTTTAACGCTTCCGTGCGAACATCATTCCAGTTATTCAGGTGACTATTCAAAAAGTTCAACATCCACTGTTGTTCAATAGACAAGGGCTTATCATCAGTCATGTCTTAAATCAGCCATAAAAATTGTTAAGGTTATTATCGGGGTGAAGCTGGCCTTCTCAAATGATCTATTACTCACTTAAGTTTGAAATTGAGAACTGATGCAAGATTAAAATACAATTTTGTGAGCTGGTTAATGTTATGTTTTAGGAGTAATCGTTTACTAAATTAACCAAAATGAGTTATAGACAGCGCGGGTTATAACCTATATGAATTGATCAAAATGACTATGTTGTTTTCTGATGGGAATGTGATCTGTCCGGTTGCCTTTGGTTCTAAAATCGTTTAAGGCAACCGCGCCTGTCCAGTTAAGCCGTGTCCAGTTAAACCGGATGAGCCCACATATCGTATTCGTCAGCTTCCTCCACTTCGACCATCAGAATATCGCCAGGTTTCAGATGAGTTTGATTATCAAGGAATACCTGCCCGTCGATGTCTGGAGCGTCGGCCTTGGATCTGGCAACAGCCCCTTCTTCGACGACTTCATCCACAATAACCTCAATCTGCTTACCAACCCTGGCTTGCAGCTTCGCAGTGCTGATGCGCTGTTGCACTTCCATAAAACGGTCGTAACGCTCTTGCTTGACTGTTTCATCAACATGATTAGACAGACTGGCGGCTTTAGCTCCGTCCACATTGGAGTACTGGAATGCTCCAACGTGATCCAGTTGGGCTTCTTCGAGAAAATTCAGCAGCATCTGGAAGTCCGCTTCGGTTTCACCTGGAAAGCCGACAATAAAGGTTGAGCGCAGCGTGATATCGGGGCATTGCTTACGCCACTGATGAATCCGATCAAGCACCTTTTCCGCATGAGCCGGGCGCTTCATCGCTTTTAACACAGAAGGGCTGGCATGTTGAAATGGGATGTCCAGGTAAGGCAGGATTTTGTTTTCCGACATCAGTGGTATCAGATTATCGACATGCGGGTAGGGGTAGACATAGTGCATTCGTATCCAGGCATCCAACTGGCCCAATTCTTCCGCCAGCGTTTTGATTCGGGTTTCGATTTCACGACCGCGCCAGATGTCGTTACGGTACTTAGTATCAATGCCGTAGGCTGAGGTATCCTGCGAGATGACCAGCAGTTCCTTTGTACCATTCTTAACCAGACTTTCGGCTTCGCTAAGCACTTGGCTGATCGGGCGGCTGACCAGGTCGCCGCGGAAGTCGGGGATGATGCAGAAGGTACAGCGATGGTTACAACCTTCAGAAATTTTCAGGTAAGCATAGTGTTTGGGGGTGAGTTTGATGCCCGTATCCGGTACCAGAGAGGTAAAGGGGTCATGCTTTGGCGGCACTACGTCGTGCACCTGTTTTACCACTGCCTCATATGCGTGTGGTCCAGTAACGGCGAGTACGCTGGGGTGAACCTCTCGAATATCATTTTCTTTTGCACCCAGACAGCCGGTAACCAACACCTTGCCGTTTTCATTTAATGCTTCACCGATGGTATCAAGCGACTCCTGCACGGCAGAATCGATAAAGCCACAGGTGTTCACAATAACAACATCCGCATTTTCATAGCTGGGCACAATGTTATAACCCTCTGAACGCAATTGAGTAATGATGCGCTCTGAATCGACGGTGTTTTTCGGACACCCCAGACTGATAAACCCAACATTGCCCGGCGCATCCAGTGTATGGCCATCGCTTACGTTAAAGGTGTTGATCAGGTTGTCATTACTCATGAGTCACGTCCAGAAATTCAAAGGTGCGCTATTGTAGTCACATGAAGTGACAGCTCAAGGGTTGGTATGAATGAACACGAATTCTGGGTTAAGTCAACTTCCTTCGTCTCGAAAGCGACCTGGAGCCAGGCCGGTCCAGCGCCGAAAAGCCCGTTGAAAAGCTGCAGGATGAGCAAACCCCAATAGATAAGCGATCTCGCCGAGTGAATATTGGGCATCGCGGATATAGATCAGTGCCAGGGCTTTGCGGGTAGCGTCAACCAGTTCGCGAAACAGCACCCCTTCTTCTTTCAGTTTGCGGCGTAACGTCCAGGGTGGCAGATCAAGCCGCAGGGCAACCTGTTCAATACTGACATTAGCGCCAGCGAGCAGCGGGCTGATTTCATTCATCACCCGCTCACGCAACGACAGAGAGCGGTCGAGTTGCAGCTTTTGCTGTTCACACAATTGCCGCAGTTCCTTGAACGTTACGTTGTCTCGCCAGTAGCAGGGGGCTTGCAAATCTGTGCGCTGATAAATCAAAGCATTGCGCGATTGAGCAAAGTGCACCGGGCAGTTGAAAAAATCGCTGTAACTGTTGGCATTAGCCGGTGCAGGATATTCGATCTCAACGCGTTGCAGCGGCACTGGTTTGTCGGTGAGTTGGGCAATCAATGCTACCTGAATACTGAGCGCAAGATCGACAACAAAGCAGTTAAATTCGTTGTACGGGCTGATGGAATAGAATTGAGCGATAAAACGCTCACCCTGGATATGAGCGCTGGATTGACCGCGAGCGTTCTTGCTGTTCAGGCTTTCGTAATCGATGACGCAGCACAGCGCCTGCTCCAGCGTGTTGGCGCTGGCTGCCAGGAAACCGGCCATGCCCAGTGTCGCGAGCGTGCTGTTAGCGCCACAGCGAAGGCCAAATTCACGGATCCCGGTAGCATTGATCAGGTGATGCCCCAGGCGCATGTACTTGGGAATGCTGACGCGTGCGCCACCCTGATTCAGCAGTTCATCAGGCAGGTTGAACTGATTACAGACCGACCTGATATCAACCTCCAGGTTCTGAGCGGTTTTCAGCATCAGATTAACGTAACGAACCGAAATATCGCCGAGTGTGACTGTCATGAAAGGGTATCTTATTGTTAATTAAAGATATTGAATGATTATAAACCCAGAACTATTGTTTGGCCCAATAACACATACAAACTAAAGGGCCACTTATGTCTCAGCAATCCTATCCTCACCTGTTGGCTCCGCTCGATCTGGGTTTTACTACATTGCGTAATCGCGTGCTGATGGGCTCCATGCATACCGGGCTGGAAGAACGACCACAGGGTTTTGAACGTCAGGCGGCTTACTATAAAGCTCGTGCCAAAGGTGGTGTCGGTCTGATCGTTACCGGCGGTATCGGCCCCAATGAGGAAGGTGTGGGTGTGCAGGGTGGTGCGATTCTGGTCAGCGAAGATCAGCTTACCCAGCATCGGCTAGTGACTGACGCGGTTCATGAAGTCGACGGCGCCAAAATCTGTATGCAGATTCTGCACACCGGTCGTTATGCCTACACGCCGAAACTGGTGGCGCCATCGGCTATTCAGGCTCCGATTAATCCGTTCACCCCGAAGGCGCTTGATGGCGAAGGAATTGAAAAGCAGATTCAGGATTTTGTGAACTGCGCGCAACTGGCTCAGCAAGCCGGTTATGACGGTGTCGAGATCATGGGCTCAGAAGGTTATTTTCTGAATCAGTTTATCTGTAAGCGCACCAACCACCGTACTGACGAATGGGGCGGCAGTTATGAGAACCGTATTCGTCTGCCTATCGAGGTGGTGCGCCGTGTTCGTGAGGCCGTAGGCGAGCAGTTTATTATCATTTATCGTCTGTCGATGCTTGACCTGGTAGAGGACGGCAGTACCTGGGACGAGGTGGTTCAACTGGGCAAGGCCATCGAAAAGTCAGGTGCGACCATCATCAATACCGGCATTGGCTGGCACGAAGCACGGATACCGACTATTGCCACCTGCGTACCAAGGGCGGCCTTTGTGACGGTGACGGAACGAATGAAGCAGGAGCTGTCCGTACCGTTGATCACCACCAACCGGATCAACGTGCCGGAAGTCGGTGAAGCGATTATCGCTTCAGGTCAGGCCGATATGGTTTCAATGGCACGGCCCATGCTGGCAGACCCGGATTTCGTTAATAAGGCCGCCGCTGGTAAGGCTGAGGAAATCAATACCTGTATTGCCTGTAACCAGGCCTGTCTTGACCATGTGTTCTCCGGCGGTGAAGTGTCCTGTCTGGTGAATCCTTATGCCTGTAATGAAACCCGTCTGATACTGACACCTGCGACGACGAAGAAGCGGGTTGCCGTTGTCGGTGCCGGACCGGCTGGTCTTGCGTTTGCCGTGACTGCTGCGCAAAGAGGGCATGACGTTGTCCTGTTTGACAGTGCTGACAAAATAGGCGGGCAATTTAACATCGCCAAGCAGATTCCCGGAAAAGAGGAATTTTATGAAACGCTGCGCTATTTTGATGCGCAGTTGAAAAAACAACAGGTTGAGGTTCGTCTGAACCAACGAGTCAGCGCTGATGATCTGCACGCAGAGGGTTTTGATCATGTGATTCTGGCAACTGGTATTTCACCGCGCCAACTGGATATTCCAGGTATTGAGCATGAAAAGGTTCTGACTTATCTCGACGTTATACGTGATAAAAAGCCAGTTGGTCAGAAGGTTGCCATCATCGGCGCTGGCGGCATAGGTTTTGACACCGCAGAGTATCTGGTACATGAAAATCCTGATCAGGCGCAGACACCAAATGAATTTTTAGCCGAGTGGGGTGTTGATACTCAGGTTTCTCATGCCGGTGGTTTGCAGCCTGCTGAAATAGTACCAGCAAAGCGCCATGTTTTTTTAATGCAGCGTAAAACTTCGAAAGTTGGCGCCAAGCTGGGTAAAACCACTGGTTGGATTCATCGCACTGCACTGAAACACAAGGGCGTTAACATGCTTTCTGGTGTCAGCTATGAAAAAGTGTCTGATGACGGCCTGCATATCCGTATTGGTGATGAAGCGCAGGTCTTGCCGGTTGATCATATTATTGTCTGTGCCGGGCAGGAGCCTCAGCGCGAACTGTTTGATGCCTTGCAGGCGAAGGGCATTAATGTGGCGTTGATTGGTGGTGCCGCCTGAATCCGTGACTCCATAGCGGCGCAGTGCGCAAGCCATTGATTCCTCTTTGCTTGCCAAAAATTGGGGTGAACCTATGGGGGCACCTGCAATTTTTGAAAAACAAATAGAAATCAAGCGCTTACACCCTGCATCCGCTGAAGAGGTCACGGATTCAGGTTTCGACTTTACTGCTTCGGCCAGCAATATTGCTTCAAGCTCCTGATAACCTTCCAATGCCATCATCAGTTGGCTTTGGTGAGCTTTTGAGTTTCTCATCTGTGAACTCGGGTTTAAATATTGCAATTAACAGCCGATATCTATACTAACAATAAATCACTCACAGATTCCTTATTATGGCTTTATTTGAATACCAGATGGACGATATTGATATCGTTCAGGACTTCATCCGCGATTACCAGGATCTTTATGCGTTAATCGAAAAAAATATACTGTCGCTGGAATCCGATCCAACAGATGCCAATACACTGAATGAGTTGTTTCGATCTGTCCATACCATCAAAGGTAACTGTGGGTTATTGGCGATTACTCCGCTGGTGAATTTTCTTCAGCAATTGGAAACCGTGCTGGATATGGTTCGTTCAGACACAATAGATTTCCAGGCTGGTCTTGGTGATCTGGTATTACTGGTGATGGATCGCTGTACGGAGTTCTTGAATCAGTTGAAAACGGATTTGTCAGTGGACTATGACGAGCCATTATTTCAAATGGTTGAAGAACAGATACAACAGTTGACCGAGGTTAAAGCTGATCAGCGCGATGCGATGCTGATTAATGCCCTATATCTGCTCGACCCGAAATCCTGGCCAGAGCCGACAGAATCCTCAGAGCATCCTGGTGAGTTGCTGTTGAAGCAGTATCAGATTCCTTCAAATGCAGACTTGCTTTATATCTTGTCATTAGCTGAGCACTCGCAAAGCAGAGCGGCATTCTGGCATGGTCGTTTGGAACGGGTATTGGGCTATTTGATGGCGCTGAATGACTATACCGGCCAACCGGTGGAACCAGTACAGTTGTTTATTGCGGCTTGTGTGCATGATATCAGTATGTCCATGCTGCCCGCTTCAATTCTGTTGAAGAGAGAACAGTTGACTGAGGCGGAAAGTCGTTTGATTCAGGAGCATGTCTGGGTTGCCAGTCGCTTGATGTCTTCATTTCCCAACTGGCGTGAGGCAAAGCGTATTATTGATCATCATCAGGAGCACTATGACGGTTCGGGTTATCCACTTGGTTTAAAGGGAACAGAAATCTGCACCGGTGGCCAATTTCTTGGCATTGTTCATGCCTTTGAAACCATTGCTTACGGCTACTCAAAAACAGTGAGCCGCAGACGGCCATTCATGCGCGCTGTCTTGGAGCTGAATCGGTTTTCAGGAGTTCAGTTTAATCCAAAATGGATTGAAGCTTTTATGGAAGTAACCCGAGCTTACGAAGGTTAATTAGTGCCTGTCCAGAAAGGTGGTTTCTCTTTCGTTCAAATGAAAAGTCTATTTTTCGTCAAGTAGATTTGGCCAGTTCTGGTCAGCCTGCTTAATATATTGTGGCTGTTTTTCCAGCCACTTCTGCTGAATTTTTTTGTTGTAATTGAGATAGAGTTTGCCATCAACAATTGAAAACTGAGTTGGGTCGATACTGGCGGTACTATTGTTCGCCACCGCGTAAGCACAGTACCCTCCATATTGCGGTGAGTATTTTTCCGGTTCAGTTTTAAACATTTCCAGATTGCTTTTTGATGCAAAGCGCCAGGTGGCACCATGCCAGTTATATTCATAAGATTCCTTGCCTTCAATCGGTTTATTCTCTGTAAAATAGGCCACTGGGTCATAACCGCGAATGGCCAGATTGTTGTACCAGGTTGTGAATACCGGATCAATCGCCCAGGCGGTAACGTTTGCCATTAGTAGTGAAATGCCAAACATGATTTTCTTAAGCATGTCTATGTTCCGCTGTGGTTTGCTTTGTTCGTTCGTAACTTGCGGTACCGGGTGCAAGACCAATGTAACGAGGTACTGCAACCCCCATACTGGTTGCCAGTACTGATGCCAGTGCCATATGGTGAATCGAGTGATTGATCAGGTACAGTAATTCGCGCTCAACGGTTGAACCCATGCTTAGAATCTCAGTTTGTTGCACGCTGATTTCCGATATGATTTCTATCGATTGTTTGGTGTTGAGTTCAATCGAGTGTAACCAGTCAGTCAATTCATTCACTTGCGAAATACCTTCCGTTGGTGAACGTTCTTCTGGGCTGTTTCGGCTACGCAGGTTGTAGTCGATTACAGAGTCCGGCAAGCCTTTTTTAAGTGCACGATAATGGTCGAGTATATGTCGTGCGTGCTGACCAATACCGGCATGTGGGCTGCCAGGTTTGGGCAAATAGCAGTTTGATGTCAGTTCAATCAACTCTTTAAGTTGATCCAGAACCTCAATGTTAGCAGTGCAAAGTGGATTCATGATTATCCTTGTAGTTCAAGTAGGCGGTTGAACCTTCTTTACCTAAATAACGTGTTAAATAGCGTGTCGGCATTTTGTGTAGATCCACCAGAATCAGCCCATCCAATGAATCGTTAAAACCTTTATTGACTGAAAAGCCGACAAAGCGACCGTTCAGGGCCAGGTAATGTCTTAGCAGAACAGGAATCGATTTTCCTGGATCACATTGCCCAACCAGTTTATTAAAGACGCTGATGTCTCGAATTGAAGCAAGCATCTTCGCTGACCATACTTTTCCTTTGACCTTGAGCGGTATCATAGGTTTCACGTTTTCTAAAAATTTTTGTTCTGCGCGAAAACTTTCCATCATGGCGTCTGAAATAAAGGCGCGGGCTTTTTCAGAATGTTCAGAAGAAATGCTGACACAGCCAAAGAGAATTCGATATTGCGGATTACAAACGACAAAATGACCAATGCCTCGCCATAATAAATCCAGCGCTGATGAGTGTCGCTGATAAGCCGGTGTGACAAAAGAACGACCAACTTCCAATGCAGAGCCTAATGACTGAATGTAGCGAGCATCGTAGCGATACAGGCTTCGGCTGTAGAGTGCTTTCACGCCATGCTGCTGAATTATTTTGTGGGTTTCTCCAAGACGATAGCCGCCCACAATCGCTTGTTTTTCTCGATCCCAGATAAACAGATGATGATAGATGGGGTCGTATTGGTCAGAGTCTTTTTCCTTGCCGGTACCTTCACCAACGGCTCGAAAAGTGGTTTCACGTGCAATGGCAAGTAACTCAAAAATATCCCCAAGTCGATCAAAGGGTGCGCAATAAACATCAAACTCTCCTTTACTGATCAGCTTGCAGTCCTCAAGCTCAGCGAGTGCTTTTATGACACCAGGCTTCAGATTTTGTTGATCCGTCGGCGGCAGATTTTCAAACGCCTGGTGCGGCACTTCACTTAGTGTTGACGCCAACAGGTATGTCGATAATCTCAATGCATCCGTTACCGATTCAGCCGATTCCAGATTGCGCAATTCGCTTGGATTTATCGCTTGGCCGACAGTCATTTGAATGGTCTGTTCCACTTTGTTGCTGAGCTGGCGCGGCAGTAGTGCTGTGCGCAAACGTGGGTGAATTAATCCAGCTACCTGGAAGTAAAATGGATTCTGACCATGCACGTAAACAGGTACGCAGGTCGCTTCATATTTTTGGGCCAGCCGACCAATCATCGGATTCCATTGTCTGTCGAGCACCTGCTTTGATCGCCAGGACATTGAGCTGACCTGACCTGCAGGAAAAACCAGTAGCAGCCCACTTGATTGCAAATGCTTTGCCGCCGAGCGAACGCTGGCTGTATTTCGGTGCGCAGTTTTTTCTCCAAGTACATCGACACCAAAGAAAACCGGTGCCAGCTCTGGAATACCTGAGAGCATCTGATTGGTAAGAACGCGTGTATCTGAGCGTATCGCAAGCAGCGCTCGTGTCAGCATGACGCCTTCGATGCCGCCAAATGGATGGTTTGCCACAACAATCACAGGCCCTTGTTCTGGAATTTCGCTGTGCAGTGAGCAGCCGTCCAGAGATAAAGAACAAGACAGCGAGTCCATGGTGTAGTCCAGAAACTCTTCCGGGGTTGCGTCGGCAGGACGGTGATCATACTTTTCTGCTAATGGCGAAAGACTTAGAGCGTTTTCTATAACTTTGGCCATGACATTGTTCCGAATGTTCAGGCGGAATGGATTGTTTTGCCTCGTCATCTTAATCAGTCTCCGGATAATATTGGGTCAGTTTGCGCTCCAGTCGCCATCGTCGAATCAGCTCAACGATTCCAGGTGGTGTAAAACCCTTGTTCCTGTTTGCAGCACCGATGCTAAATAAGGTGCGGTATTGCAAGAGCAATGAATGCATAGCTTCTTTAATGTCGGTATTGCTGTCCCAGATATGCAGTGACTCTGAACTGGCCGCGTTGATTTCGACAATCTGTAGTGTTTGACCAGCTTTCAGGCTGTCAGCATCCTGAAATTTCACGTCCAGGCGACCGTAGTGAAAGTCCGGTAACTGTTTCATTAATGTGTTGAGTTTTTGTGTCAGTTCCGGTGTGATCAGATGATGAGCATCCTTGAAGATAGCACCTTTACTGTGACTGGCGGAAAACACCAGTCGAACGGGCTGGCCTTGGGGAACAATATCGTTCCAACGCTTTTGATGACGTTTTTGGTAGAGGTGAACCAATGGCCCGGCACGTTCATCCTGTTCGATCAATTCACCGAAGGTGTGTTGTCCATCGCCGACAACATAAGGCATATATTTAAGTGCCATTGAAGTAATCTGACCCTGGCTTGCATCGGGTTGACGAACAAAATAAATTCCGACTTCCGGCTCAAAATCACTGAGCTTTTGCAGCATCAGGCTGGAGCCAACGTTGTAATGACTGAGACAGTTTTGCAGCGCTTCGCTATTGTGAACCAGTTTGACACCGACACCGCGACAACCAATATCCGGTTTGCAGACCAGAGGAAATTGAAAGCCTTTACGTTCCATTTCCTGCTCTAATTGTTGCCATTGTTTGAAGAGCGGTGCATCGGTCTTTTGGTATACCATCCACGGAAGAATAGTCTGTTCCAGTTCGTCCTTTGCCTGCGCCAGAATCTCGCTTTTGGAGACCCCGACCATGCCGGACAGTGGTATCTGGGGATTGGCAATCAATGGCAGTGTCAACGAGCGATGGCGTAAGGCCAGAATCAGCCATTGCAGAACAACCGGGATGTACATTAGCCAGGTGGGCCAGAATTCAAAAAAAGAAGTGGTTTTGCCAAGCTTTAGCTCGGGCATTCCCGGGCTGATATAATGTGAAGGTTTGTTGTCGGTATATTGCGGCATAAGGTTCTACAGTGAATTTTGTATTTTCACTATAGACCAAGAGCTTGATTTCTATTTGTTTTTCAAAAATTGCAGGTGCACCCATAGGTTCACCCCAATTTTTGGGAAGCAAAGAGGAATCAATGGCTTGCGCACTGAGCTATGGAGTTACGGATTCAGGTTTTAGCCTGGACAAACTCATTCAGCCAGGCTGGAAAGGTTATGAAATCAAGAACGTAACGCGCTGTTCAAGACTCTGAGATGTTCATGAAGTTCAATACCTGCATCAGTCAGGTAACCACCATCAGGTTGATCAATCAGGCCTTTGTCATAGAGCCTTTTTGTTGCGTTGATCAATTCGGGGTCAGCATCATTATGAATTTTAATGCCTTTCATCATCGAATTTTCTGGAAATTGCAGCAGGATATTCATTTCATTCAACATCTCGGTAGTGATCGTCATAGCGCACCTTTTTTGTTGGGAGTTCTGCTACTGTAGCTGAATTGTGCTCAGCAGGCTTGTTTTGAATTATATCGAATGCAAAAAAGCTCCGAAGAGCTTTTTTCGCAATTATTTATACGTTGAAGCGGAAGTGCATAACATCGCCATCTTTTACGATGTACTCCTTACCTTCCAGCCGCCATTTACCTGCTTCTTTAGCGCCAGCTTCACCGTTGTATTGGATGAAGTCATTGTAGGCAATGGTTTCTGAACGGATAAATCCCTTTTCGAAATCAGTATGAATGACACCCGCTGCATTCGGCGCGGTGGCGCCGATTTTGACTGTCCAGGCGCGGACTTCTTTAACGCCAGCGGTGAAGAAAGTCTGTAAACCCAGCAGTTTATAGGCAGCTCGAATAACCCGGTTCAGGCCC
Source organism: Reinekea sp. (assembly GCA_037389025.1). Lineage (GTDB taxonomy): Bacteria > Pseudomonadota > Gammaproteobacteria > Pseudomonadales > Natronospirillaceae > Reinekea. The sequence goes on along the minus strand of JARRJP010000046.1, from coordinate 27,237 downwards.
GGCTCCTCCATACCCAGGTCGGTCAGGAATTCGGCTTTTTCTTCGTCTTCCAACTCTACAATTTCGCTTTCCAGTTTGTTACAGATAGCAACAACTTCAGCGTTTTCCTGTTCGGCAATGGCGTGAACTTTGTCCAGATAGGGGTTGTTTTCAAAGCCGTCTTCATTAACGTTGGCGATGTAAAGGGTAGGCTTTGTTGTCAGCAGGTTGAATTGTTTCAGATCGGCTTTTTCATCATCGCTCAGCTCAACCGAGCGTACAGGTTTGGCTTCATCCAGTACCGGTTTGATCTTTTCCAGCAGATCAACCAATCGCTTGGCTTCTTTATCCTGGCCTTTGGCTTTTTTCTGGAGTTTGATCAGTTGTTTCTCAACGCTGTCAAGATCGGCCAGAGCCAGTTCGGTATTGATAACTTCTATGTCAGAAGCAGGATCAACTGTATTGGCAACGTGAATAACGTTATCGTTATCGAAGCAGCGCACAACGTGTGCAATGGCATCGGTTTCGCGGATATTGGCCAGAAACTGGTTACCCAGTCCCTCTCCTTTGGATGCCCCAGCGACCAGACCGGCAATATCGACAAACTCCATGGTGGTCGGCAGGATACGCTGTGGTTTGACGATCTCAGCGATTTTGTCTTGGCGTGGATCAGGAACCGGGACAACACCGGTATTGGGTTCGATGGTGCAAAACGGAAAGTTTTCAGCATCGATTCCAGCTTGAGTCAGCGCATTGAATAGTGTGGACTTGCCTACATTTGGCAAACCGACGATGCCACATTTAATACCCATAATAATGTTTCTCCAAAAAATACTATTCGGCTTTAAAGCTGTGTAATTGGTTCATGGCCTTCGACCATTGACCCTTTACCGCCAGTGCGGTGTTTTCTATGGCGCAATCAATTACCCGGCCAAGGCTGATACGGTCTTCAGGGCGCGCTTTGGATAGGACGTAATCAGAAACGTCCCTGGCGTTCCCAGGATGACCTATGCCAAGTCGCAAACGGTAGAAGTCTTTATTGTTGCCCATCTGCGAGATGATGTCCCTCAATCCATTGTGTCCACCATGTCCGCCAGCCTTCTTGAAGCGAGCACTGCCGGGTGCAATATCCAGCTCGTCATGGGCCACCAGAATGTTTTCAACGGGAATATTGTAGAAACGGGCAAACGGGGCGACAGATTGACCACTGCGGTTCATATAAGTCAGAGGTTTCATCAGCCAGATTTTTTCGCCTTGCAATAGAATCTGGCAGACCTCAGCTTTGTATTTGGCCTCGTTTTTCCATAACCCATTGTAGTGTTCAGCCAGAGTGTCAACATAATCGAAGCCTGCATTGTGACGGGTTTGATCATATTGAGCGCCCGGGAAAAAAAGGGCCTCCAGGGCCCTTTTTTGTCTGAAGCAGATAGTACTTATTCTGCTGCTTCTTCGCCTTCTTCATCTGCTGCTGCACCACCGGCTTTCAGAACTGAAACGACAGGCGCGTCATGCTCTTCGCCTTTGTTCAGTTCAACCAGTGCCACACCTTTTGGCAGATTCAGTTCAGACAAGTGCAGAATTGCGCCAAGTTCCAACCCGGCCACGTCTACTTCAATAAACTCAGGCAGATCGCCTACTTTACAAGTAATTTCGACAGAGGACTGAACGTGCTGAACAGTACAGCCAGCTTTGGCGACTTTTTCCTCACCAATGAAGTGCAGTGGGATTTGCTTATGAACAACGGTTGATTCGTTAACGCGTTCAAAGTCAACATGCATTGGGAAACCGGTTGATGGATGACGCTGCATGTCCATTAACAGGGCTTGTTCTACTTTGCCTTCAATGTTGACAGTCAGAACATGAGAATAAAATGCTTCATTCTCAAGTGCTTTGATGAGTTCTTTCAGTTCCAATGTCAGACTCTGAGGTTCCGTGCTCTTGCTGCCACCGTAGATAACAGCAGGTACCTTCTTTTCACGACGCAGGCGGCGGCTCGCACCTTTCCCCAACTCTTCGCGCAGAACGGCATTGATTTCAAAAATTCCAGACATTTTTAATGCTCCAAAAATAAAACAAGCAGCATTTGCGACCAATGCTGCCTGAGTTTCTATAAAAAGTAGAATTCCATATTTTGATCGAAACAGTATCGATCAGTGATGAATATGTCGCGAATTAACGAAACATTGCACTAATGGATTCTTCGTTGCTGACACGTCGGATAGCTTCTGCAAGCACCCCTGACAGCGAAAGCTGGCGGATGCTATCACAATTCCTGGCGGCAGGCGAGAGTGGGATGGTATCGGCGACCACCAGTTCGAGCATGCTGTTGTTTATGCGATCGACCGCTGGGCCGCTGAGTACAGGGTGAGTGGCATAAGCGACAACCTTTGTTGCGCCAAAGCGACTTAGAGCATCCGCAGCCTGACAGAGTGTCCCGGCCGTGTCGACCATGTCATCAACCAAAATACAGGTGCGGCCTTCTACATCGCCGATAATGTTCATCACTTCAGCCTGATTGGCCTGGGGGCGCCGCTTATCGATAATTGCCAGATCAGCACCAAGTTGTTTAGCTATTGCTCGGGCTCGAACAACACCACCAACATCAGGCGAAACGATAACCATATTCTCATAGCCCTGTTTCTGGATATCATCAAGCAGAATCGGTGAGCCATAGATATTATCAACCGGGATGCTAAAGAAGCCCTGAATCTGTTCAGCGTGCAGATCGACCGTCAGAATACGGTCAATGCCGACAACGGTCAGCATATCAGCAATGGCTTTGGCGGAAATCGGGGTACGAGAAGAACGTGGTCGACGATCCTGGCGTGCATAACCAAAGTAGGGGATTACAGCTGTAATTCGGCCGGCCGAAGCCCGACGCAGTGCATCCGCCATGAATATGATTTCCATAAGGTTGTCATTCGTAGGTGCACAGGTCGGTTGAATGATGAATACGTCACCACCTCGGACGTTTTCTGTAATATCAACAGCAATTTCGCCATCGCTGAATTTTCCAATTTCGGTATCTCCCAACGGGATACCCAGACGATCAACAACTTTGGCGGCGAGGTCGGGATTGGCATTCCCGGTAAAGACCATCATTCTGGACACAGTGTTTACCCTTCTTTGACTGGCTTGGCGTGGAGTGATCCACAAGTGTTTTTGTTAGCGATTACTGAGTTGCTGAAAAACGGTAGAAACCGATACAGACCGAGTCGCCCAGGTTGTCAGCGACGGGAATTGTTGTTGTATGGTTTCAGCAGATTCTCTGGCGGCACTTTCATCCGGCACCTGAATAAAAAAACAGGCTCCGGTGCCGGTCAGTCTTGGTGAGCCAAACTGGCGGCAGTTTTGAAAAGCCTGATCAATGCTTGGATACAGCTTTCTGATCAGTTGCTCAAAGTCGTTTCGCCCCGTCTCAGCGAGCGCGGGGCGTATTGTGCTGAGTGGTGTATCGCGTGTCAATTCAGGGTGATTGAACAGTGCCGCAGTCGAAACATGTTCGTTGGGATGTACCAGGACATAGTGAGCGTCTGGCAGTTCAATATCGGTCAGCTTCTCGCCAATCCCTTCTGCCCAGGTGGTTCTGCCATGAATAAAGACCGGAACATCCGCACCCAACGCTTTACCTAGCATCAGCAACTGTTGCGTTGCAAGCCTCAGGTCAAACAGATGGTTCAGTGCCAGCAGTGTCGTAGCACAATCCGAACTACCGCCGCCGATGCCACCGCCAAGCGGTAATTTTTTATCCAGATAGATGTCGACATTGAGGGTCTGCTCTGAGATCTCTTCCAGTGCGCGTACTGCACGAATGACCAGATTATCATCGGTTTCCAGTGCTGGATCGGAGCAGCGGAAAGTCAGTCCGCTGTTCTCCTTTTTTTGAAATTGCATGGTGTCGCAGAGGTCAAGAATCTGGAAGATAGTCTGCAGTTCGTGGTAACCATCCTGGCGACGACCAACAATATGCAGGAACAGGTTAAGTTTGGCAGGAGCCGGTAAAGTCAGAATTGTTGAGGTCACACTCAGAACTCAGTTGGTTTGGATGTTCCATTCACGGATAAAGAGCTTGCCGCTGCTTTGCTCTCGAACAAAAGAGAGTTTGCGTGGTAACGCTGATTGATCCGTAAAGTAGTCGTTATAGGAAACCAGCCAGCCAGCCTGTTCGATCAGATTAATCTGACCTGACTCGCTGGTTGAGATCGATGCCTTTTCGCCAGGCATTGCCAAGCCACGTACCCAATAGGAAATATGATCCAATGGGAGTTCAAGTTCCGTTAATTCATAAACTAGCTGATTCAATGAGTTGGCGTGATAAGTATCTTTACCTGATGTCAGAACTACATTCCCAGGTTGGCCTTCTATGGTCATTTCGCCCTGTCTCAGTGGGCCAGACAGGATTATCCGGTAAAACAGACCTTGCTGCACCCAGGTGACATTGAAGCTACTGGCTTCTTTTTCATTACGAATGGCCATTTTGCCTTTGAACGCCCAGTCTCCGGTATCGGGCAGACTGTTTTTCTGAAACAGAGCGCAGCCGGTCAGTTGCAGCAGCACCAGTAGTAATAAGGACTGGCGCAATATCACTTTACTGATCGAAAAGATCATTCAGGTAATCCAGATACTTGCTTGTTGGGTTCAGTTGATGAATGTCATTCAGATAGTTTTTCGCTTCTTCCTGACGGTCAAGTGACCACAATACTTCCGCAATATGGGCTGCAACTTCATCATTTTTCATTTGGGCATAGGCTTTCTGCAACCAGTCCAGTGCTTCCTCAAGTTTGCCGACTCGATATAGATACCAGCCTTTGGAGTCTTGAAAAGCCGGATTCGATGGTTCGGCAGTCAGTGCTTTTTCGATGTAGTCATTTGCTTGCGGCAGATTTTTGTCCAGATCAACCCAGGTGTAACCCAAGGCGTTCATCGCATTGATGTTATCCGGCTCCAGCTCCAGTATTTCACTGAGGTTGGTTTCCATAACAGAAAAGCGATTCAGACTGGCGGCCAGCATGGCTTGTTCATACAGGAGATAGGTATTGTCTGGATAGCTGTCTAATGCGTTTTCCAGTGTTGTCCAGGCCTTCTCAGGCTGATCGAGCAAATGGTAGTAGCTCGATTGTAACCGCCAGAAGATAGTTGCCGAGGCTGGGAAAAAAGATTTGCTTTGGTCCAGTTTTTCTATCAACCGGGCCTCGTCTTCGGCCCGTGCCATACTGACCCATTCGGCGAGTGCTGAAGCCAGGTATGGTGGTTGTTGTACAGCATCAAAATGATTGGCAGCAGACTCATTCATTTCATTGATAAGATCGATGCGGCCAAGATAATAGTGCGATTCATTGTCATATCCGAGTTCCAGCAGATGCTGATAAACCGCCTGAGCCGCGTCATAGACGTGTTGATCAAAGGCAGCTCGGGCATAGGTTCTGGCGATGACTGGGTCGCGGCCAAACTGGTTGTGCATCACTTCCAGTTCAGCCAGATTATCAGGTTCATAACGATAGATGTATCGGGTGTATTGAATAGCGACCTGAATATTGTCTGGATGCGTGTTGAGCAAACTTTTAATGACTTTTTTGGCTTCTTCAGGCTTTTCCTGATCCTGCAGTACTTGAAAATAAAGCAGGCTGGCAGGCAGATTTTTATCGAGATTTATTGATTTCTGAGCCAGTTCAGCGGCCTTGTTGACATCCTCAGCAGCGTAATAGAGACGGCTGCGGGTGTAGTAGAGTGAAGCCGATTTGGGGTACTTAGGCTGCAAGTCATCCAACGCTTTAGTCAGCTCTGCCCGTTCCGATTCATCCATCCTGTCAACTGCCGGTGCCAGAATGCTGGTATCGGCCTGATGATTCATATTCAGCCAGTAAGTCAGATTGTCTATGGCAAGCTGGACATCACCGGTCACAGCGGATGACAGAATAACAGCTTGCAATGCTCGCTCGTCATTCGGTCGCAGTGAATGCCATTGCAGTGCTTGACGATGCATGGCATCAAATTGCCCGATCGTCTGATTTAAAGCTGCGGCACGTGCTAAGGCATCAACACTGTTGTAATTTTCGCCAACCTCGCCGTAAAGCACCGCCGCTGTGGCATAGTCGCGCCGGTTAACAGACATTTCTGCCAGCAGTAATTGAAACAGGCTTTCACCAGTCAGATCAATTTTTTGGTTTTCCGGAGCCGGTTTTTCAGATGCGAGGGTAACTTATTTTTCAGTCTCCTTGGGAGCTGTGTTTGCGGATTCAGGCCCAGTGGCCATGTGGCTGCAGGCGGAGATCAGTCCAGCGCTGAACAGGCCAAACAACATGGGTTTCAGTACAGGTGTCATTAACTTCCCGAATTTTTTGTATGGTTTCATGAACAACAGCAGGATAGTAGCATAGTCGTTGTCGCCTAAATTTTGCAAAGTCGTTAGAATACTGCGTTTTTACACAATTGAGGTGCTTCCTTCTGCATGTCATTTTTGACCATCGGTATCAATCACAATACGGCAAGCGTTGACATCAGAGAGAAAGTCAGCTTTACGCCAGAGACTATGTCAGAGTCGTTGCAGTCCGTATTGCAACTGCCCGGTGTAAATGAGTCAGTCATTCTTTCAACCTGTAACCGTAGTGAAATCTATTGTGAGGCAGAAAACCCGGAACAGGCAGCGCAGTCACTGCTGACCTGGCTGGCGGGTCTGCATCATCTGGAGCTGGAGCAGTTAAAGCACAGTATCTACATTTATACTGATAGGGATGTTATTGACCACATCAGTAATGTCGCTGCTGGACTCGACAGTATGGTGTTGGGTGAGCCGCAGATTCTGGGACAGTTGAAGTCGGCATACTCAGTCGCCAATGAGCATCATACCGTGGGGTCCATGCTCAATTATTTGTTTCAGCACAGCTTTAAGGTCGCTAAAAAAGTCAGAACCGAAACGGCCATTGGTGAGAATGCTGTCAGTATTGCTTTTGCGGCGGTCAGCCTGTCCACTCGGATTTTTTCAGATCTTCAAAAGTGCCGTGCTTTATTAGTCGGGGCAGGAGAGACAATTGATCTGGTGGCCAGGCATTTACGCGAAAAGGGTGTTTCCCAGCTGACGATTGCCAATCGAACGCTGGCACGTGCTGAAGCATTGGCAAAAGAATTTGACGCTAATGCCTGTCTGTTAGCCGATATTCCGGATGAACTGCCCAATGCGGATATCGTGATTACATCTACCGCCAGTCAGTTGCCTTTGATTGGCAAAGGCGTTGTGGAACGGGCTCTTAAGAAACGCAAACATAAGCCCATGTTTATGGTCGATATTGCAGTGCCACGCGATATTGAAACGGAAGTTGCTGACCTTGCAGATGTGTTTCTGTATACCGTTGATGATCTGCGTACGGTGATTGAAGACAATCTCCGTTCTCGGGAAAAGGCCGCTGTGCAGGCAAAGGATATTATCCGGGATCAGACAGAATCCTTTGTCAGTAACCTGCAGACACGATCTGCTGGTGAAGCGATCAAGGTTATTCGTGGCCGGGCCAAAACGATAAAGGAGCTAGAACTTGAAAAGGCTGAGCGAGCATTAAAGGCCGGTAATGATCCGCAACAGGTGATGCGCCAGCTTGCCCATAATATAACCAATAAATTGATGCATGGCCCGACAATGGCATTGCGCAGTGCACAGGAACAGGGGGATGACCTGGTGAAAGATGTCGCTTTGCGCATGTTTGATCAGAACGACTAATCCAATGAAAGAATCCATTCGAATAAAACTGACTGAATTATCTGAGCGTTATGAAGAATTGGGCATGCTGTTATCGCAGCCTGATGTGATTTCCAACCAGGATATTTTCCGCAAATACTCTCAGGAATACGCTGAACTTGAAGATATCGTGAAGTGTTTTGCCAGCTTTCGTCAATGTGAGGCCGATATCGAAGAGGCGCGCTCATTGTGCGATGACGATGATGCCGATATGCGCGACATGGGCAAAGAGGAGTTGAAACTGGCTCAGGGGCGTTTGGAAGAGCTTGATGAGCAGTTACAGATTTTGCTGTTGCCGAAGGATCCAAATGATGGAAAAAATGTATTCCTTGAAATCAGGGCCGGAACGGGTGGTGATGAAGCGGCGATTTTTTCCGGAGATCTGTTTCGGATGTATTCGCGTTTTGCCGAACGCATGGGCTGGCGGGTTGAAGTTGTATCCGCCAACGAAGGTGAACATGGTGGTTTCAAGGAAATCATCACCCGGGTGAGTGGTGCCAATGTCTATTCGCAACTGAAGTTTGAGTCCGGTGCTCATCGGGTGCAGCGTGTGCCGGAAACGGAAAGTCAGGGGCGTATTCACACATCCGCCTGTACGGTCGCCGTCATGCCAGAGGCGGACGAGTTGGAAACCATTGAAATTGATAGAAATGATTTACGCATTGATACCTTCCGAGCCTCTGGCGCTGGTGGCCAGCACGTTAACCGAACCGATTCGGCGATTCGTCTGACCCACTTAGCAACCGGTATTGTTGTTGAGTGTCAGGATGAACGCTCACAGCATAAAAATAAGGCGCGTGCGATGTCGCTGCTGGCTGCAAAACTGAAGAATGCACAGGAAAGTGCGGCGGCAAAAGAAGTGGCTGATCAACGTAAATCGCTGGTGGGTTCTGGTGACCGGTCAGAGCGTATTCGTACCTATAATTTTCCTCAGGGGCGAGTGACCGATCATCGTATCAACCTGACACTATACAAACTTGATGAAGTGATTGAAGGTGCTTTGGATCAGGTTGTGCAGCCGCTAATGAATGAGCATCAGGCGCAATTGTTTGCCGAAATGGCGAAAGCGTGAGCCTGACTGTTAAATCCGCCAAAGCATTAGGCCTCGAATCTGGAATCGATTTGGTTGATGTTGAAGTCTTACTCTGTGCTGCACTTGAAAAGGAGCGCAGCTTTCTTTTTGCCTGGCCGGAAAAAGAGCTGACTGACGATCAGCGGCTACGTTTTCAGCAATATCTGAATGCGCGCATACAGGGTCAGCCCGTGGCGTATATTGTAGGTGTCCGCGAATTCTGGTCATTGCCTATTCAAACCACTTCGGCCACCTTGATTCCACGTCCTGATACTGAAGTGCTGGTTGAAACGGTTCTTGAGTATTTTGATGGTGGGTCCAGGCGTTGTATTGATCTCGGCACGGGGACTGGGGCCATTGCTTTAGCATTGCAAAGTGAGCGCCCGGCCTGGGTGGTGGAAGCGGTGGACCGGATTGAGTCCGCTGTTGAACTTGCAAAGGACAACGCTGTTAAATTGCGCTTGCCGGTGCAATGTCGTGTTGGTTCATGGCTTGAGGATGTTACGGCGCAGTCAATGGATATAATCGTTTCTAATCCGCCTTATATTGATGCTGCTGATGAGCACTTGAAACAGGGTGATGTACGTTTTGAACCGAAGACTGCATTGATTTCTGATGACGACGGGCTGGCTGATATCAAAGTGATTATCCGCCAATCTGTCAGTGCATTAAAGCCCGGTGGTGGATTGTTTCTGGAGCATGGCTGGCAACAGGCCGAGGCGGTGAGGGCATTGTTGTTGCAGGCAGGGTTTGCCAATGTTGCCACCCGGCGGGATTATGGTGGTAACGAGCGGATCAGCTTCGGCTTCAGGTGCTGAGTTCAACCGGAATCCGTGACTTTATACACTCTGAAGTCTCGGATTCAGGTTAAAAAAACAGCATCAAGACGGTTTCGGCAACGCAGCCTGGGCGGCGACAGCCTTCGATCTCGATGGTGATTTCTTCAGTCACTTCAAGGCCTCGTCGAACCGGAGTGACATCAATAACCTTTTTGGTTGCGCGAATGCGTGAGTTAACCTTGACTGGATAAGGATAACGCACCTGATTCATGCCGACGTTAACCACCATTTTGGCTTCTGGATGCGGAGGGTTTTCAGGATCCACAACTCCAATCAGTTTGGGAATCATCGATAAGGTTAAAAAACCGTGAGCAATTGTGGAACGAAAGGGCGATTCTTTTTCAGCGCGCTCAGGATCAGTGTGAATCCATTGTTGATCTTCCGTGACAGCAGCGAATCGGTCAATGCGTTCCTGGTCAATAGTGATCCAGTCACTGATATAAGTGGTTTCGCCGATAGTCGCACTGATTCTGTTCAGTGCTGTTTGTGCCTGACGATTGTTTTCCAGCGGCCAAGATTGTTCTGTCATGGCGCTGTCGGAATTGGATGTTAATTGCTTGTGATCCATTATCCAGCCGAACCATTGACTGTTTCGAGCCAGATTGAGTGCTTCATTGACGTAGCCGCGAACACTTGGATTTAAAGCACCAATCAGTTCATCCCGGCTTTTTGCCAGGCGATCACTTTTTTCTTTCAGAAAATCAATGACACTCATTTCCCATCCTTAAATGACAATTCGATTAGTATATTTTGTTTCAATATTTCTTGAAACAGGTGCGCTATTAATATACGTCTGTTCAAAAAA